>JAGAIW010000138.1 GCA_017626305.1 Clostridia bacterium
CCCCCCCCGCATTTGTCAAGTATTTTTTTAATTATTTGACAATATTTTTTATAAAAATATAACGCCGAGCCAAAAGGCTCGACGTTGATTATAGAAAAACGCATTTTTATTCACTATCCCAACCGCGAGTACGCTCTACCGCCTTATGCCATTTTCTCAGCTTTTCCTGCCGCTGCGTATCGTCCATTTTCGGCGTATACGTGCGGTCGGTTTTTTGCATAGCGCGCAGTTGCGTTTCGTCCCGCCATACGCCTACGCTAAGCCCTGCCAGCATTGCCACGCCCAAAGCCGTGCTTTCGTGCGAAGACGGTTTCACCACGTCCGCCTGCAAAATATCCGCTTGGAATTGCATCAAAAAGCCATCTCTCGACGCGCCGCCGTCCACCTTTAAGCGTTTAAGCGGTATCCCCGTATCCTTTTCCATCGCCGAAACAAGGTCAGCAGATTGATAAGCGATACTTTCCTGCGCCGCTCGAATAATATGCTCGCGTTTCGTACCGCGCGTGATACCGAAAATCGTTCCGCGAGCGTACATATCCCAGTACGGCGCGCCTAAGCCCGCAAACGCAGGCACGATATACACGCCGCCCGTGTCGGGGACTTTCTTTGCGTAATATTCCGCGTCCCTGCTTTCGGCAAAAAAGCGCATTTCGTCGCGCAGCCATTGAATGACCGCTCCGCCGATAAACACGCTACCTTCCAACGCATACTGCGGCGGTTGGTCTTTACGCGTCGCCGCCACCGTCGTCAACAGTCCGTTTTGGCTGTTCGGTCTTTCCGTGCCCGTATTCATGAGCAAAAAACAACCCGTTCCGTATGTATTTTTGGCTTCGCCCTTTTCATGACAGCCCTGACCAAACAACGCCGCCTGCTGATCGCCTGCTACCCCTGCGATAGGAATTTGCCTGCCGCCAACGTTTGCATACCCGAAATATTCCCCCGAGCTTTGCACCTTAGGCAACATACTGCGCGGAATACCAAACAGCGCCAACAATTCGTCGTCCCAGTCCATGGTGTCGATATTAAACAACATGGTACGCGACGCATTCGTGCGGTCAGTAACGTGTCGTTTGCCGTCCGTGAGTTTCCAAATTAGCCACGTATCCACCGTACCGAATAACAATTCGCCCCGTTCCGCTTTTTCCCTTGCGCCGTCCACGTTGTCCAAAATCCATTGAATCTTGCTGGCGGAAAAATACGCGTCGGGGATAAGCCCCGTCTTTTGGCGTATCATCTCGCCGTAGCCGTCCTTTACGAGCGCGTCGATTTTATCCGCCGTTCGGCGGCATTGCCAAACGATAGCGTTATACACGGGTTTTCCCGTCGCCTTATCCCAAACGATCGTCGTTTCGCGTTGGTTGGTAATCCCTATCGCCTGAACGTCCGCAAGCGGCGCGCCGCTCTTTGCCACAAGCTCCATCATGACGCCGTACTGGCTTGCCCAAATATCCATGGGATCGTGTTCTACCCAACCTTCCTTGGGATAGATTTGCGGAAACTCGCGCGATAAAATCCCCACGACGTTCAAGCCTTCATCTACAAGCGCGACGCGCGAAGAAGTCGTGCCTTGATCAAGCGCTAAAATATATTTCATCTTATACATGCCCCCCTTATTTTATAAAACAACCGCGCCCAACGGCGCGGTTGTACAACGCGTTTTTCTTACAGCTTTTCCACCGTAATACCGTCTTCAATAGACGTTTCGTAAAAGCTTGCTTTATACCCGATCGTTTCAACGTACGCCTTTCCAACACGGCGAATAAAGCCTTCCACCGCCGTCTTTTTGACAATGGAAATGGTACAGCCGCCAAACCCTGCGCCGATCATACGCGAGCCCAAACATTCGGCTTCCTTTCTCGCCAAAGCGGAAAGGGTATCCAGTTCTTTACCCGTTACTTCGTACAAATCACGCAAGCTGTAATGGCTTTCGTTTAAGAGCTTGCCAAGCTCTACCAAGTCACCGTCTTTGAGCGCTTGCACCGCACGGTTGACGCGGTCACATTCCATAACGACGTGTTCGGCGCGCTTTGCGACGACGCCCGACAAAAGATATTTGACTTCTGCAAAATCCTTGGGCGTAAGCTCGGCTAAACAGCTGACGTTTTTCACCGTTTGAATGGTTTTAAGCGCCGTTTCCACTTCTTGACGGCGAACGTTGTATTTGCTTTCTACAAGGTTGTGCGGCTTATTACAATTCGCAACCACCAAGCAATAATCCCCTAACTTCAAGGGTACGTATTCGTATTCGAGCGTCGAGCAATCCAACAGTACGGCGTGGTCCTTTTTACCCATTGCCGACGCGAACTGGTCCATGATACCGCAGTTGACCCCTGCGTACTTGTTTTCCGCCTTTTGGGATAAAAGCGCCACTTCTACTTTATCGTACGCCACCCCTGCGTATTCGTACAACGCAACGGCGGTAGCCACTTCAATTGCCGCGGAAGACGAAAGTCCGCTGCCGAACGGAACGGTGCAATCGTAATACAAATCGCACCCGACGAGCCGTACGCCCTTTTCTTGCATAAAGTACGCAACGCCCGCTTGATAGTTCCCGATTTTCAAGCCCCTGTATTCGCCGAGCTTGCTCATATCCAGTTCAACGACCCCGTCAATACCGCGGAAAGCCAGACGAATGACGTTTGCCCCCGTCTTTTTACCGTAGATATTGCAACGTAAATTCAACGCCGCAGGGAATACCTTTCCACCGCAATAATCGACGTGTTCGCCGATTACGTTGATTCTCCCTGCCGCCGTGAACAAATCTTCCGCCTGTCCGCCGAACGCGCTTTCAAATGCCTGTAAAGCCTCTGCTCTCTCCATAATATCTCTCCTTATAAATGTTTTCTATTCGGTTTTTTCCGTATTTTTTCGTTTGTAAAAGAATAGGATACAATAGTACACAACGCCTGCCGCCATCAAAATCAACGCCGTCAGCTGCGACGGGGATAAAAAGGATACCACCGTTGCGCCGCGGTCGTCGCCGCGTAAGTACTCTATAAAAAATCTCCATACCCCGTACGCCACCGCGTACACGCTTAATAAGGGTACGTTCTTGGCTTTTCCTTTCGCTTTAAAGAATAAAAAGAAGGTCGCGCCCGAAAGCAAAAACAAAAATGCCGCTTCGTAAAGCTGCACGGGCAGTACGCTTTGCAAACCCTGCGCGGTATGCATTTTCACCCCGAAAATACTATCCGTCGGCAAACCGTGGCAACAGCCTGCAAAAAAACAACCTATTCTCCCGAATGCGTGCGCCAAAGGAATAACGCAAGCGGCAATATCCGCCACGTCTGCAAAACGCCGTCTGCTCTCTTTTCCAAGCTTAAAGGGCAGCGCGCCGACGAACCACACCAACAAAAAGGCAAGCACGCCGAAGATCAGTCCGCCGTAAAAGGTCATACCCGTGGAGTTATTGACGACGAACGTACCCGTTTGCATGAAGTCGTAAAACGCCTGAAAGAGCACCGCGCCCAAAAAGCCCACGGCGATAGCGAGCGGAATGGCAACGACGAAAAACCGCTGCAACGCAAGAGAAAAGCCGCGTTTAACCGCCAGTCTATCCGCAATAAAAAACGCCGATAATACCCCTATCGTCAAAAAGATTTCATATAAACCGATTTTGTCGAATAATACGGGATAGGGATACATGGTTTTCTCCGCAGAATAAGTATATATTTATTATACACCAAGCCGCGTTATTTGTCAATGTTTCCAAAGCAATTTCTTGCAAAGAAAAAACCGCGCCTAAAAGGCGCGGCGCAAAATCCGTTTGCGATTAAGTTTTTCCTAACAGGTATTCCTTATTGCACGACTACGTTTATTGCACGCAGTTTTTCAGGATTTTTAGGGTCCGGTTCGGTTTCAAAAGTAACCTTTTGTCCTTCCTTCAAGCGTCTGTACCCGTCCATTACGATTGCCGAAAAATGTACGAATACGTCGTCGCCGCCCTCGTCATTTGCGATAAAGCCGTAGCCTTTCTCCGCATTGAACCACTTAACTGTTCCCTGACACATTGTTCGATCCTCCGAAAAGTATTTGATTTCGGAAAACAACGCCCCGTTTTTATCAAAAGAGCGCAATAAAACGTTTCATCTTTCCCCGATTACTTTTTTATTATACCATAATTTTTTCACAAATGCAATACCTATTTACCACTTTTTTAACCATTTTTGCGCATTTTTCCTGTTTTTTTTCTAAAATAGTGGACTTTCCGCCCATTATGTGTTATAATTTTAACAACAAAGCAAGGAGCTGCGTTATGGATTTTATCGAACTACTCAAAGTCATTATGCTCGGCATAATCGAAGGGGTCACCGAATGGTTGCCCGTTTCGAGCACGGGCCATATGCTGCTTTTCGACGCCTATTTCCCCTTAAACGTTTCTGCGGCGTTTATGGAAATGTTTAAGGTCGTCATTCAGCTTGGCGCAATCCTTGCCGTCGTCGTGCTCTTTTTTAAACAGCTTTTTCCTTGGCGCTTACAAAAGCAAGAGCATACAAACGAAAACGGCATGACCACCGTAAAGCGCGTCGTAGAAACGGACAAGGGTATCCTTGTTTTGTGGGCAAAGGTACTAATTGCCTGCTTGCCCGCCGCCGTTATCGGCGTACTCTTTGACGATTTACTCGAAGAATATTTACAAACGCCGCTCGTCATTTCTTTAACCCTGATTATTTACGGCGTAGCCTTCCTTTTGACGGAAAAACGCAATAACGGTCGTTCATTTCCCGTCAACGATACGCATGAAATTACGTATAAACAGGCGCTTATTATCGGCGCGTTTCAAGTGCTTTCGTTAATCCCTGGCACGTCCCGCTCGGGCGCAACCATTTTAGGGGCGCTGCTTATCGGCGTTGCCCGTCCCGCCGGCGCGCAATTTACTTTCTATCTCGCCATTCCCGTTATGCTTGGCGCAAGCGCGTTAAAGCTGTTCAAATTTTTCTTGGACGGGGGCGGATTTGTCGGCGCGGAAATTTGGTATCTGCTTATCGGCTGCGCCGTGGCGTTTGCCGTTTCCCTTATCGCCATTCGCTTTTTAATGAACTTTGTAAAAAAACACGATTTCAAAGTATTTGGGTGGTACCGTATCGCGCTTGGCGCTATCGTTATCGCGACGTTGGTTATCCCTTCATTCTTTGCATAAAAAAACAAAAGGAAAACGTTTTCATGGATATTGCACAAATCGACGAAAATTTTAAACTCCCTTTGCCTAACGGCGAAACGGATATCGAATGGCTGAACGCCAACCAAGCGCCTTTTGATTTGCGCGGCGTATTTTACAGCGAAGAAGAAAAACTCTACCGCCGCCTGCCCAAAGACGTAGCCGACGCTACAAGCGCAGGAGTTGCAGGGCTTTCTAAATATACCGCAGGGGGTAGAGTGCGTTTTATCACCAACTCCCCTTACGTCGCCATCAAATGCGTCATTCCCGCCAACCTGCCCATGAACCATATGCCCCTTTCGGGTAGCCACGGCTTTGCCATTTACGCCGACGGCAAATTCGCAGGGTTCTTCCCCCCGAATATAGCCGACGTCGCCAAAGCAACGTCGGGGACGATTGCTTTCCAAGGCATACGCTATTTCCCTTTGTATCTCTTGCAGGATATGTGTATTTATTTCCCGTTATATAACGGCGTATTCGAGCTGTACATAGGCATCAAAAAAGGGAGTACGGTACAAACGCCTACCCCCTATCCCATGGAAAAACCCGTAGTCTTTTACGGCAGCTCCATTACCCAAGGCGGTTGCGCTTCCCGCCCCGGGAACGATTACGCCGCGCTCCTTTCGAGAAAATTCCATTTTGATTTTATCAATCTCGGTTTTTCAGGAAACGGCAAAGGCGAACAAATTATGGCGGACTATATCGCCGCTTTACACCCCGCCGTGTTCGTGCTTGACTACGATCACAACGCACCGAGCGTCGAACATTTACAGCAAACGCATTATAACATGTACTATACCTTCCGCAAGGAGAACCCTAACGCACCCGTGGTTATGGTGAGCAAACCCGATTTCGACAACGACCCCAACGCCGCAAAGCGCCGCGCTGTTATTTATGAAACGTACGCAAAAGCCAAGAAAAACGGGGATAAGCTCGTCTATTTTGTAGACGGGGAAAAACTGTTTGAAACGGACGGCAGGGACGGCTGCACAGTAGACGGCTGTCATCCCAACGATTTAGGCTTTTACCGCATGGCGAAAAACATAATGCCTACATTAAAAACTGCCTTGAAAAAAGCGTATAAGAAAAATAAATAAAATAGCTACGGGAGAACGGCTCGCCGTTCTCCCGCTTTTTTTTATTCGTTACAGAAAATCGTACATACACTCCAAGGAGCAAGCGACGGCGTTTTCACTACGTATCCCGCATCCGTTTTTTCAAACGTCAGCTTTTGCTCGATACCGCCCTGCGCCATAAAGACGAAGCTTTCCGTTTTGGGATTACGGATAAGAATTTCCAGCTCCCCGCTTTCGCCCACCGTGCAGTTGGTTACGGAAACGCATACCGTTTTGCCGTTTTCGTCCGTTCTGGGCAAAAGCATTGTTTGCAAGGGCGTACGTATTCTTGCGCAAAGTCCGTTGTCGCTGATATAATCAACCACGTTGAGATACTGTTCTCTTCTCGCATGGCTGATTACCCCCTTCCAGGGCGTATATCCAAGTACCGCCCATCTTCCGCCTTGCGGCGTAGTAATAATCAGCGACGATATGCCGTAAGGTGCTTGCGCATGATTTGTAAACGGCTCTAACGCCACGGAGTTTTTATATACCCCCAACGTTTCCACTTCTCTTTGTGCCGTAAAATAATAGGCTTCCCGCTTGCCGGGTGTAAAAAAGTTGGACTTCCATTGTTTGAGCCCGCCTTTATTTGAAGGGTGCTCTTGTAAAAGCTCGTATACAAGGAGCGCTTGCTTTTCGGGGATTCTCGTCGCCGTGATCCCCAAATCCACACCGCGTTTTTTCAAAAGCTCTATTGTTTCGCCGTCGGTGACCACCGCTTTTTTGAGCAACGCGTCAATTTCCTTATCCGAAGCGAACTGCGCCGATTGCGGATGTAACAGCGTTACGGTATCGTCCCCCTTGTCGTACGCAAACGGAATACCCGTATGCAAAAACGGCCACAGCTCCGCAGAGTATTCGTTGTTCAGCTCGGCAATATCCTGTTCCTTAGATAAGCGTTTTTCGCCGATATGCTCGGACAAGAAGTATTGCAAGCCCGCCTGACGGCTTTGCTTATTGCAAGCGGAAAGCCTTTCCCAGTACCTGCGGTTTTTGGAAAATAACGCAAAGGTCTGTTCGTAAAACGTCCAAGGCTCGTTTTGCGTCATTACCATAGAATAGCTCATATCCGTATTGCCGTTTGCAAAATAATAGGACGTTTCAAACGCCGTACCTGCGGGTGATTTCCCGTATACGACAAAGGGTAAATTTTCAATTTCGGGACATTTGCATTCCACGTAATCGGGCAGCATGGCGTTTTGCCAATTCAGCCCCATAACTTTGTACAGGAACCCATTCACGTCGTGATCGTTATACGCACCGCCACCTGGACGGGATTTTGGCGCAAGCCCCGTAGCGGCACGCATGGCGTCGAAAATAAACGAATATCCATATCCCGAATACGCGCCGTTATTGCAATACTGATAGCCCATAGCCGTATGTTTGGAAACGGAATGAATGGTTTTTCCTAATTCGTAAACAAAATCGTACATGCCTTTCCGCAAAAACGCCACGTATTTTTTGCGCCACGCAATATCCCCGTGCAAAATCTCTTCCACCAACGTTTCACGTGTAAAAGCCACACCGTATTCGTCGTTGAACGCCCGTACACAACGGGGACAAAAACAACCAAACTGCACGGGCGCGTGATTATTCACTCGTAAATCGTCGTCCACCCACACACAATCGGGCTTAACCGCTTCCACGTAATAGGCAAGCGTTTCGTTGATATACTGACGGAAAAACGTCCCGCGCCAACAATAGGAATAATCGGATACCGACCCGTCGTGTCCCACCATACGTTCGATAGGCGAGTTTTCAAACAGCAAGCCCGAACAATCGCGAGCACTCATGTATTCCCCATGTCCAAGCGTATTACTCAACTGTAAATCCACAAAAATTCCTTTTGCACGGAATTTTTCCGCCGCTTTTGCCGCCGTCAAAGCCGCTTGCTTATGCACGGCTTTCGGGGGATAGCCATACTTGGTGGATATCCAAACGCCGTCGCAAGCGCCGTCGTATTTCGTAGCGGCGGCAACGTACTCGTCTACGTACTCGTCGGTTAAATCCCCACCCAGTCTTTGCATCAAATTCATAATAATTTTCTCCTTTTTATTTTTTTATTCGGTTGTTTGCTTGACAAAACCATAAAAAGCAATATAATAAAATCGTATTTGTTTTTAGGAGCACACGCATGTCGGATTATAAACATTATACGTACCCCCGTTAAAGCCGCTGGATATCGACTACTATATCACGTGGAATTCCGAGCTCAAACCGCCGCGCGTATTTACGCCGCACGTGCATAATACCCTTGAATTTTACGTGCATTTAGAAGGCGACGCGTCTTTTATGGTAGAGCAAAATTTATACCGCTTACAGGCGGGCGATATCGTCGTCAGCCGTCCAAACGAAGTACATAACTGCATTTTAAACAGCTTATCTACGCACAAAAACGCTTGTCTTTGGTTGCCCGTCGAAAACGATTTTCTTTTTGGAGAGCTGTTGACGGGACGTCAACCCATTTGTCATGTAATCTCTCCGCCTGACGAAGAAAAACAGCTTTTGCTTTCGCTATATAACGAACTAGAACAAGCTACGCAGGAAAAAGACCAACGCCGACGGTTTTACGTCATTATGTCCATTTTACGTATTTACGTAAAAAACGTTCGCCAAGACGGACCTACGCAAAACCTGCCGACGGTGCTCAAAGACATTCTTAGCGATATTGCTTTGCATTTACAGGATATCCATTCTCTTTCCTATTTTTCGGATAAATATTTCGTAAGCCCCAGCACGCTGAGCCGTATGTTCAAAAAATACCTGCACACGTCCCCGAAAAGCTATTTGGACGCCAAGCGTTTAGCCCATTCCCGTATTCTTTTACTGCAAGGGAAAAGCGTTTTGGACGCCGGCAAACTTTCGGGCTTTGCCGATTGCTCACACTATATTCGGCTGTTCAAAAAACACTTTGGAATAACTCCGAATACCTATAAGAAAAGCTAACGCTTTGCTCCGCAAAATACGCTTGCGGAGCTTTATTTTTCTTTCTTTTCGCGGGGTAGCTTGCGCAAAACGAGATTGAGATAGACAATGGTTACCACCGTCAATACACAGGCAATTACCGACATTACCTGCTGCGCATACACGGGTATACCGAACAGCTGATTTCCGCTTGCTTGAATAAACTCCACCAACGGACTGATAAGCAGCGTCGTCAAAAAGCCCGCCGTGCCCGCCAAGAAGTTTTTCAGCGCCAAAGCCCCTACTCGGCGTTCGGGCTCGACGAAATCATAAATCAAATTGATTTCGCCGCTGTTGATACCCGCCATGGAAATCGCGTACAAAATGGTGTACAGCGTGTACGTTACGGGGCTGGTTTGCGGTGTGGTAAATATATTGACGAAAAACGCCGCTGCCGCTATCGTAAAGCATAAATTAAGCATGGTGGTAAAAGACGTTTTATCCGCATATCTGCCTATCGGGTGGGACACACTCGAACGGGTAATTGCGGAAAGCGCGGAAAGCAGCGAAACAAACGTTAATTGCCAACCGAGCTCGCCGATAAGATAGCTCCCGTAAAAGGGCGTCGCTACGTAGTGTGCAATATGCCAAAGCACGGGCAGAAAAATGACCTTGCGTAAATTTTTATCTTTCAGCATGCCGCCAAGCATATTAGAAACGGTGGTTATTTTTTCCCTTTCTTCCGCCTTTTCTTCATGCGAAAAAATCAGCGTGCACGCGTGCAAAACCGCCAACGCGACAATCCCGATTCCGCACAGCAAAAACGCGCCTTGCGTATTGCCGCTTGCTTTTAATTCGTCCATAAAAAAGCTCATGACGAGCGAGAAAATCATACCGCCGATTAACGAAACAATTTCTTTCGTAGCCGTAAATCTACCGCGGTTGTGGTCGTCCACCTGTGACATAAACCAGTTGGTTTTTGCAGGATACGCTACGTTATGTAAGGCGTGACCCAGTAAAAACAGCACGACGAATACGACAATTTTCGCGACGACGTTTCCTTGAAAAAACGGAATAAAAAATACTGCCGCAAAGCAAAGCTGATTGATAAGCTGCATCAAGGTAACCGTCCATTTTATCCGCTTTTGCCGTGCAAAAAACAGGGCGACGAGCTGAAAGCTTTGCCCTAAGGATACGAAGGCGGACAAAATTCCCGTCAAGGCGTCCGAAACCCCCAACGCTTTGGTGACGGTAGCAAGGTATGCCCCTGCAACCAAAATGGAAATAAAATATTCCACCGCAGCTTCGATTATGTATAAAAGATTCGTCCGTTCTCTTCGTTTTCTGCGCAGCGTATCGCCGTGCCCAACTTCACTAAATGGCATATCCGTTCTCCTTTTTTCGCATTATAGTATAGCATATCAAAATAGCCAAAAAACGTCAATACATAAGAAAAAATAGTACATTTCAGTCAACTTTATAAAAAATGATACCGCGTTCCGTATGGGAGCGCGGTATTATTTTTAATCGATAAAGCGAATATTTTCTATCGTCAAGCCGTCGACGCCGCCGATTTTCCAAGTTTGCAAATCGGTGGATTTTACGCACAGGTTTTTCAGCGTAACGTTTTTTACGTAGTAGTCTTTTTCAGGCAAACCGTCTATCACCAAGCTTTCCGTCTTTTGCAGCGTCCCGTCGTCCAACACGCGTTCGCCCGTTAAGGTTACGTTTTCCGCATAGATATTTTCTATGACAGGTAAGGTAGGCGCGCTTTCGCCGTCGTTGTTATAGGTCAATCTCGTCAAAATAGCGAAACTTTTAAAAGTGCTGTTATGCATGCAAACGTTACGTATATACCCCCCACGCTTGCGCATGGTTTTGAGAACAACCCCGCTATACGAATTGCCAAATTGACAATCCCAAATATATACGCCGTCTACCCCGCCCGACATTTCGCTGCCGATAGCGATACCGTTTTTGCCGTAGCAATCGAAAATACGGATATTTTTCGTCGGACGATTGACGATATTCCCTTCGGGGTTTTTCCCCGATTTGATGGCTATCGAGTCGTCGTGCGTACAAAATTCCGTATCGAAAACGGTACAATTTTCGGAAGAGTCAGGGTCCCAGCCGTCGCCGTTCCATACCCCTTGCGAAAGAATTTTACACCCGTGCGTTACGATATTTTCGCTGTACACAAAATGAATATTCCACGCAGGGCCAAACCCTAACGTCACACGGGAAAGCAGGATATTTTGACAGTTGTTCATGGCAATCAGCCTGCCCCTTGCGCGCCCGGGAATGGTATTTGCGTTTTCACATTCCTTTACGTAGTCCGCATTTTTTTGTAAGTATTCCTGCAAACGTTCGCGCTCATACGCAATTGTATTTTCCGCCAACGCCTTGCCGCCGCCAAGCACCGCACCGCCGCCGCGAATCACGACGTTACGACAGCTATAACCGCCGTTTCTATCCAACTCACCCATGTTGAGCAGGGACGCGTAACATTGCATTTCCGTGCCTTCAAAACGGCTTTTGCGTTTGGGCATATAGTCTTGTAAATTAGACGAGCCTTGCAAGGTAGCGTCTTTTTCCAAATAGATTTCCGTATCCCCGTGTACGTTTAACGCACCCGTAAGATACGTACCCTTGGGAAAATATACGCACTCGCCTTGCCCGCAATCGTCAAGCGCGCGCTGTAAACAAGCGGTGTTTACCGTCACTCCGTCGCCCACCGCAAGGTAAGGAGCTTTGGTGACGTCTATGCGTTTTTTGCGCTTTAAAGTGGTTACGCAAACGGTATCCAAACGCTTGACGGTATTTCCCGTTTCGTCCACGATATCCAGCGTAAAGGTATACGCCGTACACTCCTGCAAGCCAAAAAACGAATAATGCGTTTTATCCGTGCAAGGGCGTTTTTCGCCGTTAATCGTCAAAAGGAATACTTCCCTTTTCGATAACGCGACTCTATTCCACCACAGCGTGATTTCATCATCAAATACGATTGTTTGCAGCATAACCGTCACTCCTTTTTATAACGGTATTATAGCATTTATTTTCCATAAACGCAAGACAAAAAAGAAACCCGTTTGTACAAAAAAACTTGTCTTTTTACAGCCAAGCAATCTCCCCTGCGCCAAGCGTTAAGCAGGTTGCCTTGCCGTTTACGTCGTAGAACGTCGTCGTTTGCCGTTCGTTCGTATTGTTGATAACCGCGTATTTCTTGCTTTCAGGATAATACGTACAATCGGTTACAGGGTTAGACGAATACGCCTTTTGCATTTCGTCTTCCTTATGTGCCGACCAGAACAGCGCGCGAAGGAGCAATCTTGCGTTTTCGGGACTGTACGGCAAACCTGCTATATACACGCCGCGACCCTTTGCGTATTCGTTTGCCGCAAGCTTAACTTCGCCCACGTTGACGTTTCTCGTAAAGCGGGGGGATATTTCGATATCCAAAACGTCCGCGCCGCTAAGCGCGTAAATATTCTTCATACCTTCGCCGTAATCGATTTCCCCTTGGATATCCGCGGTGATAAAGTGCGCTTTCTTTTGAATATTATACTTATCTTCGGACAGCGTAAAGCCCTTTTCCTTGTCTACGCCCAAAACGTCGGCAAGCACGAACGTTCTGCCGCCCTTTGGATATGCCGTCGGTTCGCCTACGCCGATAAAGCCGTGACCTTCCGCCACCCATTTGCGAATAGCGGTAACGATTTGTTCGTCGTTCCAGTACTCTCCGCCCGAAAACGCCGTACCTTCGTCGCCGACGTTCAAAATAACGTCGATATCCTTGTCAATACCCGTCTTTTTGATATCGTCAAAGGAGATAAACTTCACGTCCACGCCAAGCCCCGACAACGCTTCGTATACTCCTTGATAGGAATATACCTGTTGATACCAAAGCTCGTGCGCGACCATATGACACATCCAGCTGCGCTTTTTACCCCAGCTATTTAAAATCGCTACGGTTAAACCCGAATAGGGCTTATTATCCCCCGACGCGTCGCAAATGGCGCGGAATTCGTCGCAAATTTCCCCTGCGCGCGCAATAAATTTAGGGAATTTAGCCGCCAAAGCAAGATAGCCGCCAAAGCCCATTCTATCCAAGGGCTTTCGCATCATAGCGCGGCGCGCCGTCACCCAGTTTCTATTCAGCTCTGCAATCGCGTTTTCTTCGTTGCCTTCAAAGAACGTATCGGGGAAGAAGTAGGGCAAAAATCTACCTTCGTGATATTTTACGTGGGGAATTTCGGACAACATACGCACCGTTACGCCGCCGCCGACGCTGCCAACCACCGCGTCAAGCTGCATATCCTTAAAGTAATCGCCGTACGGCTCTGTCCCTATCCAGCTATCCCCAAGGAACATCATGGCTTCCTTGCCTTCCGCATGCACGATATCCACCAGCTCGCGTACCGTTTTGGTAACGTACTTTTCGGTGAATTCCATATAATCGCGGAATTTCTTCGTGGGGTTGACAAAATTGCTTTGATAGGTGGCTTGGGAAACGATATCTTCTGCTTTGAGCGTATATCCGTATTCCTTTTCAAACGCGTCAAACGCGCGGGGGCTTGCCGTCATGGGATAGCCGAACCAGTCCACGTGGCGTTCTTTGTTGATTTCGTTGAACACAAGGAAGAAGTGGTATAAAAACGTAGTATACCGCACCACGTTGACGTTTTCGTTTTCCGCGCACCACTTTCTCATATTGTCCTTGATATGCTCGAACGTGGCTTGAAAACGGGGTTCCATAACCTTGTGTTTTTCAATATTCCAGTTGTTCGTAATGTAGTTATACATTTGCGTGGAATCCCATTGATTGACCGCAAAAAAGTTTACCGAATATTCGTGATACGGCGTCGTGGCAATCTTAACGTTCCCGTCCCCCAAATATTCCCAAGCGGTTACTTCCTTATCCACCGTTCTATCAAATACCTGCCAGTACTTTTTGGGATTTTCTTCATTAACGCCAAGCTGATCGCGCGAATAACCTTTGCGTAAGTCAATAATCAATTCTTCGCCCGTTGCCAACGTATATTCCGTAGTAAGCAAAACGCTTTGCAGCTCGTCCGTGTGCTTGTCCGCCCAAGCGTTATCTCCCCGCACGACGAAGTAGGTGTTATATACCTTTTCCGCCAAATCCTTGGCGTTTTTAGGAAGATGCGTACCGTCGCAATCACGCACGGCGTCCGCGCCCCAAAGCTCGGCTATTTTTAACGTGCCTTCTACGTAATTTTCGTCCGTAGGAATGGTTACTCTGCCTTTTCTCATATTTATATTCTCCTTTACATTAAGTTCGTTTTTTATATTTTTATATAGTATAACACACGGCGACGTTTATTGCAAGAGCAAAAACGCACCGCTTTATCCAAAAAACGCACCGACGGGTAAAGCCCCTGTTTTTAGCCGTTGTATTCCCCAAATAAGCTATCGAAATTATCCTTAATATCCTGCATACAGGCATATTCGTCGGCGCGCAGCTCGTAATTCCATACGCCTTGATAGCCTACCTGCTCTAACGCCGCAATCACCTTTTGCCAAGCAATTTTGCCCTTCCCCGGCATGAGATGCCTTTCATTGATATAATCGTGGTCGGAAATGTGCGTAGTGACAATCCATTGTCCGATTTTGGGAATCACGCTTTCCGTCGTTTCCTGCAAAAAGTGGTTGACGTCCAAACAAAAATACGGCTTATTCAGCTTTTTTGCTACGTCCAGCATTTCCGCAGCCGTATTCAAAAGACAGGTACGGGGCAACGATTCCAACGCAATAGGCGTTTGCGTTTTCGTTTGCATGTAGTTGACCGCTTCCACCATACGGCGCAAGCCTTCGGCGCGTTCTTCGTCCTTCACGGGCTCCCAACTACCGTGCAAAATATACGCGCGCGGCTTGTACGTATCCGCCAAAGCAATCATTTCCAAATGCCGACGAATGGCTTCTTCGCGCATACTATCGTCCAAATGCGCTACGTTGCGCGTGCCGCCGTACGGCAAATGCACGCCGTTTAAGATAAGCCCCGATTTGGAGATTTCTGCCAAACGGCTTTTCACCAACGCGATATCGTCTTCTCCTTCTAAAAATCCGCCTTCGCAAAGGTCTGCGTCTAACGCGTCAAACCCTGCCGCCTTTAAATCGGCAAGCGTTTGTGAAAAACCGTCCAAACGCACGCCAACCGATTTCCCTACAAGTAATTTATACATATTCGTTATCTCCTTTATCTTTTTTGATTTTTACGCCTGACATTCTAAAATCAATACCGTACGGAACGGGATATTCGTCTTCTACGTATTCCTTTGCCTGCTCTACGCTAACGCCGTCGCGTTTGGCTATCCGCTTGGCGTACGCGCTTATCCAAAGGTTAGAAAGAGAAGTTTCCCCTTCCTTGACGTCGGGCACTTCCATATCGGGTCGAATAATGGCAATCGCTTCTTCTTCCCTGTCCACTTCCACCAACGCCGTTGCGTAGTATACCGTAATACGCGTATCCTTTTTCAAGGTATCGTTTAAACGTTCGTATACGTCCACGCAAACCTGCGGTTTTTGGATATCCAGCAGGAATTTTTCATATTCCACAACAAACGCACGGCAGGTGTCGCCAAGAGTTGTTTGGTACGCTTTTTGCATATACGTAAACGCTTTTTCGTTATCTTGATAGGCGTGGAAATACAGCATACCTAAGTTACGGTACGCCCATATGGACGGTTGCTTTTCTATGGATTTTTTAAAAGCCTGCTCCGCTTTTTCCTTATGCCCAAGCGTATATTCGTTCACGCCCAGCTGTAAATAGGTGTACCAATGATCTCCTTGCGGAACGGATAAGGACTTCTTTAATAATTCGTTAAAATACTCGCCGTTGGCATACGCAAGCGGTTCTTCTTCTACGCTACGGCAAGGCAAATACCCCTTATGCAAAAGCTGTACGTATTCCTGCACCGTTTCGTCCTGCGTATACGGAAAAGAATATATTTGACTAACGGGTTTTTCGCCGTGAGCGTTGCGGAGCTCGTTTTCCAAAGCCCCCCAGCTACTGCCTTGATATAAGGGCTTTACTTCCCCCGACATATCCAGCTTTTCCAAAGCGGAAAAGTCCGCCGCGCCGCCTTGGAACTTGTTTTCAATTTGTTTCCAACATTCGTCAATAGCAGCGTCCCAGTCGCCGTAAAACTTCTCGTTTGCGCCGTTGACGTAGGTGTACGCTTCCGTCCATTCCCAAACGGTGTTGGCAGGCAGCTCCACGTGCTCTAACTGCGTATGCAAAAGCCCTGCTTGAATTTCCAAATACGCCTGTCCTTTTTCGGACAAGAACTCGTTCCAATGCCGTCCGCCGGGAGTATTCCCCCAAAGGAAGAGTTTGCGCCCGATAAGCTGACGCGTGGAATATTGCAGCAGTCCGTCGCCGTTGGGGTCAACCGCCATTACCCATTTGTCGGTATTCTTAGGAATATCGAAAAACCAGTCCGCCGCGCGCGAGCCGCGATAGGCGTAGCTCACGTCCACGCCGTTTACCATAGGCACGCTTTCCTTATGTACGTCGTAGTAATTTTCTTTATACGCGCAGGTGACGGCGGCATGCGACGGCGTAATCGTACGCGTGTTCGGCGTTTCGGGAAACGCGATATTCGACCACCAGTAGGTATACGTAGCCGTGCTTTTGGTGTTTTCTATTCTCGGACGGATATATAAAGTATCCGACCCGTCGGGCAAGTACGCCGTAAATCCGTACGCTACGCCGCGGATACGTTCGTATTCGTAAAAGCGTACGGCATTATCCCCGATAAGCTCGGTAAACATGGTCGAGCAGGTAAACGGCCCGTGCCCTAATATCCCCACGTTGAACTCTACGCCGCCCGAAAGCCATGCGTTTCGGATAGCCAAATTGCAAGGCTGTATAACCGAGTTGGTATACAGCAAATCCCGCTGTTCTTTCTTATCGTACAACGACCAAAGCTTGCCGCCGTAATCGGGTAAAAATACTGCTTTTAAACGCTCGTTTTCTAAGACGACGGAACGGATTTTCGTCGGTTTTTTATTTCTGTCGTAGCCGTCCTGCGCCTTATACGGTAGCATATTCGCCACGACCCCTTCGCCAAAATGATAGCCGCCTTCGGCAACCATTTCGGGATTTAACACAAATTTCCCGTCACGTACGTACATTTTCGTGCGCATATCGGGCAACGGGTTTTCCTTACCAAGCGACGCCGCGTCAATGATAAATTCTTCTACTCTATTCATAACCCACCTATCTTTGCGTATTGTACGTTTTAAATAACCAGTCGTAATTTTGCTTGACTTCCGCGGGGTTGGGATTGATCAGCTCGTAATTCCACACACCTTGATACCCCACCTTTTCCAAAACGGCAAGCACCTTTTGCCACTCGATTTTGCCTTTCCCCGGCAGCCAATGCTTTTCGTCTGCGTAGTCGTGGTCGGAGATATGCAACGTGATAGCATACTTCCCGATTACTTCTAACGCGTCGTCGGGCGTTTCACGCAAGAAATGGTTGACGTCGATACAGTAATCGACTTTTCCCATGCTTTGGACAAATTGCAACAGCTCGTTCGACGTATTCAACATACCCGTGCGCGGCATATTTTCCACCGCCAAAGGGGTAGCCGTGTACGCTTGCAGCTCTTTCATAGAGCTTTGTAAATCGGCAAGCCGTTTTTCTCTATCCTTATCCAAAACGGGACCCGAGCTAGGGTGGAATACGTAGCAATAGGGCGCAAGCTTATCTCCCCAAGCAATCACCGATTTCACGTTATCAACGGCGGTTTTCCGCAGCGCGTCGTCCGAAATGGAAATATCCCAGTCCCGTCCGTAGGGCAGGTGGATATTATTCAGCTGCAAGCCAAGCGCTCGCGCTTGTTGAATACGCTTTGTAAGTAAAGCAATTTGTTCTTTTGTGCCTTCATAGCCACATTCGCAAAGCACGATATCTATGCTGTCAAACGAAAGCTCGGACATTTGTTTAATGATAGAATCATATTCGTCTATCAAGCCTTTTACCGATAAACCTAATCGCAAACGATACATAAGCAAAACTCCTTTTTTTACTTGCTTACATTATAGCAAGTTTTTTCTATGAAAACAATAGAAAATTTTAACAATTTCATAGAAAATTTTTAAGGTGTTTTCTACGGCAAAAAAAGGGCTTTCATGTAAAAGCCCCTTTACGATTATTTTTTATAAAAGTACAGTCGAATTTGCCCGTCACCCTTTGCAGGCGTTTGGTAGGGCTCGGCAACCCAAGGTCCACAACTGCCCGTCCCTAAGCCCGTCATATAATAATCGGCGCAAAAATAGGTATTTTCCGCCGTCGGCAATTCGTCGTCGTGCTTTGCTGCGACCAGCGTTTCCGCCGCGTAAGGAATGGCACAAAAAGAGCGCATACCTTCCGCGCGAATATACGTTTCACCGTCCGTAAGCTGAGCATATTCGGGCAAGTAATGGCTACCGCTTTCCTGCGGGCGAGCATAGTGGAAATACTCGTCTTCCACGTTTGCCGTGTACGCCTTTTTCACGGCAAAGTCGTACATATCCGCGTACGTTTCCCCTGCGCCGTAGGCAAGGTATTCCAACTTGTTAAACGCCTTGGGCAGTTTCATTTTCCAGCCGATACGGGGTAAATAACGATAGTATTCGTACTCGTATTTGCGTTCGGTGTTATACGTGATATCTATTTGTACGCCGTCGGCGTAGAAGGTGTACGTCACTTCCGCCTCGACGAGATAAATCGAACGCCCGTAGCCTACGCCCATGCTCACGCAAACGCGGTTGCCGTCGATTGCGCATTTTAATGCGTTCGGTTTTGCCAAGTGCACGAATTTGCGTTCCCAGTCCTTGCGCACGTACATATCGTTATCCGTCGGCGCGCGCCAAAGATTGAACGCTACGCCGCCCAGCTCTTTCCCGTCCACTTTAACGCAAACGATTTCACCGCTCGTCTTATCCAAGGTGTATTCGTTGACGCCGCCGCGAATGAAGATATAGCGCGCGTTTTCGCTAAATTCCACTCCATTTTGAGAAAACGCACGGGGCATGTATGCGTTCACGTAAAATTGTTCGTGCGCGCAGGGTTCGTTTTCGCCCTGTCTTGTAAACTCCGCATGCACCGTTTTATCGGTGTTACAAGGCAGGCAAACGCTCTCTCTTGGCGCAATACAAACTTCGTACGTTTTTTCCGTTTCCCCCGCGCAAATTTTGAGTACACCGCAAAGGGGCGCGAAGTAGTTTTTATTATACGCGCAAACACCGTTTTCGTCCAAGGTAAAGCAAACGGGTTGATAGCACTTCTTCATTTCATACGTGCCCGACTTACACTTTCTATCCGCCGTAACGATACCGTCCATACAGAAGTTGCCATCATGCAACGCTTCGCCAAAATCGCCGCCGTAACGTTCTTTCTTATCGCCGTACGTTACGCCGTGGTCTGCCCATTCCCAAATGAACGCGCCCATCAACCGCTCGTGTTTTTCTATGATATCCCAGTAATCCTTTAATGCCCCTGGACCGTTGCCCATGGCGTGCTCGTACTCGCAATATACCATGGGACGGGTTTCCTTTTCGTCGACAAGGTATTCGTTTGTCAGCCAGTTTGTGCTTGCATACATACGGCTGACCATATCCAGCGGGAAAGTATAAAAATCGTCCTTGGTGTATTTCGCAGGGTCGCAATTTTGCGCGCTTTCGTAGTGCAACGGACGCGTAGGATCTAACGCCTTAACGGCGTGTGCCGCCTGAATGAGATTTATCCCAAAGCCGCTTTCGTTTCCCAACGACCAGATCACCACGCAAGCGCGGTTTTTATTGTTGTGTACGTTGAAATATTGCCGCTCGGTCATGGTGTAGGCAAACGCAGGGTCGTCTGCAACCGTGCTCATTCCCTTTCCCCAAGGATCTTTTTTATCATTCCAAGCCGCCGTAGCACCGTGCGCTTCCACGTCGCTTTCACTCATAACGTAAAAACCGAGCTCGTCGCAAAGCGTATATAAATAGGGCGCGGACGGATAGTGGGAAGTACGAATGGCGTTGACGTTGAGCTTTTTCATCAAAAGCAAATCGTTTTTGATATCTTCGTCCGACACCGCCATACCCTTTTTCGGGTGGAAATCGTGGCGGTTGACCCCGTAAAATTTAATGGGCTTGCCGTTGACGAGAAATACTCCGTTTTCGATTTTCGCCGTTCTTACCCCTACTTTTTCGTAGATAACTTCGCCGTTACACTCTATCGTAATATCGTATAAGTTGGGCGTTTCCGCGCTCCAAAGCTTGGCGTTTGCTATACGAAATTCCGCCTTGCCGTCCACCGTTGTTTTGCTTTCCCCGTTGCAGGTAACCGTCACGGGCGCGGTAGCTTGCACGGACAGCGTAATGATACCGTCTGTGCCGTCGATATCCGTATCTATTTTATAATCGACGATATGCTCGCTGGGACGGGTCAAAAGATAAATATCACGAAAAATACCCGTAAAGCGCCATTTATCTTGACATTCCAAATAACTGCCAAAGCACCATTTTACCACCAACATATCCACGGTGTTTTCCCCGTCGACAACGTACGGCGTGATATCAAATTCTCCAAGCTTATGCGCAATTTGCGAAAAGCCGACAAACTGCTTATTGATATATAAATAAAAACAGCTGTCCACCCCTTCGGTTACCAAATACACCTTTTCGCCGTCGCGTTTTTTAAGATTGACGGTGCGCGTAAAATGGAACGCAGGGTTTTGATTCGGCACTACCCCGTACGCAAACGGGAAGGGATAGTAGCAGTTGCTGTATTGAAAATGATCGTACCCGTAATACTGCACACAGGAAGGTACGGGGATGTCGCCCGTGCAAGGTTCGTTTAAGAAGTTTTCTGCGTCGTACACCGTTTCGTATTCACGGATTTTCCAAGTTCCGTTTAAGGGAATAAAGCGGTTGCTGTTTTGGCGGTTATCGCTATATTTTTGCCCTTTTTCAAAGGGTACGAAGTATGCGCGCGGAGCGCAAAGGTTGACGTTTTTATCCTGTTTAAAATATTCGGTAAACATACGCTTACTTCCTTTGATGGATTTTGAGTATATTATAGCATATAATCCTTGAATTGTAAATAGAATTTTAGAACGAAAACATGGACTTTTTACACCTTTTTTTTATACTTTTTTTGTCTCGTTTTACTGTTTCTAAAATAAAATCGCCGCGGCGTTTTCGCGCCACGGCGATATTTATTTATCCTAATAATACGTCAAACACCAGCATTAAGCAAAAGCCGATTAGCAGCGCATACGTCGCGCCCCGCTCACTCCCGTGGGCGTGTGTTTCGGGAATCATTTCGTCGCTGATTACGTACAGCATTGTTCCCCCTGCAAAGGCAAGCGCAAACGGCAATATCGCAGCGGATATGCTTACGGCAAAATAACCGATTAGCGTGCCCACCACTTCAACGAGCCCCGTCAGCGCGGCATAGAAAAAGGTGCGTTTGGGCGAAATGCCCGCCGCCAGCATAGGCGAAATAATCACCATACCTTCGGGGATATTTTGCAGCGCTATCCCCCCTGCAATCAAAAACGCTTCGGCTGTATTCCCTGCCCCAAAGCCTACGCCTGCCGCAATACCTTCGGGCAGGTTGTGTATGGCGATTGCAAGAACGAAAAGCATGACCTTGTTGATTTTGTCGTTGCTTTTATGCGGACATTCGGGACAGCCGTCGGGGGTGTGCATATGCGGCACTAACCTGTCCACCAAATTCAAGCACAGCGCGCCTGCGAATATGCCCAAAACAGTCATCAAAAGCGCAATCCCTACACCATGCACCATACCGTATTCCACGGACGGAACGATAAGCCCCATCACCGCCGCCGCCAGCATAACGCCTGCGGCAAACGCCAAAACGATATCGCTAAATTTATGGGATACGTTTTTAAAAATAAACCCGATTACCGCGCCGATTACCGTCGCGCCACCGACGCCGAGCGCCGTTAATAAGACCATTTCCATGTTTGTTTTTTAGAATTTTCTCCAAACCATTTTATTGACTACGCCCGTGTACGATTGAATGATTTTCACTACCTTCGTGGATACGTTTTCTTCCACGTAATCGGGTACGGGAATACCGTTTTGCCCGTCCGCCGTCAACGCCACCGCCGTTTCCACCGCTTGGAGAAGAGAAGTCGCGTCAATGCCTGCCAGCACGAAACACGCCTTATCAAGCGCTTCGGGACGTTCGGTACTGGTGCGGATACAAACCGCAGGGAAAGGATTTCCGATACTCGTATAAAAACTGCTTTCTTCGGGCAGCGTGCCGCTATCCGATACGACGGCAAACGCGTTCATTTGCAAGCTATTATAATCGTGGAAACCCAAAGGCTCGTGACGGATTACCCGTTTATCTAAAACAAACCCGCTTTCTTCTAAGCGTTTTTTGCTGCGGGGATGGCAGCTATATAAAATGGGCATGTCGTATTTCTCCGCCATAGCGTTGATTGCGCTAAACAGCGAAGTAAAATTTTTCTCCGTATCGATATTCTCTTCGCGGTGCGCGGAAAGAAGAATATACTTTTTGGGCTGTAATTTCAGTTTATGCAAAATATCGCTTTTTTGTATATCGGGCAGGTTTTTTCTCAATACTTCCGCCATAGGTGAGCCCGTTACGTACGTGCGTTCTTTGGGCAGACCGCAATCGGCAAGGTATCTTCTTGCGTGTTCGGAATACGCCATATTCACGTCTGAAATGATATCGACGATACGACGATTCGTCTCTTCGGGCAAACATTCGTCCTTGCAACGATTGCCCGCTTCCATATGGAAAATGGGGATATGCAAACGCTTAGCGGCGATCGCCGAAAGACAGCTATTCGTGTCCCCTAAAATAAGCAACGCGTCGGGTTTGCAAGCGTTCATGAGCTTATACGAGCAGTTGATAATATTCCCTACCGTTGCGCCAAGGTCGTCGCCGACGGCGTTCATGTATACTTCGGGCTCGGCAAGCTTTAAGTCCTTGAAAAATACGCCGTTGAGATTATAATCGTAGTTTTGACCGGTATGCGCCAAAATACAATCGAAATACGTACGGCATTTGTCAATCACCGCCGCAAGACGGATAATTTCCGGTCTTGTCCCCACGATAATCAACAATTTTAATTTTCCGTTGTTTTGAAATCGTACGTTAGTATAATCCAACTTCATGTCCATGCTTGTTTACTCCTTTTCGTCTTCCGTTTCTTCAAATACTTCCAGCCTATCGTACAGGGCTTTACGCTCTTGCGCTTTGGGTATCATTTTGCCTATGGATACCTTTTTGCCCGTCAGCATTTGGAATAGGTTTTTTATCACCTTCCATACGTAGATAAACGGATATAAAATCCATACCTTTTTCACAATGGGATATTTGAGCACGATTGCCCTATGCAACGATACGGCAAGCGTAGCAATCGGCCCGCGTTGTTTTTCGCCCTTTTGCGCGATTAGCGCGCCGCTCCTTGCCCGTTCGTTGTCCTTCCGTCCAAAGTTTCCGCCCAAAAACGTGTCGGCAAGTAAGCCGTCGCAAAGCTCGTCTTCCGCGTCTTTTGCCCATTCGGGACAAACCGTTCCTAAATATTTTGCACAAAGCTTGGTAACCACCGACGCGTATTTCAAAATGCCGATTTCTCTCATGAGCGGCAGTAAACGTTCTTCCCAAAAAGGTTGTTCGTGCGTTTTTTGTAAATAGGTTGCCCAGTCGCATAAATGGCGCAAGCCCATGCCGTCGTTTAAGTTATGGTGTTGCATGTGCAACAGAATGATAATGCCGTGATATTCGTCCGTCGGCGCGGAAAATTCCGTTAATCCGCCCTGCTTTTTGACGCCGCTCGTCGCCGCGTCTTTGATAAATTCGCGTACCTTTTGCCCCTTTTCCCCTACGGGAATACCGGGGATTTGGAAATGCATTTCCAAGTG
The DNA here is from genome assembly GCA_017626305.1 of Clostridia bacterium. Taxonomy (GTDB): domain Bacteria; phylum Bacillota; class Clostridia; order Christensenellales; family Borkfalkiaceae; genus Scatosoma. Next base: position 24,104 of record JAGAIW010000138.1, read on the forward strand.
CGCCGCAGGTTTTTTGAAAATAACGTGGCTGATATGCGCCATACCGTCTTTTTCATAGCCTGCTTGCACCAAAGCGTTTTCTATCTCCGCTTGCTTAGACGTATCAATCAAAAAATCCACGTCGCCAAGAGCACGCAACTCAGGATTATTATAATACGCCGCCGAAGATTCCCCTTTAATGACGACGTAAGAAAAGCCCTGCTCGCTCATGAGCTGCGCCAACTCGGCTTGCGCTTGTTGTACCCGTACGTTGACGGCGTAGCCTTGCAAAAACAAATTTTTCCACTTGGCGTATACTTCTTGGGGGATGTAGTCTTTATACGCCTTAGCGGCGTCGAACGCAAGCATAGAAACCGTTTGCGCTAGTCCTTCTTTTACGACGGTTTCCCAGTCCGCCCCTTGCAAATCCGTAGGCGAAAGCAACAGCGTTTCAGGTGTCTCCGAAAGCCCCATTGCCACACAATTTAGTAATATTTTTTGTTCCTTACTTAAATTCAACTCGTACATGGTACGTCCTTATTTATTCTACTATCTCAAAAAACGTGTCGGGTTTGGACGGTTCAAACTGCTCGTTCGCCCACATCACCGTCACCAAATTTTCCGTATCGGATAAATTGATAATGTTATGCGTGTACCCCGGCAACATATGCACCGCTTGTATCTTTTCACCGCTCACTTCAAAATTCAACACTTCGTCCGTGCCGATTTTGCGTTGCTGAATCAGTCCGCGGCCTGCCACGACAATGAAAAATTCCCACTTGGTATGATGCCAATGTTGTCCCTTGGTAATTCCCGGTTTGGATATATTGACGGAAAACTGTCCACAATGCTCGGTTTTCAAAAGCTCGGTAAAGCTCCCGCGAGCGTCCACGTTCATCTTCAAATCAAATGCCGTTTTTTCCTTAGGCAAGTAAGACAGATATGTGGAATATAACTTTTTCGCAAAACTTCCTTTGGGGATTTGCGGCACAACAAGCGTTTTAGGCTGTCTTGCAAATCTTTCCAAAAGCGTAACGATTTCGCCAAGCGTTACCTTATGCGTAACGGGCGCAAAGCAGTACGCACCGTTTTCCGTTTCTACGGGCGTTAAGCCGTCGTATTCGCAGCGGTGCGGCTTGCCTTCCAGAGCGCATAACATTTCGTCTATCAAATCGTCTATGTATAAAAGTTCCAGTTCTACGGCGGGGTCGTTTACCGTAATCGGCAAGTCGTTTGCCATGTTATGACAAAACGTTGCCACCGCGCTATTATAATTAGGTCGACACCACTTTCCGAACAGGTTGGGAAAACGGTAAACGTATACATGCCCCCCTGTTTTTTGCGCGTACGCAAAGAAAAGTTCTTCGCCTGCCTTCTTACTTTTGCCGTATTCACCGCCGGCATATCGACCGATTAACGTCGCTTGCACGGATGAAGAAAGCATGACGGGGCAGGTATTGCCATATTTTTGCAACGTATCCAAAAGTAAGGATGAAAAGCCAAAATTCCCCTGCATAAATTCTTCGGGGTTTTGCGGACGGTTGACCCCTGCTAAATGAAAGACAAAATCCGCTTTTGCGCAAAACTGCTCTAACTCGCTTACGGTGTTATCCATATCGTATTCGTATATTTCGTCAATGGTAAGCTGCGGCCGCGTCTTATCTTTGCCGTCACGGATATTTTTCAGCGCCGCCGTTAGATTTTTGCCAACGAATCCTTTTGCGCCTGTAACAAGAACCTTCATGCTTACTCCTTAATATTGAATTCCCATTTTGTCGAGCTGTTCACGGATATACGACAGGGATAATAATTTTTCCTTCACTTCTTCTACCGTCAAAAGCTCGGTGTTGTTGGAATTGAATGCCGTCAAAGGATTTCTTTCTACGTCGCCCTTATTGAAATATTTATCGTAATTCAAACCGCGATTATCCGCAGGCACACGATAAAATTCCCCCATATCTATGGCGTTGGCACATTCTTCGTTGGTGAGCAGCGTTTCATATGATTTTTCGCCGTGCCGAATACCGATTACCTTGATATTGCTCTTATCCGCGCCGAATAGTTCACATACTGCTTCCGCTTGCGTTTTAATCGTGCAGGCAGGCGCTTTTTGCACGAGAATATCCCCGCTGATGCCGTGCTCAAACGCGAACAAAACAAGATCCACCGCTTCGTCCAAGGACATGATAAATCTCGTCATTGTCGGGTCGGTAATCGTGATGGGTTGTCCCGCTTTAATTTGGTCAATCCACAGGGGAATAACACTCCCGCGGCTACACATAACGTTGCCGTAGCGCGTGCAACAAATTTTCGTTTTTTCGGGGCTTACCGTGCGAGATTTGGCTACCGCCACCCGTTCTTCCAAAGCCTTGGAAATACCCATGGCGTTGACGGGATACGCCGCCTTGTCCGTGGAAAGACAAATGACGTTTTTAACCCCCGCTTCAATGGCGGCGGTGAGTACGTTTTCCGTACCCATTACGTTGGTTTTTACCGCTTCAATGGGGAAAAACTCACAGGAAGGCACTTGTTTTAAAGCCGCCGCATGGAAGATATAGTCTACCCCGTGCATAGCGTTGCGCACCGATTGAATATCGCGCACGTCGCCGATATAGAAGGTGATTTTGTCCGCCACTTCGGGCATTTTTGCCTGAAATTCATGGCGCATATCGTCCTGTTTCTTTTCATCACGGGAAAACACACGGATTTCCCCGATATCCGTTTTCAAGAAACGGTTTAATACGGCGTTACCAAAGCTTCCCGTCCCCCCAGTTATCAATAACGTTTTGTTTTCAAAAAGCGACATTTTATTTTCTCCTTTTATTGCCTGTTAATCTCTAAAATAAATATCTCTAGTGTATACTTTGTCTTTGACGTCAGCCAACTCTTCATTGTAACGATTGGCTACAATTACATCTGAAATTTCTTTAAATAAATTCAAATCTCGTATTACTTCGCTATTGGCAAAATGCGGATCCATTAATGCAGGTTCATATATCACCACTTTAATTCCCTTAGCCTTTATACGTTCCATTACTCCTTGCACCGACGACTGACGAAAATTATCACTCCCTTCCTTCATTGTCAATCTATATATCCCAACAATATTTGGCTTTTTCTCGACAATTTGGGCAGCAATAAAATCTTTTCTTGTGGCATTAGCAGCAACAATTGCACTAATAATATTTTCAGGAACATCTTGATAATTTGCCAATAACTGTTTTGTATCTTTAGGCAAGCAATACCCGCCATAACCAAAGGACGGATTATTATAATAATCGCCAATGCGTGGATCCAACCCAATCCCTTCAATAATATTTTTCGTTTGCAATCCGCGAATAGCCGCATATGTATCCAATTCATTAAAAAAACTAATTCTTAAAGCCAAATAGGTATTAGCGAACAATTTAACAGCTTCGGCCTCTGTCGTTTCCATATATTGAATAGTAATATTTTTTTTAATCGCTCCTTGCGATAAAAGTTTAGCAAATGTTTCCGCTGCCTTTCTAGAGACTAAGTCGGTCAATAAACAACCTACAATGATTCGACTCGGAAAAAGATTGTCGTATAATGCCTTGCCTTCTCTTAAAAATTCCGGCGAAAATAAAATATTGTTCGTTTGATACTTTTGCCGCAACATGGCTGTATAGCCGACGGGAATTGTTGATTTTATAATAATAACTGCCTTTTTATTTACCCTTAATACCTGTTCAATGACACTTTCTACCGCAGTAGTATCGAAATAATTTTTCTTATCGTCATAGTTAGTTGGTGCGGCGACAATAACAAAGTCCGCTGTTGTATATGCTTCATCACCATTCGTTGTCGCCTTTAAATTCAAAGTATGCTGCGTTAAATATTCCTTTAATTCCTTATCGTCAATAGGTGATATCCCACGATTAATCATATCCACTCTATCCGCCAAAATATCTACTGCGTATACTTGATTATGCTGAGCCAAAAGCACCGCCATTGATAATCCGACATATCCCATTCCAGCAACAGCTATATTCATAACTTTTTTCTCCTTAACCGTAATTTTATTATATCCATACATTTTTTCTTTTCTTCTTTTTTTAATCCCAATAAAAACATGAATACACCATATATGCTTACTATTGCGAATGCCTTAACGATAAACCACAGCCAGCTTACTTGTGGAAATACGTAATTGAATAAAAGTCCTAACGCAATCGTAAAAATAAGCGGCAACGACATACGCATAAATACGTCTTTTACGAACAACGGAATATTCAAGTGCATATTCTTATCATAAATGATGCATAAGGCAATCGCACGTACCATATAGGCAACAAATATCGAAATACACGAACCAATCACCCCGAAAAAGAGCGATAACACGACGGATAAAACAATATTGATAAGCCCCATCCCGACGTTGACAAATGCTTGTAGTCTTACCTTGTTTTGCACAACCATCGCCGTATTTGCAATTTGCAAGGAATTGTAAAACAACCCAGGAATCAAAACCAACAAAATACCAAGGTAAGCTTCTTCATATCCAACACCCATCCATAAATGGATAAAAGTTGCGCCCAAAACGGCAAATCCCGCCACGATTAAGCCGTTCAAGGCAAATTGAAATTTACCGACTTTAAGCAGGAGCGGCGTAATATCGTTTTCACCATCTGTATTTGCATAAATACGGGATATTTTAGGCAAAAACATACCGTTAATCGCCGTCGTAACGGTATATGCATATCCTTCAATGGTAGTTACCACCCCAAAAACGGCGATTGCCCCTGCGCTCGCCGTAACCCCTAAAACGGACGGGGTAATATTAAACACCAATCGCTGTGCCAAAGACGCTACCGTTACCCATACGGAAAAATCAAAAATTTCCTTGTATAGCGATTTATCCGTCTTTTGGAAACGCACCTTTACGGGCACGGTTTTTTTGATAACAATAAACTTATATAAAACGACCAACAGCCCGACGATTGCATGAACGGCAACCAAAGCATATAAGCCCTGTCCTAATAAAAGCGCGGCAACCGTAAGCCCCACCAACAATACGCGATAGATAACGTCTGCAAGCTTTAAGGGAATAAATTGTTCATACGAAGTCAAAATCCCATTAAAGGTTACAAAAGGGAAATTGACGACGGAAAATAATCCCGCAATGATATAAACAACCTTGAATTGTTCCATTTCCTGCGGTGTCAATTTTACGTATATATTTTCTAAAAAGAAAAACAAAACGAATAAAACGGTGAAAATAATGGCGTCGATAATGAGATACAATTTATAAATTGCTCCTAAAAAACGCTCTATTTCTTCGTCTTTGCCTTCCGCACGATACTTGGAAATATACCGCGACGTCGCAGAGCTCAACCCAAAATCAATCAAAAACAATGTAATCAGCGAATTCGCAAGCGTATATAAGCCGTATTGATTTTTCCCGATTTGGTTAATCATCCACGGCGTATATATCAATCCTGCAACGATATTTAACGCTATCGAAAGATAGGATAATATCGCCCCAATTTTTACTTGCTTTCCGCTACTCATCAATATTATTTCTTCCTTTTGAAAATTTTTCTAAACATTTTGGAAAAATCCCCTTTTTCCGCAAAAATGATACGTCGCAAAACACTCTCTATTTTCGTGAATACGGTTGGCTTAAATTTCTTTTGTACTAGTTGATAATATATACGATCTTCAACGACATATTTGGGATGTTTTAATGGAAATTTAGTAACATATGTAGGCGCATTAAAATAAGCTTGACTTTTTTTAGGTAGCTTTCTTATATTGCTTACCGCATGTCCACTATCCGCTGTTAATCCTACATTTGTAATCATATTCCTTTTAGGAATAATACTAAACTGACTATTCAAGGCTGCCGCCATTCCACTTTGATAGGTCCAAGCCGACAATTTATTTCCTGCATCTAAAATAGCCTTTCTTTCTTGCCCTATTTTTATAGCATTTTTATAATAAGGGTACACGTTTTCAACACATTGCATGGCATATGTATCTTGCAAAAAACTCATATTATAATCCATTTGTTCCCATGCTCGTTTCCATGTCGCCCATCCCCAACAGCAACCGCCAGCAAAAAAATAATCATTCTCCGTTTTCTTATAAACCCCTAAATGGTTCATGGCACTAATCATGTAAATTCTACTATCGTTTTTATAGCGTTCTAATAATTCTTCACAGAATGGGAAGAAATCTTGATTGGGGACACAATCATCTTCTAAAACCATCAGGCGATCCACATATTCAAATGCCCATGTAATACCTGTATACATACGCATACCACAGCCCAAATTCTTTGTGGAATAATCGCAAAAAACATTACATTCCCAGTCAATATTTGAAACAATATCCTTGCATTTTTTTATATTTTCTTTGTCATCTTCTCTATTATCCCTTGGCCCATCGCAAGCTAAAAATAACGTTGAAGGACGGGCCTGTCTAACTGCTTCAAATACCAATTTCAAAGTGTCTGGCCTATTAAAAAAAATCATAAAAACAGGAACGTCTGTTTTAGCTTTATATTTTTCCATTTTTACTCCCTATATTTTATTACTTTTGCGGGTATACCTAGGGCAATAGCATTCTCTGGGATGTTCCCCTTTACTACTGCTCCCGCCCCTATTACGGCACCATTACCAATTTTTGAGCCTTTGAGAATTTTAACGCCGGCACCAATCCATACGTCCTGTCCAATTTCAACCGCCGCAACTGTATTTGGTTGACAATTAATATTTATCCCTTTTTGGATTCCATGATCCACGTCGATAATATAACACTGAGCTGCTATCATAGTGTTACTCCCTATGGTTACCCCCCCCCATCTCTGCTTGACGCATATATAATCGTACCTTGCCCAATATCCACATTGTCCCCAATATTGATATTGCCATCACCAAATAATGTAACATCTGGATAAAATGTTACTTTATTGCCACAATGCACGTTTGGATTAATTAACGTCATTTTCCCAACAAGATTTATCTTGTTTTTCTTGTTGTGAGTATATGCACGAAATACGCGAAGCCGCCACATCCGGCGAATTTTATTTAATATTCGATTAAAAAATAAAATCATACATTTTCTCTTTCTTGCAACTTTTTTTTAATTTTTTTTAATAATTCTTTAAATCCTTGATATTTCCAAACTCTCAACAAATGTTCTATTTTCGCAAAAAACATTTGTGACTTTGTAAACGTCATTTTCTTTTCAAAATACTCGTCCCTTTTTATCTCTTTAGGGGACATAAGGGGGAATTCAATTTCATAGCGCCGCATATGAAATAATCTCTGTATCCTTTTCGGCAATAAGCGTATATCTCCCACGCTATGTGTCGATTCTTTCGCGACTCCAATATTACTAATCATATTATATTTAGGTACAATATTCAAACTGTCCGATAAATACATTGCAGCCGCATTGATAGATTCGTAATGAGCTCGACCCGATAAAAAATGTCGCTTTGCCGTTTTAACAAAAATATTATATTCTTTTCTTTTCATTCGCGAGCGAATGAGCGCAAGTTTTTTCTTATTCTTTAACCACGTATACTTTTCATCCCAAGTATCTAATACCCGTTTCCAAGATGCCCAACCCCAAATAGAGCCTTTTTTCGTAAATAAATAGCTTTCCTGTATATGCGTGGATATACCTGTATTATTCATACCGCAAATCATATTAATCCGCGTATCGTCTTTATATTTTTCTAAAAGTTCTTTACAGTACGGAAAAAAGCTTTGCGACGGCACGTCGTCATCTTCCAAAATAATCCCCATTTCTTCCGTTTCAAACATCCATTTTTGTGCAATATACTCCGAAGGATCACAGCCTTTATTTTCTTCTTGATAAAAGCGATGCACTTCACATTCCCAATCAATTTGCTCATCCGAACAAATTTCGCGACATTTTTCAATGCCTTTTACGTCGTCTTGACGCCCCACTCTTGCACCGTCTTGATATAAATACAAACGAGACGGACGAGCCTTTTTGACTTCCGCAAACACTTTTTCAAATTGTTCATCACGGCAGAAAAAAAATCAACAATACCGCAACATCTATTTTTGCACTATGTTTTTCCATTTTCCCCTTTCCCAAATATCTATGCTTATAAATCTTCTATCATCTGTTTTATATCTTTCTTAAATTGCTCATCCAGTTCTTCTATCTTTGTCCTACTATCGTAAGATTTCGACATATCTATACTTTTTATGGCTTGCGCAATTGCCTTCGAATCGTTTTTATTATAATAATACAATAAATCGTTTACTGCAGAAGTCTCCAACGCCTTTATTCGAATTGAAATCACCCGAAGACCGTTCGCCAAATAAGACAGTACTTTTGACGGGAATGAAGTATCGTTAAATTGTGCTTCAGGATTTTGCGTACTCAAGCCAATATCGCAGCTTTGAATAAAGCGTATGTATTCATCCCCCGAAAATAATCCGTCATAGGTTACGATACAATCGGATTTTTTTTGCACTTCTTCTATGGTATTTATCAACAATTTTTTATCGTTTTCCGAGCCAAAACCAATAATGTGTATATGATAATTACTATTAAGGAACTGTGCGGCGGCGGCGGCGGCGGCTACACCGCCCTTTCGGGGGTCAAACGTCCCTGCATATACGCAATGGATACGTCCGTCATTCCACTTTTCGCCGATAGGCTTTTCCACATTGTACGTACCGTGAATAATACAATACGGTTTATTTTTTATGTTAATCTTTTCGTTCAATAGCTGCGTCGGAAAAATATATGCGCTTGCTTTTTTGAAAAATGAAAACTCCTGTTTTACAGTTTTTTCGTTTTGCGTCACATCTCCATATATTTCTTCCACTTCCAAGATAATTTGAAAACGCTTAAAAAACCTTGCCCATTTTAACGTCCGCATATATGCCAACGAATGATAAACTAAAATTTTTTCTCCGCGCTTAACGTGAAACAACAAATAGAAAAACAATACTATAGTCGCGTGAAATAAAGCCCAGCACTTTTGAAAAATATTCCCCCATTTATAAGCGGAAAATAATTTCAACGTAATACCGTCGGCAAGCTTTTCCGTACGTTTGGGAAAATTTCCTTTTGAAGAAATCATACTCGCGGAAATAATTTCAACATTTTCACCAATTGCCGCCAAACTTTTACAAATATAATTCATTTTATTGACGGATGCCCAGGACATACTACGCCCTTCTTTATCCGAGATATCGCAATAATTGAAAACTTTCACGACTACTTATCCCCAAAAGAAAAATGCATACGAAGGTCGCTGTATAGTCATTAAAAAAATCAAAGCAATGCAGCATGCGGTATGAAAAATATTTTGATCAAATCTTGTTTTAAATATAACCGCAAACTCTGGCAACAACAATAATAAAAATAATGAATAATATTGCACGATGCGCATTAAACTTGGATTAATCAATAATAATGGCGAAAAGAAACAAGCAACCATCAAAGCGTTAATAGAAGGTTGCATCATTTCGCCGCCATATCTAATCAGCGGCTTATAAAAAACAGTAGCTAACACACCTATTAAAAGTAACATATATAAAAATGTTCCAGCACCAGCCCCTTCATAATCTTGATAACTTTCGTACCCTACTAATAACTGCAAAAACTCTAATAATTGATAACGAAAAATAAAAGCAATAATAATTCCAATCCAATAAAACAGCAAGGTAAGATTATTAATTTTTATGCGATAAATAAAATAAAATGGAATAAATCCAATAACCGATTTATGGACAGTTGAACTCAACAATACGATGACTAAAAACGGAATTAATTTGCGTTTTCTAATAAACTCTATGCCCAAAAAAGAAACAAAAGCCGTCGCAATCGTTTGCCTATGACCAGTAATTGCAAAAAAGCTGTAAAATAAACAGGAAAATAAAACGAAACTAACGTACGGTTGCGTGGAATATTTGTAAATAAAAATCCCCATCATCACAAAGAATAAAACCGCAATTGCCATTAAAAACGCTTGATAGTTTGTAGAAAAAATTTGAAATATTTTTTCCAATAAAGGATATCCTGGGTCTTTAATATCCGCGCCATGCCAATACTTCGCAATAAAATCACCTAAAATGTCGTTCCAGCTTTTCATTGCTGTACGTTCGAAAATAAATCCATACGCTTGCGTATCGGCGCCAACCCACCGCGCACGACATCCAGACAAGATAATCCAGTTAAACGTTGCAATAATACAAAAACGTTTCCTTCGTATTCTATTTTGTTCTTCTGCAGTATACAACAGACCCGACTGCGCATATTCGCGCACAGGCCAAAACCACACTAACGTCATAATTGCAATGTTCAATAAATACCAAATCATCTTACTTATCCATCACCTTTGTACGGCTTCGTATAATGCGACCGTATCTTCGATTAATTTTTCCTTTTCAAAATGTTCTCTCACGTATGCCACGCACTTTTCCAAGTACGCCGATTTTCCTTTTTCCTGTATCATTTGTAACGCTACACAAATACCGTCGATATCCCCCGTTTTCACAACGTAACCGCAGCCTTTCCCCACAAGTTCAGGACACGCCGTCGCGTTATATACAACCGCAGGCGTACCGCACGCCATAGCTTCGGCAATTACCTTCCCAAACGTGTCTTCTCTGGATAAATGAACGTAAGCATCTACCCCTGCATATAATTTTGCCAGATTTTCCGTCGAATGAATGTATCCAATCGACGTAATATTATCAGGCAAATCCTGCGGCGATTGCACGCTACCGCCTAAAACAATATGCATGTTCGACGGGAGTTTTTGAGCCAAACGTAGCAAATCCCGCCACTTTTCCATGCGATTATTCCAACCCGCCCCGATACAAAATATCAAAAACTTATCTTTGGGTAAATGATATTGTTCCCGAATGTTCTCTTCCCTTGGATAGAACGTTTGTAAATCAATCCAATTATATATGCGTTGAATTATTTTTGCGTTTTGTAAAAAAGATTTTTTCGCTTCGTTTGTAATCCAGTCGGAAACACCAATTACCGCCAAGCGTGGAATAGCCGAAAACAATTCTTTTTTATCCTTCCACATTTTCGCCGTTCTATCAAACAACCAGCTTGGAATATCTTTTTTTAACTGCGGGCAATTACCGCAGCCCGTTTGCCATTTGTTGCATTTCGCGGACGTATAATGCGTACATTTTCCCGTGAAAAACCAACAATCGTGTAACGTAATAACGGTGGGAATATCTTTTTTAGCCAAATACTTACAAAGCAAAGGAAGATGAATATAATGGCTATGCAAATTATGCAAATGCACTACGTCTGGTTTTATCTCATCCATCCAACGCAACAGCCGCTTCGTTGCCCTTTTACTTCCATAAGCTTGCAAACCAAAAACACGAGCGCGTAACGCGTCCACTTTGCGCGTGAATGAGCTTCCCATTACAAAAGCATTTTCTACGGGCTCTATTGTAGACTGATATGCGACAAACGATTCTCCGCCCGCTCGTTTTATGGTATCGGATATATCGGCAACGATTCTTCCCGTGCTTCCTGTTCCGTATACCGCATTGATTTGCAAAATTTTCATATACTCACCGTTACTTCAATTTATGATAAATAGCTTTTAATAAAGTAATCGTACTGTTTTTCACTCTTAAATATTTTACCTTAAAAAGACTAATCTTTATGTTTTGTGATTTTAAATATTTCTTAATATCCTTATGATAAATAGATTTTTTGCTATATGCAAAATAATATAATTGCTTGATATAAAAGACGTCTGATTTCTCTTTCAATAAAAGAAACAGCTCTTGAATTGTCTTTTCCGTTTCGGAATAATGTAATTCTTTTTGCTGAACGGTAACCTGCAAAGAATGTACTCTATTTTTCACCAACGCGGTAGGGTCGATATAAAAATAAAACCCGCTCAATGCTAATTTTAACCATAAATTCCAATCCAAAACAAAGCGCAAATTTTCATTAAACTTATGAAGCGCAAATACTTTTTTAGGTAATAATAAACCACACCCATTAAAGCATCGATCAAAAAGCAAGTAATTGTAAGATTCTTTATCCGTTAATAATTGTTTTTTCGTTTTTAATGGATAAAAAATTGGCTTTCCCCCCGAATCAATCAATCCCCCCCAACTACTTATAATAACTTTTTCTTTGTCTAGTTTATACAAATCATAATATCCGATTTGTTTTTCTATTTTTGTCGGCTCATATAAATCATCATGCGACAACCAAGAAATAAATTCACCATTTGCCTTTTGGATTCCATAATTTAGTGCCGAAGCACAACCACCGTTTTCTTTTTTTAAATACGTAATTTTATCAATATACCGCAAACATATTTCTTCTCCCGCGCCATCATCTTTACTGCCATCATTCACGACAATAATTTCAAGATTTTGATAGGTTTGGGCTAATGCAGATTGTATTGCTTGTTCGACGTAATTACCGCCATTATATAATGGAATTATGATAGACACCAACGGTTCATATTTCATTTATTTAAGCCCCCTTTTAAGGACGTAATCAAGTTAGTCATTATACATGTTGCAAACACCCAACGATATTTCATGAAAAAATGATAAACTTTCCATTTAAGCGGCAAGCGTTTTAATGAAAATTGTCGATAGGCCTGAACGCGTTTCTTATCCTTTAAAATACATTTGACTTTATTATATTTTTCAAAAAACTTTTTACCGCTCTTATACTCGTTTAAACATAATTCCATTGTACATAAGACGATACGATTTTGATAAGCCGTTTGAAAATCATATGAGTAATGGTTCTTTTTTAAAAAATTTTCAATCTCTTCAAATAGAACCATCTGTTTTTCAAAATAGTCTTTTTTATATGAAGTAGTATTCGAGTGTAAATTTGTCTTACGATAATGATAAAAATACTGATTGAAAAAACCGAAACGTTGCATGTGATTAAACACATGAATATTAAACAGCCCATCTTCAAAAGAACCGATTTTTTTTATATTGTAAAAAGTTATATTATATTCATCAAGAATACTCTTCCTATAAATACTAAAACAAGCCGACGCTAAAAAATTTAAGTTCTCTGGATGTTGTAATTCGCCGTTCAATAAACCGATGGTTTGCCGACAAACAATTAAACATTCTTCCCCGTTGTATATTTTTTCTTCCAACAAAGAATTCTCTTTTTTCAACGAATTGTTTTTATATTCTCTAATATAATTAAAACGAGCGACATCTAAATCAAATTTCTTGATTTGTTCTACCAAATATTCAACCGTATTCAACTCTATCCAATCGTCAGGATCAATAAACATCACATATTGACCCGACGCAATTTGTAATCCTAGATTCCTGGCAGTATGTGTCCCACCGTTTTCTTTATGAAACACAAGTATTCGATTGTCGTATTCCGCCCACTTATCGCATAATAAATTACTTCCGTCAGTAGAGCCGTCATCCACTAATATTATTTCAATATCTTTATAGGTTTGCTGCACCAATGACTGAATACATTGTTCAAAATAGTCCTTAACGTTATACACAGGGAGAATAATGCTAACTTTCATATCACACCCTTTCCCATAACTCTGTATAAATTTGATTTATACGCTCTAAAGATGCTTCCAACGTAAACTCTTGCGCTTTTGCTTGATTATGAAGCCCCATTTCCCGTTTTAAATTCTCGTCATACAGAACCTTCTTTATCCCTTCTGCAAAACCTTGATAATCATTCGGATTGTACTTGAACCCCGATATCCCATTCTCCGAATAGTCATTGATTCCATGACGATTGGAAGTGATTAGCGGCAATCCAAAAGACATAGCTTCAATAGAAGCCATACCCAATCCTTCACGCAAAGAAGGAAAAACAAATATGTCAGCGTTTTGATAAAAAGTAATTAAATCTCTTCGATACCCCAAAAAATGAATTTGATCTTTTACGCCTAATTTTTCCGACAATTGTTCCAACTCATTTCTTAAAGGTCCATTTCCTGCTAAAAAATAATGAACTTTTTTATCATCCAAAATTGATATAGCTCGAATAATCGCTTGATGATTTTTATTTTTATTCAATTCCCCAACGGATAATACAATTTTGTCATCTTCTGCCAAGTCGTATACTTTTCTAAAATTCTCAGTGCCGTCCGTTTCATGAAACTGTTTCAAATTAACCCCAACCCCGGGAATCCTTGCTACATTTTTTGCTTTAAATTTTTTACTTGCCAAATCAAAATCCATTTTATTGATAACAATCAAGCTATCTGTATATCGGGAAAAATGTTTCTCAATCGGATACCAAAGCAACCAGTTTTTTTTCGGTGCACCCTTAAAAAAATGAAATCCGTGAGCCTCATATATTACCTTACAGCGTCCTTGTTTGCGTTTTTTTCGCGCAGCCCATCTTGTCAATATCCCACCAACAGGCGTATTGCAATGAATAACGTCGTAATCCGTCTGATTAATTATTCGTTTTAATTCTTTCAACGCTTTTATATTTTTAGAACTAAACGGAGAGCGCGAAAAAGGAACGTCAAAAACTTTTTCTACCGTACCCAAGCTCAATCCGTTTTTTTCTGCAAGATTATTCTTAGCAGCAATATGTACAATGCAACCTTTATCGTGCAACAAATCGATTAAAGGTTTATGAAATTGTGCGATATGGCTTTGAACTGTTGCCACTAATAAAACTTTTTTCATAGATAATTCCTTAAAAAAAACAATATAAACTACCTTAGATTATAATGTAGCTTATATCCCACCGCGTTTTTCCACGTTCCAGTTTCCATAGAACGGGAAAACCGACAAATCAGAGAACTCTTGATCGGTTACCAAAAAACCGCGGATAAATAAATATTTTTGTAAATCAACCCGATTATTTAATTCTTGTAAAAACTCCGTTTTATCCATCTCAAACCCCTTGTAAACCTTCTAAAATTACCTGCCAAAGCCGTGTATTATTCCCTTCGCCAACAAATGCATTATGCGGCGTAATAATTAAGTTTTCTTTCTCCCACAGCACACTTTCACTATTTAGCGGCTCCGTTTCGAAAACGTCCACCGCCGCGCCTAAAAGCCGATTATCCAGCGCCACGCAAAGCGCGTCTTCGTCTACAAGTCCGCCGCGCGCGATATTGACAAGCACGCTCCCCTGCTTCATAAGCGCAAAGCGCTCCGCATTCATCATACCCTTCGTTTGCGCCGTAAGCGGCAAGGTAAGCACAACGATATCCGCCGCCGCAAGCTGTTTATCCAAGCCGTCCAAACCGACCATTTCGGTATACGCTCTATCTTCACGGGGATACAAATCCACTCCGAGAACTTGACAGCCAAACGCCGCAAACCGTTTCGCACATTCCGTACCCACGCTGCCGCAACCGACAACGCATACCGTTTTCCCAAACAGCTCCAACACACCGCGATGTTTTTCCCACGTATGCGATTTTTGCTTTTCCGTAAAAAACCGACTTTGTTTATACAGTTGCAACACAGCGCAAAGCGCAAACTCCGCCATAGGAACACTATATACGCCCTTAGCGTTACGCAGGACGATACCCTTTTCCTGAATATAGTCCAGCGGAACACGGTCTAATCCCGCGCTTGTCAGTTGGATATATGTAAGCGACGAAAATTTGCGGATATCGTGATACAAAAACAAACCGTTTCCGATAACACCTTCCACTCTTTCGTAAGCGCAGGGCAATTCATCTTTTTCGTTTTGCATAAAAACGATTTCATGCCCAAGCCCACGAAGGGAATTTAATTGTTCGTCCAAGCATTTCCATGCCCCCGTAACCAACAAAACCATACCTTACGCCATATTCTCCACGATTTGTTTTACAGCCGCTTGTACAAGCTTTGTATTCTCCGCAAAATATTCGCTATCACAAGCACGCAATTTTTCTTCGCAACCCCGTTCAAACGCGCGAATAGCTTGCAACCCGTCGTCGAAGACCTTACGGATTTGCTGAATATTTTCCATGCGTTGCACGTTGCAAAAGCTTCTTGATAAAATAGCGCAAGTAGACCCCAAGCGGTAATGTTCGGTGATGACGCGCTCGGACGGCAACAAACCTTTTCCCAGCGACGCAATCCCTCCAAAACCGTATGGTATCCCTTTGCGCTTAAATGTATTACAAAGCCGCTCTACCGTTCCGTCGGCAAGCACTTCAAACATAAACTTTTTCTTATAACCCAAGCTCAAATCGTTCAACCCGATAAAGATTTCATCCAAACCGTCCACCGAAAGAATTTCGTCGACAGCCAAAGCGGCTTCGGGTGTTTCCAAAAGGGGCAAAGTCTTCGCTCTGCCGTCCACCAAACGGACAAATGTTTCCACTTCCTTCGCCGTCTTAAAGTACGGTAGCATAATAATATCCGCGCCGTTTTCAATAACGGCGTCTATTTCTTCTTTGGACGAGCAGTAGTCTTTCGTGGCTTCGTGGATTGGATTGCAACGCACCATCACCTGCGCCTTCTTCACACAAGCGCGAATGGCGCGGACGTCGTCCGTCGTATGATGACATTGTACCGTATTCATGCCACCCTGCCGTAAACCCTTACCGATAGATTCCATATCAACGAAAATACGTTCCACTCCCGCATTTTCGGCAATTTCCGCCACGTCGGGACGGTTGGTTATGTACATAAGTTTTAACATGATTTTCCCCTTATTTCGCGCTTTCCGCCGCCACTTCCTGTTCAGCAGCCAAAGCCTGCGTATTATCGTCCGTTACCGTTTTGCCTACGTTTTGATTGTCGGCATTGGTAAATACCTTACCTACCGTCTTAAAGCATATCTTGATATCCAACCACAGCGATACATGATCGATATACCAAACGTTGAGTTCGATACGCTTGTGCCATTCCACAGCCTTACGCCCGTTGACCTGCGCCCAGCCCGTAATTCCCGGACGCATTTCAAACATTCTAAGCTGTTCTTGCGTGTATCTATCGTACGGCCAAGGATGATAGGTAAGTGGCGGACGCGGACCGATAAAGCTCATATCCCCTTTGAGAATGTTCATAAGCTGCGGAAGCTCGTCCAAGCTAGTAGCGCGCAATATCCGTCCTACCTTGGTTACTCGTTTATCCCCCTTTTCGGAATACACGCCGCTACCTTGCTGTTCAGCGCCGACGCACATGGAACGGAATTTATATATCTTAAACACTTTTCCCTTTCTGCCGATACGTTCTTGCTTAAAAATAATAGGCCCTTTCGACGTCAATTTAATTGCAAGAGCGACGATTAACAAAATCGGCGACGTTACAATCAACAACAAAAGAGCCAAAATAATATCAAAAAAACGCTTAAAAAAATGCTTGTACATCTTTTTCCCCTTTTAAAAGCCGTTATAAACAACCCCAAAATACGGCTTTTTTTACAGTCCACTTATACATTATAACACCGCCGCTTTTATTTGTCAATACTTTTCTCTTTTTTCTTAGGGATTTTCCTATTTTTCTTTTCATTTAACACCCGTTTTATGGATTATTCTAATAATTCCCCCGTTTATAATCAAAAAAATTCACAGGGCGACGTTTTCGCGCCTGTGAATTTTATCGAATTTTCTTGCTTTTTTACTTTTCTTCCATTGTCAAATAACTAGACGGATCGACGTTTTCCCCATCTACGAGCACTTCAAAATGCAAGTGCGCGCCGTCCTTATATTCGTTTCCGTTTGCTTGCGCTACGGTGGCAATCACTTCGCCACGTTCTACTCTATCGCCCACCTTCAAGCTTTCCGCTTCTTCAACGAAACGGTATACCGATTTTACGCCGTTTTCATGCGCAACAACGATTTGCGTGCCTTCCAAAAGATCGTCGCGGGAAATACTCTCCACTACGCCTTCGTCCACGGCAAGCACGTTCGTTCCCGCTTCCGCCGCAAAGTCCATGCCAACGTGGTGATAGTACGAGCCCAACGTCGTATTATGATAAAATCCGTATTCGTTGAGTACGGAAACGGACTCTACGGGCATAACCATACCTTCGGGCTTGCCCACGGGTTCTTCCCCGCCGATATCCCCTTGATTATTCCCCGTGGAACTATCTTCTACGGTAGAGTCGTAAGAGCTATTTACGCCGCCCACGTTTTGCACTTCGTTACCGCCCGATACCGCAACGGCAATCACGACGATAGCCACCATAGCCAGCGCGCAACCGATAGCGGTGAACAGGTAAAAGCGTTTTTCGCTGTTCAAGCGTACCTTTTTCTTCTTGTCTTTTTCGTTTTGTTCATTCATGTTTTTATATCCTCCGAAAACTTTGTATGTAAATGTTTGCCGCCTTTTGCGGATTTTATACTCGCTTTTTTAATATCCGCCGAAAATCATAGGCGTACCCACCGCGCACCGATTATTTTTCACCGCGATATGCAAATTGACGCGTTTTCCGTATACCGTTACCCCGTTTCCCAAACCTTCCGCGTAGGCGTACAGGCTCTTTATCCCGTCCACTTCTTCTTCAAATAGCACCACGGCGCGATATTTATTCACAATATCCTTTGCGTATTCTTTCGCAACCGCTACGGACGAACATTCTTTTTCGACGCACTCCCCCGTCACGAAAAAGATTTCGTTTATCGATAAGCTCGTACGCACGCAAGCCTTGGACGAAGGCGCGTAGACGTAAAACGTCCGTCGTCCGTCTATTTCACGTAGCCTACAAACGCAACCAAGGCGCACCGAAAGCGCTGCGATTAGCCCCACCAAGCACGCTGCGCAAAGCGCGAAAAATTGTTTCCCTTTGAAAGCTTGCATAAAAAAAATAACCCCTTCGCCAAATAGCGAAAGGGATTATTGCCCGATTATTTCCCGTTTATACAACGGAAATTTATTTTTTTCTTAAAAATCGCCCAAAGTTTCACCGCCGAGTAGGTGAATATGCAAATGATGCACCGTTTGTCCGCCGTCTTCACCTTGGTTGATAATCACGCGGTAGCCGCCTTGCAAGCCAAGCGTTTCTTCCAAAGTAGCAATCTTTTGAAAACAATGCTTGACGATTTCCGCCTTTTCTTCGTCCATTTCGCTCAGCAACGCAAAATGCGTTTTGGGGATACAAAGATAATGCAATTTCGCCTTAGGCTCGATATCCTTAATGACGATCATTTTATCGTCTTCATACAAACGGGGCGAAGGAATTTCCCCTGCAACGATTTTACAAAAAATACAATTTTCCATAGTGCTACACTCCTTTATTTATCTATTATTTCCGCTAAAACGCCGTCGCGAAACAGCTCCGTAATCCGTACCCGTACAGGCTCTTTTCCGACGTCGCCTGCGATATATACCCGCACGTAATTTGCCGCGTACCCTTCGGTGTAACCGTCGATACACAGCTCAGGAACGACGACTTCTTCTCTCCCGATACAACCGCGCAAATAGCGTTCCTTTTGTTTTGCGCCTGCCGCAAGTATACGCGCTACGCGTTCCTTTTTCACTTCGGCAGGTAATTCCTTATACCGTTTGTAGGCGTTCGTTCCTTCCCTTGGCGAATACGGAAACGCATGGATTTGCGAAAATCCCGCTTCTTCTACGATAGACAGCGATTGCAAAAAATCTTCTTCCGTTTCGGTGGGAAAGCCCACGATAATATCGGTGGTAATCCCCGCAGACGGAAACGCGTCGTAAATCATTTTGCACGCGCGTAAATATTCTTCGCGCGTATAATGGCGGTTCATGCTTTTGAGTACGTTATCCGAACCGCTTTGCAAGGACAAATGAAACTGCGGTGCAAAATGCTTAACCTGCTTTAACGCCTGCAACAGCCTTGGCGTTATCATACTCACTTCCATAGACCCAAGCCGTATGCGCGTATCCACGTCCTTGACGGCGCACATTAAATCCGCCAAATCCTTGCCGTTTTCGTCTTGATAGGTAGAAATATCAATGCCCGTCACTACCGTTTCATGCGCCGTACTTTGCATAATTTCCGCCGCCGCGCTCTCTAACAGCCGCGAACGACTTCTGCCACGAAGATAGGGAATGACGCAATAAGAGCAAAACCGATTGCACCCGTCTTGAATTTTGACGAAGTTACGCGTTTTTAAGCACTTGGGCGTAGCCATTTCTTCATACGTTTTTTCGTCGAAAGCAGGCAACGCGGCTATATCAAACCCGTTTTGCACGAGCTGCAAAACACGATTCTTTCCCTTTGCGCCAAGCACGTACGCCCCTGCGATTTTTTCAGCGAACGCCCGTCCCGACTTTTCGGACGCACAGCCGCACACAATCACCTTAGCGTTTGCGTTACACTTCAAGGCTTTTCCGACCGTTTGACGGCTTTTGCGCTCTGCTTCGGCAGTTACCGCGCAGGTGTTGATTACGTATAAATCGGCGTACTCCATTTCCCGTGAAACGTCGTAGCCCAGCTCTTCCAAACCACGAATAATCGAACCGCTTTCCACGTCGTTTACCTTACAGCCCAAGGTATATACCACCGCTTTCATTGCCATTCTCCAAGCGCGTACGCCGCCACGGCAACCGTGCTCACCGCCGCCGTTTCCGCGCGCAAAATGCGTTTCCCAAGCGTAATAAAGGCGTAGCCCTTTTCCTTGGCAAGCGCCGCTTCCGTTGCCGAAAAGCCCCCTTCGCTGCCGATAACGATTGCGGTTGAACCGCTTAAAGACGACAATTCCACGTCGCTTTTTTGGACAAACTCACAGGCAAACAGACGGTTGGAATACTTCTCCCCCGCCGCCAAAGCGGCGGAAAGCGCAGGATAATAGGTCACCTTCGGCGCAACCGCGCGCAGACATTGTTTGGCGGCTTCTTTGGATATTTTTTGCAACCGCTCTAATTTATTTTCATTCATATACGCCGACGAAAATTCCGACGAAAACACGCCGATTTCTCTCACGCCAAGCTCGACCGCCTTTTGCACGATAAACTCGTTTTTATCGGCGTTTTTGAGATAGTCAAAATACAGCGCGATATCCGTTTTGGCTTCGCGTTCGCCCACTTCTTCGCGGACGACGTTTAAGAGCATACGCTTTTTCTCTACCTGCGCAACGATAGCGGTGTATTCCTTGCCGCTGTTGTCCAGCAAAATGACTTCCGCCCCAACGCCGATACGAAGGACGTTTTTCGCATGCTCGAATTCTTCTCCGCAAAGCTCCGTTTGCGGCTGTATTGTTTCCACGAAAAAGCGTTTCAACGCAGACATGCTATACCCCTTTGATTATTTTCTCTTGCAAACGAGCGCAAACCACTCGCCCTTTCTTCTCTCTTTGATAATCTCCATGCCCACGTTTTCGTAAGCTTGTTTTACCATTTCCAAACGGCTTTCAATAATACCGCTAAGCACCAAAATTCCACCCGTTTTTAAGTTTTTGGGGATAGACGGGGCTAACATTTTCAATACTTCGCCCGTAATATTCGCCATCATCACGTCCGCTTGAATGGCGGTATCGTCTAACAAATTTGAATGTGCGACCACGGCGTTTTTGTCTACCAAATTCAACTGACAGTTGTGCAAGGAGCTTTCCACCGCGATAGGGTCGATATCCGTAAGATACGCCTTTTTCGCACCGAGCTTTAACGCCGAAATGCCCAAAATACCGCTGCCGCAGCCTACGTCGATACACACGCAATCGGGCGTGATGTACGGCTGCATTTCTTCTACGCACATGGACGTCGTTTCATGCTCGCCCGTGCCAAACGCCATGTTGGAATCGAGCAAAACCACCCGTTCGTTTGCCTTTGGCGTATATTCTATCCATTCGGGCACGACGACGATATTCCCCAAATGAATGGGACGAAAATGCTTTTTCCATACGTCAATCCAGTCGTCCCCGTCAACAAGCCGTTTGGTGTCTTCCAACGTACCAAACGCAAGCGCGCCGCCGCTTAAAGCTTTGGCTTTTTGAATATCCGAAAGAATAGAGCTAATCACCTGCGCGGCAATGTCTTCGGCTACGTAGCACTTTACCAACGCTTCGCCGCCCTTGTCTATCAAAAGCTCGTCGTCCATGTAATCCCAAAAGGTGCTTTCCTTCGCCGTTTGCAGGGCGATAATATCGTTTTTGTCGCAAATGGTTACCCCGTAATCGGTGTAATTCCACATGATATCCGAGATGATTTCACTCGCTTCCGAAGTCGTATGTATCGTCAATTCTACGTATTTCATAATCTACTCCTTTTTATTGCACGTCTTCCGCGTCGATTAGCGTAATGCCCGCCGCGCTTAACGCGCTGGCAAGCACGCCCTGCCCGTCTACCAAAACCCCCGAAAAGCTGCCGTCGTAGACCTGCTTTACCCCGCAGGTGGGGCTGCGCGATTGTAAAACGGCGCACGTCGCTCCTTCGGCAAGCGCCAACGCAACCACCTTTTGCGCCGCTTCGCGAAGAACTTTATCCACGCTTACGCCGTCCTTGGTCTTCACTTCGCCGTCGACGATTTCCACGGGCGTGCGCGGCGTTCCTAAGCCCGCCAGTACTTCGGGGCAGACGGGAATCACCTGCTTATCGATAAGAAAATCGGCTACCGTTTGTTTGAAATTGTTTTTGCCGTTGTACTTGCAGTTCTCCCCAAGCAAACACGCGCTGACTAAAATTTTCATCGAATATCCACTTCCCCGTCGCTGCAAACGATTTTTATTTTAGGCATGGATTTACACCAGTCCCGCCCTTTTTGTACGTTATTCCATTGTTCCATCGTTCCATTAAAGGTGATACTTTTTACACTTCGACAGCCTTTAAACGTCTCAGCATCAATGCTCGTCAAGCTTTCTGGAAAAGCAATACTCGTCAAGCTTTTACAATCCACAAACGCCCTGTACCCAATCGTCGTTAAGCCTTCGGAAAATGCAATACTCGTCAAGCTTGTACAAGTTTGAAAAGCCCAGTCCCCGATACTCGCCAAATTTTCGGAAAAAACAACGTTTTCCAAACTCTCGCAACAACAAAACGCGTTTACGCCGATACTCGTTACTTTTTCAGGGAGTACGATTTCCGTCAGGCTTGTACAATAACTAAACGCATTATTTTTAATAGTCGTTAAGCTTTCGGGAAGTATAACACTTGTTAAGCCAGAACAAGTGCCAAAGGTATATTCTTCGATAGACGTTATCCCATCGGGAAATGTAAAGCTCGTCAAAGCCCTACACAACGTAAACGTCCAACCTTCAATACTCGTTACTTTTTCGGGCAGCGTAACGCTCGTCAAGCTCGTACAATCACGAAACGCACTATTACCGATACTCGTTACTTTTTCAGGCAGCGTAACGCTCGTCAAACTCGTACAACCACGAAACGCACTATCGCCGATATTCGTGATGTTTTCGGGAAACGTAATACTCGTCAAACCCGTACAATCGTAAAACACCGAATCTTGTATAGCGGTAATTTTTTCAGGCAACACAATACTCGTTAAACCCGTACAACCGGAAAACGCAGACGGCTCTATACTCGTCAAACTCTTAGGTAGCGTTACGCTAGATAAATACTCCGCCGACATAAAAACACTTTCTCCGATTCTCGTTACGGGTTTTCCCTTATATTTATCGGGGACAATGACGTTTCTATCTTCACAAAGCCCTACGTTTCGCACGGTATAGCTCGCCCCGTCTTCGTTGAGAACGTACGCCAAACCTTCACTATAACTCTTTTTCCCGTCGGAATTTTCCCCGCCGCAAGCCGAAACGCTTACAACAAACGCGGGGATATACAGCAAAGATAAAATTTTTCTCAGCTTTTTCTTTTTCATAGGTCGTACTTCCAAAATATAAAAATATTTTCCTTGTTTTTTACTGATGCAATCTGCACGTTTTTATCAAAGCTTTATTTCCCCGTCTGCGCAAATCACCTTTTCCAAGAGAGAGCTTGTTTTCCACGTACTCCCTTTTTCAACGGATTCCCATTGTTGTATTGTCCCGTTATACTCAATTTGAGTTAAGCTTGCGCAACCGCGAAAAACCATTCTCCCGATACTCGTTACGCTGTTGGGAAATTCCACCCCCGTTAATCCCGCACAATATGCAAATACATTATCCCCGATACTTGTTACGCCGTCGGGAAGTTCTATCCTTGTTAATCCCGCACACTCCGAAAACGCGCGTTCTTCAATCGTTATCAAGCCACTCGATAGCGTTATACTGGATACGTACTTTGCCTTTTCAAAAGCTCCCTTGCCGATTGCCGTGACGGTTTTTCCCTTATATTCGTTGGGAACAACGATATCCCTATCTTCACAAAATCCCAAGTGGGAAACGGTATACCCTTCTTCATTGATAACATACGCTAAGCCTACGCTGTATCCTGTTTGTTCGTTGGTACTATGCTCCCCGTCGCAAGCCGTGAACGGCAAAGCAAACCCCAAAGAGTAAAGCAAGGTTAAAACTTTTATCCATCTATCCTTTTTCATACCTTTATCCTATAATCGAAGCTACGCGCTTGTCTAACCGTTTTTCCATTTGCAAAACATTTATTTAATATCCGTTTCCCCATTGCTACAAATGACTTTTTCAACAGGAACTCTCTTACACCAGTCACTCCCTTTCTGAACGTTTCCCCATTGCCGCATCGTTCCGTCAAACGTGATTTTATTCAAACTTACACAGCCGAAAAACGCACCTTCTTGAATAACTTTCAAATCTATCGCCAAACGAATGCTTTTCAATTTTGTACAATTGTAAAATGCGTTCTTTCCGATACCCGTCAAAGCTTCGGACAATCTAACGACCGTCAGGTTTTTACAATTTTCAAATACACTATTTCCGATAGTCGTCAACGCGTCAGGTAATAAAACGCTGGTCAATCTTGTACAACTTTGAAAAGCTTTATCACCAAGACTTATCAAACCGTCGGGCAATAAAACACTCGTTAAATCGTCACACAATCCAAATGCCGAACTCCCGATAGTCGTCAACGTATCGGGTAATAAAACATCCGTTAAATCGTCACATTGGAAAAACGCCGAATCGCCGATAGTCGTCAACGCATTACCAAATGTTATCGAAGATAAGTTTGTACAGCGTAAAAACGCTCTATAATCTATCGTCGTTACGCCGTCAGGCAAATGCATCTCCGTTAAGCTTTGACAATCCCTAAACGCAGAAACCCCGATACTCGTCAAGTCGTCTGGCAAAACGACGCTCGCCAAGCTTGTACAGCCACTAAACGTTTCTTCGCCAATGCTCGTTACGCCGTCGGGTATTTTTATCTCCGTCAAGCTTGTACAGTCCTTGAACGTTCCTTCGCCCATGTCTATCAAACCGTCGGGCATTTCTATGCTCGTCAATCCCGTGCATTCGCTAAAAATCTCATTCCCAAAACTTGTGATGCTGTCGGGCAAGATTACCGTCCGTATGTGCGTTTTCCCCTGAAAAGACAATTTCCGAATGGCTGTAACGGGTTTTCCCTTATACTTTGGAGGAACGACGATATCCCTGTCTTCGCAAATCCCCAAGCCGCGCAAAGTATAGCCTTTCCCGTCTTTGTTAATGACATACGCCAAACCTTCGCTGTATTCCATTCCTTCGCTTGAACTGTCCGTTTCACCGCAAGCGGCAATACCCAAAGTAAACGAAACGATACAAAGTAAGGATAAAATTTTAATAAGCCCTTTCTTTTTCATGTATTTTTCTCCCGAATACGGTATACTTATTGTACCATCTTATCGAGAATTTTGCAAATCATTTTATCTTCTTTCCGAAAATCCCCTAAAAAATCCTTTTTCGTTGCTATACGATACCCAAAATCCTTCCGTATAAAAACCGATAACGTTGCCCATACTTTCTCCACCCCGATATAATCGGGCGGACAAAAAAGGAGTGATACGTATATGCAAAAAGTAGAAATTTGCGGCGTAGATACGTCGGGTCTACCCAAGCTTTCCAACAAGGAAAACGAAGAACTCATGAAACGCATTAAGGCAGGCGATAAGCAGGCGCGGGATACCTTTATCGTAGGGAATATGCGTTTGGTTTTATCCCTTGTCAAGCGGTTCCGCATCAAAAATTTGGGTGCGGACGACGTCTTTCAAGCGGGCTGTGTGGGCTTAATTAAAGCCATTGACGGGTTTGATATCAGCGTGGGCGTGAAATTCTCCACCTATGCCGTACCCATGATTGTCGGCGAAATTAAGCGGTATCTTCGCGACGGCAATTCCCTGCGCGTTTCACGTTCGATACGCGACATGGCGTATAAGGTGTTAAAGGCAAGAGAAGACATTGAAAGCGGCGACGAAGAGGCCACTACCCAAAAGATTGCCCAGCGTTTGCAGGTAGCCGAACGGGAAGTCGTCTATGCTCTTGACGCCATTTCCGACCCCGTTTCGCTGTTCGAGCCCGTATATAATAAGTCGGGCGACACGCTGTTGCTTATGGATCAGCTTTGCGACGAAAAGAACACGGACGAGATTTGGACGGAGCACGTCGCGCTTAGCGAAGCCATGGAAAAGCTTGGAGAACGGGAAAAACGCATTTTGTTTTTACGCTACTTTGAAGGCAAAACGCAAACGGAGATATCCCAAGAAGTGGGCATATCCCAAGCGCAGGTATCGCGCTTAGAAAAGAACGCGATTAGCGATATCCGCAAAAATATTTCGTAAACGAAAAAAGCTTGGTTTTAGCCAAGCTTTTTTATCTATTTTTTATTCGATAGTCGGTAGTTCTGCCTAATAAATAATCTACCGTAATACCCATACAATTTGCAAGCTTTATCAAATTTTCCGCATTCGGTAATTTCCCGTGCAACCATCTATATAATAGTTTTCCTGAAATCCCATGCTCTTTCGTTAAATGATATTGCGAAGTATTCGTTTCCCCCATTACTTTTCGTAGCTGCAAACCAAAATCTTCCACAGGTGGCAAAAACGTAACGCCGTCCGTTTCATAATCCACACGCCCTAACAAATAATCCGCCGAACAATGAAAATATTCTACCAAAGCGTATACCGCTTCTCCCGACGGAATGTGCGCGCCGCGTTTCCACCCCGAAACACTCGAACGATCGAAACCTATCTTTATCGAGAGCCGTTCTGCCGTATCCTTTGTTTCAGCCATATATTCTGAAAGCCTTTCTGCAAAATTTGATAAGTTTGTCATAATTTTATCCCTTATCAATATTCTGCTTAATTTATTCCCAAAAAACTTACAATGGGAAAGAATTCATGATATACTATATACAAATAAATTTAGGATACGTTCATGAAATCTTGTGTATTTTTCGGTCATAGAGATTATTATAATTATTCACAATACAAAAATGAATTAAAAATTGTTTTGAAAATGCTTATCGAAAAACATAACGTCACTCGATTTTATGCGGGTGGACGGGGAGCTTTCGATCAATTTTGTTCAAGCACCGTACACGAGCTTAAAAAAGAATTTCCCGATATTGAAATGTGTTTATTTCTTTCTTACCTTCCCGTAAAAAAGGAAAACTTTATACTTCCTGCAAACTATGATAGTTCCGTATACGCTTTGGAAAAACCTACTCCGCCAAAATTTGCCATTTTGAAAACAAACGAAAAAATGATTGACGAGTGCAATTTCGTGTTATCGGGCGTATGTTATAGCTGGGGCGGTGCATATACGGCTATTTCCTATGCCAAAAGAAAAAAACGCCCTATCATTCCCTTTTCGGAATTTATTATTCAAAAAGAAAAGCACGTAAAAAACGAAACCGCTTTAATAAATTTGCTAAAAGAAATGGACTGTCTATAAAGCTTATACGTATTATATAAAAAAAGAGTGAATACACACTTGCATTCACTCTTTTTTATTTTTTCTTAATTTGTTACGGTCTTAATCCGCTGCCGCCTTGCAGGGTAATCGTTTCCCCCGTGATATACGACGCGTCGTCGCTGCAAAGATAGGTGCAAACGCCGCCAACGTCCTTTTCGGGGTCGGCAAAACGACCCATGGGTACGCCTTTAATCGTTTGTTCGTACCGTTCGGGATATTCTTCCTTAAACTTTTGCAAGCCTTCGGTCATAGCCAACGGGCAAATGACGTTGACGCGAATCCCGTCAGGCGCCCATTCGGTAGCCGCTACGCGCGAAAGACCGCGGATACCTTCCTTCGCCGCCGCATAGGACGATTGCGCAATACGCCCAAACAGCCCTGCGCCCGACGCGAAGTTAATCACGCAACCCTTGGTTTGTTTCAAATACGGATACGCCGCGCGCATATAGAAGAAGGTAGCGTAAATGCCCGAATAAATGGCAAGGTCGATATCTTCCTTGGTGTGGTCAATCAACATTTTGCCCGACGCCGACGCCTGCGCGTTATTGATAACCGCGTCGATTTTTCCGTACGTTGCCACCGTTTTATCAATGACGTTTTGAATGGCGTTCTCGTCCGCGCCGTCCGCCGTTACCGTCAGCACTTCGCAACCGTACGCGCTTTCTAATTTTTCTTTTGCCGAAAGCAGCGTGCTTTCCGTTCTACCCGTAATCACGAGCTTTGCGCCCGATTTGGCGAACGCCGTGCTCAGCCCAAAGCCGATACCCCTACCGCCGCCTGTGATAATGACTACTTTACCTTTTAAATCTATCATAAATATTTCCTACCTTTTGTTTGTATTTCAACGGTTTTTCCGTTTATCAATAGTATACAACACTTTTTTATAAATGTCAATATTTGGTGAAAAAAAAGTTATTCTTTCTTTTGTAAAAAGCACAGCAACGCTTCTTGCGCTTGCTTTGGCAAAGTGCGAAAACACTTCAATAGCGTCCTTTCCTGTTCCGTTATCGAGCTCCCCACCCGAACCGTACCAAACTCATCCGTGTTCCCTATTAAATAATCCACCGACACCGAAAACAGCTCCGCTAGCGTAATCAGCTGTTCAATCGAAGGCTGCGTTCGCCCGTTTTCCCAGTTATTATACGTGCCTTGGCTAATTTTCAACAGTTTCGCCGCTTCCCTTTGTGATAATCCTTTTTCCGTTCTTAATTCTAATAGTCGCATATTTTTCACTCCTTTTCTTACAAAATATCAAAAAACTTATTCAAAAATCTTGACATATTAAGTTTTTTGTTCTATAATAAGGACATATGATTAAGTTTTTTAATCATCTATGAATAATTTTATTGTACGGAGGTTTATTATGTATTGTAACACTTGTGGAAACGAGATTAACGAAAACGCGGTTGTATGTCCTAAATGCGGTTGCGCAACGGGGAAAAGCAGCAGCGTAGTAAAGCAGGACGCGCCGAATACGGGGTTTGCCGTTTTGGGCTTTTTCTTCCCTTTAATCGGTTTAATCTTATATTTGATTTGGAAGACGGAAACGCCGCTGAAAGCCAAAAGCGCAGGAAAAGGCGCATTGATCGGCGTGATAGTATCCGCCGCAATTTCGCTGTTCTATATCATTCTTATCGGCGCGTTTGTCGGCAGTATGGCTGGCGGATATTATTACTAACCGATTACAAGAAAAAACGAAAAGCGGCTTTTGCCGCTTTTTTTTATTCCATTTTGGCAATTTCTTTACGCAAACGCAGGATAATTTTCTTTTCTAATCGGGATATGTAGCTTTGGGATATCCCCAACAAATCGGCGACGTCCTTTTGCGTCATTTCTTCCCCACCGCCCAAGCCAAACCGCAAAAACATGATTTTGCGTTCTCTATCGCTCAGTTTTTTTAACGCTTCCTTTAACTGCTCCTTTTCGGCGTTGGCTTCTACGTCGCCGTACACGCTTTCGGCAGAAGTGCCAAGGACGTCGGAAAGCAATAGCTCGTTGCCTTCAAAATCGGTGTTTAAGGGCTCGTCAAAGGACACTTCGCTTTTTAAGCGTGCGGTGCGGCGAAGGTACATGAGAATTTCATTTTCTATACACCTTGACGCGTACGTGGCGAGCTTGATGTTTTTATCCGTGCGGAAAGAGTTTATCGCTTTAATCAACCCTATCGTGCCGATAGAGATTAAATCGTCGTTATCCACGCCCGTATTATCGAATTTTTTGGCTATGTACACCACAAGACGTAAATTTCTTTGGATAAGCTCCGCCTTCGCCTTTTCACGCTCTTCGCTTTCCCCGTCGAACATGACGCTAAGCGTTTGGCTTTCTTCTTCGGCGGACAGGGGCATGGGCAGCGCTTCACCGCTGCCGCAAACGTAGTCCACCGTGTTTTTTGCGTCTTCGTTGAACAGGTTCGTTTTTTGCAAAAAAATTTTCAGTACGTCAATGAATTTCATAGGCGTTTACCTTCCTTGTACGTTTACGTTACTACTTAAAAGTAACGGGTATTCTCGTTTTAACATATTCGTCGACGGGGCAAAATATACCTTGTATTTTTGCCCGTTTTTTTTCATAGCGAGTTCGGCGCAAACCGCGGGTAGTTTTTTCTCCCCCGAAAGCGTGGTAAAAGCGACTTCATCAAATACCTGCCCCGCCCCTTTTTGAAAAATCTCGCCTTTGAATATATCGTAAAAAACGTCGGGAGAGAGAAAACAAACGGGCAAGCCGTTTTTCGTCGCTAAGTTCCCGCTATCGTAAAAGCCCAAAAGCGGAATATCCTTTCCCTTATACGTAATGATACAATCGTATATAAAACGGTGCACGGTGCGTTTTTTGTAAATCTTTTGCATAAGCACTATCAAAAAAAGAATGGCGACAAGCGCTATGGGCGCGACGAACGGCAAGCTTATATTTTCTCCAAACAAGCCGACGAGCGCGCCGCCCACGCAAAAGGTAAACGTAAAAAACAACGTGCAAACAAGGGCGTATTTTTGCCATTCCCGTTTGGTGTTCACTTTGCCGTAAGCCATCAAACAAAGGAGTGCGCCAACCAAAAATTTGAGTACGTATACAAGAAATTCAGGCAAATACAGCAAGGGAAACGCAAGGGCGAATATTGCGCCGACCAGCCCCGCAAGCACGATTTTATACAGCCTTGTTTTTTGCCTTGCGGCATAAAAAGACAGCCACAAAAGCGCGCTGTCCAAAAGAAAATTTTGCGCAAACGCATACTCGATATACACCGTCATAAAACCGCTGAAATCCTTTTATTATAACTATTATACCATACGTTTTATCAAAAGAAAAAAACGCCTTTTGTAAAATAGGCGTTTTTATTGTCGATTTTTATGTACCCGCTTTTTAAAAAGCGTTTTTATAGTAGGTTATTTCTCCCTTTTCGTCTACTTCGGCAACGTCGAAACGGGCGTTGGGTTCTTTACCGACCTGTTTCCAAAAGCATTGTGCAATTTTATAATAGCGTTGTTGCTTGGACTTCACTACCGCTTCGCGCGGTAAACCGAAGGCGTCGTTGGTGCGTGCCTTGACTTCGACGAATGCAATTTCGTCGCCATCCTGCGCGATAAGGTCGGCTTCGCCAAACGGGGTACGGTAATTTTTTTGCAAAATTCGCATACCTTGTTTTTTTAAGTACTGCTCAACGAGCCGTTCTCCTTTCTTGCCTAAAAGTTTTTTGTGAAGGTCTTGCGGTGAATGGGGCATATCCCTTGCTCCTTAATGCCTTTGATATGTTCCGCCGTGCCGTAGCCCTTATTCTTCTCGAAAGCGTAATAGGGATACTGCTTGGCGTATTCGTCCATGAGCGCGTCTCTATGCACTTTGGCAACGATACTTGCCGCGCCTATGGAATAGGACAGGGCGTCGCCGTGCACGACGCTGCGTTGCGGCAGGGCAATATCCAGCGTCATATTGCCGTCGGTAAGCACCGTATCCCCTTGTAGAGAAAGCCCTTCTATCGCCCTTTTCATGCCTAAGCGCGTGGCTTGTAAAATATTGATTTCGTCAATCGTTTTTTCGTCGATTTCTACGATATGATAGCAAAGCGCGCGTTCCTTGATTTGCTCGGCAAGCTGTTCGCGCTTTTTTGCCGAAAGCTTTTTGCTATCGTCTACGCCGACGACAAGACTATTTTCGTCCAAGGGCATAATCACCGCCGCGCAAACGACAGGGCCTGCAAGCGGTCCGCGACCCACTTCGTCTACTCCGACGATATAACGGCAACCCTTAGCAAGCAAGGCTCTTTCATATTGTAGCTTTTCTTCTGCGTTCCAAACCTTTTTCATAAAATCACCAAGTGTATTCCGTGTAGTCTTCGGCGCTCTCCAAAGAAATTTTGCCTACTCTACCCTTTCTAAAATCGTCGATTAAGGCTTTCGCGCCCCGTTCGTAGTCAAATTCTCCACCGCGTAAAATAAAACCGCGGCGTTTGCAGAGCGTTTCATACATACCCAGCTTTTCGCTGTAATCGGTGATACCGTACCGCTGGGTAAGATACTGCGGATATTTAGCGGCAAGCTCGCCAAGCAGCTCTAACGCGACGTCGTCCATATCTAAAATGTCGTCGTTGATACTGCCG
Organism: Clostridia bacterium; assembly: GCA_017626305.1. Lineage (GTDB taxonomy): Bacteria > Bacillota > Clostridia > Christensenellales > Borkfalkiaceae > Scatosoma. The sequence goes on from JAGAIW010000138.1 coordinate 56,332, forward strand.
ATATACGCCAAATGACGGGCGTGATACTGATCGTCAAAGGACGGCGGCATTGTGCCGGGGGTGTCGAGTAGGTCAAACTCGCCGCAACGCAGCCAACGTACGTCGCGCGTAACCCCTGCTTTATCCCCCGTTTTAGCGCGTTTTTGTCCGCTGATGAGATTGACCAGCGTACTTTTTCCCGTGTTGGGAATACCGGCTACCATAAAACGGAAGGTACGCGTTAAGCCTTTGGCTTGGGCGCGTTCGCGCTTTTCTTGGGTGATTGCCGTCAGTTTTTGTAAAATCAAACGCTTGGACGAAGGGTTGGTGGAATTGCACTTCACGCAATATTTCCCCTGCCCTTCAAACCATTTGATAAAGCCGTCCGTTTTGGCAGGGTCTGCCATGTCGGCTTTGTTGAGTACGTATAAGACGGGTTTTTCCCCGAATATTTTTTTGAAGTTTTTATTTACCGTGGCAATAGGCGCGCGCGCGTCTAATACGCAAACGATACCGTCGCATAAATCGCGTTTCGCTTCCATGTCGCGCATGGCTTTCGTCATGTGCCCGGGAAACCATTGAATATTTTTCATAATTATTCCTTTTTTTCGTAGACTTCGTTGTTTGGGATTCTTCCGCTTACGCGTCAGAATGACGGGTGAGAACAAGGTAGAGTAAAACGGCGACGTACTTCCTTCTTTAACGTCATATTGAGCGTCAGCGAAATATCCCTTGACACGTAAGTCCGTAATCTCGTCCATGGGATTCTTCCCTTCGGTCAGAATGACAGTTTGAGAAAAGTGGTAACATTAAAACGGCGACGTACTTCCTTCTTTAACGTCATATTGAGCGTCAGCGAAATATCCCTTGATACGTAAGTCCGTAATCTCGTCCATGGGATTCTTCCGCTTACGCGTCAGAATGACGGTTGGGAAAACGGTCGATTAAAACGTTGCCCATTTGAAATGGGAAAAACGGTTCAAATGCGAGCAAGACAAGAAGAACGAGTATTTGTTGCACGGGACGAGCTGCCCGTTAAGAAAAGCATTGATAATGCTTTTTAGGGTAGGGGCGGAAAATGCAAGCATTTTCTTTGGTGCGCACTTTGCACCAAGATGAGTGAGCGCATTTGCCCGCGCGAACGGTGACCGAGTGCAACGTTTACCGCACGTTGCACGAGAAGTACATAGACGTACGTGACCAAAACAAAACGGAGTTCGACACAGTATTGCGAAGTATTTCAACCGTTTGTAAAACGGTTCAAATGCGAGCAAAACAAGAAGAGTGCGGATTGTTCGACGGGAGTTTACTGATGGTAAATGACCGAGAACAAACGCAAACTCGACGCCGTATTGCGAAGTATTTCAACCGTTTTTTAACAGGTCAGGGCGACGGGTACGCGTCAACTCCATAGCCCTTTCCCTGCGCCATTTGTCGATTTTGGCATGGTCGCCGCTGCGCAAAACTTCGGGAACGGGAATCCCGCGGTATTCCTGCGGGCGGGTGTAATGCGGATACTCTAAAAGGTTATCCGAAAAGCTTTCGTCCACCAAAGACGACGGACTAATGACTCCGTCTACGTAACGGGAAACGCAATCGGCTACGACCATGGCAGGCAGCTCTCCGCCTGTCAAAACGTAATCCCCGATAGAGATTTCTTCGTCGATAAATAAATCCAACGCGCGTTGATCTACCCCTTCGTAATGTCCGCAAAGCAAAATAAGATGCTCGTAAGATAAAAGCTCGAACACCTTTTGCTGACGGAAGGTTTCCCCCTTTGGCGACATATAAATACGGCGCGCCTTATGCTCGGGGTCAAGCGTTTCAATCGCGCTACCGATCGGCTGGGGCATCATGACCATGCCCGCACCGCCGCCGAAGGGATAATCGTCGCATTTTAAGTGTTTATCTTCCGAAAAATCACGTAGATTGACGACGTTGATTTGTATTTTCCCGTCCTTTTGGGCTCTGCCCAAAATGCTTTCGCGCATAGCCGAAAACATGTCGGGGAATAAGGTTAAAATATCGATTTTCATAATTATTTCAAATTGAGTTTATATTTAAGCGTGCGCAATTCATACCAAACGCACAGGACAATGATTGCCGCATACAACACAATGGAAAGCCATGCGCCAACGTGCATACCGACAGGGTCGCGATTGAAAAAGAAAAACAAATCACTCCCAAAAGACACCGCCAACACTTCGATAATCATAAACAGCAGGTATGCGCCTATACCAAAGACCACCGCATGCCATTTTTTGTGGAAACCCTGCCAAAGACAGGTAAGCGCGCCGCCCACGCAAAAGATCCCGACAAACCATTCTAAGGAAATCAGCGCATCTTCCACAATCGTCAAGGGCGAAAGAGTTCGCGTGGGGTCAAAAATAATCGTGCCTTCAAAAAAATCCATAAACGGAACGGCGTTATACACGACGATTGCGCTGATAACCGTCGCAACCAAGCCGACAAAGGTAGCCGCCATGCCGCTGACGTGTTTGGCAAAAATATGTTCTTCCATGGACGCAGGAATACTAAACGTAAGATACCCTTCGTCCTTAAAGAAATGCTTATGATACCTACCCAGCGCAACGATAAGCGGTACGATAGGCGTAGCAATCAGCGCGTAGATATATAAAAGAGAAACGAGTAGCGTAACCGTCCCCGTCGTTTCGTCGTATTGCGGCAAATTGAATAGCACGCACGCAAGCACGGATATTGCCGCAAGCAATCCCAAACACAAATACAAAGGCGGCAACAAAGCGCGGAATTCGTATTTGAACAGCTTTTTCAACATTCTGCCGCGCAAGGGCTTTAACTTGCCCTTTTTATCATAATCGCTTGCAGGTAAGGGGAAGGTAAATTCTTCGGTTTGGTCAGCAAATTCGTTTGCCGTTTCGTATGCGTTTACATCCATTTGAAAATCTCCCTGAACAATTCGTCAATGCTCTTGCCTTCGCGCTGTCGAATGGCGTTGGGCTCGCCTTGCAGTACTACGTTGCCCTGTTTTAAGAATACGATATAGTCAAAATATTCTTCAATTTCGGAAATTAAGTGCGTACTCATCAGCACGGTAGCGTTCTCCGCTTTGTTTGCCAAAATGGTTTTGAGTATGTAATCGCGCGCGGCAGGGTCTACGCCTGCAATCGGTTCATCCAAAATATACAAACGGGCGTTTCTGGATAAGGTGAGAAGAAGCGCCAACTTCTCTTTCGTCCCCTTAGAGAGCGTTTTGACCTTTTTCTTGTCGTCCACGCCAAGCTCTACCATCATACGCAGGGCTTTTTCTCTGTCAAAGTCGCTGAAAAAGTCGGCAAAATATTCAATCTCTTGCATAACGGTGTAGTCGTTATTCAGCGCGTGAGCGTCCGAAAGGTACGAAACGACCGATTTCGTTTCTACGCCAACGGGTTTTCCCGCCACTTTTACGTTACCGCTCGTCGGGGTCAAAAACCCCGTAAGCAGTTTGATAAGCGTCGTCTTACCGCTGCCGTTCGGGCCGAGCAAGCCCACGATACCGCCCGTAGCGGGTACGGCAAAATCAATGCCGTTTAGCGCGTACGTTTCGCCGTATTTTTTGGTAAGCGCCGTACATTCAATTACGTTTGCCATATATTTACTCCTTTATAAAATAGCCTCGACAAAGCTTTCGCTGTCAAAAAATTCCAAATCTTCCATCTTTTCGCCCGTACCTGCAAAAATAACGGGCAGGGAAAGCTCCTGCGAAAGGGAAAAGACAAAACCGCCCTTCGCCGTTCCGTCTAGCTTGGTCAAAACGATACCGTCAAGCTCGACCGCTTCGTCGAATACGCGCGCTTGATTGACGGCGTTTTGCCCCGTCGTAGCGTCGAGAACGAGCAGTTTTAAAAAATCCGCTTCGGGATATTCGCGCGTGACCACTCTATCCATTTTACGCAACTCGTTCATTAAGTTTTCTTTGACGTGCAATCTACCTGCGGTGTCCACGATAACGACGTCCGTTTTTTTCGCTTTTGCCGAAGACACCGCGTCGAAGATAACGGCGGAAGGGTCGCTCCCTTCTTCGTGCTTAACGATACGCACTTTGGCGCGATCCGCCCAAATGGAAAGCTGTTCGCTTGCCGCTGCGCGGAAGGTATCCGCCGCCGCAACCGTTACCGTTTTGCCCTGCGATAAGAAGTAGTGCGCTAATTTGCCCACCGTCGTCGTTTTGCCTACGCCGTTGACGCCGACGAGCATAATCACGCAAGGATATGCCGGCGGTTCGACTTCGCTTTCTTGCAGCATCTGCGTGAGTACGCCGCGAAGTAACCCCGTGACGTAATCGCCGTCCTTTAAACGTTCTGCCATGGCTTGTTGTTTTACTCTATCCACCACTTCCGCCGCCGTCGTCACCGATACGTCGGAAGAGATGAGAATTTCTTCGAGTTCTTCATAGAACTCGTCGCCTAATTTATTTTTGGAAAAGAGCATACGGAGCTTTTCCGAAAGACCGTCTTTCGTCTTTTTGAGCGCCCCGAATAATTTACTGAAAATGCCCATAAAATTCTTCCTTTTCGTTACGTTTTTTCTCGCCGTTTTTTCGGCAAATAGAACACAGCGGCGCAAAAACTACGCCGCTTGTCTTTCGTGTATTATTCCACCGTACCCGCGCCCAGCTTGCTTTCCACTTCGGCAAGCTTGACGGAAACGATTTTTGAAACGCCCTTTTCTTGCATGGTTACGCCAAAGAGCGAATCCGCTTGGTTCATTGTCGGCTTTCTATGCGTGATGACGATAAATTGCGTTTCCTGCGCAAAGCGTTTCAAATACGACGCAAATCTATCTACGTTTGCGTCGTCCAGCGCCGCTTCGATTTCGTCCAAAATACAGAACGGCATGGGATGCGAACGCAGGATAGCGAACAGGATAGCAATCGCCGTCAAGGCGCGCTCGCCGCCAGAGAGCAGGGATATCTTGGTGAGTTTTTTGCCCGGGGGACAAGCCACGATTTCGATACCGGCATTCAGCGGGTCTTCCCCGTCTTCGTAGTTGATTTGCAATTCCGCTTTACCGCCGCCGAAGAGTTCCTTAAACGTAATTTTAAAGCTTTCGTTAATCTTATTAAACCCTTCGTTAAAGATACGGAGCATTTCGCCGCGGATTTCGTCTAACGCCGACTGCAAATCGTCCAACGCTTTTTGCATATCGTCGCATTGCGTCGTCATTTCGTCGTAGTGCGATTTTTCGTATTCGTATTCTTCTACGGCGTGGGGATTGACTTCGCCAAGCATAGTGATTTTGCGTTTGAGCGCGGTAATCGTGCTTGCCGCTTCTTCCACGTTAAAGTTTTCTTCGCGCAAGGGCAGGCAGCCTTCGTAGTCCAGCTCGTACACTTCTTCCATACGCTGACGGAGATTTTCCAAGTTGGTGTCGATTTTGGAGATTTCCAGCTCGCACTTATACCGTTTATCCGATTGCTTGGTAAGCGTTTCCTGCAAGGAAGTCTTTTCTTCTTCCAAGGCAAGCTGCGTGGCGTTGATTTCTTCCTTTTCCTTGGAAAGCTTGCTGATTTCGTCGACGATTGCCTGTACCGCCGCCTTTTCTTCTTCGGTAAGCTCCTTTTCCTGCGCTTCCGCTTCTAAACCGTTCAAGCGGTTTTGCGCGTCCGTCTTTTCGTATTCCATATCCAAAATACGTTTGACGAGCTCTTCCTTTTCCACCGTCAAACGGGCAATCGTTTCCGTTTGCTTTTCGATAGCAGAGCGAAGGGACGTATACTCGATTTCCGCGTCGCGAAGGCGCGCGCTCTTTTGCGTGCGTTCTTCCTTGAAATTCTCCCATTGACTGCGCTGCGTTTTCATTTCTTCCTGCGCGGCAAGCTTACGGGAACGGAGCTGTTCTTCGCTAAGCGAAGAATCGGCTTCTTCGGACTGCAACAAGCGGAGCTTGGTTTCCAAATCCGCCAAAGCGGCGCGATAGGTTTCGATATCCCCCGACGCGTCGGCGATTTGTTGATTGAGCGCCGTTTCACGTTGCAAAAGCCCCGCGATTTCGGTGGTTGCGCCTTGGTATTTTTCGCGCAAGGTTTCCACCGCTTCTTCCGCTTCTCTTCTCGCTTTTTCGCTTTCGGCAATCGCCGTTTTCAGCTTTTCGATATACTTTTGTTTCTTGGCGATATTTTCCTTACATTCTTGAATTTTACGTTCGTTGGACAAAAGATTGCCCGCCGATTTCGAGCGGCTACCGCCCGTCATTGAACCGCTGGTGGCGATAATATCGCCGTCAAGCGTAACGATTTTGAACATATTACCGTACTTTTTCGCAATCGTCGTTGCGTTGGCAATATTGTCGCAAACAAGCGTGTTGCCAAGCAGGTTGGATATAACGTTGTAATAATAATCGTCAAATTTTACGAGCTCGGTTGCAAGACCCATAGCGCCGCGTTCGTCCAACGCCCTGCGGATTTCGCGGGAATCGGGACGGGGACGCATGCTGGTAACGGGCAAAAAGCTTGCCACACCGCCGTTGGTGCGTTTTAAATATTCAATTAAATATTTCGCGTCGTCCGCCGTCGGCGTGACGATATTTTGCATAGCGCCGCCAAACGCCGTTTCGATTGCCGTTTCATAGCGTTGGTCGGTGGATACGACGTCGGCAAGCGCGCCGCGAAGATGTTTGCCGATTTCAGGGTTGGTCTTTGCGATAGAAAGCAAACGGCGTACGGAATCTTTATAGCCGTCAAAACGGTTTTTCAAACTTACGTACATTTCCAAGTTTTCTCTCAGCGACGCAATTTGACCGTTGGCGTTAAAGAGTTCTTGGTTGAAATCGTTTACCGTCATTTGCATTTCACGCGCTTCTTCTTGCTTTTCTTCAAGTTCGCGCATGCCGCCCGAAGTCAAGTCGCGTAATTTCTTCAAGTCCTTATGTACGGCGGAAAGTTCGTCTTGTAAACGTTCCTTTCTTTCTTCCGTCTTTTTCAAGGTTGCCGTGACTTCCGCAATACGGTCTTTGGTCGCGTCCATACGCGCCGCCAAATTCCCCAAGCTTTGCTTTAAGTCGGACAGCGTTTCCGCGGTGGCTTCGTCCCCTTCGCGGCTTTCGTCCGACATTTTTTCAAAGAGCGCAATCTTCTTGTCCAGCGCAAGTACTGCCGAACGCAAAACTTCCGTTTCCGTTTCCAGCTCGGCTACGCGCTTGGTCGCGTCGGCGTTAGCGCGCGTGGTGGTAGCGATTTCGTCGTCAATTTCCCCGATACGCGTTTTGCTTGCGTCCAACATTTCCGCCGCCGCCGCGATTTGCGAACGATAAGTACGGATACGTTCTTCAACGAGTTTTCTCTCCCCGTCCTTTCTTTCGTTGCCGACGGAAAGCTCGACGCGTTTATCGTTGAGTTCGGTAAGACGCATATCCGCCGCCGCAATCTTTTCGCGGTTGCTATCGATTTTGCGGTTGATACGTTCGATATTCGTATTCAAGTCGATAATTTTATCGGAGATGAGCGCAACGTCCTTTTTAAACTTCGCCTTTTCGCCTTCGGCGTTTTCATAGCGGTAAATATACGTATTCGCTTCGTTGCGTTTGAGCGCTTCGGCGTATTCGTTGTATTCCTTCGCCGCTTCCGCCGCTTTTTTCATTTTCGGCAATCGGCTTTCTACTTCGTCGATACGCTGACGGTAGATGAAAAGGTTCGAGTTGGAGTCTTCTATCTTGCGTTCGATTTCTTCTTTACGGGATTTGAAAATCATAAGCCCCGTCGCTTCTTCAAAAATCAAACGTCTATCTTCGGGACGGGCGTTCATGATTTGTTCCACCTTGCCCTGTCCGATAATAGAATACCCTTCCTTTCCCAAACCGATACCGTGGAATAAGGTCGTCAAATCACGCAAACGGCAGGCTTGTCCGTTGATTAAGTATTTGCTTTCGTATTTATCTTCGGATACCTTTTGCAGTCTACGGGTCATTGCCACTTCGTCCGCGTCCACGTCAAAAATACGGTTGCCGTTGTCGAATACAAGCGTTACTTCGCAAAACGAATGTGCTTTTCTTTCCAACGTACCCCCGAAGATGACGTCCTTCATGTTCGAGCCGCGCAACGATTTCGCGGACTGTTCGCCAAGCACCCAGCGCACGGCGTCCGCAACGTTACTCTTTCCGCAACCGTTAGGCCCTACGATACAGGTTACCCCTTCTTCAAAGCGGATAACCGTTTTGTCGGCAAACGATTTGAAACCGACGAGTTGTATTTCTTTTAAATCCAAATTCGTACTCCTTTGGTTATTATTTTTTCTGTTTAAGCTCCCATAAAAGCCGCGCCGCCGCTATGGCTTGCGCTTCTTTTTGCGTTTTGCCTTCCCCCTTGGCACTTTCACCTAAGGCGTATACCGTGGTGTAAAATACGGGCGCGTGGTCTTTCCCCGTCTTTTCCGTACGGTAAACGGGTTCTTTTTCTCCCCGTTTTTCTAAAAATTCCTTTAATTCCCCTTTGGGATTGTCCATCGACTTACCTGCCGTCAAATTGCCGTGTTCAAGAATAAACTTCTTCGCCGCGTCCATGCCCCCGTCGAGATAAATCGCCGCGACAATCGCCTCGAATAAACTGGACTTGGGCTTGCCCTGTAAGTTATACTCCGACCCTTCGTAAAGAAGATATTGCCAAACGTCCAAGCCGTCCACCGCCGAATCGAGCGCGTTTTGACAAACGAGCTTTTGGCGTTCGGACGTCATTTTTCCCGCCGTAGCGTTATCCCGTCTATCGTACTGCCAGACGGTAACGACGAGCTGTAACACCGCGTCGCCTAAATATTCCAACCTATCGTTATGCTTGACGTTATGTCGGTTGGAATAGGTCACGTGGGTGAACGCTTCTTTGAGCAGAGCTTTATCCTTGAAGGTATATCCAAGCTTTTTTTCGATTTCCAAAATGGGCAACATTAAGCGTTTTCCCCTGCCGCGGGCGTTGCCGCTTGGTCAAGATTGCATTGATCGATCATGGCTTTCATTTTGCCTACCATATCCCCGCGGACAGCGTTTGCCGCCTGCTGAATACATACGGAAAAGCCGCGCTGTTTAGAGTTACCGTGACCCTTCACTACCGTTTTGGAAAGCCCTAAAAATACCGCGCCGCCGCAGCCTTCGTAGTCCAAGCCCTTGCGGATATTTTTAATAACGCCGCCTGAAATGAGCGCGCAAATTTTCGTCCAAAGCGTGCGCTTATATTCCCGTTTGAGGATGTCGGAAACGGCTTTACCACAACCTTCTACCGCTTTCATGGCGATATTGCCCGTAAATCCGTCGGACACCATTACGTCGACGTCGCCGTACATTAAATCGCGGCCTTCGCGATTGCCTACGTAGTTGATACCTGCCGTTTCTTTGAGCATAGCGTTGGCTTCTTGGTGCAGCAAAAGCCCCTTATGGTCTTCCGTGCCGTTGTTCAAAAGCCCGACGCGCGGTTCTTTTTGCCCAAACGCCGATTGCGCGTAAGCGGTTGCCATAATGGCAAAGTGTACTAAATTGATAGGCTTACATTCCAAATTCGCGCCGCAATCGCAAAGCAACGTAATACCGCCGTGACTGTTGGGAATAGCAGGGCAAAGCGCAGGACGGGAAACGCCCTTTAATCTACCCAAAATGAGTACGCCTGCGGTGAGCACCGCTCCCGTCGAACCGGACGATACCAAGCCGTCGACTTTGCCTTCTTTGAGCAAGCGGAAGGCTACGACAAGGGAAGAATCTTTTTTCGTTTTCACCGCTTTGGTGGGAACTTCTTCCATGCCGATCGTTTCCGTCGTATGGACGATTTCCACACGCGCTTTATCGTATGTATAGGTAGCAAGTTCCGCTTCGATTTGCGGTTTGTCCCCTACGAGAATAAGCGATAAATCTTTGTCTTTTTCAAGCGCAACCACCGCGCCTGCAATTTGTTGTTTGGGCGCATAATCGCCACCCATAACGTCTACTACGATTTTTACCATGGTTGTTTCTCCTTATTGAAAAAGTGAATCGGTGTGGTATGGATTATTTTCCCTAACGTCATACTGAGCATTGGCGAAGTATCCCTTCACACGAAGTCCGTAATCTCTTCCATGGGATTCTTCCCTTCGGTCAGAATGACGGGTTAGTGAGAGTTGGGATTCTTCACTTTGTTCAGAATGACGGGTTGGGACGGATTACATGCCATCTTGCGATGGATTACATACCGCTAACGCGGATTACATGCCGTGATTACGGATTGAATAATGACAGTACGTGACCAAGAACAAACGCAAACTCGACGCAGTATTGCGAAGTATTTCAACCGTTTTTTAGTATTTGCAGTCGCCAAACGTACGGGGATAGGGCAGCACGTCACGAATATTCGAGATGCCCGTAAGGTACATAACCATACGTTCAAAGCCCAAGCCAAAGCCGCTGTGGGTCGTACCGCCAAAACGGCGCAAATCCAAATACCACCAGTAATCTTCGGGGTTCATACCCAGTTCTTTGATACGCGCCACGAGCTTATCGTAGTCGTCTTCTCTTTGCGAACCGCCCACGAGCTCGCCGATACCGGGAACGAGCAAATCCGCTGCGGCAACCGTTTTGCCGTCGTCGTTTTGTTTCATGTAGAACGCCTTAATTTCCTTGGGGTAATCGGTAAGGAATACGGGTTTTTGGAAAATCGTTTCCGTCAAGAAACGTTCGTGCTCGCTTTGCAAATCCTTGCCCCAGAAAATATTTTTATCGTCGAATTTATCGGCGTTTTGTTTGAGAATTTCAATCGCCTCGGTGTACGTCAAACGCACGAACGCGTTTTCGGAAACGTTCTTCAAGCGTTCTAAAAGTCCCTTGTCGACAAACTGATTTAAGAAGTTGAGTTCGTCTTTACACGTATTGGAAACGTAATCGATAACGTATTTCACCATAGCTTCGGCTACGTCCATGTCCCCTTGTAAATCACAAAAAGCCATTTCGGGTTCAATCATCCAAAATTCCGCAGCGTGGCGCGCCGTGTTGGAGTGCTCCGCACGGAAGGTAGGTCCAAACGTATATACGTTGCCAAACGCCATAGCGTACGTTTCGGCGTTGAGCTGACCGGAAACGGTGAGCGCCGCTCTCTTGCCGAAGAAGTCGTTTTTGTAATCGACCGGTTCTTTCTTGTTCAAGTTTTCCATATCCATGGTGGTGACTTGGAACATTGCCCCTGCGCCTTCGCAGTCGCTACCCGTAATGATGGGGGTATGCACGTAAACAAATCCCCTGTCGTTGAAGAATTTATGAATGGCGATTGCCGCTTCGCTGCGAATACGGAACGCCGCGCCGAATAAGTTGGTGCGGGGACGAAGATAGGCAATCTCACGCAAAAATTCTACCGAATGGCGTTTCTTTTGTAAGGGATAATCGGGCGTGGACGCGCCTTCAATACGAATGGCTTTCGCCTTAATTTCGTACGGTTGTTTGTTTTCGGGAGTGAGCTCTACCACGCCTTCCACGACGATAGACATACCCACGTTACCGTGCGCAATTTCGTCGTAGTTAGCAAGATTTGCCCGCTCGAAAACGATTTGCGTGCATTTAAAGCAACTGCCGTCGTTGAGTTCGATAAACCCAAACGCCTTAGAATCGCGAATCGTCCTTGCCCAGCCCGCAACGGTGACCGTCTTTCCACCGTATGCCGACATGTTTTCGTTGAGTGTTTTAAGCTGTAATCTTTCCATATCAAACCTGCCTTTGCGCCAAGGAAAAACCGCTTGTTTCACGCAAAGCTGCTTTTCCCGATTTTATACGGTTTTATTATAACATTTTTCGTAGAAAAAAACAAGCGTTCAAGCACATTTAATCGGGCGGATTTTCGATTTTTTTGACGACGACCGCCTGTATAGGCAGATATTCGTCCGTACGCAGCAGCTTTCGGCTGATCAAACGCTCCCCTTTGTAGCGTTCAAGATACGCTTGGCTTTTGAGCCCGTTTTTGGGCGCGCGGAGTATTTCTTCCTTTTCTCCTTCCTTAACGACGGGGGGCGGCGGCGCAATTTCCGCAAGCGCTTGGGAAACGATTTCCAGCCTATCCACCTTGATTTCCCCGTAAAAACATACGCGGATATAGCCGTCGCCCACTTGGGCGCGAAGACGAACGGGCGAGTCGTGGGTATTAAAAAGACACAAATCGCTCTGCGACGAAACCATGGCGTCGCGCGAAGGCGGTACGTATCCCACCCGAAGGGAATGGGCGTGGAATTCGGTGATTTCCAGTCCTGCCTTGATAGCGGCGTTATACAGCGTCGTGCTCACCTGACAAACGCCGCCGCCTACCCCCAAAACGTACTCTCCCCCGACGATAATTTTCGCTTGACGAAAGCCCGCGTCCGCCGTTCGGCGTCCGACGGTGCGGTTAAAGGAGAATTCTCCGTACGGTTGAATGGTTACGCCGTCGATAAGCTCGGCTGCGATCGCTATGTTTTCACAGCGGTTTTTATCTTCCGTTTGGTAATAGGTGGTGTAGGAAGAAATCCGCGGCCATTCAGGGGCTTGCGCCCTAGCGGATATGCCGTTTGGATAGAAAAAAACGACGAGCGAAAGAACCGTCGAACAAATAAAAATAAGCAAGCGTTTTAACATGGTACGTTCCTTTTTTATGTACGGTAAACGCATACATGGGTGGTTGTTTTTAGTATGCGTAACTCCAAAAAAAGTATACGCCCCGTTAGTGGCGTAGCGATAAATCGCTACGCCACAACTATATTTGCCTAACGGCAAGTGATATGCCTATCGGCGTGATATTTTGCTAACGCAAAGTGATATTTGCACTTGCGTGAAAGTTATGGCAAATATAATATCACTTTGACCACAGGTCAAAATATAACGCAAGAGTTATCTTGCATATCACTTTTAGCCATGCTAAAAATATAACTACTTTATCGTGGATAAGAAAAGGCCACTACATTTCGCTTTTTGCGAAGTATAGTGGACTACACTTTTATCATATATCGATTGCAAGCTACGGGAGCGTAGGTGTTATTCTTTGATTTTTCCTTTTTCTATGCGGATTTTATTACATTCCGCGCCGTAGAGCACCCGTTCGGCGTGCGTACAGGTAAGCAGCGTTTGCATATCACGGACAAGGCGGAGCAGTTTTTTCCTGCGGGGCAGGTCCAACTCACTCATGACGTCGTCCAAAATGAGCACGGGCGGTTCGCCCGATAATTCTTTAAAAATTTCCACTTCGGCAAGTTTCATAGACAACGCCGCCGTACGCGTTTGACCTTGCGACGCATACGCCTTGGCTTCTACGCCGCCGACGTACACGGCGAGATCGTCGCGGTGCGGACCTACCGTCGTAAAGCCTAAGCGAATATCCTTTTCATACGCGCCCGCCAACCGTTTTTGTAAACGCCGCGCGATTTCTTCTTCATCCCCTTCGTACGTTTTATCGGGGGAGATTTCCAGCGTTTCGGCGTTGTCGGTGAGATAGGCGTGCATTTCCTTGGCGTACGGCGCAAGCTTGGCGATAAATTCCGCGCGTTTTTTTACGACGGTTGCCGCATAGCGGCAAAGCTGCTCGTCCCAGACGGGCAAAGTGTCAAGCACCAAGGAAAAATCGGGGTTTTTTAGCAGCGCGTTGCGCTGGTCGAGTATCTTATTATACCGCAAAAGCGCGGTGTAATAGGTAGGCGACGTTTGGGAAATAGAAACGTTCATAAACCGCCGACGCTCGTCAGGGCCGTCTTGGATTAAACGCAGCTCCCCAGGGGAGAAAAACACGCTGTTGATATGCCCCATTAAATCTGCGTTTTTGGCGATTTTACTACCGTTGACGCGCAGCTCGCGCTTGTTTTCAAAAATATTCGCTTCGACGGTTACGTTACCGTAACGATTTTCCGCTTCCGCGCGAATATAGGCGTGTTCTTCCCCCATTTTGATAAGCTGTTTATCGTGACGGATACGGAGTGACGCGCCCGTACAAAGGTAAAATACCGCTTCCGCGCAGTTGGTTTTGCCCTGCGCGTTTTTGCCGAACAAAACGTTTAAACCGTCGGAAAAAGTAAACGTTTCCCCTTCGTAATTTCTAAAATTTTCAAGGAATAATTTTTTTATTTTCATAAATATCGCAAAGACCGCCCAAAATTGCTTTCTTTTCGCGGCGTTTTGTATTATAATTATATCAAATAATTTTAGAAATTTCAAGTTATAGTGCGTAGAAAAGAAAAATAATTACAAGTAGGGGATAAAGTTATGGCAGAAAATTCACAGCTTCAAGTCGTTTGGAAACAAATTCGGGAACGGGTGCAAAATATCCTTTCGCCCGCCGTTTATAATACGTTTATCAAGCCGTTAGAGCCTGTGGATATTATCGGGCGTAAACTGGTACTCAAAGCCCATTCGGACATGGGCGCGAACGTGCTTGTCAACAAGCACGGCGAAGAACTGCGCGACGCCATTAAAAAGTGCGAGCTTGGAGTAAGCGATTTCCGTATCGTCGTCGACGGCAGCACGACCTTTACCTTAGACGAAAGCGAAGACGCTTTGGACGCATTTTTGCCGTCCCCTATCAATAAAAGCTTTACATTCGATTCGTTCGTCGTAGGTCCAGGGAATAAATTTGTATACGCGGCGGCAAAAGCGGTTGCCGAAGCCCCCGGCGAAACGTTTAACCCCCTGTTTATCTACGGGGAATCGGGACTTGGGAAAACGCACTTAATGCACGCTATCGCCAACGAGATTGCCAAAAACGCTCCTGAAAAGAAGGTGCTGTATACCACCTGCGAAAACTTCTTGAACGAGTTTATTTCGTCGATTACGCAAAAGAACGGCGCTAACTTCCGTATGCACTATCGCAACGTAGACGTGCTTATGATAGACGACGTGCAGTTTTTAAAAGGTCGTATGCAGTTACAGGAAGAGCTTTTCCATACCTTTAACGAGCTGTCGGCGCAAAACAAGCAAATCGTGCTTACGTCCGACCGTTCGCCTAAGGAAATCGCAACGCTGGAAGATAGACTTCGCACCCGTTTTGAAGGCGGTATGATTGCCGATATCCAACCCCCTTCCACCGAAACGAAAATCGCCATTTTAAAGAGAAAGGCTTTGGATAGAAAGTGCTCCGTTCCCGACGACGTATTAGAGTTCTTGGCGCAAAATTCAGGACACGACGTACGTACGCTGGAAGGTAGATTGACAAAGGTTATTTTCGCCAGCAAGTTGCACGAAGAGCCCATTACCATGACGCTTGCCAAGCTTGCCTTGAACGAATCGGTGAACGAAGACCAAGAACAGGAAGACGTTACACCCGACAAGATTATCGCGGCGGTATGCTCGTACTTCAAGCAAAAGAAAGAAGACCTTTTGGGCAAAGGCAAAAAAGCCGACCTTGCCAAAGCAAGACAAATTTGCGCGTATCTTTTATGCGAAATGCTTTCCCTGCCGCTTGTGTCCGTCGGAAAACTGCTTGGGGGCAGAGATCACACCACCATTATGTACGCAAGAGATAAAATGGAAAAGCTGGAAAAGCTGAACGACCACGTCGCAAAAGAAATCGACGATATCAAAAATATCGTATTAAAACAATAAAAACGGGCGGACGCAAGTCCGCCGTTACATTTACGGAACGAATATGAACGCAAACGAACATACTTTTTTAGAATACGCCGCGCAAGCGGTGGTTGTGGGCGCGGGTCACGCAGGCGTAGAAGCCGCCCTTGCTTTGGCGCGCACGGGTATAAACACCGCCCTTTTAACGCTCAATTTAGACAGTATTGCTTTTTTGCCCTGCAACCCGTCTATCGGCGGTACGGCAAAAGGGCATTTGGTGCGCGAGATTGACGCGCTCGGCGGAGAAATGGGCATTAACGCCGATAAAACGGCGTTGCAAATCCGTATGCTCAACGTCGGCAAGGGCGCGGCGGTACAGTCTTTGCGCGCACAATCGGATAAAAACGCCTATCACCGTGAAATGAAACGGGTGTTAGAGCATACCAAAAATTTACGGATTATCCAAGCCGAAGCGTCGGAAATCCTTGTGGAAAACGGGAAATGTACGGGCGTGAAAACGACGTACGGCGGAATTATCAGCTGTCAAGCGGTTATTTTATGTACGGGCGTTTACTTGAACGGCGAAACGATTACCGGACACGTCGTACAAAAATCCGGCCCGAACGGGTTTGCTCCTGCCAACCACTTAACGCAAAGCTTAATAGATATCGGGTTTAACGTGCGCCGTTTCAAGACGGGCACGCCCGCGCGTTTAGACGGGCGGACGGTGGATTTTTCTAAGTGCGAAATTCAAAACGGGGATACGGATATTTATCCGTTTTCGTTCATGCACGACAAACCGCCTGAAAATAAGCTCCCCTGCTATCTTACGTACACGAATTTGCGCACGCATGAAATTATCATGGAGAATTTAGACCGTTCGCCGTTATACGACGGAACGATACAATCGACTGGCCCGCGCTATTGCCCGTCGATTGAAACCAAAGTGGTACGCTTTAAAGACAAGGAACGGCATCAAATTTTCCTTGAACCAGAAGGCGCGGATACCTTGGAAATTTACGCGCAAGGGCTTTCCACTTCTATGCCCCACGACGTACAACGCGCTATGTACGCGTCGGTAGCGGGCTTGGAAAACGCCGATATCGTGCGCTACGGCTACGCCATTGAATACGATTGTATCGATACGCTGGACGTTTTGCCGACGTTGGAATTTAAAAAGGTGGAAGGCGTTTACACCGCAGGACAAATCAACGGTACTTCGGGCTACGAAGAAGCGGCGGCGCAAGGACTTATGGCGGGTTTGAACGCGTCGTTAAAGCTCCGCGGACTGCCCCCGTTCGTGCTCCGCAGGGACGAAGCGTATATCGGCGTACTCATTGACGACCTTGTTACCAAAGGCACGGACGAACCGTACCGTATGATGACTTCGCGCGCCGAACACCGCATTTGTTTACGGCAGGACAACGCCGATTTCCGCTTGACGGAAAAGGGCTACGCCTGCGGTTTGGTTACCCAAGAGCGGTACGAGCGGTATCTTGCGCGCAAGCAAAAATACGAAGAATTGCTTGCAAAAATGCGCGAGCGTATTCCGCAAAAGCAAGTAACGGAATTTTTGAAAAATTACGGCTATGAACAGCCGAGCGGCGGCGTTTCCTGCGCCGATATGTTAAAGCGTTCTATCCCCTTAAAGGACATCATGGCGCATTTTGGGTTATACGGCGAATACTCCAAGGACGTTATCGAAACGGCGGAAATCACCGTCAAGTACGAAGGGTATTTAAAGCAAGGCTTAGAACAAATTGAAAAGGCGAAACGCTTGGAAGATAAGGCGTTGCCAGCGGATATCGACTACAATCAAATTTTAGGCTTGCGCTTGGAAGCGCGCGAAAAGCTAGAACGGGTGCGCCCGTTTAACCTTGGACAGGCTGGACGGATATCGGGGGTCAACCCTGCGGATATCTCCGTACTCATGGTATGGCTGTCTACGAGAAAATAAGATAAAACCACGGATTTAGTGGCGTAGCGATAGGGATTTATCACTACGCCACAACTATATTTGCCTAACGGCAAGCGATATACCTTCGGCGTGATATTTTGCTGTCGCAAAGTGATATTTTCATTTGCGGTGAAAGTTAAGGCAAATATAACTTTGACCGTAGGTCAAAATATAACGCAATGTACTTGCATATTACTTTTAGCCACACGGCTAAAAATATAACTTATTTTATTATTGCGGTAAAGATAAAGCCCACTACATTTCGCTTCAAGCGAAGTATAGTGGGCTACACATTTATCTTAAATTAAAACCTCTATGTCTATTACGGATTTGTGTCCGTAATTTTATTTTTTCTTGCGGAAAATTTTCATAACTTCCGCCGCTATTTCAAACGGCGAAAATGCATTTCTTGGGATACGCCCGTTGTTGATACAAAACAACGGCGTTTCCTTTTGCGCGTTTTCCGTTTTTATCGGCGTGGCGTTTTGCGTTTCCCTTTCCGCCATTTGCATAGACGGTTGCTCCGTCGGCGGCAAACCTTCTCCGTTGTTTGTATCCGTTCGGGCAGATGTTTGTAATTGCGGTTTCTCTGCCCGAACAGATTCGGTATGAGAACTTTTATTCCCTTTTATCGCTACTTGTTTCTTTTCATTTTCTTTCATTTTTCACCCGATTATCGTATCATACAAATATAAAGCGCCGCCAAAGTACTCTACTATCCGTTGCATATGTCTATTTACATATACAAAAACACACTCCGCTAATATAATTTCACGTCTAAACCTGTTGCGCTGCTAGACTTAAAACAACACAAGCCGCTAGCGTATAACTTAAATCCACGGCGCTATCCCATCTGCGCGCAGAGCACCGTCAAACATATCATCCATATAAATGCGGTGCATACAATATCGTATAGAATATCATATAGAATGTCATATAGAATGTCATATAGAATGTCATATAGATGTCGTATAGAATGTTGTATAGAATGTCGTATAGAATGTCGTATAGAATGTCGTATAGAATGTCGTATAGAATGTCGTATAGAATGTCGTATAGAATGTCGTATAGAATATTCTATGTATATACAATAGCATACTCCATAGCATTTGTCAAGCAGTTTTTATAGAATTTTCTATATTTTTCATTAAAAAATAGAAATTTCTATATAATAATGATGTAGGACTTTTGATTTAGGGATAACTTATCCCCTTAGACACGCATATCAATACTGGGGTTGCCTGTATAATAACAAGGCGTTCCAGCGTTTTTGATTTAGGGGTATTTTATCCACTTAGACACGCATATCAATACTGGGTTTGCCTGTATGACAACAAGGCGTTCCGTCGTTTTTGATTTAGGGATAACTTATCCCCTTAGACACGCATATCAATACCGGGGTTGCCCGTATGATAACAAGGCGTTCTGGCGTCATGGAAAAATACCAGCTAGCCTATCGACATAAAGCGTTATCGCGAAAATTATCAAATAATGGACTATGGAAAAAGCAATTTGAGCAAATCAAAATAGTTCAAACGTATTGCTTATTACATAAATCAAACTGAATAGTATAGGTAGGTTACATGCAAGTAATGGAATTTAAGGAAATACTTAAATATTTTCTCAAAGAAAACGACTTAACGCAAACGCGTTTTGCCGATATTATCGGCGTAAAACAAAGTCAGGTAAGCGAATGGATTAAAGGGAAAGCCAAACCCGGGTATGACATTTTACGGCAAATGTCCAAAGCCTTCTCTATCCCTGCGGACTTTTGGCTTGGGATTACCGACGAATATTAAAAAACCACGGATACGTCCGTGGTTTTTTTATTCAACGCATACATGCTATGCTTATTTATCAAAATTGATACGCTTATCTATGATATATTTGGGCCTATTTTGCACTTCTCTATAAATCATGGCGGTGTGCATATTTGCAAGGCCTTGACATACGAGAAGAATAGAAACGAGCCCGCCGATAAACGGGAACAGCCAAGCTGTCAATCCGCCAAAGTCAATACCGCTGCACGCAAGTACGATAAACGTAATCAAACAAGCTGCCGAGCAAAAGCCGAATAAAAGCCCAAGCTTGATAGGCAAAGTCAGCGTATATTCGGTGTTGGGGAATATCCCCGCCTGCGCCAAGCGCACCATTTTTTTGACGGTGTAATGGGTAGAACCCGCCACCCGTTCGGGGCGGTCAAATTCGACGAACGTTTGCTTAAAACCAACCCAACCCGTCTGCGCGCGGAGCAGTCTATCGTGTTCGTTCATGGAAAGCAGCGTATCCACAACTCTACGGCTGTACAGTTTAAAATCCCCTACGTTTTGGGGCAAATCCAAACCCGTGATTTTACGGGTAAAGCCGTAAAACAAACTCGCGGTTGCCTTTTTAAACAAGCCGTCGCCGCGGCGTTTGCGACGTTTGCCGTGCACGATATCATATCCTTCTTTCCATTTTTCAATCATTTGCAAAGCCACTTCGGGCGGGTCTTGCAAGTCGGCGTCCATAGCAATCACCGCGTCGCCGCAAGAGAGCTCCATACCGCAAAGGAGAGCGGCTTGCTGACCAAAATTGCGTGAAAAGCTACAAACCTTGACTTTATTATCTTGCTCGGCAAGCTCTTCCAAAACGACTTCCGTACCGTCGGTGCTGCCGTCGTTGACGAAAATTATTTCGTAGTCTTCTTGTAAGGTGGCAAAAAGCGGCGTTACGGCGTTATAGAAAAGCCGTAGCGTTTTTTCTTCGTTATAGGCAGGTACGATAATGGAATATTTTGACATTTTTATTTCTCCGCCTTCATTATACTATACTTAAAAAGCTTTGTCAACTTTTCACGGGGCAAACGCGAACGGAATTTAGCCGTTTTATTCCCTTTCCCCCTAAACAATCGACAAAAAACGCCCCTATGCAGGGGCGTTTTCCATATTTTTTGATATTAGTCCATTTTTTCAAGCAAACGCAAATCGATACCCTTTTCGCCGATTTTGATGATTTCCACTTTCACCTTATCTCCGATATTGAGTACGTCTTCTACTTGATTTACTCTTTGTTCGGACAGCTTGGAAATGTGAATCATACCGTCTTTACCAGGAGCAAATTCTACGAACGCGCCAACCTTGGAAAGGATACGAACGACTACGCCGACAAACATGTCGCCCACTTCGGGGTCATGCGCAATCGATTCCACGATAGCCTTCGCGCGGTTCGCGTTCGCGATATCGCCGTAGCAAGCGATACAAACCGTACCGTCTTCTTCGATATCAATCTTCGTGCCCGTTTGTTCGATAATCTTATTGATAACCTTACCTTGCTTACCAACGACGTCACCGATTTTTTCAGGATTGATTTTGAAGGTAACAATCTTGGGTGCGTATTCGGAAAGTTCGGTGTTCACCGCAGGGATACATTCAAGCATCTTGCCAAGGATATGACGGCGAGCGTCTTGCGCTTGCGCAATCGCGTCGAGCATGATTTCTTCGGAGATACCTTTGATTTTGATATCCATTTGGATAGCGGTAATACCTTTTTCCGTACCCGCCACCTTGAAGTCCATATCGCCAAGGAAGTCTTCCAAGCCTTGGATATCCGTCATGATAACGTACTTGCCCGTTTCGGGGTCTTTGATAAGACCCATTGCGCAACCTGCTACGGGCGCTTTAATGGGAACGCCTGCATCCATAAGCGCCATGGTCGAACCGCAAACGGACGCCATGGACGACGAACCGTTGGACGACATGATGTCGGATACCACACGGATTGCATACGGGAATTCTTCGGGGCTAGGGATAACGGCAACAAGCGCGCGTTCCGCCAAAGCGCCGTGACCGATTTCACGACGGCCGGGACTTCTCAACGCCTTTGCTTCACCCGTGCAGTAGCCGGGGAAGTTGTATTGATGCATATATCTCTTTTCTTCTTCTTCGTCAAGACCTTCCATTCTTTGCGCTTCGCCAAGCATACCAAGCGTACAAGTGGTAAGCGCTTGCGTTTGACCGCGAGTAAATACCGCCGAACCGTGTACTCTGGGCAATACGCCGTGTTCACACCAGATAGGACGAACTTCTTTGAGCGTTCTGCCGTCGGGACGGATACCTTTGTCGAAAATCTTCGCGCGGACGATACCTTTTACAATATAGTAAATGGAATCTTTTACTTCGCGCATTTGGTCGGGATAGATATCCGCGAAATGTTCGATAATTTCTGCTTCTGCCGCCGCCTGACGAGCTTGACGTTCTTGACGGTCAAACGTGTCGAGCGCTGCATACAATTTATCGTAGCCGTACGCTTTAACCGCTGCGTCCAAATCTTCGGGAATGTGGTAAAGTTCCATTTCCTTCTTAGGCTTACCGACTTCCGCCGCGATCGTTTCAATCCATGCGCAAACCTTTTTGATTTCTTCATGACCGTACATGATTGCGCCAACCATTTCCGCGTCGGTAACTTCGTTTGCGCCTGCCTCAATCATCAGGATAGCGTCTTTCGTACCGGCAAGGTTCAAATGAATGGTGCTCTTTGCGCGTTCTTCTACGTTGGGGTTGATGACGTATTTACCATCTACGCAGCCAACGACGACCGAACCCGTAGGACCTGCCCAAGGAATGTCCGAAATGGAAAGCGCGATAGACGAGCCGACCATTGCCAAAGGTTCAGGGGCAATATCAGGATCAACGGAAAGCGCGGTAGCAACCACAACGACGTCGTTGAAAATTCCCTTCGGGAACAAAG
Source organism: Clostridia bacterium (assembly GCA_017626305.1). Lineage (GTDB taxonomy): Bacteria > Bacillota > Clostridia > Christensenellales > Borkfalkiaceae > Scatosoma. Next base: position 78,467 of record JAGAIW010000138.1, read on the forward strand.
GACGGATAGGTCTATCGATTAAACGACTGGTCAAAATTGCCTTATCCGACGCTCTGCCTTCGCGTTTTTTGAAACCGCCGGGGATTTTACCCACAGCGAACATTTTTTCTTCATAATCAACCGAAAGGGGGAAGAAGTCCATACCTTCTCTTGCCGTTTCGGACATACATACCGTTACGTTTACCGCGGTATCGCCGCAACGAACCAAGCAAGCGCCGTTTGCCTGTTCGGCATACTTACCGATTTCTACTACGAGCTCTTTCCCCGCGTAATCCGTTTTGAATACTCTGCTGTTTTCTAAAAGTGGCATTGTTTTTAATTCTCCTTATTCTTCAATTCTTTATTTGTTCTTGTCCGTTTATTTCGCCTGAAAATAAACGGGTAATTTCATTAAGCTATGGCTTGTCCGCATAAAAAAGGGCGAGTTAAACAAACCCGCCCCTTTCGCGCTTGCATTACTTTCTCAAACCCAACGCTTCGATAATCGCTCTGTATCTTTCAATATCTTTTTCTTTAAGATAGTCCAAAAGACCACGGCGTTTACCGACCATTTTCAAAAGGCCGCGACGGGAATGGTTATCATGCTTGTGTTCTTTCAAATGTTCGTTGAGATGGTTAATACGCTGCGTCAACAAAGCAATTTGAACTTCGGGCGAACCGGTGTCGCCTTCGTGCGTTGCGAATTTTGCAATGATTTCATTCTTTTCCATTTGTTTTTATCCTCCTATGGAATTTTATCCCGATACGCTAAGGGAAACGTGGAGTTTCGATTCTCTTGGCGCACGTTAGTATTATTTTACCATATTCTAAGTAGAATGTAAATTAAAATTAGCCCGTTTTCCGTTTTTTTTATATTATTCGGTGAAAAATTTGCGCTTTTTCTCGATTATGCTATCGATATTCGACATATACGTGGGGATATCCTTTTGCGTAGCAAAGCGCGTAATCAGCCCCTGCGCCGTTTTGACGCGCTTGGAAATGGCGTTTGCCCCCACCGCTAAATTATCCGCCGTTTCTTCCATGACGTCGATATTGTAAATACACGCTTTATTCGGTTTCGTCCAACCGACGTTTTCGTTATTGCCCGCCTGATATTTTTGCCGATACATATAATAGGGTAAATATCCGCTTTCTAAAAGTAACTTTCGCGAAAGCCCAACCATGTCGGAAATTCTATCGTTTTCAATATAGGACGTTTCTTCTTTGAGCTTTGCACCCGATTTTAACGACAAACAATGCACCGTGATATTGTCCGCGCCCGTCTGTATGGCTTGGGTTACGCCGTTTGCAAATTGCTCTGCGCTTTCCCCTTCTAGTCCTGCAATCAAGTCGATATTCACCAAAAAATCGTACTTTTCACTCATTTCATAGGCACGGTAAAAATCAGCGACGGTATGTTTTCTGCCTATTAACCGCAACGTTTCGTCCGAAAAGGTTTGCGGATTGATACATATACGGGTGACCCCATACTCCTTCAAAAGACGGAGCTTGTCTTCCGAAAACACGTCGGGACGACCTGCTTCTACGGTGTATTCCACCTGCGGATTGTATTTTTCTTTAATGGGCGCAAGCGCGGCAAGCACCTTTTGCAAATAGGGCGTATCTAACGCGAACGGCGTTCCGCCGCCGATATACATACTGCGAAGATTGCCGATATAATCGTTTGCGCTAAGGATTTCCTTTTCCAAACAAGTAACGTATTCGTCTAGAAAATGACGGGTCTTTTCAATGGGCGCGGTGATAAACGAGCAATACGCGCACTTGGTAGGACAAAAAGGCAAGGACACGAACAAATCGGTGTTGCCGTCGCGCTTTTCGTATAGTCCTTTTTGCGTTTGTAAAACGGTTTGTACCAAAGCGATATTCTCTTGACAAACGTGCATTTGTTCAAAGAGCGGAATAAACGCCTTTCCCCGTTCTAATTCGGTATACGCAAGCTTAGTAGGTCGTATCCCCGTCAACGCGCCCCAAGGCATTTTCTCTCCGTATTTTTGGCTTAAAATCTCGTATAAACGGAGCTTGGCAAAACGGCGTTCCAACCGCTTATAATCAAGTTCGTTTAATACCTGCCCCCTATCTTCAAAGGAAAACGTTTCGCCGTCGATATCGAACGTATTATAAAAAACGCCCCCTTTTTCGCTGTAAGAGTGCGTTATCGTTTGCGGACGGTTTTTAAACAAACGCGCCGCGTCGAGCAATTCGTTTTCTAAAAAGGAACAGTTGGTGATAAGCTGCATAATCAGTCCTGTAAAAAGGGATTGTATTCCCGTTCGGTTTGCAGAGTGGTTTCTTCGCCGTGCCCTGCGTAAATAGGATAATCCCCCGAAAGATTTTTAAGTTTTTTCAAGCTATCCATCAGCATGGAAGTGTCGCCCGTGAGAAGATCCGTCCTGCCCACGCTGCCTGCAAACAAGGTGTCGCCCGTAAAGAGCGCGCGTTCTTGTCCGTCTGTGACGAGATAACAAACGCTGCCCTGCGTGTGCCCGGGGGTGAGCAGGGCTTGGATTTGTAAGCCGCAAACGGTTTTTATTTCCGTATCTTCAAACGTTTCGTCGACGGTATACCGCGTTTGGGGCGCGCCGAAAAACGTCGCCATATCCGCCTTCGTGCAGGCAAGCGGTTTTTCCACCGCCGAAGTGTACACCCTTGCCCCCTGCGCTTGCAAAGCGGGAACGCCTTCTACGTGGTCGAAATGACAATGGGTGAGCAGTACGCAAACGGGAGTAAGACCGCGGCGCAAAAGCTCGGTTTCAATACGGGGCGACGACGGGTCGATAACGATTGCCGTTTTGCCGTCTTTGGTGATTGCGTAGGTGTTGGACGCAAACATTTTCGGGGGAATGGTAAGAATTTGCATAAGCGAATAGGAAATGTGGTAAGATGAAAACGGTTGCGTGCTTTCTTGCATGGGATTCTTCCGCTTGCGCGTCAGAATGACGTTTTTGAAAAAAATGGTATTATATAAACGCCGCCCGTTTGAAAGGAAAACGGTTCAAATACAGGTACATACGCCGCTTGTCGTGCGGCGTAGATGCAAGCAAGACAAGGAGAAGGAGCATTTTCGCCGTGAGCGTACTTGGCGTACGTGAGCAAGAAAAGCGCACCTTCGACGACGTATTGCGCCGCATATACGTCGCACTCAGGTGGTGCGGTGGACGGAGTATATACGCCTATCCCCCTGCATCTTCTTGATGAGTAAATCGATTTCGGAAATATCCGTGAGTGAGATAGACGCTTCTAAAACGGCGTCGCGGTTTTTGTCTATACGCCCGTTAACGGCGGTGATTGCAAGCTTTAATTCAGAAACCACTAAGGACAGGACGGAAAGCGCCGCGCCTTGGTCGGTTGCTCGAATAGAGATATTCGCGTTATAGCGTTGCTTTGCGCCTGCTTCGATACGCCACGTAGCAGAGAGCAATCTTTGCCCGTCCACGCCTGCGATATTCGGACAATCGTGACGGTGAATAACGACGCCGCGACCACGGGAAGTGTACCCGACGATAGCATCCCCCGGAACGGGCGAACAGCAGCCCGCAAAGCGGACGAGCATTCCCGATTGACCGTTGACAAGCACGCCGCCCGGCGTTCTGCCGCCGACAGCCGTGTGCACGTCGGGCGCAAGGGGCGTTTCTTTGCGATAAAAATCAATCAGCTTAAATAAAATTTGATTGACGGAAATCGAGCCGTAGCCCACCGCCGCATACATTTCTTCCACTTCTCCAAACGAGAACCGTTCGGATATGCGGCGAAAGCTTTCTTCGGTGAGCAGCGCCGTCCAAGTAAAGCCGCGTTTTTTGGATTCTTCTTCCAGCTTGGCTTGTCCAACGCGGATATTTTCTTCTTTGAGCTCGTTTTTATAGAACTGTTTAATTTTCGCTCTTGCCGACGACGATTTGATAAACTTCAACCAGTCGCGCGAAGGACCTTTGGAGTTGGGCGAAGTGATAATTTCCACGACGTCCCCCACTTCCAAGGTGGTGTTCAGCGGCACGATTTTGGAATTGACCCTAGCCCCCGTACAATGGTTGCCTACTTCCGAGTGAATGGCGTACGCAAAGTCGACGGGCGTAGCCTGCGGCGGCAACGAGATAACTTTTCCACGGGGCGTAAATACCAACAATTCATGGCTATAAAGCTCGGTTTTAAGCGCGTTGATAAACTCACGGGAGTCCTTTAAATCGCCCTGCCATTCCATAACTTCTCTCAGCCACGTAAGACGATTTTCAAAGTTGGTATCTTCACCCGTGCGTCCTTCTTTATATTTCCAATGCGCGGCGATACCGAATTCCGCAACGCGGTGCATGTCTTCCGTACGAATTTGTATTTCAAACGGCTGACCATACTTCGTCATAACGGTGGTATGAAGCGATTGATACTTGTTGGGCTTGGGCGTTGCGATATAGTCTTTAATACGCCCGGGGATAGGTTTCCACTTTTCGTGAATTTCCCCAAGCACGGTATAACATTCTCTTACGTCCTTTACGATAACGCGAACCGCCGTTAAATCGTAAATTTGGTCGAGAGATTTGCCCTTATTTTTCATTTTTTTATAGATGGAATAGAAGTGTTTGGGACGCCCGAATACTTCCCCTTCTACTCCGTCCGCTTGCATGAGCTGTTTGATTTCTTCCACGATTTGCGCCACGAAGTCCTTGCGCTCGGAAAGACGTTCGCGAATGTTATACACGAGATAATCGTACGCTTCGGGGTCGAGATATTTCAAACATAAATCTTCTAATTCGCACTTAATTTGCGAAATACCCAGTCGTCCTGCAAGGGGCGCGTAGATATCCAGCGTTTCGCTTGCCATACGGTGCTGACGTTCGTGCGAAAGAAAGTTAAGCGAACGCATATTGTGCAATCTATCCGCAAGCTTGATAATGATAACGCGTACGTCTTTCGCCATAGCGACGAAAATTTTACGGAAGTTTTCCGCGTCCGCGTCTTCTTGGGATTTGAATACGATTTTTTCAAGCTTGGTAACGCCCGAAACGAGCGCAAGCACTTCGTCGCCGAATTCTCGACGAATATCTTCTTCGGTGCTTGCCGTATCTTCAATGACGTCATGAAGGAGCGCCGCTGCAATCGTCGCCGCGTCTAACCCAAGCTCCATCAAAATATCGGCTACGGCGCAAGGGTGTATAAAATACGGCTCTCCGGAAGCGCGTTTTTGATTTGCGTGCGCTTCCTTAGCGTATTCATACGCCTTATAAAGCCCCGCCGCATCCTGCTCGGAGTAGTATTGTTTGATTTTTTCCAAAATATTTTCCATACGTATTTATCCTTGCTGTAAAAGACAAACTTTGCGATAGATAGACGAATCGTGGAGTTCAGCTTTCACGCCGCGATAGACGGTGAGCCTACCGTCCCCAAACGCCACCAAGCCAAGCTCTTCAAAAACGTGAATGGCGAAAATAAAATCTCGCTTTTCAAAGCCTAAGCCGTTGCAGGCAAAAGCCACTTCTTCCGCCGTTGCGCCGACGAGCGAACCGACGTCGCGACGGAGCGCGGCGAAAATATCCAAAAGGCTTTCCCGTGAAACGGGCAGGGTTTCAAACATTTTATAACCGCAAATATCGCGGTTATAATATACCGTTTTTCCCGTCAACGCCGTTACGTTAAAATCACACGGCGTGTCCAAGAAAATAAAGTCGCGATATCCCGAAAGGTCTGCGTCAGGCGCAGGAGAAACGATAAGCGTGTTGGAAAGATTTCTTGACGAAAGATAGAACAAATCACAGCCGAACTCTTCCAAATCTTGATAAAAGCGGAGCGTACGCCTATCCGACGCGACAAGACAAAGCCCGTACGCACATTCTGCGCGTTTTTGCGCGATAAGCGCCTTGGTTTCTTCCATGGAAAGGGAGATGGCTTGCGTCGGTACGGTAGCTATGCCACAACGGGATATCGCATTAGCGAAAATACTATCCGCGGTGTTTTTTCCCGTCTTGCCGTCGTAAAGCACGTCCTTGACGAGCCCCTTGATATACTCTCTACCCTTATAATGGGAAACCCCGATTTCAAAAACAAACTGCTTTTGCACGTCGCTTTCGATAATTTTTAAATGTTTGAGCCCCGAAAAATAGGTAAGCTCGATATAGTTGCTTTTTATCGATAAATGGGTAGATCCGTACTTAATCGGTCTTGCCTGACACGCGCCTACCGCAAAGGAAAACAAGGGACGGCGGTGACCCACACCGTAGGGCTCTAACAGCATGAGCTCTTTGGCAAACTTTTCATGCACCGCGCCGTCGAGCTGTTCGCTGACGACAATGCTCTGCTGGAAATCTTTTTGCGTATACGTATCCCCGATTTCCTTATCCAGCGCCCTTTCCAGCTCGTCAAATTTATCGATACGGACGTTAATTCCCGCGGCTTGCGCGTGTCCGCCGAATTCTTCGATATGCTGCGAACAGTTTTTCAACGCGGTAAAGATATTCACACTTTCAATACTGCGCGCGCTGCCTTTGAGCATATCGCCGTTATGCACGAATAAAAGGGTGGGACGGTTGTATTCTTCCGCTATCCTTGCGGCAACGATACCGATAAAGCCTGCATTCCAGCTTTCATCTGAAAGCATAATCACGTTACCGTACGCGCCCTTTTCCAACAGTTTACGCTTTGCAGAAAGATACAGCTTGTCACAATGCTGTTGCCGTTCGGTATTATACGCGCAAAGCTTGACGGACAAATCGTACACGTCGGTGGGCGAGATAGCCGTAAACAAACGGAACGCCGCGTATGCGTCCCCCATTCTGCCCGCCGCGTTTACGCGGGGCGCGACATTGAACGCCAGCGTTTGCGCCGTAACGGCGTCGTACGTCTTCCCAAGAAGTTCTATAAAACAAGGACGGGGCGCGTCGTTAAAAAGCTTTAACCCTTCCGCTACGATATCGCGGTTTTCGCCCAAAAGGGGCACGCTGTCCGCTACCGTCGCAAGGGCGGCAAAATCCAAATACTCGTACGCCTGCTCTCCCAAAAGCGCGCATGCAAGCTTAAAGGCAACCCCCGCGCCGCAAAGATTATCGTAGGGATAATCGTCTTGCAGTTTTGGATTGACCACGATACAATCGGGCAGCGTTTCAGGCAATTCGTGGTGGTCGGTAACGATAATATCCGAGCCGAGCTCGTAGATATATTGCGCTTCCTTGGCGTTGGAAATACCGCAGTCAACGGTGATAAACAGCTCGGGATTACATTCGTCGAAAATGCGGTCGATCGCTTCTATGGAAAGCCCGTATCCGTCCGAACGTTCGGGAATATACACGTGCGGCTCGATACCGAATTTTTTCAAAGCGTGATACATAATGGTCGAGGCGCAAACGCCGTCCGCGTCATAGTCGCCAAAGACGGCTACCGTCCTACCTTCGTCACGCGCCCTTGTAATCAGATCGACCGCTTCTTGCATGCCGCTCATGGTAAAGGGAGAAAGAAAGTTCGCCTTTGACGGGTGCAAAAACAAACGGATTTTTTCTTCCGTATCAATACCGCGCGCATATAAAATACGCGTAATTTGCTCCGTCAGTCCCAAATGTTTCGCCAAGGCGGATATGGTATGCAGTTGTTCCGCCGAAAACGAGTATTCGGGTACGATTTTTTTCATGCTTTCTCCTTTGCTAAATGTAAAAAACGGGCGGAGAGTAGGTTTTGCCTACCTTCCCCGCCCATTGTGTCTTTCTATTATTCTGCGTCTTGTTCTACGCTTTCTTCGGCATTTTTCGCCGCCGCTTTCGCCGCGCGTTTTGCCGCAAGCTGTTTGCCGTACGTTGCGTTTTTCAGCGCCTTATTGTCCGACGCGCCTTTCAAAAGCGCGTACAGCGCAGGCACGTAGAAAAGCGCAATCGCCGTCGTCGCGATAAGCGCGATAAGCGCCGCAAGCGCAAACCATCTCGTCGACCACGTTGCTACCGCGCCTACGAGCACGAGCGCAACGCCCGCTACTGCTGCAAACGACAAGATTTCTTTGCATGCAACCGAATTTTCCGCAAGCGCTTGCGCGGATTGTTCTTCTTCCGATTGCAAACTTGCGCGAATCTTATTCAAGCTAAGCAACGTCAGCACAGCCGTAAGAATAGCCGCAATAGCCGCAATATACAGCGTGGAGTTGGTTACGGGAATACGGGTAAGCAAAATAACCGCCATGGAAAGCGCGCCGCCTGCGAACGTTGCAATTCCTGCAACCGCGCCGCTAATCAAGCCGTAACGGATAGCAGTATACGCAAACGCGAGCACGGCAATCACCGCAACTGCGACGCTTGCGCGGACAACGTATGAAACGGGCCAGTTGGCAAGCAACGTTTCCGACGCGGAAGTTACCGTAATGAATACGATATCGTCTTTCCAAGCGCCGTTTTCTACGTTGGTTTTATTTTCAAACGTAGCTTTAAGCGCCGTCTTTGCCGCATTTACCTTCTTTTGCGTTTCTTCCCCTGCGGAGAAGACGTATACAAGTTCTCTATCGTCACCGATAAGCGACGTCATAGTATAGCTATCGGAAATGCCCTGCTTGGTAAATTCCGCTTCGCAAACCGACTTAATATCGTCTTCGTGCGTGGTGTAGAACGTCTTATTGACGGTAACCGTCAAGGTGTTTGCATCCGAAAGGGTTGCCGCGTACGATACGCCGAAGATGGCGGAAACGACTACGGACACCGCGATAACGACCGCTAAGATAATGGACAGAAGAACGCCTTTGTTTGCCGTTTTGGAAATGAGCTTATTCATCATCTTCGTCCTCCTCTCTTACAAAACGGAAGTATTTGTATTTATTTTTGCTTGCTGAAAGGAAGGTGAAGTTGATGGCTCTTGCCCACAGCAAGTTACAGAACGCCGCCATAACGATACAAATCAGCGCTTGGATTGCCAACGCTTGCATACCTGCCGCACCGATAAACAACGCGATTGCCGCAATCAGCGAAAGCGCGTAGATATCCACAACGCCCCACAGCGTCTTTTTGTATCCGCCCTTGACGGAAGATTCTACCGTTTTACCTAAATTAAATTCTGCCTTAATGGCGTCGTAGATTTGCACCTGCAATACGTTGATAAGCACCAACCCTACAAGGAATACGAGTACCGAACCGAGCGTGAATTCAAACGCCGCCGAGCCAAGAAGGAATGCATAGCAGGTCGCTACGACCAACAAATAGGAAAGGCTTGCGTATGCGTTGACGACACCAAAACGCCCCATCTTCACGATACCAAGCGCCACGATTGCCACGAAAATAACTGCAATCGCAATATAGAGAAGGAGCTGCGCATTGTCGCCGTATACGGCGTTGAACGAACGGATATCACCGTTAGCCACAACCGTACGGAAGTCTACGCCCAAATCCCCTGCGCTAAGCGAAGAGTTCAAAAGCGCTACGTACGTTTCCGCCGCCGCTTTATTTTCTTCCGCGTAGAACATTATGCGAAGTTCGCCGTTGTTATAGTTATCTTGATAGATATCGGTAATGGTGTTATCGCCAACCTTCAAGGTAAGCTTAACCGCGTCGGAAGACGAAGAATTGTCGCTGGTGGACAGCTCGTCCTTAACGCCTTCGATTAAATCATAGCCGGCAGACGTAAGGCTGATTTTAATATACGCTACGTCGTACTGCGTCGCTACGGAGAAACCCGAAAAGAAGTCCGACGCCTTTGCTCCGTCTTCTGCGAATTCGTCCATAAGCGTACCGCTCTTTTCCAAGGTGATTGCGCCCGTGTAGTTAAAAATGGTAAGCGTTTCGCTGACCGTTGCGTCGGAAGAAGGAACTTCCACGCGGAGCGCGTAATCGTCCACTACCGCTACGCGGTAATCGGAATAGCCTTTGTTTTCAAAACGGTCTGCAATCGCCTTTGCCGCTTTTGCAAAATCCGTCTTAAACGTTTGAGAGATAGCGCCGTCTTTTACAAGACCGTACTGTTCATCCTTGCTAAGATACAGCGAACCGTTTTGGATATAGTCCGCCTTGTCTTCTTCATCCGCTTCCATTTCCAGTTCGGTTTTTACCCCCTCCGGATAATAGTAAGCGTAGTAACCGCCCCCAAGATCTGCGCCGAGATCGTATTGCCAAATCGTGGGATTAAAGCTTTGCGGCGTTCCAAAAATGGGGAACGGCACAAGCGTAACCACGCTGAATACGACGATTACGATGGTAAGTAAAACCATCAATACCACCGACTTCTTCTTGCCCATTGATGCCTCCTGTGTTTCTTCGGTTTGTACCGAATTTACAATGAATACTTCTTTATTATACCTTATTTCGCCGCTTTCCGTCAAGTTATATTTACGGAAAACGAAAAATTTTTACCCTTTTTATTGCATTTTCGCCATTTTTTTAACGGCTAAAATATGCATGGCGCACTCCACGCGTTTTTTCATCATAGCGCACGTCGTTTCGTACGGGTCGTTAATATCGCCGTTGAAGTGATAATTATTCGCGCTGCAACCGCCCGAGCAAATGAATTTTGCAAAGCAATCTTCGCATTTTTTACGGGTGAACAAACACGAATTTTTAAACAACTCTCTCGTGTCTTTGCGCGTAATGCCTTCGTATACGCTGCCCATGCGGAATTTTTCGTCCCCTGCAAATTGATGGCAGGGATACAAATCGCCATTCGGCGTAACCGAAAAATATTCGTTGCCCGCCCCGCAAGCGGATACGCGTTTAGAAAGGCAAGGCCCGCCTTCCAAATCAATATTGAAGTGGAAGAAGTTGAACCCCTTTCCTTCGGCGTGGCGCGCAAGGTATGCTTCGCATAAGTTTTCGTATTCCTTCTCGATTTCGGGAATATGCTTATCGGTAATTTGCAAATCGGGAATATCCGTTACGACGGGCTCCATGGAAATGGAATCCACGCCCTGATCGGCAATAAAGAGCACGTCCTTGGCAAAATCCAAATTTTTCGCCGTGAACGTACCGCGCACGTAATAGCTTTTTTCGCCGCGAAGGGAAATGAATTTTTTAATTTTGTCGATAATCAAATCGAACGTGCCTTTACCGTTAATCGTCTTACGAATGGCGTCGTGCACTTCCTTTCTACCGTCCAAAGATAAAACGACGTTTTCCATTTCTTCGTTAAAAAACGCGATCGTTTCGTCGTTGAGAAGAAGAGCGTTGGTCGTCGTGGTGAACAGGAATTTCTTCCCCACCTTCGCGCCGCGTTCTTTGGCGTAATAGACCGTTTGTTTTAAAACGTCCAAATTCATCAGCGGTTCGCCGCCGAAAAAGTCCATTTCCAAAACCTTGCGTTTGCCGCTGTTTTCGATAAGGAAATCCACCGCTTTTTTAGCGGTTTCAAGCGACATGCTTTCGCGTTTGGAATGGTACGCTCCTTCGTCGGCAAAGCAGTACCGACAACGGAAATTGCAATCGTGACAAATGTGGATACAAAGCGCCTTGACTTCGTCCGATTTCATGGGATAGCTTTTGACTTCTTCTTTAAAAAGAAGACCTTGCTCTTTCAAGCCTTCCACGTCGGAAAGAATTTCCTTGATTTGTTCGTCCGTGATATAGGTGATATCGACGGCTTGTCCTTCTTCCTTGGCTTTAAGGTAGTCCGCCGTGGGCGTGTCACATTCGTGCAAAGAACCGCTACCCACGTCGTAAATGTAATTGTGGTCTTTATAACTGAAAACGTGTATCAAAATACTTCTCCTACCAAGTTTTACAAAACTCGGTTAAAAACGGCGTACGAACCATACGCCGTTTTTTTCTGCGATTGTGAAAATTGCCGGTTGCTTATTTGCGTTCGATTTTATCTTCGCGCGTGATTCTTTCGCAGGACTGGTTACCTACCGTGCAGCTGGTTTTGCAAGCCGATTGACAGGTGCTTCTACATTCGCCGCAAGCCGTTACTTTCTTTTCGGTGGGTTTTGCAATGGTCTTAATCATAACTACTTTTCTCCTATGAATGGATTTGTTGGTATTATTATAATATACTTTTGAATAAATTGCAAGCAGTTTAAAAGAATTTACCGCACTTTTTTCTCTTTTAAGCCCGATTTATTCGCTACGGCGCAAATTTACCGCAATCGCGCCGCATACCATGCCCGAAAATACGGCAAGCGCCAGCTCGGCAAAAATCAGCCACGAAAGAGAAAAATCGCCCCCGATTGCCGAAAAGGAAAGATAGGAAAGAGCAGTAAACAGCGCGCCGATTATCCCGCCTTTGATAAAACCCTTCTCCCCGCGCACGAACAGCAGCGCTCCAAGCGCGGTGGAAATAACTTTCAGCGTTTGATTAACGGGATAAATCACGCCGTCGGAAAGGGACGTTACGCGAAGAATACTCGCCAAAATAATCACGCCTAAAAAAGAGAGAGCAAGGGCTAGCCCCGTGCCTTTGAGAATTTGAAAAATACCGTTGGTTTTTACGTCCGTTTGCATAAAAAATACCTCCGCATTATCGTATGCGAAGGTATTTTCATTTATAACTAATTATTCGTTTTCTTTGTTTTCTTCCGCTGCGGGCGTTTCTTCCACGGACGTTTCTTCCGCAGGTTTTTCTTCTACGGGCTCTTCTTTGACGGGTTGTTCTTCCACTACCGCGTCCGTTTGATAGATTGCCTGACGGTCAAACTTGATATACGATTTGCCGCTATTTTCCGTGCCCGTTTCCAACACGAACGTGTTATCGTCGGGACAAACTTCTACGACGATACCGCAAATCCCGCCGATCGTTTTCACCTTGTTGCCGGGTTTGATAGCGTTGAGCATTTTGTCCGCTTCTTCCTGTCTTTTTTTCTGACTGCGACGGTTTACGAACATCATGCCCACGAAAAGAGCCACGATAACCACTACCCAAATGAGCGTCATCCAAGGGCTAGAAGTGGTATCGGATACGATTGCCAACATATTCATACTTATTTTCTCCTTATATCGGCTGCGCCGATTTTTATTCTATTACTATGATATCCTTTTTTGGAAAAATTTGCAAGCGATTTTCCACGCGATTTTACTTTTTTTTGTTTTTCACCTATTTTTCAAAAAAGGAATAGTGAATAGGTAAGAGTGAATAAGTGCGGCGGGATTGAAACGTCCAAACGTCATACCAAGTGGATCAAAGCGAAATAAAGTATTCCAAGTTACGTAAGTCCGTACCCCATCCGCAAAACGGTCATTCTGAACGAAGTGAAGAATCTCATAATACGAAGTCCGTACTTTCTTCCATGGGATTCTTCCGCTTACGCGTCAGAATGACGTTTGGGCAAATGGTATAAATTAAACAATTAACCGTTTTTATAAACTTTCAAATACTCTCGTTCCGCGCTTATACACCCACCACCAAAGCAGGGCGGTAACGGCGAAGAATAAACAGCTGACCAGCGTTAAATACAGCTCTGCGTATAAGTATTTTCCAAACCAAAAATATCCGCCGATAACCAGCAAGGATACGCCCCAGCAAGCAAACATGGCAAGGACTGCGGAAAAGCTTTGCTTGACCGCCACCATTTCATTCGTCCATTTTAAGTTGGGCATTTTCAAATTGATCACCAGCCCCAACGTAGCGCAAAGCAAGGTTATACAAATCAGCGTTATTATCGCACAAACCGTCATCAGCACGGGAATTTCCAGCAATACACATATAAGCACGGTTACGGGCGCTAACGGGATAAGCGTATACGCCGCGTGAAACGCCGTTTTCGCGCCGAAAATTTCCATAGCGGATACGGGCATGGAACGGAGCAACCACAGATTTTGTCCTTCCAACGATATCGACGACGCGCTGATAATATTCGACGCGGCGATAAAGCATAAAATCACCGTCAAAATCACCGCCACTTCCCCTTTATAGATAGGCGCGTGGGCAATGGTAGCGCAAAGCTCGGTATTAAACAGCGCAACCCCTGCAAACACGACGCCGATCACCGAACCGATACCACAGTTAAAAAGAATCATAGGGTTTTTCAAATAACGGGTGCATTCCTTGAAAAAGATAGCCCAAACCGCACTGCGCGATTTGCTTTGCTTTTCCACGTATTTGGCTTTTGCGCCGCTCTTTTTCATGGTAGCGGTTTTCAAAAACGTTACCGAAAGCAGCAAATAGGTCAAAGCGAATACGCCCGCAAAAAGCAAGACAAAGATAAGCATACCGATACTATCGCCCGTCGCGCCCAAGCCCATTTGACGGAAGACAATCAGCAAGGGATTTTCAAAGCCCTGCGCAAGCGCTTCGCCGTTGGTCATAATAAAGGTAAGCACTTCGTTCATGTTGGAAACCAACACGGCATAGCCGATAAAAAAGGCAATCAACAGCACGGTGGTGATCAGATTTTTTGCAGGCAAGCGTGCCGTCAAAACGGCAATCAGCCAACCCAGCAAGCAACTCACCGCCAACACGCCAAGCGGCAATAAAAGGGTAATGAGTATACAAAAAATCAAGGGTAAAACGCTAAACGTCGTCAGCGTAAAATAGCGCACGATACACGGGATAAAGGCGATAGACGTAAACAAAAACGCCATAGCGTATAAGGCAATCATACGCACGAGCAGCAGGGCTTTCGGCGGTATGGGCATAGACAAAAGCAAATCGTTATCCTTGGCTTCGTATAAGATAGACTTGGTCATAAATACGCTGCCGATTAAGCCCGTGCCAAACGCAAGCGTACCCATAAACGCAAAGTACACCCACGGTTTGCCTATGGTAAGCATAACTTGGCACATACTATCCGACAAAACCCACATTAAATACACCATAGCCGCAAGCGCGTACAGCATAAGGATACCCACCAAAACGAGCATGCCCGTCTTGCGCCGTTTCTTCTCTCCGCCGCGGAACGCAAACGCCGATAACAGCTCGGCAAACTGTTTTTTAAGTAAGGCTTTCAGCATGGTCGTTCTCCAACTCTAAAAATACTTCTTCTAAGCTATCGTCCCCTTTCACTTCATCCATGGTACCCGCTTTTATCAATTTTCCGCCCTTGATAATGGCTACCTTATCACACAGCTTTTCCGCCACTTCCAACACGTGCGTAGAGAAAAAGATAGCCCCGCCCTGTTTACAAAATTCGCGCATGATTTCTTTGAGCGTATGCGCCGCCTTGGGGTCTAATCCCACGAACGGTTCGTCCATTAAAATCAGCTTAGGCTCGTGTATAAGCGCGGAGATAACGGCAAGCTTTTGTTTCATACCGTGCGAATACGCCGCAATCGGCTGCGCCAAATCTTGCGTCAAGCTAAACGCGTCGGCAAAATGGCGGATTTTTTCCTGCCGCTTATCCGCCGATACCCCGTAAATATCCGCTACGAAATGCAAGTACTGTATACCCGTCATAAAGGTATATAAGTCGGGGTTGTCGGGAATGTACGCCAACATTTTTTTGCAGGCGATAGGGTCTTTGGCGACGGATACGCCGTCAATGCGAATTTCCCCCTTTTCAAACTGCAAAATACCGCAAATTGCTTTCAGCGTCGTCGTCTTCCCCGCGCCGTTATGGCCGATAAACCCGAAAATTTCCCCCTTTTGAATGTGCAAGGACAAATTATCCACCGCATTCTTATTTCCGTACGTTTTGGTGAGATTTGTAATTCGTAACATACTTCCACTCCTTTTTATTTCGTTTGATATTAAAATGATATCACAATGTAATCAATTTGTCAAGCATTTTTGACAAAAAAAACGGGAAACGGACGAAAAATTTTTCGCCCGTTTGTGTTTACCATTTGCCTTCGCCGCCGTATTTTTTATAAAATTCTTGGGTGTATTCGCGTAAATATCCGCCTAAAATGGCGTTGCGCATACCTTTCATAAGCTTATGCAGGAAGGTGATATTGTGCAGGCTTAACAGCATAGCCCCGTACATTTCCCCCGTGTTGACAAGGTGACGCAAATACGCCTTCGTATAATGCTTACAGCAGTAGCAATCACACTCTTCGTCCAAGGGCGTAAAATCTTCCTTATATCTGCCGTTTCTTACCACTACTCTGCCGCGCGACGTCATTGCCGTGCCGTTACGGGCAATACGGGTAGCCAGCACGCAGTCGAACATATCCACACCGCGAAGCGTGCCTTCAATTAAGCAATCAGGAGAGCCTACGCCCATGAGATAACGGGGCACGTCGGTGGGGAGCTTGGGTTGTAAATCGTCCAAAAGTTCGTACATAAGCTCTTTGGGCTCGCCTACCGAAAGTCCGCCGATAGCGATACCGTGTTTAACGAACGGCAGGGTGCGCGCCAAGCTTTCCGCGCGAAGGTCCTTGTACATATTCCCCTGCACGATAGGAAAGAGCGCTTGGGTAGGAACGTTGTGGAATTTATAGCACCGTTCCAGCCACGCCGCCGTGCGTTTCATTGCTGTTTCCGCTTGGGCGTGGTTATAACCGTATTCGCTACATTCGTCAAACGCCATAATGATATCCGCGCCCAAATTTTCTTCTACCTGCATGGCTTTTTCGGGCGTGAAGAAGTGCTTACTGCCGTCGATATTTGAAGAAAACTGTACGCCTTCGTCGGTGATTTTATTCAGCTTTCCCAAGGAAAAAACTTGGAAACCGCCGCTATCCGTCAAAATGGGCTTATCCCAGTTCATAAACTTATGCAAGCCGCCAGCCTTTTTAACGATTTCGTCGCCTGGGCGCATATACAAATGGTAGGTGTTGGACAAAATGATTTGCGAGCCCGCTTCTTTCAAATCCCGCGGGAATACCCCTTTTACGGTAGCCTGCGTACCTACGGGCATATATGCGGGCGTTTCGATATCGCCGTGCGGCGTATGCAAAATGCCCGCTCGCGCACCCGTTTCTTCGTCCGTCTTTAATACTTCAAAGGAAAAATGTTCGTTGTTCAAAATATACTTCCGCCTTGTTTTATTCTTTAATAGTATAGCATACTTTTTTGCGAAAGGCAATCCTTTTATACGGCGCAAAAACAAATACTTACAGGACAAAAAACGCAAATTTTTCATTTTTTTAAGCGTTTAACGGCAAAAACGATTGACTTTATCGCGTTTTATCGCTACAATGAGAAAACGATAGTATATTATATATTGAAAGGAGAAATATCATGAAAAGATTTTTCAAAACGCTTGCAGTCGTGCTTACCGCTGCGATTTGTTTCGTGTTTACCGCATGCAGCGGCAAACCCGTTAAGGTAATGAAAGATATTCTTCTCACCGAAGAAGACTACGCTTTTGCTATCAACAAGGACAACGATACCTTACGTGAAACGGTAAACGGCTACCTTGCCGAATGGGCGGAAGACGACAGCTTGGATACGTTGATTAACTCGTACTTCAACGGCTCGGCTACCTTCACCTACACCAACAAGACCAACGCGCCTGCAAAAGACGACTTCGTTATGGCAACCAACGCGGCGTTCCCCCCGTTTGAATACAAAAAGGGTTCGGCGTTCGCCGGGATTGACGTAGAGCTTGCCTATAAAATCGCCACCAAGCTCGGCAAAAATCTGTTCGTCTTTAACATGGACTTTAACGCAATTATTTCCAGCGTTAAAACGGGCGAAAGCGATATCGGTATGGCGGGTATGACCGTCAACGCTACCCGTTTGAAGGACGTAGATTTCGCTACGCCTTACTATACTTCCGCGCAGGTAATTACCGTTTTGCAGGAAGACACCACCTTTGACAAATGCAAAACGGCTACCGACGTAGAAAATATTTTGAAAGCCAAAGGCAAGGACTACACGATCGGCGCGCAAAACGGCACGACGGGGTATATGTACGCAAAGGGCAACGTCGACTTTGAATACGACGGCTTTACCAACTTGACGACGAAGGGCTACAACACGGGCGCTTTGGCTATGACCGATTTGTCCAACGGAAAAATTAACGCCGTTATTCTTGACTTACAGCCGTCGCTTATGATTGCGCAGAGCACCAACAAATAAGTATGAGCAGTATACAAACGTTTTGCGAATACTTTTTCACGTACGGGGGGTATAAGGACTATTTGTACGGGCTGTCCAACACCGCGCTTATCGCGGTGTTTGGGCTGTTAATCGGTTTCGTTATCGGCTGCTTGATTGCCACGGTGAAAATTTTCCCCACGAAAAATCCCTTTATCGTCGTTTTGGAAACGATTGCCGACGGATACGTCGCGCTGTTCCGCGGTACGCCGATTGTCGTACAGCTTTTGCTGTTGCATTTCGGGTTATTCCCCTTACTGGGCATTGATTTGGACGCCGTCGTTGAAGCGATTATTATCTTCGGTTTAAATTCGGGCGCATATATGTCCGAAATTTTGCGCGGGGGTATCAACGCCGTAGACGCAGGGCAAATGGAAGCGGGACGCTCGCTGGGGTTTGGGTTTGGCGAAACCATGCTGCGTATCATTTTACCGCAAGCCATTAAAAATATCCTGCCCACGCTTGGCAACGAATTTATCGCGCTCTTAAAAGAAACGTCCGTCGTCAGCTTTATTGCGGTAATCGACGTTACCCGTTCGCTGCAAAGTATCGCCGATTCGACGTACGAATATTTCGTGCCGTATATCGTACTTGCCATCACCTATCTCGTGATTGTGCTTGTCATCACGTATTTTATCCGTATCATGGAAAGGAGATTGTCGAAAAATGAGCGATAACGTAATACTTTCCGTCAAAAATTTATATAAAAAATTCGGCAAACTAGAAGTACTCAAAGGCATTGATATCGACATTAAAAAAGGCGACGTCGTTGCCGTAATCGGCCCGTCAGGCTGCGGAAAATCCACCTTTCTTCGCTGTTTAAACCGCTTGGAAACACCAACCGCTGGTGAAATATTATTTGAAGGCAATTACATTTTCAAAAACGAACGCATTTATTTAAAGCAACGCTTAAAATCTTTTGTCTTGCCCAAGAACGCGGACGACGCCACAAAAACGGAGTACGAAAACTTAAAAGCGGAATACGCGGCTTTGCGTAAAGAAGAAAAAGCCATTGAAAAATACCTGCAAAAGCATTTGGATTTACACCGCCAAAAAATCGGTATGGTTTTCCAGCAGTTTAACTTATTCCCCCATCTTACCGTCCTGCAAAACGTCACGCTCGCCCCTATTCGTTTAAAAAAACTTTCGCAAGAAGACGCTCAAGCGCAGGCGCAAAGGCTGTTAAAATTAGTCGGCTTGGAAGATAAGGCAAACGTATACCCGTCCACTCTTTCGGGCGGACAAAAACAGCGTATCGCTATCGTGCGCGCCTTAGCTATGAGCCCCGACGTCATGCTGTTTGACGAGCCCACTTCCGCCCTTGACCCTGAAATGGTCGGCGAAGTGTTAAAGGTTATCACCGACCTTGCTAAGGACGGTATGACCATGGTGGTGGTTACGCATGAAATGGGCTTTGCCAAGGAAGTGGCAAACCGCGTTATTTTCATGAGCGAAGGCGTTATCAAGGAAGAAAACGAACCCAAGGCGTTCTTCGCAAATCCCAAAGACGAACGGTTGAAGGAATTCCTTTCCAAAGTACTCTAAAACAAAATATAATCCCTTGCCGTGACGGCAAGGGATTTTTTTATTTTTCAAACTCTTCCTTTAAAGCAAGGTATTCGTTTAAGATATCGTCAAAGCAGGTATAGCGGAATACTTTATGCACCCTATCCACGTGCCATTGTTTGACGTTTTCGGTGTGCGGATAAGGCAGGTAAAACAGTCGCTTGGAAAAATGCCGCACTACCGTCTTTTTATAGAGAAATTTTTGGTCGTTAAACCGTTGCGATATCATTTTCTTTTTCGTCGTCGAACGGATTAGCGCCGACTGATCGGCAAAGAGCAGTTTTTTCCGTCTGATTTGCGCCCTTGCTTTTTCAAAAATACCCGTTTCGCGGCAGCGTTTCATGTTAAACAATAACACCCCTGCGTTGATATAATTCGGGTACAGCAAAAACTTTCCGTAATGATCTCTTGCGGCGGCGTATTCCACCCCCGACACGTCGATATCGTAGAGCAAAGAAATATCCTTATGCAGCATGATATCCGCGTCCAAATACAACAGCTTATCAGGCAGCTCCACCAAATCGGCAAGCAAACGCAACAGCGTATACGGCGAACAATAGCAGCCTTCGTTGGGGCTTTGTTTTAAGTGCGTTTCATATAAATCCGTCACGTCGTAGAGCAAAACCTTGGTGTCCGCATTGTGTTTTTGTAACGCCCGTTCCATAAACGCCCTGTGTTTTTCTTGCATAGCCGTATAAGCGGGTTTCACGCGCGTAAGCTCCATGGTGAATATATAAACGCGCAAGGGCTTAGGCGTTTGCATACGCATAACGATAGACAGCGCGGACGTCAACACACCGTCAAACACTTTATCATTTCCGCAATATAATACGTTCATCATTCTTCTTTCTCCTTAGGACGGTAGGCGATATATTCGCAGCTGGAAAGCGCGGCGCGGCTACGCATGGTTTCGTATACTCTATCGCGCAAGCGCTGCGCCTGCTCTTTGGCGGGCAAATCTCTATCGGGATAAAACGGTCCGTCAAGATAGGTAACCGCTTTGGGCTTTATCCCCCGTCTACGTTTTTGATAGGTGGTCGTCATGACGAAACACGGCGCGTTATATTCCACGGGGTAACGAAAGGACTTTGCCGAAAAATTACGAATACCGATATAGTACGGCCAAATATGCGCTTCGGGGTAAATGGCGATACAATGTCCTTGACCGTAGCGCAAAGCAATCGCCGCCTTAAAGTTTTTCGCCGCCTGCAAGGTATCGGGCAGGGGTAATGCGCCCATGTACGGGGTTATCTTGCCCATAACAGGCATGGAAACGTTGTTGGCGTGCACGATTATCGAAACCTTTTTAGGCATACACGCAAGGGACGGGATAAAGGCGTCCGCCGTTTCCTGCGTGTGGTTAGCGAACAAGAAATATCCCCCCTTCACGCCTTTGAGTACTTGACGGTTCTTTACCTTCCATTTGAGCTTACATTTACAATACAACCACGCAAGCGGCGTGGCAAGCAAGCGGTAACAAATAAAACGCGCAAGCCGTCCGAAAAAGCCGTCGCGGATATAGCGGTAATCCCCGTCGATTTTTTTCGGGATAATGACCGCCGACGAAAATTCGTCGGCGGTTTCATCTGTGTAATATTCCGTTTTAACGGGTAGTCTTTTTTCTTGCATATTATTCCAACTCAAACGCGCCCGTATACAGTTGATAGTACGTGCCCTTTTGTTCTAACAGCTGTTCGTGCGTGCCGCGTTCGATAATCTTACCGTGGTCAAGCACCATAATCGCGTCCGAATTACGGACGGTGGAAAGGCGGTGCGCAATGACGAAAACCGTTCTACCGTGCATGAGTTTATCCATACCGTCTTGCACGAGCGCTTCGGTGCGCGTGTCGATAGACGACGTCGCTTCGTCCAAAATCATAACGGGCGTATCCGCCACTTCCGCGCGCGCAATAGACAATAGCTGTCTTTGCCCTTGCGAAAGGTTAGAGCCGTTGTTGGTCAAAAGCGTATCGTATCCGTCGGGCAAACGACGAATAAAGTCGTCCGCGTTAGCCAGCTTTGCCGCCGCAATACATTCTTCGTCCGTAGCGTCCAACCGTCCGTAACGGATATTTTCCATAACCGTACCCGTAAACAGGTTGGTGTCCTGTAAAACGATACCAAGCGATCGGCGTAAATCACTCTTTTTGATTTTATTGATGTTAATACCGTCGTAACGGATTTTTCCGTCGGCAATATCGTAAAAACGGTTGATAAGGTTGGTAATCGTCGTTTTCCCTGCGCCCGTCGCGCCGACAAACGCAATTTGCTGACCGGGCTTAGCGTACAGCGAAACGCCACTAAGCACCTGCTTTTCGGGTACGTAGCCAAAGTCTACGTTTTCCAAAACGATATCCCCTTTCAGCTCGGTATACGTCGTGGTGTTATCCGCTTTATGGTAATGTTTCCAAGCCCACAGCCCCGTACGGTGCTCCGTTTCGGAAAGCGTGCCGTCTTCATTCCGCACGGCATGGACGAGCGTAACGTACCCTTCGTCCGTTTCCGATTCTTGATCCATCAGCGTAAACGCGCGGCTTGCGCCTGCAAGCCCCATGGCGATCATGGATACCTGTTGGGACATTTGGTTGACGATTTGCGTGAAGTTTCTCGACATACCAAGAAAAGCCACGATCGTACCGATTGACAGCGTTTCGATACCGAAAAAGATGCTCGATATCCCGATATTCTTTGCGCCCAAGGTATATAAAAGTCCACCGATAATGGCAAGTAAAACGTAGGTGAAGTTCCCGATATTGCTAAGGATAGGCCCTAAAATATTCCCAAATTTATGCGCGCGCTGGCTGTCTTGATACAGCTGTGTATTCAGCTTATCAAAATCTTCCTTCGCACGTTCTTCATGAGTAAAGACCTTGACGACCTTTTGCCCCTTCATCATTTCTTCCACAAACCCTTCTGCGCGGGCGAGGGAAGTCTGTTGCGCAACCATGAATTTTGCGCTGTTGCCGCCGATAATTTTGACGACGAGCGTCATTGCCACCGTACAAAGCAACACCACCGCAAACAGCCAAAGGCTGTTCCACAGCATAAACCCTACGGACGCAAGCAGCGTAATCGAGCTGGAAAACAGCGTAGGCAAGCTTTGCCCGATAAGCTGACGACAAGCGTCGGTATCGTTGGTGTACGTACTCATGATATCGCCGTGTGCGTGCGTGTCGAAATACTTAATAGGCAGGGTTTGCATTTTGGTAAACATATCCTTACGCAAATGATACAGCATACCCTGCGTAACCGTCGCCATAATTCTATGCCAAAAGAACCCTGCGATAATGACGGTGAGATATATCCCCGACATGGTAAGCACGATACTAAGTAGCGTACCTGCAACGGCGTCAAAGCCTTGCGCTACCCCGGGTTCGATAACGTCGTCGATCAGCGATTGCACGAACACCGACGAAACCAAGCTGCCCATGGCGTTGATAATAATGCAAAGGAATATAAACAGCATTTGCCATTTATAATACTTAAATACCGTTTTGAGCAATCTTCCCAGCGTACCTTTTTTAATCGCGCCCTTCGGGACGGGCATACCGCGCCCGCGCATAGGACGCATGGGACGGGGTTTTTGCTGATAGCCTTTTTCTTCGGACATTACGCTTCACCCCCTTCCGTTTCCACCGCGCGGCTCTTCGTCTGCGCGTCGTAAATTTCTTTATAAATTTCGCTTGTTTGTAACAGCTCGTCGTGATTACCGCACGCCAAAATTTTACCGCCGTCTAAAACGATAATCTTATCCGCGTGTTCTACCGACGCAATACGCTGCGCGATAATAATCTTCGTCGTATCGGGGATTTCCTGCGTAAAAGCGTGGCGAATGAGCGCGTCCGTCTTAGTATCTACCGCGCTGGTGCTATCGTCCAAAATAAGCACCTTGGGTTTTCTAAGCAACGCGCGCGCAATACAAAGGCGTTGTTTTTGTCCGCCCGAAACGTTCGTGCCGCCCTGTTCGATATACGTGTCGTAGCCGTCTGGGAAAGCGTTGATAAATTCGTCGGCTTGCGCCAGCTGACATACGCGGACAAGTTCTTCGTCCGTCGCGTTTTCATTCCCCCAACGCAGGTTTTCCTTAATCGTACCCGAAAAAAGCACGTTCTTTTGCAAAACGATAGAAACGTCTTTTCTAAGCGTATCCAAATGATAATCCTTGACGTTAACGCCGCCCACGTATACGTTCCCTTCCGTCGCGTCGTATAAACGGGGAATGAGCTGAATGAGCGTCGTTTTCGACGAGCCTGTCGAGCCTAAAATCCCCACCGTTTCCCCTGCGTTTATCGTCAAATCAATATCCGAAAGCGCGTATTTGCCCGCTTTTTCGGAATATTTAAAGCTGACGTTTTCAAAACGGATAGAGCCGTCTTTCACTTCCGTAACGCCGTTTTCGGGACTGACGATATCCGACTGCTTGGTTAACACTTCGCTGATACGGCGCGCCGATTCAAAAGACATGGTAATCATGACGAATACCATGGAGAACATCATACAGCAAGAAAGCACCTGTATCCCGTAAGTAATCAGCGCGGATAATTCGGTGGGCGTAAAGTCGCCGCTAAGCGTACCCGATTGAATAATCGCCGTTGCGCCAAGATAAGAAATAAGTACCGCCGCCACGTTGATAAAAAACGTCATAATGGGGTTGTTAAGCGCAAGAATTTTTTCTGCTTTCGTGAAATCGTTACGTACTTCGCTTGCCGCTTTGTCAAACTTTTGCGTTTCGTACTGTTCACGAACGAACGATTTAACCACGCGGATACCCCCTACGTTTTCCTGTACGGAATTGTTCAAGGCGTCGTACTTTTTAAAAATACGCTTGAAAAAGGGCATGACCACGCGCATAATGGCAATCAAACACAGCGCCAAAAGGGGCATGATGACGATAAAAATCCAAGCAAGGCTTGCGTTAATCGTAAAGCTCATGATAATGGCGAAAATAAACTGCAAGGGTACGCGGATAGCAATACGCAAGCACATTTGATAGGATTGCTGTACGTTGGTAACGTCCGTCGTCAAACGGGTAACCAGCGACGACGTGGAAAATTCGTCCACGTTGGCAAACGAGAATTTTTGCACCTTATAAAAAAGGTCGTGACGTAAGTTGCTAGCAAAGCCGCAGCTTGCCGTTGCGGCAAACTGCCCCGCCAAAACGCCGCTCATAATCGAAAAGCAAGCAAGCAAAATCAAAATACCGCCGTACGTTAAAATATGCGCCATTGCGCCTTCCTGCGCCAACGCATCCTGATTGATCATCTGCGCCATAAAAAAGGGAATCAGACATTCGCACAGAGCTTCAAGCGCCATGAAAAAGGGCGTAATGACAGACGGTTTTTTGTATTGCCTTACGCTTTTGAGTAAAGGTTTAATCGTCTTTACCATCTGTTGATTTCAAACTCCTTAGATTAAGTATATTGTCATTATAGTACTTTGAAAAAATAATGTCAAACGCTCAAACGCAAAAATGCGGACTTTCACCGCATTTTCATTTTACAGTCCCTTTGGGACTGAGTTAAAGCATACGTTCCTGCTTACAGGTACAATAGACGATTTGTCTATCCTTGGAAAGCGTTCTCAACAACTTTTTGCCAAGCTCCGTCTTCGTATCGTCCAAATCGGTAAACGGATCGTCCAGCACAAGCAAGGGTTTCTCGCCCGTAAACATGCAATCCGCCAAGGCAAGCCGAATACAAAAATCCCAAAGCCCGCGCAAGCCTTTGCTATAATAGTCCGTTTCTTTGAGAATACCCCGTTCTTCGGCGTACGGTATTCCGTCGGCGGAAAAACGTACGCTTTTGTCTATCCCCATTGCCAAAACGTAGCGTTTACACCCTTCTTCTACGGGCGTAAGATAGCGAGCCGCCAAGTTATGCCTTGCGCGAATAATCAACTCTTTTGCCGCTCGAACGGCAAACAGGCGTTTTTCCAACCGTGCTTTTTCCGCTGCGCACGCCTTTTCTTCCGCGCGGTACGTCCCGTCCTTTGCCGCTTGCAACTGCGCTTCTTCACGCTTTGCCGCGTAGTACGCTTTGCTTTCGGACGCCGCCCGTTTTTCGCTGTCCAACACGGCTTTTTTCCGTTTGAGCGTAAGATATTCGTCTTCGCTAATATTTTCCGCTTGCGTCGGTTCTTCGCCAAACGCCGCAAGCTGCTCTTTCGCCACATGAACTTCTTCCGTTAGCGCGGCGTGGCTTTCCACGTTTTCCTGCAAGCTGCAAAGCGCGGCGCGGTAGTCGTACGTTTGCGCAAACGCAAAGTTTTGCAAAAAAGCTTGTATTGCTTTATCTAGCGCCTGCAAACGCTCCGTTTGTCCCGCGCGTTCGTCTTTGAGCGCGGTAAATTGCTTTTCTCTTTCACAAAGGCGTTGATAGTTCTCTTGCGCCGCCGCGTGTTCGGTTTTTGCCCGCTCGTATTCTTCGTTTAACGTTTTATCCGCAAACGCGTCGGTGCTTTTCGGCGCAGGGGAAAAGGCGTTTTTCCAAAAGATACGCATACTGATCAGCAAGCCCAAACCGCCGACGCCCGTAAAGCTCCAACCCAAGACAGCGTCTACGTTGATTTGCGATATCCCGATAAGCAGCGCCCCCAAAAACAAACAAATGGCAATCAGCGCATACCCCATGCGCTTGCCCTTGCGTTTCTTGTTTTCCTTTTTCTCGTGGACGTCTTCCCCTTTTGCCTTGCGCTGTTGCGCCTGTGAAAGCATACGGAATGTATCTAACGCCTTTTCGCAAGCGGCAAGCTCGCCAAGCGCGCGTTCCTTTTCATTCGTCAGCGTTTGCAGCTCCGCCCAACGGCTTTGCAACCGTTCTTCTTCCGCTTTTAAGGTATAATATTCGTCTACCGCCGCGCGAATACCTGCCAAATTGACCGTTCTCGGCGTCGTTTGTCCAAAAAATTCGTCTAACGCCGCCAAGCGGCTTTCCGCTTGGGTAACGCGGTTTTGTAATTGCTCGTACGCAAGCCTGTTTGCCGCGCGTTCTTTACGGCGCTCGTATTCGGACAACGCCCGTTCCGTTTGCGCATACCCTTCTTCTGCGGATTGCAAAGCGGCAACCGCTTGCTTTTCTTTTTGCGTATAGCTTGCGGAAAGCTCCGCCGCGCGTGCGGCTTCGGCGCGCAGCGTAGTCAGCTGCGTCAGCCTTGCGTCGATTTCGTCCAGTTTACCCTTATACGGCGCGCGTTTAGAGCGTAGCTCCCTTTCTGCTTTTTCCAAAATAGCAACGGCGTCCGTTTCCCCGTCCGTTTGATTAGTAGACGCAAGCAAAGCGGTCAGCTTACCCTTGATATCGTCGGTAAACGCACCCGTGGGGATTTCCCCTTGCGGAAGATATACGCTGCGGCGATAGCTTTCTCTATCCACCCCAAACAGCGTTTCGCCCAAACGCTCTGCCCGTTCCCCGAATAGGGAAGTGGGGAAGTTGTTCGTATCGTACACCTTGGACGTATCCTGCGACGGTTTTTCGCCGAATACCCGTTCTACACGGTAGGTTTGATTTTGATAGGTAAAGGTGAGCGTTCCGCCAAACACGCCCCCTTGAAAGGGACGGTATTTCACGCGGAAATTTTCTTCTACCGAACGTTTACGGCTTTCGTCCATGCCGTAAAACATACATTCTAAAAAGTCAACGAAGGTGGTTTTTCCCCAACCGTTGTCCTGTTTGATTTGCACGATATCCTGCGCAAGGTCAAATTTTTTATCGTAAAAACAGCCAAAGCCCGAAACGTGCGCGGAAATCATTCTCATAAGTCAATCGTCTCCCCGGCAAGCGCCTTTAAGCCCACTTCTATTATCTCGCTGCGCTGTTCTTCGCTCATAGGCTGGGCGTACGCTTCGCGGATAAACTCTCCGCGTTGAGAGATATCGTTTGCAAAATCCTTCGGGTCGATTGCCAAACGGCTTTCGTCCTTGATACGCAAATAAAAAAAACGTTCCTGTAAGCGCGTAGCCAGCAAGGATAAATCCTTTTTCAGCTCCGAACGGTAATTACCGCAAAGCACGATTTTCACGGGGTCTTTTTGCGGAACGTCCTTGGTTTGGGTAAGTACGGCGTTTTCTACGTCAAAGTACGTTTGACAATGGGAAATATCCACGCGCGCCAAGCGGCTTTCCCGCGTAGCAACCGAGTAAAACTTCTCGCCTTGCAATCGTTTGTTTTGGATATCCAAAAGGAAAAATCCCCTGCCGCCACATTCGCCGATTTCGTCAAAGCCCCTGCCTTCTAAACAGCCGCAATAGCGCATAACGCCGCGCACGCCGACGGGCAACGTCTGCAAGTCGGGCTGGTGATAATGCCCCAGCGCAAGATAGTCGATAGGCTGATTTTTCAAAATCCCCAAAGGAATCGCGTAAGCAGCGTTCGCGTTCGCAGAATCGGTGCGTTCGCCGTGTAACAGTAAAAAATTGTATTTGTCGGGATTTAAGCGAAGGGAAGTAAAATTTTCCATGCTAAACCGACGGGTATCCAAGCCCGTTACAAGAATATTTTCCCCGATATCGTAGCTCTTCCAACCACCCGCAAACGTATAGAAGTTTTCGGGTAACGGCTCGTAGTCTTCAAAGCCTTCGTCGTGATTGCCCGATACGTAGAAAAACGCAACGGGCGCGGCGTCGCGAATGAAAGATAACGTCTGCTGCATAAGCGATTTGACGACGTGTTTTTCGTCGAATAAATCCCCGACGAGCAGTACGGCGGCTACGCCGTTTTCCTTAGCAAACACGCACAAACGACGAAACCCGTCCAAAAGTTCCGTTTGCCGTATTTGCGCTTTTTGCAAGGATAAGCCTTGAAAGGCCGACCCAAGGTGGATATCTGCCGTGTGAATAATTTTCATACTATTTTCTCCGTGTACGTTTATTATAGCACACCGCAAAAAAAAATGCAAGCATAGCTTGCAGGAAGAAAAAAGAAACGCCCCGCCGTTTGATATGCGCCCCAAAAGTTTGTCCAACTTTTAAGGTACATATCATAATCCGACGGGATTTCCTTATACTTTTTTACGCCTTTTCAATGACGAGCGCGCCGTCCTTTTCGTCCACCTTCAAAGTATCGCCCGCGGAAAGTCCGCCCGATAAAATACGCTTGGCAATCGCCGTTTCCAAAGCATGCTGCATATACCGTTTGAGCGGTCTTGCCCCAAACACGGGGTCGTAGCCGTTCTCCACGATATGCGCCACCGCTTTATCGGTGATTTGCAAGGCAAGCTGTTTTTCCTGCAAGCGCGCCGCAAGCTCCGTTGAAAGCAAGCGTACGATATTCGAGATTTGTTCTTTGGTGAGCGGTTTGAAAAAGACGATTTCGTCAAGGCGGTTTAAAAATTCCGGTCTAAACGACGCTTTTAACAAACGTTCCACTTCCGCTTTTGCCGTTTCGGATAAATCGCCTGCATAGTCAATCCCTTCCAAAATAGCGGCAGAGCCCAAATTAGAAGTCAGGATAACGACGGTGTTTTTAAAATCTACCGTCCTGCCCTGCCCGTCGGTGATACGTCCGTCGTCAAGCACCTGCAACAGCACGTTAAACACGTCGGGATGCGCCTTTTCCACTTCGTCAAACAAAATAACGCTGTACGGACGGCGGCGCACCGCTTCGGTAAGCTGACCGCCTTCGTCGTAACCCACGTATCCCGGGGGCGCGCCGATCAAGCGCGATACCGAATATTTTTCCATATATTCGCTCATGTCGATACGCACCATGTTCTTTTCGTCGTCAAACAGGGCTTTGGCAAGCGTTTTGGCAAGCTCGGTTTTCCCAACGCCCGTCGGCCCTAAAAACAGGAACGAGCCGATCGGCCGTTTGGGGTCGGCTATCCCTGCGCGAGAGCGCAAAATAGCGTCGGCTACCGCGCGTACCGCTTCGTCTTGACCGATTACCCTTTCGTGCAAGGTTTCGTCTAAGCGGAGCAGCTTTTCCCGTTCGCCTTCCATAAGCTTTGCCACGGGTATACCCGTCCAACGGGCGATAATACGGGCAATTTCTTCTTCGCTAACGCGGTCGCGCAGCAAAGAATTTTCATTTGAACGCATACCTACCCCGTCCGTTTTGGCTTTTTCGCTGTCTTCTAAGCGTTTTTTAAGCTCGGGAATTTTGCCGTATTGCAATTTAGACGCCGTTTCCAAATCGTACTCCCTTTGCGCTTTTTCCAGCTGCGCGTTTGCCTTTTCCAGCTCTTCACGCAGTTTTTGCACGTCGGCAATAGAGTTCTTTTCATTCTCCCATTTCGCCTTCATTTCGTTATAGCGCGCGCGGTGATCGGCAAGCTCTTTACCGATTTCGTCTAAGTGCGATTTGCTCAACGCGTCCGTTTCTTTTTTTAACGCGTTTTCTTCGATTTCGAGCTGCATAATCTTTCGCGCGATTTCGTCCATTTCGGACGGCATAGACTGCATTTCCGTCTTAATCATGGCGCACGCTTCGTCCACAAGGTCAATTGCCTTATCGGGCAAGAAACGGTCGGTGATATACCGATTAGACAGCGTAGCCGCGGCAATAAGCGCATTGTCTTGAATTTTTACCCCGTGGTATACTTCGTAGCGTTCTTTTAATCCGCGCAAAATGGAGATGGTGTCTTCCACCGTCGGCTCGCCCACCAAAACGGGTTGGAAACGCCGTTCTAAGGCAGGGTCTTTTTCGATATATTTACGGTATTCGTCCAACGTCGTCGCGCCGATACAATGCAGTTCCCCACGGGCGAGCATGGGTTTTAAAAGATTGCCTGCGTCCATAGCCCCGTCCGTCTTACCTGCGCCGACAATGGTGTGCAGCTCGTCGATAAACAGGATAATGCCGCCTTCGCTTTTCTTGACTTCGGCAAGGACTGCCTTTAAGCGTTCTTCAAACTCCCCGCGGAACTTCGCACCTGCAATCAGCGCGCCGATATCCAAGGAAAACACCTTACGGTTTTTCAAGGAATCGGGTACGTCCCCTTTCATGATACGAATGGCAAGCCCTTCGGCAATCGCCGTTTTCCCTACGCCCGCTTCCCCGATTAAAACGGGGTTGTTTTTCGTCTTACGCGAAAGAATACGCAAAACGCTGCGGATTTCTTCGTCCCTGCCGATAACGGGGTCAATCTTTTGCGCGCGCGCCTTTTCCACCAAATCCGTGCCGTATTTGTTGAGTACGTCGTACGTTTCTTCGGGATTTTCCCCCGTCACACGCGCGTTGCCACGCACCTTGGCAAGCTGCGTCATAAACGCGTTTTCGTCAATGGAAAAGCTTTCCAAAATGGCTTTCACCGTCTTGTCCGCTTTTTCCATTAAGCCGTAAAACAAGTGCTCTACCGAAAGGTATTCGTCCCCCATTTCCTTGGCTTTGCTTTGCGCCCTTTCTATTACTTGCGCCAAGCCTTGCCCTACGTATTGCTGTCCGCCGCTTACCTTGGGCAGCTTTTGTATTTTGTCCATTGCTGCCTGCGCGATTGCCGCAGGCGATTTTTCCATGCGCGAAAGCAACTGATAAATGAGTCCGTCTTCCGCCGATACGAGCGCGTACAAAAGATGCATTTGCCCGATTTCCTGATTGCCGTATTCCCGCGCAAGCGATTGCGCCGATTGCAACGCCAGCGCTGATTTTTCCGTAAAATTACGCATATCCATATTCGTACACTCCTTGTTTTTTCGTTCGTTATATTTGTAAACGCTTTCTAAAAAATTTAAACGTTTGTTTATAACTTTTCGTAAAACACAAAAAAGACGAACGGATAAAGGCGTATCTTTTAGGAATTTTGAGCAATAAAAAAGCTCCCCTTTTTAGGGGAGTGCGATTTTACGCGATTTGATTGATGACCAAAATAACGACGAACACGGCAAAAAGAATACCGCCTAATATCCAACGAATTTTGCGTAGTTTTTTTTCGTCCATAGGTACGTATTCGCTATAATTACATACGGTGCATTTGCCGTTGTCCTGCATGGGCGATTTACAGCGTGGACAAATTTTTCTTTGGTGTTGTTCGGACATAGGAAACTCTCCTTTGAAAAGTAATCGTGAATAGGTAAAAGGGAATAGGTGCGGTTTGGTTAAAACGGTTGCGCGCTTTCTTGTTTACCGTTATACTCAATAGAACGTAGCGAAAGGAAGTATCCCTTCATAAGCAAGTCCGCAATCTCTTTATTGCCATACCGAGCATTAGCGAAGTATCCCTAATTGCGCAAGTCCGTACTTTCTTCCATGGGATTCTTCACTTCGTTCAGAATGACGGATTGGAAAGAGTTGGGATTCTTCACTTCGTTCAGAATGACGGATTGGAAAGAGTTGGGATTCTTCACTTCGTTCAGAATGACGTTGGGGAAAACGGTATAATCTAAACGTTGCCCGTTTGAAATAGGTTTCGTTAAACGTTGCCCGTTTGAAACGGGAAAACGGCTCAAATGCAAGCAAATCAAGAAAAATGAGCATTTGCCGACGGGAGTTTACTAATAGTAAATGAGCAAGGCAAAGCGGAATTTGACGTAGAGTTGCGCCGTATTTCAGCCGTTTTTAGAGTAGATTTTCGAAAACGCGGAGCACCGCATCCACCCACCGCCCTATAAATCCGCGCTTGTTGGTTTCTTGGGTGCAGGCTTTGGAAACGGCAAACGTTTCTTCGCAGTCGCGCTTTAAATCGATCACCGCTTGGCAACCCGAAAAATAAACGGCGTTTTCAAAATGCAAATATAAGCTGCGGTAATCAAAATTCATTGTGCCGACGACGGCGTATTCGTCGTCGCAAACCATACTCTTAGAATGAATAAATCCCGGCGTGTATTCGTAAATTTTCACCCCTGCTTTCATAAGCACGGCATAGTTGGCGCGCGTTAAACGGTACACCATTTTCTTGTCGGGTATCCCCGGCGTGACAATCCGCACGTCCACGCCGCGGAGCGCGGCACGGCACAGCGACGCGCGCAGCATATCGTCCAACACCAAATACGGCGTAAAGATATACACGTAATTTACCGCTCGGTTGATAATGTCGACGTAAACCGTTTCCCCTGCGCTAATGCTGTCCAAGGGCGAATCGGCGTACGGCTGTAAACGAAACGTCGTGTTTTCTTCGGTATATTTTTCAGGCATTTGGGGAATAAGATAATTACGGATATCTTCTTTATCGTTACGGCAAGCGTTCCACATATAGAAAAACATATGCGTAAAGGACGCTACGGCGTTACCCTTGACGCGTACGCCGCTATCTTTCCAGTAGCCGAAACGCACCTTTTCCCCGATATATTCGTCGGCAAGGTTAATCCCGCCCGTAAACGCCACTCTCCCGTCAACAACGAGAATTTTTCTATGGTCGCGATTATTCATGCGGACGGCAAATAAAGGGACGACGTTATTAAACGTCATACACTTGATATTTTCGTGCAGGCTTTCCAAATACCGCTCGTATTTGGGCGGCAGGGTCATCATACTCCCAAAATCGTCGTAAATAATACGGATTTGCACGCCCTTTTCGGCTTTTTCACGCAGAATATCCAAAATGGAATACCACATTTTCCCAGGAGCGATAATAAAATAATCCAGCAGGATAAATTTCTTGGCTTTTTGGAGTTCTTCTATCATAACGGGAAACATGTCTTCCCCGCATTTATAATAGTCGATTTCTCCGTCGTAGAATACGGGATAGTTACAATGCTCCGCCAAATACCGCGTAACGCCGTCGCGGCGGTCGTTGACCGTCGGTAACGGGCGTTGACCGTAGTAGGCGTCCAGCTTTTCCAAATTATCCCGTTTCGCCGCGGTGATGTGATGATTCATCTTCCGCGTCGGTCTGCCGCCGCCGTTGAATAAATACATGGCTACGCCAAATACGGGAAAGACCAAAATGAAAATAATCCAGCTCATTTTAGACGAAGGCCTATCGTTTCGGTTGATTAAGTGCAAAACAAATATCAGCGC
The DNA here is from genome assembly GCA_017626305.1 of Clostridia bacterium. Classification (GTDB taxonomy): domain Bacteria; phylum Bacillota; class Clostridia; order Christensenellales; family Borkfalkiaceae; genus Scatosoma. The sequence goes on from JAGAIW010000138.1 coordinate 111,769, forward strand.
CAACGCCATAGCCACCACTTGCGCAATCGTCGCATACGGCGAACCGTACGCAAACCACGTTAAAAACGCCGCGTAAAAGCAGAGCTGCAAAAACACGGAAATCAGACAGGTAAAAAAACGACCGTAGACGATTGCTTTATAGCTGCGCTTGTTTTCTAAGGTCCGTTCTATTTTCTTTTTTTGTCGGTTGGTAAGCGGTTTCATTTTCTTTTCCTTATTATATATTATAAGTATTTTTTACGTTCTTGTCAACCCCCGTTGAAAAGCGTGATAAGAAATTTTTGCGGATTTTTGTTTTTTACTTGACTATTATATTCTTTTGATGTTTGTAAACGGTGTGTAAATTGTTAAAATTCCGTTAAAATTACTACACAAACCAAACTTTTTTCCAAATAAAAAATTTTTTTGAAAATTTTGCAAAAAAACTATTGACAAACGGTCAATTTTGTATTATACTAATATCAGTTAATAAAACTAAATCCTATTAACAGGAAAAAATTAAGGAGTAAAATCATGAAAAAATTTGAATGTAAAGTATGTCACTACGTGCACGAAGGCGAAGGCGCGCCCGAAGTTTGCCCCGTTTGCAAGCAAAGCGGTAAATTTGAAGAAAGACCCGCATTGAAGGGCTCGAAAACCGAACAAAACTTAATGCAAGCGTTCTCGGGCGAATCGCAAGCAAGAAACAAGTACACCTATTTTGCAAGCAAGGCAAGAAAGGAAGGTTTCGTGCAAATCGCTGCGCTTTTTGAAGAAACGGCGAAGAACGAACAAGAACACGCAAAAATTTGGTTTAAACTTCTCAACGGCGGCGAAATCGGTACGACGGCAGAAAACCTTTTGGCGGCTGCGGAAGGCGAAAACTACGAATGGACGGATATGTACGCGGAATTTGCAAAGGTTGCGCGTGAAGAAGGTTTCAACGATATCGCTACCCTGTTTGACGGTGTTGCAGCGATTGAAAAGGAACACGAAGAAAGATATAGAAAGTTGCTTGCAAACGTAAAAGGCAACTTGGTATTCTCCAAGGAAGGCGAAGCCGTATGGCAATGCTCGAACTGCGGTCATATCGTGGTTGGTAAGAAAGCGCCCGAAGTTTGCCCTGTATGCGCGCATCCCCAAGCATACTTCCAAGTACGTGCGGAAAACTATTGATTTTTCGGTAGACAATATAATTAAAAAAACACCCGACGCCCTTTCGTCGGGTGTTTTGCTTATTCTTTTAACGCTTATCTTCTTGCTCTTCCGATAAAATTTGCCCTACTTCTCGTAAAATAACCAACACGTCTTGCAACGCGCGTAAAGCCGCGTCGCGCTGGTATCGTTTGGTGGGACGTTGTATAAAGCCTTCACAGGTTTCGTGCTTATCCACGACAATTTGTTTGCGATTGCACCGCCCCATATCCGTTTTATCAAAATGCACGTATCCTTTGGTATAAAACACTTTATAAAACATGCATTGATAACACCTACGTTTTCGTTCGCTTTGTTCCGTTTCCGACATAATAATCACCTTCCTTTACTATTTCTTACATTATACATCATAATTTTTTAAAAGTCTTTGCATTTAAGAAATCTTGATGAAATATATGGATATTTAAAGGAACTGGCATTTTCGTAAGAAAATTATCCCTAAAACGTCATTCTGAGTGGAGCAACAGCGTAGCGAAGAATCCCAAATTACGTAAGTCCGTACCGACCTAACGTCATACTGAATGGAGCATAGCGTAATGAAGTATCCCTTTATACGAAGTCTGCGATTTTCTTCCATGGGATTCTTCACTTCGTTCAGAATGACGGGTAGAAATAAGCACCTTGAAAAAATGTCCTTCTGTATTAAAAATACCCGACTTTTCGTCGGGTATCCTTTGTTTACAAATTGTTTTCAACGAACGCCTGCAAGGCTTCGGCAGGGACAAAGCCCAAATGATTCGCCGCCACTTGTCCGTCCTTAAAAATAAGCACGTTGGGAATGGACGAAATGCCGTACTTGATTGCCGCCGCTTCTTCTTCGTCGACGTTTACCTTGACAAATCTTGCCCTATCCCCTATCTTTTGGGCTACCGCTTCAAAGGCAGGCGCAAGCATTCTACAAGGCCCGCACCAGCTTGCCCAAAAATCACATACCACGGGCACGGGGGACGCGGTAATCAGTTGTTCTAATTGTTGGCTCGTTACGTGTTGTACCATAGTGTTTCTCCTTATCACAAATATTTTGTTTTATTTAGCCATTACAGAATGAGTTGAACCCGTAATGACTATAAAAAATATGTTACTAAGTCGTCGAAAGCCACCTTTTCGCTTTCTCCGTTAAGCATATTTTTCACGCTGACCGCGCCTTCGGCAAGCTCGTTACCGCCAAGCACCGCCACGTATTTTGCGCCGATTTTATCGGCGTATTTGAACTGCGCTTTAATCGAACGCTCCATATGGTCGATTTCCGTTTTTACCCCTGCGCTCCGCAAAGCCGCCGCCAAGCCAAACGCTTTTTTGCGACATTCGGTATCCATACCTGCAAGGTACACCGTCGGCGTTTCGGGTTCGGGTAAGCGCGCGCCCGTTTGTTGCATAACCATAAGCAAACGCTCAATGCCAGCGGCAAAGCCCACGGCGGGCGTAGGCGCGCCGCCAAGGCTTTGGATAAGCCCGTCGTATCTACCGCCGCCGCATACCGTGCCTTGCGCGCCGATATCGGTGGATACGAATTCAAACACCGTACGAGTGTAATAATCCAACCCACGCACGATACGGTTATTGATTTCGTACGCAATACCCGCTTGGGTCAAACATTCCTTGACGTCTGCAAAGTGCTTGGCGCAATCTTCGCAAAGATAGTCGAGCATGCTGGGCGCGACGGCGTTGATTTTCTTACATTCTTCTTCCTTGCAATCCAAAAGGCGCAGGGGATTTTTTTCATAACGCGTTTTGCAATCATAACAAAGTTTGTCCAAATTGGGCGCAAAAAATTCCTTCAAGGCGCGATTATAGTTGGCTCTGCAAGTGGGACAGCCGATAGAGTTGATATACAGCTTTACCCGTATTCCCAGCTTTTTGAGCAGCGTATCCGCAACCAAAATGGCTTCCGCGTCCGTTTGCGCGTCTTTTGCGCCAAAAATTTCCACACCGAATTGATGGAATTCGCGCAAGCGACCTGCTTGGGGGCGTTCGTAACGGAACGCAGGGATAATGTAATACATTTTTGCAGGCAACACGCCGCTGCCCATACCGTTTTCGATAAACGAACGCACGACCCCTGCCGTCCCTTCGGGTTTGAGCGTGATACTTCTATCCCCTTTGTCCTTAAAAGTGTACATTTCCTTCGTCACCACGTCGGTGGTTTCGCCGACGCCGCGTTGGAACAGCTCCGTGTGTTCAAACACGGGGGTACGGATTTCGTTGATGTGGAAAAGTTTCGCCGTTTCTCTTGCTACGCTTTCCACGTATTGCCATTTATACGATTCGTTGGGCAAAACGTCTTTTGTGCCCTTGGGTACGTTGATCATAGATATACTCTCACTTTGCTTTTATAAAACGTATTTGCGCAGGTTTCTATCGCCCGTGAGCTTTTGCAAATGCTCGTCGACGTACTTCCTGTCGATTTTTAAGGTGAACGTGGGATAATCTCCCCCCGCGTTAAAGGAAATGTCTTCCAAAAGGTATTCCATAACGGTGTGCAATCTTCTCGCGCCGATATCTTCGGACGTAGCGTTGAGCTCTACCGACACTTCGGCAATTCGTTCGATTGCGCCTGCGTCAAATTGCAAATCGATATGGTCCACGCTTAAAAGCTGCGCGTACTGGAAGGTGAGCGAATTTTCCGTTTCCGTCAAAATGCGTACGAAGTCTTCCTTTGTCAAGCTATTCAGCTCTACCGAAACGGGGAATCTACCCTGCAATTCGGGAATTAAATCTTCAATGGACGAAACGTGGAACGCCCCTGCCGCAATAAACAAAATGAAGTCCGTTTTTATCGGTCCGTACTTGGTTACGACGGTGCTGCCTTCTACGATAGGCAAAATATCGCGCTGTACCCCTTCGCGGGAAACGTCTGCGCCGCTTTGGTTGCCCTTGCCTGCAATTTTATCAATTTCGTCGATAAACACGATACCGTCGTTTTCCGCGCGGTAGAGCGCTTCACTCTTAATCGCGTCTTCGTCGACGAGTTTAGACGATTCTTCTTCCAAAACGATTTGGAAAGCTTCTTTGACGGGGAATTTACGTTTTTTCTTCTTTTGCTGGAACATATCCCCAAAAATACTGCCGATAGAGATTGCCGCGCCGCCGGGAACTAATTCCATGGGCTGGGGATTGTCCGTCACTTCCATTTCGATAACGAAGTTATCGTACAAGCCCTTGCGCAAGCCGTCTAACAAATTGTTTTCAAAAACGTCCTTGGCAAGCTCGCCCTTTTCGTCCTTTTTGGCTTCGGCAAGCGCGCGGACGATTCGTTTTTCGGTAGCAAGCGTCGCTTTGGCTTTGACCTGTTCTTCTTTTTCCGCTTTTACAAGGCGATACGCACATTCCGCCAAATCTCGAATCATGCCTTCTACGTCCTTGCCCACGTAGCCCACTTCGGTGTACTTGGTGGCTTCTACCTTGACGAACGGAGCTTTGACCAGCTTAGCAAGGCGGCGGGCGATTTCCGTTTTCCCGACCCCCGTCGGCCCTTTCATGATAATGTTTTTCGGCGTGATTTCTTCACGGATTTCCACAGGCAGCTGCGCGCGGCGGTAGCGGTTGCGCAGAGCGATTGCCACAGCCTTTTTCGCGTCGTCCTGTCCGATAATATATTTATCTAATTGATAAACGATTTGTTTCGGGGATAAATCCATTATTCGTTGTCCCCCTTACTTTTTTTGGTCTTTTTCTTGGGCGTTTCTTGCACCTGTCCTACCGTTTCCATACGGATATTATCGTTGGTAAACACGCAAATTTGCGACGCAATTTTCAACGCTTTTTGCGCAATCGTCGGCGCGTCGTAGTCCGTTTCCTGATACAAAGCGCGCGCCGCCGCCAACGCATAGTTGCCGCCGCTGCCGATAGCGCACACCCCTTCGTCGGGCTCGATCACTTCGCCCGTACCCGATAAAATAAGCAGGGTGTTTTCGTCCGCCGTAATCATCATGGCGTCTAACTTTCTGCCGAGCTTATCACTTCTCCAAAGCTCCGCAAGCTCTACTGCCGAGCGCATGAGATTGCCCGAAAATTTATTCAACATACCTTCAAAGCGTTCGGTAAGCGCAAACGCGTCGGTAACCGAGCCGGCAAAGCCCAAAATAACTTTACCCCCGAAAATGCGGCGTACCTTTATCGCCGTGTTTTTAAAAATGACCGATTCTCCCATGGTGACCTGTCCGTCACCGGCAATCGCCGTCACGCCGTTTTTCTTGACGGCGCAAATGGTCGTACCCCTAAATTCCATTATGCTATTCTCCTGTCGTTAGTCTTTACAAAGCTTTTCTATTGTTTCCAACGCGCGCACCGCCATGGCTTTATAGCGTTCCTTTTTATCCCGTATGCGTACGGGCATAGGCGTTAAAATGCCGAAGTTGGCGTTCATGGGCTGGAAGTCCTTGGTCGGCGTAGAGATATGCGTTTGCAACGCGCCGCAAACGGTGGTGTCGTCAAACCGTCTTATCTCTTTTCCCTGTATTTCGTCTACGATAGCGATTGCCGCAAGCAATCCGCTTGCCGCGCTTTCTACGTATCCTTCCACACCCGTGATTTGTCCTGCGAAGAAAAGCTTTCTATTATTCTTAAACGCAAATTGCCTTGTTAAAACGTTTGGCGAATGAATAAACGTATTTCTATGCATAACGCCGTAGCGCAAGAACTCCGCGTTTTTCAGCGCAGGTATCATGGAAAACACCCGTTTTTGTTCGGGGAATTTCAAGTTGGTTTGAAACCCGACAAGGTTATACGCCGTGCCCTGCTCGTTTTCCTTTCTCAGCTGTAATACGGCGTACGGACGCGTACCGTCTTCATAGCAAAGCCCTACGGGCTTTAACGTACCGAAACGCAAAGTATCCCTGCCGCGGCTTGCCATGACTTCCACGGGCATACACCCTTCAAAAATTTCCCCTTTCTCAAACTCGTGCAGGTTAGCTCTTTCGGCGGAAAGTAGCGCGTCGACAAAGTCGTAATACTCGTCCTTGGTCATGGGACAGTTGATATAATCTCCCGTCCCCTTACCGTATCTATCCCCCGTAAACGCTTGGGATAAATCGATACTCTCTGCCGAAACGATAGGCGCGGACGCGTCGAAAAAGTGCAGCTCGCCGCCCGTTTTTTGCTTGATATCGTCAAACAGCTTATCGCCCGTTAAAGGCCCTGTCGCTACGACGATATACGTATCCCCGTCTTCGTCCACTTCGGGCAAAGACGTTATCTCTTCCGCACGCACCGTCAGGTTTTCACACGAACGCAATTTTTCCGTAACGTATGCGGAAAATTTGTCCCTATCCACGGCAAGCGCCGCACCTGCGGGGACACGCGTTGCGTCCGCCGCCTGCATGAGCATAGAGCCTAATCGGCGCATTTCTTCTTTCAAAAGTCCGCAGGCGTTGGCGTAAATATCGTTGCTTTTTAAGGAGTTCGAGCAAACGAGTTCCCCAAAATTTTCACTTTCGTGCGCGGGCGTGAATTTGACGGGTTTCATATCGACAAGCGTCGTTTTTACCCCGTGCGTCGCCAAATAATACGCCGCTTCGCTGCCTGCAAGTCCGCCGCCGATTACGACGGCTTTATATACCTTTTCCATTATTCAAAGTCGTTAAAATTATCAAAATCCTGCAATTCCTGATCGCTTAAAGGCGGCGCTTGAAAAGAGCTAACGAACGTGGGCGCGGAAGTTTCCATTTCTTCCTTTGCCGTTTGCGCTTTTACGCGATAGGTGCAATCTTTATTGCTGCAACGCTTAGCCCCGCGCGCGGATTTTACCATGGCGCTACCACAGGTGGGGCATTTCTCTCCCGTGGGGACGTCCCAGCTCATAAACTTACAATCGGGATAGCCTAAGCAGCTGTAATATACCTTGCCTTTTTTGGATTTTCTCACCGTCATGGGCGAACCACATTCGGGGCATTTCCCCGCAAGCTTGGGTTCTTCGTCGGACGGCATGGGCGCGGTGGATTTACAGTCGGGATAGTTAGGACAAGCCAAAAATCTACCGAATTTCCCGCTTTTTACCACCATGTTTTGTCCGCACTTAGGACAGCGCACGGAAGAAAGCTCTTCCTTGTTTTCGCTGACGATATTGCGACATTCGGGATAGTTAGAACAAGCCAAGTATTTCCCGAACTTACCCATTCTCCTAAGCATGAAGTGTCCGCATTTCGCGCAGGTCACGTCGGTGAGCTCGTCGCCGTAGGTGGACGCTTTGAGCAGATTTTTCTCAAACCCGGGGTAAAAATCTCCGATAACGTCACGCCATTCTACGCCGCCGTCTTCGATATCGTCTAATTTATTTTCCATGCCTGCCGTAAAGCCTACGTCCATGACGTCGACGAAACACTTCACCAGCATATCCACTACGTCGTACGCAATCGGCGTGGGGAACATATACTTCCCGTCCTTTTTTACGTACTTTTGCATGAGCTTGGAAATAATCGTTGCGTACGTAGACGGTCTGCCGATTCCCTTTTCTTCCATGGTTTTAACCAAGGACGCGTCGGTGTAACGCAGGGGCGGTTTGGTGAATTTTTGTTCCTTTTGCATTTTGGTTAAATCCAAAATATCCCCTTCGGCAAGCTTAGGAAGGAGCTTGGACGTATCCACGCCGTCTTCGTCGTCCTTCTTTGCCGAAACGTCTTGATATACGGCGGTAAACCCTGCAAAGAGCAGTACCTTACCGCTTGCCTTAAAGATATAACCGCTGTTGTCAATTTCCATTTGCGCGCTGTTATACTGCGCTTCGGACATTTGGGACGCCAAGAAACGTTCGTACACGAGCTTATACAAAAGATAGTGTTTTTTATCCAAAAGCCCTTTTGCTTTGTCGGGCGTCATATCCATATCGATAGGACGAATGGCTTCGTGCGCGTCCTGCGCGCCTTTTTTGGACGCGTAGTAGTTGGGCTTTTCGGGCGCGTATTTATCCCCGTAGATACGGCGAATTCTATCCAGCGCCTTTGCCTGCGCTTCCTTGGAAACGCGGACGGAGTCGGTACGCATATACGTGATAAACGCGATATGGTCGCCGTTTTCCGTTTCCACACCTTCGTACAGGTGCTGAGCAAGCGTCATGGTTTCGGGCGCGGTAAAGCCGAGTTTCGTCGACGAATCCTGTTGCAACGACGACGTCGTAAACGGCGCGGGCGCGTGCGATTTGGTAACGGCGTTTTTCACCTTGACGACGGTGAATTTGCCTTTGGTGATTTCGTCCAAAACCTTTGCTGTTTCTTCGGCGGAAGAAGGCTTATATTTCTTCGTGCCGCGCTTTTCCAGCATAGCCTTGAAAGGCGCGTGCGCTTTGGGAATATCTTGCAGCTCTGCCGTTAAGTTCCAGTATTCTTCGGGTTTAAACGACGTGATTTCCCGCTCTCTTTCCACAATCAAACGCAGGGCGACCGACTGCACTCTGCCCCCCGAAAGGGTGCGCTTGCCGCTGCCGTTTTTATCTTCGATTTTATGGTTGAGCAGCGTAGAGAGCTTATACCCCACCAAGCGGTCTAACACACGGCGCGCTTGCTGCGCGTCTACCAAGTTATAATTGATAGGACGGGGCGAACGGAGCGCCGCTTCAATGGCGCGGGGAGATACTTCGTTGAATTCGATACGGTTATCCCCATGTTCGTCCAAGCCCAAAACCGTTTGTAAATGCCATGCAATCGCTTCTCCTTCTCTATCAGGGTCGGTTGCAAGATAGACTCTATCCGCGCGGCGGGTAGCGTCTACCAAACGACGAATGACGTCTTCCTTGCCTTCGGAGTTCACGTAGCGCGGCTCGAAACGGTTTTCGATATCTACGCCAAGCGTATGCACGGGCAAATCGCGAATGTGTCCCGCCGAAGCGTCCACACGGTATTTGCCTTTGAGATACTTGGAAATGGTTTTCGCCTTGGAAGGCGACTCTACGATAATTAAATCCATGCTGTATTCCTTTATGATAAACTTAAATTTTTTTCTTGATTATACGGGTGCGTAGCGGTTTCCGCCAAGCGCAACCGCAAGCCCTTTTACTTCCAGCGACGAAAGCACCGCCCTTGCCTTGAATACGGGCACGCCCGATTTTTGGGATAACGCCGTGATATGCTCTTCCGCGCTATCTTTTAAGGCGGCAAGCATTTTTTCTTCGTCCGTAGTTAATCGAATGGTTTGTACTTTCTTCTGTAAGGATATCCCCATCTTTTGCGCTACGTCTTCCGCCGTTTCGGTGAGATACGCGCCCGTTTTGATAAGAGCGTTACAGCCTGCTCCGCAGGCAGAGCCAACCGTATAAGGCAGCGCAAATATAGGTTTTTCGTATTGTCTTGCGTACTTTGCCGTAATCAACGCGCCGCTCTTTTCCGCCGCCCCGACGACGAGCGTGCCTTCGCTAAGCGTTGCCAGCAGCTTGTTGCGGTACTCGTAAGAAAAGGTGCGCGTGGGCGTATCGGGCGGATAGGGTGAAAGGAGCAGTCCGTTTTGCATAATTTGTTGCATCATGCGGTAATTGCTTTGGGGCATAGCGGACATGCCGCCTGCTAAAATACAAATCACCTTCCCGTTTGCGCTAAGCGCGCCTTCCACCGCCGCAGTATCCCCACCGTCCGCCGCGCCCGATACAATCGTATAAACGGCGGAAAGCGATTTGGCGATTTCCCCTGCCGTTTTCAATGCCGCAACGGGCGTTCTGCGCGAACCGACGATCGTAAATTTTCTCGTTTGTAACAAGGAAATATCCCCTACGCACCAAAGCGTTTGCGGCGCGTCGGGCAGGGAAAGCCATTCCTTGGGATAATATGGGGAATTCGTCAAAATCGATTGAAGTTGCATAAATTGTTAATCCAGCTCGTTTAAGGTAGTAGCGTAGGTGCGATAGGATATCGCTTCGTATAAATGCTCCGCGGTGATATGTTCAGAATAGTCCAAATCGGCAATCGTACGCGCTACTTTTAATATACGCGAACGCGCACGGGCGGATAAGTGTAAACTTTCAAACGCTTCTTTTAAAACGGATTCACATTCTACGCTGAGCGCGCAAAATTGCCGCGTTTCCTTTTCGCTCATTTCCGCGTTGGACTTTACGCCGCTCCCTTCAAAACGGGCGCGCTGTATCTTTCTCGCCATTTCGGCGCGCGCTTTTACGAGCGCGCTGCTTTCTTCTTCCGTTTGGGAAATCAAATCGTCGTATTCCACGCCGTCCACTTCTACTTGGATATCAATTCTATCAAGTAGCGGCCCTGAAATACGGGCGCGGTATTTACGGATATCGTTGGGCGTACAGCTACAACGTCGTTTACTGCTGCCGTAGTTGCCGCAAGGACAAGGGTTCATACTAGCGCAGAGCATAAAGGACGCGGGATAGGTAACCGTACCCATAGAACGGGAAATGGTAATCACCCCGTCTTCCAACGGCTGACGGAGCGATTCTAACGACGAACGCTTATATTCGGGCAATTCGTCCAAGAACAGCACGCCCCCGTGCGCAAGGCTAATCTCCCCTGGGCGCACCGCTTTCGAGCCGCCGCCGCAAAGAGAAACGGTGGTTGCCGTGTGGTGGGGCGTTCGAAACGGTCTTTTGGCGACGATACCGCTTTCGCCAAGCGTACCTGCTACCGAATGGATTTTGGTGATTTCCAACGCTTCGTCAAAGGTCATATCGGGAAGTACGGTAGGAATAGCCCTTGCCAGCATGGTTTTACCACTCCCCGGCGGCCCGACGAAAAGGATATTGTGTCCGCCTGCAACCGCCACTTCCAAAGCACGTTTTGCAATCGGTTGACCTTTGACAAACGCCAAATCGTGTGAAGAACGTTCCGCGGAAAGGCTTGCCGAAAAGACAGCCGATTCTACGGGCGATAAAGGTTTATTTCCCGAAAGGTGGTCGATAACTTCCCGCAAGGACTTCGCGGCGTATACCGTTACGCCTTGCACGAACCCCGCTTCCTTGCGGTTGTCGTACGGAACGACGAAGGTGGTAAAGCCCTTATCTCTCGCGGAGATAATCGACGGAAGTACGCCCGTTACGGGACGAAGTTCGCCGCTTAGCGCAAGCTCGCCTAAAAAGACAATACCCGATACGTCGGCGACAAGCTCTCCGTAGGCAAGCATTAAGCTTACCGCTACGGGCAAATCGAAGGACGAGCCTTCCTTTTTGACGTATGCGGGCGCAAGATTGACGGTGATTTTATGCGCAGGGAATTCCAGCGCGCTATTTTTCACGGCGGACTTCACGCGCTCTTTGGATTCTTTTACGGCGGCGTCGGGCAGCCCTACCATTTCGTAAGACGGTATCCCGCGCGAAACGTCCGTTTCGACGGTTACGCAAACGCCTTCCAAACCCGAAAGCGCATAGCTTTGCACCTTAGCAATCATGCGATTTTTACTTCCTTATATATATTCCGTTTATTATTTTACCCTAAACGCAAAAAAAAGTAAACAATTTCAAGGCAATTTTTTAAAATAAAATATCCGCCCGATACAATTCAAGCGGATATTTTTTATTTTACGTCCCCATTAGTACAATTCAAAGGCAAACACGTCCGTTTCGTCCGTTTTTCCCCAGTTGGAGCAAACCTGCAACGTAACCGCGCGAACGGCTTTGTCCACGGGGATAAGCACGTTCCTTTTCGCGTTTTCGTTTTCTTGGAGCGTTTGCGTCGTTCCGTCTGCAAAAGTAAGCTCGATTGCATACGCCTTAGCCAGCGTGGACGGCATGGACATCAGCGGCGAATCGTCCAAGATATTCGCGCGCGTGGAATGGAATTTCTCCACGTAATCCATATCCAACGTCGTACGCTCTAAATCGCTTTCAAACACGAGCTTTACACCCTGAATTTTCGTTGGCGTATCTAAGAAATACGTTACCTTTTCACCGTTTTTCAGCGTTACGCTATTGCGTTTTCCGTTCAAAGTCCTGTCTTCGCCGTTACGCAAAAGCTCTTTACCGTCCGTAAGCTTTGCCGACAACGTAACGGGCGAAACCTGCCGTTTTACGTAAGGCAAATAACAATCGTTCAGCAGCAAAAACTGTTGCAATTCTCGTATGTGCTTGCCTACGCCGCAAGGGCTTACGCCGTATTTTTTACACAGCCAAGCTGCGCCGCCAACGGCTTGCCCGATCGTCGTACAGGTCGCCATGACGCGCGCCGAACTCATTGCCATATGCGTAGCGGAAATGTTGCGCCCTGCAAAAAATAAATTGTCGATATTTGCCGAATACAAACAGCGGTACGGAATACCGTACACCTTATCCAAGGACGTGGCGGTGTTGGCGTAATCCCCGTCAAAGCCCTTGGGGTTATGGTCGTCTAACGGCCAACCGCCGTAGGCGACGACGTCGGGGAATTTTCCCCCGTCTAAAATATCGTTTGCCGTCAAAACGTACTCCCCTTTCATGCGGCGGGATTCGCGTTTTGCGCCCAAAAAGCCTAAAAATTCCAGCTCGAATTCGTCGGCGTCAAATTCTCCTGAATTTTTAACCGTATCCCATACGCCTAAGCAAAGGGCAATCAATCTTTGATTGATATGCTCGGCGTCTTTAATGACGTCTAACTCACCGCCCAGCTCGATATACCAAAAGTTTTCGCCCGTACTATACAGGTTTAAGCCAAGGCCTTTCAGCTTTTCTACCGATACCTTTTCCGCCCAAGACGGCGCGCGGAAGGGTACTTTTTTATTCGTCTTTCTCGCCTGTATCAAACAGCTGTTGCCCATGGTTTTTTTATCCTGCTCGCCGTGCAGTTTCATAGGCTCGTTATATTCGTCCCGTCCTTCCCGTCCGTACATGAACGCCGCGCCCGTAAGCGGCGCTAAAATGCTATCGCCCGAACAGTCGGCAAAGTTGGTCGCCCGCACTTCAAACAGCGTTTGCGTCGTCATTTGATACGCCGTTATCGAGCGGATTTTGCCCTTTTCCGTTTTGGCGTCAAAACAGGTACAGTTTAAGAGCGGCGTGATGTTTTCTTCTTCGTTCACCTTTTCGTAGAGCACGCTGTTCCACAAATACACGTTTTTGGTGGGGTTATACAGGTAGTTATGTAAATTGATTTCTTCCGTTAAACCCGTTTCCCGATACTCTTTTTGTTGCGCGCCGCATACCCACATGCGAATTTCGCCCGAAGCGTTTCCCCCGTACATGGGTCGTTCGTGCACGAGCACGACCTTCACTCCTGCGCGCGCCGCCGTAATCGCTACGCTAATACCCGCCATACCGCCGCCTATTACGCATAAATCGGCGTTGAGAATTTGTTTATCTAATGCCATATCTTTTTACTCCTATACGATAATTATATCATACGTTTTTATAGGAATAAAGCGGTTTTTGTGCTTAATGTCTATAATTTTGTGCTTTTTTGCAAAAATCCGTTACGGCGTATTCGTATAAAAAAAACAAGTCCGCCTTTGACTTTGGGCGGACTTGCCTTTTGGGAATATCCCGATTTGTTTTTTAGATCTTTTCTTTGACTTTGGCAGCCTTGCCCGTCAAACCACGCAGATAATAGAGTTTCGCTCTTCTAACCTTACCTTTTCTTACGACCGTGATGGACGCAATTTTCGGCGAATGAAGGGGATACGTCTTTTCTACGCCTACGCCGTAGGAAATGTGGCGAACGGTAAACGTTTCGGAAATACCGCCGTTTTTCTTCGCAATTACGACGCCTTCAAAGTTTTGCACACGTTCCTTGCCGCCTTCAATAATCTTATAGCCGACCTTAACGGTGTCGCCTACGTTGAACGCGGGAACTTCTGCTTTCATGTTTTCTGCGTTGATAGCTTCGATCAATCCTTTCATGACTTTACCTCCGTTATTTACGAAACGTTCATAACCCGCTGCGTGATTTCTCACCACGCCCAAAAAAGGCAGCGGAACGCTCGAAGTCAACGATTATTATATATGATTTTAAACGGTTTGGCAAGCGTTTTTGCATGGCTTTTTGCAAATTTTTTAACTTTTTTATTTAATTGCTTTTTCTTCTTTTATTTGATTGACTTCTTTTTGCCTTTGTTTTATAATGTTTATTGCAATCTTTAAATATTACGATGGAGGAATTTATGGAATTTTTATTAGAAGGTTTCCAAAATCTTTCTTGGCAGCAGGTCGTCATGTGGGCTATCGGCGGACTGTTGATTTATCTTGCCATTTGTAAAGATATGGAACCCGCGCTTTTGCTCCCCATGGGCTTTGGCGCAATTTTAGTCAATCTACCCTTGTCCCCTGTAATCAGAGAAGACGGTATCATCAACTCCTTATTCCAAGTCGGTATTGCGGCAAGCGAAGCTATGCCTTTGCTGTTGTTTATCGGTATCGGATGTATGATTGATTTCGGTCCTTTGCTTACCAACCCCAAATTATTTATTTTGGGCGGCGCGGCGCAGCTTGGTATCTTCGTTACCATTATCTTAGCCGCTATGATCGGTTTCCCTTTAAACGACGCAGCCGCTATCGGTATTATCGGCGCAGCTGACGGCCCTACCGCTATTCTCGTAGCTATGAAACTCGTTTCCAACTACATGGGACCTATCATGGTCGTGGCGTATTCGTACATGGCGCTCGTACCTATCGTACAGCCCGTCGTTATGAAACTTTGCACGACGAAGAAAGAACGCCTTATTAAAATGAAGTACAGCGCAAAGCAAGTACCCCAACTTATGCGTATTCTTTTCCCGATTATCGTTACCGTTGTTTCGGGATTGATTGCTCCCGATTCGCTGTCCCTTGTCGGTATGTTGATGTTCGGTAATCTTTTGAGAGAATGTGGCGTTTTGAAATCCCTTTCGGAAACGGCGCAAACGGCGTTCTCGAATATCATCACCTTGCTTTTGGGTATCACCATTTCTTTCCAAATGCAAGCGGCGGCGTTCCTGTCCTTTGAAACGTTGATTATTATGTTGCTTGGTTTGTTTGCATTCGTCTTCGACACGATCGGCGGCGTTATGTGCGCAAAGATTATGAACTTGTTCAGCAAAGAAAAAATCAATCCCCTTATCGGTGCGGCAGGTATCTCCGCATTCCCCATGGCGGCGCGCGTCGTAGAAAAAGTAGGTATTAAGGAAGACCCTTCCAACCACTTGCTTATGCACGCGGTAGGCGCAAACGTATCCGGTCAAATCGCGTCGGCTATCGTCGGCGGCTTAATCGTCGGTATCATTTTACCGCTTATTTAAGGAGGGCTTTCGTATGTTGAATATTATCGGATTATTAGCTGCATTTGAAAATCTCACCCCTATGAACTGGGACGTTATCCTGCCTGCGCTCAACTTCCTTTGGCAAGGCATGCTTGCCATTTTCGTCGTTATCGGTTTGATTATTCTCGTCGTGAAGATTACGGGCTTTACCATCAATAAGGTAACCGAAGTCAAAGCAAAGCGCAACGCAAATAACGACGAACAACAAAATTCATAACCAACGATAAGACCGACGAACGTTTCGTCGGTCTTGTTAATAGGAGCTTTATGACTGATTTTTTAACCCGCATATTTATCGGCAAAAACGCCGACCCTACCAACGAAAAGGTACGCGGTAAATTCGCGTCGCTTGCAGGCTTTACGGGCATTATCGCCAACGTATTGCTGTTTATCAGCAAGCTCGTTTTAGGTTTGCTTTCCGCGTCGGTAGCCATTATCGCAGACGCGTTTAACAATATTTCCGACGCAGGGTCTGCTATCGTTACGCTAATCGGTTTCCGTTTGGCAAGCAAGCCCGTAGACAAAGAACACCCCTTGGGGCACGGCAGGTTGGAATACGTGTCGGGGTTTATCGTGGATATGCTGATTATTCTCGTCGGATTCGAGCTGTTTAAATCGTCTATCGATAAAATTCTAAACCCCACCCTGCCTATCGTCGGGATTGCCACGTTTATCCTGCTTGGCGTTGCCATTTTGGTAAAGCTTTGGCTGTTTTTCTTCTATAAAAAGATTGCCAAAACCATTCGCTCTAACGCCCTTTCGGCGGCGGCGACGGATAGCCTAAGCGATTGCTTTGCCACGGCTCTCGTCTTACTTTCGGCGGTGGTTGCCAAGCTGTTTGCCGTGCCTATCGACGGTTTTGCAGGTATTTTGGTGGCGGCGTTTATACTCTATTCGGGCATAAAAGCGGCAAAAGAAACGATTGATTTGTTGCTTGGCAGTCCGCCCGACCCCGCGTTTATCACGGAAATTTACGAATTTTGCAAGGCGTATCCGCGTATCGTGGGTATACACGACGTTATGGTGCACGACTACGGCCCGGGCAGGCAAATCGTATCCTTCCACGCCGAAGTGCCGTCCGATTCGGATATCAATATCGCGCACGAAGACGTGGACCGTTTAGAACGGGATATGCAGAAAAAATACGGCTGTATCGTCACCGTGCATTTAGACCCTATCGTGGTTGGCGACGAAACGGTGAACGAACTGCGCGCTTTGGCGGAAAACGCCGCTAAGGCGGTGCATTGTGAATTTACCATTCACGATTTCCGCATGACCATGGGCGAGCAATCGTTTAACCTAATTTTCGACCTTGTTATCCCGCCCGATTGCGCCATGACTTCCGCCGAAGCGGAAAAGGCAGTCGTTGAAAAAATCACCGCGCAAAAGCCCAACTGCTTTTGTGTGATTAAAGTAGAACACCCCTTCGTGTAAGCAGGTGATTATATGAAAGTTTTTGGAGAAAGGGTAAAAGCCACCTTAAAAGAAAACGGGCGAACACAAAAGGCGCTCGCCGCTGCTATAAACGTACAGCCGTCTACGCTGTGCGAATGGTTAAACGGTAATAATCAACCGCCCATGCAAGCCATCGTGGATATCGCCGTGTATTTAGACGTATCCACCGATTATTTATTAGGCTTGAAAGAATACGATTAACGATAAACGGAGCGTTGCTGCTTGCAACGCTCCGTTTTCGTTTTCTCTTCCATGGGATTCTTCCCTGCGGTCAGAATGACGGGTATACCCAAACGTCATACTGAATGAAACGAAGTGTAATGAAGTATCCCTTTATACGTAAGTCCGTATTCTCGTCCATGGGATTCTTCCCTGCGGTCAGAATGACGTTTTAGGGAGAGTGTTGGAATTCTTCCGCTTACGCGTCAAAATGACGGGTTAGCTAAAACGTCATACTGCACGTAGTAAAATATTGAATAATCTAAATCCTTATTTTTGAATAAAGTTGGTACGAAGTTTGGGCTCGGTTTCGGGTTGAATACCCTGCTGTTTTCCAAGCTGAATACAGCGCAACAGCCACGCCATATTATTCCCCAAAAGGCGCATGGTTTGCAAGCCTTCTTCGTCCTGCTCTACGTCCGCAGGCGTATTGTTCGCCCCGTGAACGCCGTTCCAGTAATTTGCCGAAACGACGGGCATATTGTTAATCGTAAAGTATTTATTCAAGCCGTCAAAGGTCGACACCGTGCCTGCCCGTCTTGCGCTGGCTACCGCCGCGGCGGGCTTGAACGCCATAGTTTTGCTCGCGCTGTAAAAGAGTCTATCCATAAAGCCGACCATACTCCCTGCCGCCGACGCGTAATACACGGGCGAGCCAAAAACAAACCCGTCCGCCGTTTTGGCTTTTTCCGCAAAGCGGTTTACCGCGTCGTCTATCACGCATTTGCCAAGCTTTGCGCAGGCACAGCACGCCGTACAGCCACCAACCGAACCTTTGCCGATATGAAAAATTTCCGTTTCTACGCCCTGTTTTTGCAGGGCTTTTTCTACTTCTTCGAGCGCTCTATTCGTGCAGCCGTCTGCGTGCGGACTGCCATTGACAAGCAATACCTTCATAATTTTACTCCTTTACCCATTATGGAATGAGTTGAACCTGATTTTGAGTGCCGTAATGGCTAAGCATTTGCAAGCATTGTTTAAACGCCGTCGGCAACGATACCTTTTCTCGTATTTCGTCTAGCGTATACGCATCAAACGGCGCGCTTTCCGCGCGTACCCATACGCAGGTGATATCCCAACGAATATGGGTAAAAATATGCGTAAAGCGTTCACGCGCAAGCTCTTGATAGCCATACACGCCCCACTCGTCCAAAACCGCCGACGCGCTTTCGCCGTAAACGACCTTAGACGGAAATTCGTTCATGCCTTTAAGCACTCCTTCTTCCCGTCGGCGGATACAAAAACCTTCGTCCGTCTGTATCAAAAACACGTATACGTCTTCCTGTCTTTTCGCTTTTTTGGGCGGTTGCACGGGAAAAAGCGCTTGCGTGTTGTGGGCGTTTGCCTGACAAAGAAATGACAGCGGACAAGCCGCACATTCGGGCGAACGTGGTTTACAAATGAGCGCGCCAAGCTCGAATAGGCTTTGGGTAAAACGGGAGCAAAGTTCCCCTTCGGGGGGATAGATTGCCGTAAGCCGCTCTTCTAACGCTTTGCGATAGGCGATATCGTTTATCGGCGTTGCGTTTTCCGTTAAGCGGCTAATAACGCGCAAAACGTTGCCGTCCACCGCCGCCGCCCGTTTTCCAAAGGCAATAGACGCAATCGCCCCAGCCGTGTACGCGCCAACGCCCGATAGCGTTTGTAATAATCGAATATCGTTTGGAAACGCGCCGTCAAAGTCCAAAACGATTTGCCTTGCCGCCTTTTGCAAGTTCCTTGCGCGGCTGTAATAGCCCAAGCCTTCCCAAAGCTTTAACAGTTTTTCTTCTTCACAAGCCGCCAAATGCTCTACCGTCGGCAGCTCTTTCATAAACCGCAAATAGTATTCTTTCACCGCTTCTACGCGCGTTTGTTGGAGCATAATTTCCGACACCCATACGCGATAAGGCGTAGGATTTTCTCTCCAAGGCAAAGCGCGTTTATGGCTATCATACCACGAAAGCAAGGGGGCAGGTATGCGTTGAAGGAGTTTTTCTTTCTCCACAGCTTATACTTCCCCTTCCGTTTTGGCTGCCGCCACGGAATTTAAATAAATCACCGTTTCGGTAATGGACGGCGCGGACGGGAAATGCAACACCGTCGGCAAGGACATTTGCGAATCGTCGCCCACGTACGTCACGTCGGCTACACCGTCGTCTTGGGTGGTAACCAAGCAATTCCCCACTCCGACGAATGCGCCCGGATAACCGCTGAAAATACTGCGCATAAGCTCCGCACCCGTAATCACTTCGATATTTTGCCGGCGGGAAAGCACGTCGAAAAAGGCGCGGTATTCTTCAAAATCGCTGTTTTTATTGCAATCGGGCAACTCTTCCAAACCGTCTAAAACCAAAAATAATTTGGGATAACCGCCGCCCGAAAGACGCATGGACACAAGCTCCTTCACGCAGGCAAGCGCTTCGTTTAAATCGGCTTTCGTGCGCAAAAACGGCGCGGTAAGATCGATATTTGCAAGACGGAGCAATTCACCGTAATCAAGGCGGGGCGAAAGCACGAAAAAGCAAGCTTCGTCTTTCAAATATAAGCAAGAAAGCGTCATTAAAAGCCGCTTGATAAACGCCGTTCGACGCGCGCCCGTCACGCAGGTATGACGGAAGGTAAACGGTTCGTCCCGAAGCTGAGAAAAGACGGGTTTATCCACGGAATCCGTGCCCAGGGGCGTACCCTTTCGCAGGGCGTCCATACCTTCTTCGTTTTGAAAATAATCGGATAAAATATTCAAAAATTCTTCCTGACGCATAAGTTGCTCCTTATCACGTACGTTCTTTACGTTTAAGTATACTATAAACGAAGAAAAATGTCAAGTGCCTGTTTGTACGTATTATAATGAAGATACGCCTTAAAGGAGCAAAAAAACTTGTTTTAGCGGGCGCAATTCGCTCCGTAACGGCTAAAAATAAAGGAAAAGACGCGCCGACGGCTTACGCCGCGCCGCGTCTTCCCTAACAAAAAACATAAAAGAGAAGTTTGTGTGATCAAATTTATTCTTCCAAAAAATACGTTTTTTAGGCGTATTTCACAAAATCGTTTTCATCAAACGTAATGGTGAGCTCTACCGTTTCTTTTCCAACACCCGACTGTTTATCGCGCAAAACGGTGAATACGACGCTGTCCCCTTTGCGAATGGTCAGCATGATATCCTGCATGAGATACCGACGGAAAAACTCCGTCTTAACCCCGTCAATGGTAATCGCTTGAATGATATCCATGGTTTGGAAAACGCCGTCCGCCGCACTATTTGCCGTAACGTTGCGCACGTAAAACGTTTCTTTTACGGCAAGCTCGCCTTCTGCGTCGATATATAGCGAAGAATCGCTGAACGTCGTTTCAATTCCCAGCATAGCGCGCGAAACGTAGCCCGTTTTTTGCCCCGATTGCAAGGTATCCCAAATGTTTTGGAGTAAATATTTCACCTGCGTAATCGGCAAGGCGTAGCAAATATTATCCGTTTCATCTTCCACGTTTTTAGCGTTGGTAATCCCGATTAAGTTGCCTTCCAAATCAAACAATCCACCACCCGAATTACCGTGATTGACGGACGCGTCGGTACGCATAACTCTATATCCCACCGCTCGTTTTCCGTCCGAAGACGTCATGGTAATCGTTTCAGAGTCTACCGAGACGATACCGCTAGTAACCGATACGCCCAAGCCGTTGGAATTACCCACGGCAAACGTTTTTTCGCCCACCTTCACGGTGTTAGAATCGCCAAATTTCGCGGCGGTAAGGTGGCTGTCTTTGATAAGCTCGCTGCCCGTCACTTTCAAAAGCGCGACGTCGTAATCCATTGCGCCGCCGATAAACTCCGCTTTAATACCAAAGCCCGTATCGTCCCTACCCGTTTGGGAAGAGAATCCGCAAAGCGAACCGTACGGATACAAATAGATAGACTGCGAAATGCCCGTATCGCTTTCCAAGCTGTACACCACGTGGTAGTTGGTAACAATATACGCCGAACCGCTGTTATAATCGATATCCACAATAACGCCGCTGCCGCCTGACGAAGTAATTTCCGTGCGGTTGTTTAAATATCCTTTAACGGTACGTTCAAAACCGCAAAAAATACTCACGACGGAAGTAACCGTTTTGGCAATCGTCGTCGTTTCGTTGTTGGCGTTGTATTCTGCGACAAGGTGCTTGATAAAGTCAAGTTTCGTCCCTTCAAAGCCTTCGGCTTTTGCCGCGGCAAACAGCTCGTCAACGGTGACGTCTTTACCATCTTCGCCGTCCTTACCGTCCCTGCCGTTTAAACTAAGCAACCATTCTTTTTCCGTGCCCGTAAAGCCGTTTTTTACGGCGATATCGTAGGCATTGACCACTTCGCCTTGTAAGTTACACGACGCAAGCGAAAAGGCTGCAATCACGCCGCAAAGCGCGCATACTATCGTTTTTGTCCATTTTTTCATGCTATAATCCTTTGGGGTTTATACGTATTAGTATACCCTATGTTTTCGTTAAGCAGTTTAAGAATATTTGAAATTTTTGTGAAATTTTTCCAAACGTCTTTTATAGCGTTTCTAACTCGTCCAAGGTCAGCTCGAACGACGGGATAAAATACTTAAAAAAGTACTCCACTTCGGGAATTTTTCTTGCGTGCAGTTCTTTTTCAATGCTCTTTTTCGCCTTGGAAAATTCCATATTGCCGCTGCGCAGCTCTTCCAAGCACTTGACGTACGCCGCCAGCTTATCCGCCGCCTTGACGAATAGGTATTCGTCGCTTTGTTCGTCCGCCATAATGTACTGCGACAAGGCAGGGCGCATTTCTTCGGGTAAGGAGTTTGCAATTTTCTCCCCTGCGCTCTTTTCCATTTGCTTATACGCGCTGTGGATACTTTGATTATAATACTTAATCGGCGTAGGCAAATCCCCCGTTAAAACTTCACTTACTTCATGGTAGGTGGCGTACATAACGGCTTTCAAAACGTCCGCATTCCCCCCAAACACTTCGTTGTGAATGGTAACGAGCGCATGCGTGAGCACGGTAACACAATGAGAATGTTCCATAATATTCTCCGCGCGCATAGAACGCATAAGCTGCCAACGCTTGATATATTTCATTCTGTCTAAATACGCATAAAAATCGTATCGCATAAATTTTTTTTCTCCTTATTCGTTTGACTTTTGTAAAAAGACGTAGTATAATGATAGTACAAAATTTAATTATCCGTCGTGGGTGCTTTAATAAGCTGAGATTATACCATTTGAATCGGCAAGGTAATACTTGAGCGAGAGATTGATAAACGTTTTTTCTCTACCGTTTTTTTACGGTGGATTAAAAGCCTTTTACCCACGCAAATATTGCGTGGCGTTTTTTTCTTCAAACGAAACGGCGGAAAAGGAGTGTTTTTATGTTTCTCTATTCCCTTTTAGAAGTGAGCGAACAAACGACGGAAATCGTAAAATGGATATCCGTTGCCGCAGTTTTCGTTCTACTTGGCGTCATTGCTCTGATTTGTCTGTTGCATAAAAATCAACGCGACGGAAAAAGGCTTGCCTTTGCAGGTGTGTGCGTAGCCACTTCGTTTACGCTTGCCGTCATCAAGGTAAGCCCCATTCAGTACGGCGGTTCGATAACGCTTGCGTCCCTTGTCCCCATTCTCGTTTACGCGTATATATACGGCGTAGCCGACGGGCTGCTCGTAGGGCTTATCCACGGACTTTTGAACTTTATCGAAGACCCTTGCATTCTCACCCCCGCAACCTTTTTGCTTGATTACTTGCTTGCGTTTGCCAGCGTAGGGCTTATGGGCGTATTCGGAAAAATGGCGAGAAAGGAAAAGGGCGCGCTGCCACTTGTGCTCGGCTGTATCAGCGTTTGCGCGTTGCGGTTTGTTTTCCACTTATGCTCGGGCGCAATCTTCTTTATGGAAGGCGCAGTTTGGGTGGATTTCCCCGCGTGGGCAGTATCGAGCGCCTTTATCTATTCGTTTATCTATCAATGCGTGTATATCCCTGCGGACTGTCTTATCAACGTGCTTGCGCTTGTCGCGCTTGCCAAAACAGGCGCTTTGGATACGTTGATCGGCTTAATGAAAAAGAAAACGAAAAATTAAAGAACGGCGATTTCGTCGAAAACGGTTTTATCCACGATAAGCTTTTTGTTTTGGATATCCACCTTTTTTACAACGCCTTTAACGGCAGGAAAGAGTATTTTCTTTCCTGCTTTTTCTATGGTATAAATATCCGAAGACAGGTTGGATATATCCACTACCGTACCCAAAATTTCCCCGCTTTCCGTTTCGCACGAACAACCGAGTACGTCGATAATATAGTACTGCCCTTCTTCTAAGGGCGGCGCGTCGTCGCGCTCTCCTTCTAGCTTTTTCCCGCGGAAAAACTCCGCGGCGTTTCTATCGGGAATCCCGCGAAGTCCTACGTACGCCGCGCCGTCGTTCCCTACACGGAAGGATAAAATTTTATACGCCACGTCGTCTATATACACCGTTTTAAAAGCCTTGACGTCTTCGGGTGCGTCGGTGAACGTTTTAATTTTCAGCTCTCCGCGAATGCCTTGCGGTTTTAATACTTCCCCGATTACTAAACGTTGCATAGCACGTTCTCCTTTTTACTTAATGGCAAAAAAAGGCTTCCGCCTGAAAGCCTTTTCATGGTTAAGTTGCGGTTTTATTCCGCCGCTTCGTCGTCGCTGTCCACAGCGTCGCCGCCGCGTTCACGAATTTCCACCACGTATTTTTTGCTGCTTGCAGGAGTCGCCGCGCGTACAATCGTACGCATTGCTTTGGCGATTTTACCTTGCTTGCCGATAACTTTACCCATATCCGAAGGAGAAAGGGTTACCGTTACTTCAATAACGCGGTCTTTTTCTTTCACCGTGTACTCTACGTTTTCCTTATCTTCGGCAAACTGTTCCACGATATACTTGATCAAATCCAACATAGTTTTCTCCCTTGACTAAAAGCCTTATTTGGACTTCTTCTTCGTCTTGGTCTTGGACGCGCTAAGTTTAGCGGATTTTTCCATAGCGCCCGTCTTGATAAGAAGGCTCTTTACCGTTTCGGTGGGTTGAACGCCCTTGGACAACCAGTCTTTCGCCTTTTCTACGTTGATGGTGAGTTCTACGGGATCGCAGGTGGGTCTGTAATGACCAACACAGTCAATGTATTCGCCCGTTGCAGCCTTTCTGCTGTCCACAACAACGACACGGTAGATAGGGTTCTTTTTGTCGCCCATTCTGAAAAGTCTCATTTTAACCATAATATTATACCTCCAAAGTATATAAAAAATTTTTTTTGTTTTTTTTCTTTTTGTGTGTTTCGCCGTACTTTCGTCAAACGCCATATTGAGCGTTAGCGAAATATCCCTAATTACGCAAGTCCGTACTTTCTTCCGTGGGATTCTTCCCTACGGTCAGAATGACAGATAACTAAAACGTCATACTGAATGAAGCTTTTAGCGTAATGAAGTATCCCTAATTACGCAAGTCCGTACTTTCTTCCGTGGGATTCTTCCCTACGGTCAGAATGACGACGAAGTATTACGCAGTATTTCAACCGTTTTTAGAAGGGTAAACGGAAACGCCCCTTTCCCCCGCCTTTTAGCTGTTTCATCAACATTTTCGTCTGTTCAAACTGTTTCAAAAGCTGATTGATTTCTTGGACGGTCGTACCAGAACCCGCCGCAATACGGCGTTTTCTCTTACTGTCGATAATCGTCGGATTCTCCCGCTCTTGCTTGGTCATGGAAAGGATAATCGCCTTGGTATGCTCCATTTTCTTTTCGTCGATATCTCCTTCGTTGACTTTCAGCTTGCCTGCCCCGGGGAGCATGGACAGCATAGCCTGCGCGCCGCCCATTTTCTTCATCATGGCAAACTGTTCTAAATAATCGGAAAGGGTAAAGCTGTTCGCCAGCATTTTTTGCTGCATTTTCTTGGCGTCTTCTTCCGTGATTGCCTGTTGCGCCTTTTCGATAAGCGACAGCACGTCGCCCATACCCAAAATACGGGACGCCATACGCTCGGGATAAAAAGGCTCTAAATCAGTAAGCTTTTCCCCAACGCCGATAAACTTAATGGGCTTGCCCGTTACCGCTTTAATGGAAAGGCATGCGCCGCCGCGTGTGTCGCCGTCCAGCTTGGTCAAAATCACACCCGTTACTTCTAAACGGGAATTGAACGTTTCGGCTACGTTGACCGCTTCCTGACCCGTCATAGCGTCGACGACAAGCAACGTTTCGGTAACGTCCACTTCTTTTTTGATGTTTTCCAGTTCTTGCATCAACGTTTCGTCAATTTGCAAGCGACCTGCGGTATCCAAAACCACGGTATCGTAGCCCTTAGAACGCGCGTATTCTATTGCCTGTTTTGCCGTTTTTACAGGGCTTTGCGTGCCCTTTTCAAACACTTCTACCTGCGCGTTTTTCCCAACGACTTGCAGTTGCGTAATCGCCGCAGGACGGTAGATATCCCCTGCCACCAGCAAAGGTTTTTTGCCCTGTTTTTTTAGCTGCATAGCAAGCTTTCCGCAAAGGGTGGTTTTCCCTGCGCCTTGCAAACCGCACATCATAATAACGGTGGGGAGCTTGGGCGATACTTCCAGCTTTGCATTCTTACTGCCCATCAGCGCAATCAATTCTTCGTTGACGATTTTGATAACCTGTTGCGCAGGGTTGAGCGAAGACAAAATTTCCTGTCCAACCGCTTTTTCGGAAACGTCCGCAATAAATTGTTTAGCAACGCGAAGGTTGACGTCCGCTTCCAAAAGCGCCACACGCACTTCGCGCATTGCCGTACGAATTTCCAGCTCGGTGAGTTTACCGCGCTTAGTCAGCTTAGAAAATATGTGATTTAATCTTTCCGATAATGAACCGAATAACGCCATACTTCTCCCTTAACCTTGCGGCTCGTCGCCCGAAAGCTCTATCACTTCCACGCCGAATTCTTCGTGTAATGCATGCAAACGTCTTTGCAAATCGTTTAAAGCGTCCTGCATTTGCGGATACGTCTTTTCCGTATGCGCAATCCAACGCTCCGTTTCCGTCATGTATGCGGAATATTCTCTCGAAACGCTGTCCAGCATTTCGCAAAAGCCCAGCTTTTCTTCGTATTTTTCCAGCTGTTTTCTGCATTTTTGCAAACAGTCGGACACGCTTTGACGGGAAACGCCTTTTTGCTCGGCAATTTCACCCAAAGACAAATCAAAATTAAAATACAAATCGGTGATTTCTTTTTGCGTTTGCGTCAACAAGGGAGAATACAGATCCCACAGTTTCATAAATTGAACGTCGTCTTTCATATCGGTATCTCCTTATTACCCGTTTATTATACTCCAAATAAATACGCCTGTCAAGCATTTTTACTTGACAGGCGAAAATTTTATGCAAAAAGTTGCAACACGTCCACCAAAATAGCAAAGCCAAACAAAAGAATGATGCCTGCAAAGTGGATAATGGCTTCTACTTTACGGTTGACGGGTTTCTTCCTTATCCATTCGATAATGCAAAAGATTACCTTACACCCGTCCAGCGCAGGAATGGGCAACAGGTTGAACACCGCCAAGTTCACGCCGATAAACGCCGCAATATTCAACAGGGGCAACACCCCCGCCGACGCAATTTGCGAAGTCACCTTTATCGTCGTTACAGGTCCGCCCATAGCGTTTAAACCAAGCCGTCCTGTAACGAGTTCACCCAAAGAACGCAGTACCGTTCCGCCGATTTTAAAGGAATATACCACCGCCGAACCGATCGTTTCAAAAAATCCCGCTTTCATGGTAACGGACGCAAAACCCACTTCTTCGCTATGCAAGCCAAGCGCTTGCATAACCAGCCCCGTTTGCGTCATGCTAGTAAAATGGCAATCGGCTTGCAGGGTAATGTTCAGCGTTTTTTCTTGCCATACCTTATCGGCGTCGCGGCGTAAAATTTTCACACTTACTTCGTCGCCTTTATTTTTTCCCGAAAGGATATCCACGTAATCGGTGGTCAAATAAATATCCTGTCCGTCAACGGAAAGCACGATATCCTGCGCGCACAAGCCGTCGGGGTTGGTGATAGCAGGGGGCTCTTCCCCCGTATAGCCGATATACGAATGAATCCTGCCGTAGCAACCGAACATGATAAACAACAGCACAAGCGCCAGAAGATAGTTCATAGTTGCGCCTGCAATCAAAACGATAATGCGTTTCCAAGGTTTTTGGTCGTTGAACCGTTCGCCCTTAGGCTCGGGATATTCGTCTTCCTTTTGAACGAGTTCTTCAACGGGCGTCATTTCTTCAAACGGCGGCTGTCCTTCTTGGGGTTGCTCTTCTTCAAACTCGTCTTCGCCGTCAAAAGCGCAATACCCCCCAAGCGGAATGATGCGCAGCGCAAACAGCTCGCCCGTTTTTTTACTGCGTTTTTTTAAGATAGCAGGGCCAAACCCCACCGCAAATTCATTGATTTTAAAATGCAGCAGTTTTCCCGCCACGTAGTGTCCAAACTCGTGAATGGTCACCATGACAAGCAGCACCGCAACGGCAAGCACCACGCCGCCGACGCTTTGCATGACAGCGTTAAAATCAAGTAATGCAAACGTATTCAATATTCTTTCCCCTATACTTTATTGACGTATTCTTCCGCCAACGCGCGCGCGGCAATATCCGTCGATTGTAATACTTCATAGCTATCCGCTTTCGTTCGTTTCGTCTTTTGCAGCGCGTAATCCATAGTATCGG
The DNA here is from genome assembly GCA_017626305.1 of Clostridia bacterium. Classification (GTDB taxonomy): domain Bacteria; phylum Bacillota; class Clostridia; order Christensenellales; family Borkfalkiaceae; genus Scatosoma. Next base: position 139,449 of record JAGAIW010000138.1, read on the forward strand.
CAATCGCCGTGAACGGAATACGTTCGTCTAAAAATGCGCGTACCGCCACTTCTCCTGCGCCATTGAGCGCACAAGGATAATTATCCCCCTGTTCAAGCGCAGTCAGCGCCAAATCGTAACAAGGAAAAGCCTTTCTTTCCAGCGGCAAGAAACGAATTGCCCCAAGCTGTTCAAAATTAAGCGGTTCAAGGTTGCAATCCAAACGCTCAGGATAGGTGAGCGCCAACTGAATGGGCAATTCCATAGTCGGATAACTCATTTGCGCCAAAATGCCGCGGTCGGCAAATTCCACCATAGAATGGATAATGCTTTCGGGCTGTACCACCGTGTGGATTTTATCCAAAGTGGTATCGTACAGCCATTTCGCTTCAATGACTTCAAAGCCTTTATTTAAAAGCGTCGCGCTGTCAATGGTGATTTTCGCGCCCATTTTCCACGTGGGGTGTTTGAGCGCGGACGCAGGCGTTACGCTACGTAGTTGTTCTTGCGTTTTGCCGTAAAACGGCCCACCGCTAGCGGTGATAATCAAACGCTTAAAATCGGCTTTTCTATCAAAGGATAACGCTTGCCAAAGGGCGGAATGTTCGCTATCGATCGGCAAAATATCCAAGCCCTTCTTTTCGAGTTCTTCCATCACCAGCGCGCCGCCGCAAACCAACGTTTCCTTGTTGGCTAAGGCAAGCCGCTTGTTTTCGGCTATCGCGCGCAAGGAATAGCGCAAGCCCGCAAACCCCGTTGCCGCGACAAGCGCGGTATCACCAAAGCAAACGCCGTCTTCCGCCGCCTGTTTGCCGTAGGCAAAGCGCACGCCCTTGGGGATATCTCCTGCGATTTTCTTACCCGCCTGTTCGTCCGCCAAAGCAGCGTACGCAGGCTTAAATTCTTGTACCTGCTCCAAAAAAACGTCCGCTGACGTATTAGCCACCAGCGAAACGATTTTAAACTTTTGCGGATAACGACGAACCACGTTACACGCTTGTATACCGATAGAACCCGTCGAACCGATCAAAGAAATCTCACGCATGACAAAGCTCCTTTTTAGCCTATGAATGGAAGTACGAACATACGCACCACGACGAAACATACGTATACCGCCATAGTAGCAAACAGCGTGCCGTCAATACGGTCTAAAACGCCGCCGTGCCCGGGCATAATTTTGCCCATGTCTTTAATATCTAGCTTACGCTTGATACAGCTTTCGACCAAATCGCCGAACATGGTCGCCGCAGCGCCTAAAAACCCGATAACAAAATACACGGGCAGCCAAAAGCCCATCATATCAAAGCTACCGACGGCAAGGTTATAGCAAATATAAATCACGCCGCCGCCGATAACGCCGCCGATAAGCCCCCCGATCGCCCCGACAACCGTCTTTTTGGGACTGAGCTTAGGCGCTAATTTGCGCGGGCAAATTTTGCCGAACAGCTTTCCAAAGAAGAAAGCAAAGCAATCCGCCGCAGGCGAAATGACGAAGATAAAGCAAATCAATAAATCGGAATTAAAGGCGTATTTTGCCGCTTGTTCTAACAGCGGAACGTGGTTTGCCTGTACCAAAAGCGTCAACAAAAGCGTCGGATATACGGCGGAAAACAGGGATACGCCCACGCTTTCCAAGCTCGTTTCTTCATGACGCAAAACAAGCATAATCAGCAGCGTTACCGCAAGCACGAAGAATAAAATGCTGTCCATGTGTAAGCCGTATTGTCTGCCGTCAAACGCATTGATACCGTCGGCAATCGCCGTTGCCGGAATGGTAACGATAGAAAAAATCATTACGGTGACGCGTTGCGCTTTATTTGTTTTTTCTTTGGTGGCACGTAAAATCTCAAACGTTCCAACGATGGCGCAAAACCATATCAGCGCGTCGAAAAAGAAATCGTTGACGAGTACCTTCAACAAATAGAAGGTAAGCACGATCGCCACGTATGCCGTGCCTGAAATTACTCTTGTTTTCATAGTTATTCCTTAATTTGTTCGTCCGTTTTCCCAAAACGGCGTTTTCTGCCCGAAAACCATATGATGGCTTTTTCTAAATCTTTATCCGAAAATTCGGGGAACATTTTATCCGAGAAATATAATTCGGCATAAGCTGACTGATATAATAAAAAGTTGGAAAGCCGTTTTTCCTTACCCGTGCGAATGAGCAGCTCGGGGTCGGGCTCTCCATGCGTATACAAAAGCGCGGAAAAGCTCTCTTCGGTTACCTTCTCCCCTTTCTCTACCGCGCTATTCACCGCGCGGACAATCTCCGCGCGCGCGCCGTAGCCGATGGCAAAGTTCAGTTCTTTTCCGTCCTTAGCGTACTCCGCCGTTTCCCGTTCGCAATCAAGCAACGTTTGTTGTACGTCGGCAGGTAAGGGGGATATATCCCCTACGATTCGTAAGGTCACCCCACGCGAACAAATACGGGTCATGTACGCGCGAAAATGATTGCGGATAAGATTGTACAAGCCTTCCAGCTCCGCTTGCGGACGGTTGAAATTTTCGGTGGATAACGCGTAAACGGTTACGAAAGACACACCCAAATCGTAAGCGCGCTCTAAAAGTCCCACCATGCGTTGCATACCCTGTTTATGACCGTAGGAGCGGGGCATCATACGTTTCTTTGCCCAACGACCGTTGCCGTCCATGATAATGGCGATATGGCGGGGAATACGCGTTTCTTCTTTTATTTTATTCCCAAACATCACTTAAATAGACATCAATTCTTTTTCTTTTGCGGAAATAATGCTCTCCAAGGTAGACATGAACGAAGAAACGGCTTTTTCAACGTCTGCTTCGCAAACGGACGTTTCGTCTTCGGAAAGCTCTTTCGCCGTCTTTATTTTTTTGAGTACGTCCATTGCTTCACGGCGGTGGTTACGGATAGCCACTTTCGCGTCTTCGCCCATTTTCTTCGCTTGTTTTACAAGCTCTTTTCTGCGTTCTTCCGTCATTACAGGGAATACCAAACGGATTACGTTCCCGTCGTTGGTGGGCGTAAGACCGATATTCGATTGCAAAATGGCTTTTTCCACCGCTTTCAACAGCGATTTATCCCAAAGGTTGATTTGCAAGCAACGCGCGTCCAAAGCGGAAACGTTACCAAGCTCGATAAGCTTGCTCATACCGCCGTAGGCTTCTACTTCGATTTTGTCGAGAATTTTCGGGTTGGCTCTGCCCGTACGGATTGCGCCGTAGTCGCTTTCCAAAGCGTTAATCGTTCTTTCCGATTTGTCTTCAAGTTCTAACATCATTTCTTCTACTTTTTCGTTTTCAATCATGATTTTTCTCCTTTTGAGATGTTTTTATTTGTTATTTTATGGTTTTTGTGTTTATTCTTCCCGTTACTCGTTGAAAGGTAAAGCGGTTTAACGTTGCCCGTTGACTCGTTTGAAAGGTAAAAACGGATTAGATGCAAGCAAGACAAGAAAGGCGCGGCTTGACCGCAGGGAGCGTACATAGACGTACGTGACCAAGGGCAAACGTAAGCCTGACGCAGTATTGCGCAGTATATAATTCGTTTTTTATACCTTAATAATCGTTCCCAACTTCTCCCCGCACACCGCTCTTACGATAGAATTTTCTTCGTTTAACCCAAAAGCAAGGGTGGGCACGTTGTTTTCCATACACATGGTCGCCGCCGTGAAATCGATTACCTTCAAACCGCGGTTGATAATATCCGCATAACGAAGTTCGTCGTACTTTTTCGCAAACGGGTTGGTCTTGGGGTCGGAATCGTAAATGCCGTCCACGTTCTTTGCCATCAACAAAATATCCGCGTCAATTTCGCAAGCGCGGAGCGCCGCCGCCGTATCGGTGGAGCAGTACGGATTGCCCGTCCCGCAAGCGAAAATGACGATACGCCCCATTTCAAAATGGCGCAACGCTTTGCGCAAAATAAACGGTTCTGCTAAGGACACCATATCCAAAGCGGTTTGCACGCGAACGGGTACGCCGCGTTGTTCGATAGCGTCCATCATGGCAAGAGAGTTCATTACCGTAGCAAGCATACCCATATGATCTGCCGTCGTGCGGTCCATATTCGTGCCTTGGCGACCGCGCCAGAAGTTTCCGCCGCCGATTACCAGCCCTACCTGTACGCCCAAGTTATGCAGTTGAACGATTTGTTCGACTACGGGTGCGATCACTTCGTGATTTAAGCCGAAACGTTGATCGCCTGCAAGGGCTTCGCCCGAAAGTTTCAAAAGTACGCGTTTGTAAATCGGTTGCATTGTTCTTCTCCTTGGCATCATAATTATTCCATTTTATCTATTATACCATATTCTTCAAAAGAAAGCTATATAAAATAGGAAAAAACTGTGTGAATTTTTGAATTTTTTTTGTAGAATTTTTTGTGTGAACGCAAAAAGACGGACGTTTTTCGTCCGTCTTGCTTGTGCTATGCTTTTTTGGCAATCAGCGTGCCTTGGTATTCGTTTAAAAAGGCTTCCGCCGCCTTGTTAAAATGCGCCGTCGCTATATCGTCTTTGAAAGCGAAAACAACGCTAAAATTCCCAAAATATCTATCGATAATTTGTACGCAAAGGAGCAGCTTTTTGTCTTCCGTCCACGCCAAAGAAACGGCGTCGTCGTACATAAAACCGTCCCGGGTAGCCACTCTGCCTTTGTCGTTGGCATAACCAAGCTGCGGGAATTTCCCAAATACGTTATGGTTTACGCCAAACGGAATCGTCTTTTTTCCCTGCGCGTTGGTATAGCAAAATTTGCCCTTCTTCGCGCTAGTGAAACGGAAAGTAAACTCCTTAATCCCCATAGAGTTGGGCTGACAAACGTATTTCGCGCCGTTGAGCTCTTGACGGAAGGGCGAATCTTCTTGTCCCTGTACCGCGCGCAGCTCTAAATATTTCGTCATGGCGCGATAACGCTTTTGCGCCGCCTTATTTTCAGGCAAGGGCGCATCTTTCATTTCGTCCAAAATCATATCGATAAAGTTACCGCCCATGAGCTCTCTACCGATATTGCCGTCCCCTTGGTTGTCCGAATAGTAAGTAAAAAGCACGTTTTTATCGGGGAAACACATAGTGATTTGGTGTCCCATGCCCAAAAACGCAAAACCGTTTCTCTCCGTACGCCAAATTTGATAACCGTACCCCGTGCGGTAAACGCCGTAATGCGCGCTTTCGCGGTTATCCACCTGCTTGGCGGTAGCTTCGCGAAGGTATTCTTCATTCATAAGGCGTTCGCCTTCCCACGTGCCGTAGTTCATGACAAGCTGCGCAAAGGACGCCATATCGCGTAACGTACATACCATTGCCGAATCCCCCCAAGAATCGCCGTTTGGCGTTTGGAGAATCGTTGCGGTTTGAAAAGTACCCATACGGTTGAAGAGTTTTTCTTTCAAATAGTCTAAAAGCGTTTTTCCCGACAGCTTTTCCACCAGCGAAGACAGCACTTGCGAACCCGCGCTGTCGTACTCAAAATAACCGCCCGACGGACGGCGATCGCCGTCATGGTTGAAATAATAATGCGTTCTGTCGGGGTCGTTTGAAACAAACCAGTTCCCCGGTTGTCCGCAGGTACACATGGTAAGCATATCCCGTATGGTTTGTTCGGCTAAGTACGAATGTAACTCCCCGTCGATTTTTTCGGGGAAATGGTCGGCGATTTTATCCTGTAAGCTAAGCTTGCCTTCTTCCATAAGCAAGCCGATTGCCACGGACACAAAGCTTTTGGTTTGGGAATACATTCTATGACAAAAATCCTTGTGAAAGGGTTTCCAGTATTCTTCGGCAAAAATTTTGCCGTCCTTCATCATGAGTATGCCGTGCGTGAAAAACTGACGGGCTTTGATAGCTTTGATAAATTTGGTTACTTGATCGGACGAAACGCCTGCCTGTTCGGGCGTGATTTTTTCAAACATAGTACACCTGCCTGTATTCATTGTATTTATTATACTACCACGGATAGGAAAAGTCAAGACTTACGGCAAAATATTTACGTCCCAACGGTATATGGAAAGTATAAAAAAAACCGCGTGAGCTTTCACGCGGTTTGTCTTTTTTTGTTAGTTCTTCGCAGCTGCAACCTGTTTCGCAACTTCTTCGCTCAAATCTTCGCTCTTCTTTTCAAGACCTTCGCCCATGATAAAGAATGCAAATTTGTTGATAGAAGTGTTACCCGATTTCACGAGTTCGGCAATCTTCTTCGAGTCGTCCTTGATGAACGCTTGTTCCAACAAGCAGTTTTCTTCATAGAACTTCTTAATTCTACCCATAACCATCTTTTCAGCGATAGCTTCGGGCTTGCCTTCGTTAATAGCCTGTTGCTTTAATACAGCCTTTTCCTTTTCCAACGTTTCCGCGGAAACTTCGTCCTTCGTAAGGTAAGCAGGCTTCGTGAATGCGATTTGCAAGGTTACGTCGTGCGCAACTTCTTTCGCGGCTTCGGTATCTTCGCCCGCCATGTCCAAAATAACGCCAAGCTTGCCGCCAAGGTGAATATAGCTTGCCAAGAAACCTTCGGTGGTGTATTTTACGAAACGACGAACAGCAATCTTTTCACCGATAATCGCAATTTTGCTCTTCAAGTATTCTTCTACCGTTGCGCCGTCGTATGCGCACGCAAGCAAAGCTTCTACGTCAGCGGGATCGTTTGCGATAACGACTTTTGCTACTTCGTTTGCGATTTCCGTGAATTGCGGGTTCTTTGCAACGAAGTCGGATTCGCAGTTGAGTTCTACCAACACGCCCGTTTTACCGTCGATATAGCAAGCAACGATACCTTCCGCAGCAATACGGGAAGCCTTCTTTTCCGCCTTTGCGATACCACGTTCTCTCAAAATGTCCGCTGCCTTAGCCATATCGCCGTCAGCGTCCGTCAAAGCCTTTTTACAGTCCATAACGCCTGCGCCCGTTTTTTCGCGAAGCGCCATTACGTCTTTTGCAGTAAATGCCATAATTGTATTCTCCTTAATTTTTTTATCGTTTACGCGTTTTCTTCCGCTGCTGCAACTACTTCTTCAATGGATTCGGGAGCAGCTTCTTCCGCCACTTCTTCACTTGCAACCAAAGCTTCTTCGCCTTGATTTGCTTCGATAACCGCGTTAGCGATTACGGAAGAGATTAACTTGATTGCGCGGATAGCGTCGTCGTTACCGGGGATAACGTAGTCTACTTCGTCGGGATCGCAGTTGGTATCGGTGATCGCAACGATTTTGATGCCGAGCTTTTTCGCTTCTTTGATAGCGATATCTTCGTTGTGGGGGTCAACCACGAACATAACGCCGGGCATGGATTTCATGGTTTTGATACCGCCAAGGTTCGCCTGCAATTTGCCCATTTCTTTCTTTAAGAGCATAACTTCTTTCTTGGGCAACGCTTCGAAGTCGCCGTTTACTTCCATCGCTTCTAACTTTTCAAGACGTTCTACACGGCTTCTCATGGTCTTGAAGTTGGTCAAGCAGCCGCCAAGCCAACGGGAATTTACGTAGTATTGTCCGCAACGTTCCGCTTCTTCCTTGATCGCTTCTTGCGCTTGTTTCTTCGTACCTACAAAGAGTACGGTTTTGCCCGCCTTAACGCTTTCGCATACGAACGCGTATGCTTCTTCGATAAGGTTAGCGGTAACTTGCAAGTCGATAATGTGAATATCGTTTCTTGCCGCGAAGATATACTTCTTCATTTTGGGGTTCCATTTTCTCGTTTGGTGCCCGAAGTGTACGCCAGCTTCCAAAAGCTGTTTCATAGTGATAACTGCCATAATTCAAACCTCCGTTTTTACCTCCCCGCCTTGCGTTTGGCTCGCAATTACGTCCGCATTGAAAAGATTTTACGGACACGGATTGCGCACAATGAGCGAGTGTGAATTTTTAGCTATATTATTTTACCATATAAGACAAGCCTTGGCAAGCTATTTTGCACGCTTTTGCCAAAAAAATTTGCATTTTTTTATTTTCTTGCAAGCTTTTTAAAAACGCCATTGACGGGTATATGAAAACGTCATACTCAGCGTAGTGAAGTATCCCTTTATACGTAAGTCCGTACTCTCTTCCATGGGATTCTTCCCTACGGTCAGAATGACAGGTTGGAGAGAAAAATATTAGAGTTCCTTTACAAAAATACGTCGCCCAAAGGACGAGCCTTTGGACGACGTTTGTGTCAGGTTTTACCTATTTCAGTTTTAGTTAACGGTAATGTGCGTCTTTACGCCGTTCGTCTTATCCCAAGGAGAAACGTATGCCATTTCGCCGTATGCAGGAGCTACGCAATCGGTAAGCGTTGCGTAGATACCGTCCGAGAACGTGCTACTATTGATTTCCACAGCACCTTGTGAGTTGGTATTCGTCGTATTAAACGTGCAACGCGTAAACGTAACCGTTTGTTTGTTACCGCTCTCGCAATACAAATTCAAACCGCGGTCGTTATAGTTAAACGTACAATCGGTAAACGCAATATTCTTAGCGCCGTACGTCCAAACGCAATGTTCCGCGCCGTTCGCATCAAATTCACAATTTACAAATTCAACGCTGTCCGCATACAAGAACTGCAAACCGATAATTTTACAGTTTTTATAAACGACCTTACCCGCATGTTGCAAGCCCTTATAAAGGCTTGTGCCAAATTTAACGGTTACGCCGTCAAACGTCAAATCCGCGCCGTTGATATCGCCGTTTCCTAAGGGTTTTGTCGCCAAATCAACAACCGTGTCCTTCGTACCGCTGAACACCACTTTCGCATTATTCATACTACCCTTAGGCAAGGTCAATTCACCCGCAGGCAACGCGATTTCTTTTGCCCCGTCCGCATTTACGGTTGCATTAGCAAGAACGTCGTCCCATTTACTAATTTTAACACTAAACGAACCGTCCGCATTTTCAACGTACTGGTAACCGTCGGCAATCGCGCCGTCAAAGCCCGCCTTCATCCAATTGCTCAAACCGTCAAGGTCATAGAACGTACCACCGTAAATGTTTACGTTGTCGGGCGTATTGCAATACCAAGGACCGAAGTCGCCGTAAAGGAAGTATTCGTACGTACCGCCGTATACGTTAATCATACCGTTGCCCGAACCGTAGAATACTTCACCGCTTTCACGTTTGTAATCTTCGCCTTTTTCAACCGTAGCGTCGTAAATATTGATAACCGCATCACCGCTCGCCCAGAATGCGTGGCTGGTGATATTACCCTTATTGCCGGCAATCGCAAACGTACCGCCGTTTACGGTAACCGTACCGCTGGTAGCCGATACTACGCCGTGCGAACCGGAAACGAACTCGCCACCGTTAATCGTCAACGTACCGCCAGCGTTTTGTACGGGATAAATGTTTGCGCTAACCGTCGTCGAAACGATACTTGCGTTTTCAAGCGTTAAGTTCCCGCTGTTTTTCAACGCTTTGCCACCTTCAAACTTCATGGTGTTGCCAGCCATGTCAATGGTGATTTCCACGTCTTGGGGAATTTCAACGTCTTCCGTAATGATAGCGTCGCCGCCAAGTAAGAGCTCCGTTTCACCGCTTGCAATAGCGTTTTTAATCGCTTCCGCGCTGCCTACGTATACGTTTTCGCCATCCGTAGCCGAAGTAACTACATTGTTTTCTACGACTGCGCTGCCTACGATTCTGCCTACAACGGGCGCAATATTCTTTTGTTCTTCATAAACGCCTTTTTCGTCAAACGCTTGATAGCCTTCTACGAAGGAAAGCGTTGCGCCGTCTACGGTGTTGCCCGTAACCTTTACCCAGTTATCCGCAACCGCCGCACCGACAAGACCGCCGACGTCGCGATAACCTGCAACCGTTACGTTCTTTGCTATGCAGCCTTTCACTTCACCACGGGAAGTCCAACCTACGATACCGCCAACCTTATCGCCGTTCATGTTATTCAAAGGAACAGCCGTTACCGTTACGTTTTCTACCGTACAGTTTTCCAAGCTGCCCGAAAGCTTACCGACGATACCGCCCACCCAATGCGAGCCGTTAATCGTCGCGTCCTTCACCGTCAAGTTCTTTACCGTCAGCTTTTGGTTGCCCCCGTCCGCATAACCGAACAACCCTACGCTTTCGTTGCCCGTTACCGTGAAGTTGGAAACGGTATACCCGTTACCGTCGAATTCTCCAAGGAAAGGATTACTTTCCGTACCGATAGGCATAAAAGGAGCGCCGTTCAAATCGATATTCGCTGCAAGACGATACTTAGGCAATGCCTGCGTCGTGGAAAGTACGGATACCTTGTTGGGGTTCGCGTATTGCGCGGACAATCTCCAAAGGTCGGTTGCGCTTTGAATAAGCGTGTACCCTTGCGCGTCCACAACGTTGCCGTCGTTGACGTCCGCGTTACCTTGGATAGCTTCTACATAATAAACGAGCTTTGCCGTCTTATTCTGGTATTCGTTACCTGCGTCTTTGGGGAGCGTAATCGTTACCAAAATTTTTCTTTCTACGTCCGACGTATTTTCGGGGAGTTGCGCCCAGTCAGCAACCGCCGCGCCGATAAACGTTTCCTTTTCCGCCTTTTCCGCTTCCGTGGTCGTTACGTCCGCAAACGTGATTTCCAAACCCTTCAAAAGACCCGTGTCTTCCGTAGGCAATACCACCGTTCTGTACATAGCGTTTACGTTACTCTTGTTATCAAGGTCAATGGTAAACTGTACTTGGTCGCCGGGGGTCATGAGTTCCAAGTTCACGCTGTTTTCGGTGAAGGTTGCGCCGCCGCCGTTTTCAAACGCGGAGAAAATCGTCGTGCCCGTCGTTACGGGAGTAGCCGACCATTCACCCCAACCCACGCGGGATTTGGTAAGTACGTTGTCCGCTACGGTCGCTTTGATTTCTACCGTACCTGCTTGCACGCCTACGTTTACTTGCGTTTCCGAAGTAAATAACGCGTACGTACCGCCAACCATCAAGCTTGCGCTCATGGCAATAGTAGCAAACGACGTAAGCAAAAGTTTCGTCTTCTTTGTCATTTCTTTATTCTCCTTTGACAAAAATTTTTTTTCTATGTAAGTACATGCTATACGTGCAGTATAGCATTATACGTATATATTATAGCACCCCCCCCACTGCGTTTGTCAAGTACTTTCACATATTTTTTTTGAATTTCACGGTTGAAATTTTTTGGCGCGGTTTCTTCCATGGGATTCTTCCCTTCACTACGTTTCGTTCAGAATGACGGGTTAGTCAAAAGAAAAATCCCCCGTGCGCAATAGCCGCACGGGGGCGAAAAAACGTTTTTTATTGTTCTAATTGCATGGCTTCGTCAGCGTCTTCAAAGTCTTCGTACTGATTGCAAAATTCCGCGAAAACTTCGTCTAACAGCTGTTCGTCTTCCAAAGGATAGAGCATTTCGTTTTCTTCATCCAAGGTAAGAATAACCACTTCGTCTTGTTCTTCTTCCGTTTCGGGCTCTGCTTTTTGGAAAAAGCAATAGGTCGTTCCTTTATACGGCATAGTGCCGATATGCAGGAATTTTTCGGGCTTACCTTCGTCGTCCACAAGTTCGATAATGCGTTCTTCTTCCGATTCTTCCAAAAGTTCTTCGTTGTTCATAATTTTCTCCTTTTTGCGTTTTTGATTTTCTCTTTGCAAATAGCTTTCCAAAATATACGACGCGGCGATAGAATCCACCGTCTTTTTACGATTGCCCTGCTTGACCCCGCCCATCATTTGCGTTTCCTTTGCCTGCAACGTGGTAAAGCGTTCGTCTTCTTCCACGACGGGCAAGCCCGTCATGCTTTGCAACGCTTGGATAAACCGCTTGGTTTTTTCCGTTTGCTCGCTTGCCGTACCGTCGGCGTGGACGGGCATACCGCACACGATAACGCCTACGCCTTTTTCCTGCGCAATTTTCGCAATCGCCGCAACGTCCGCTTGAAAATTATGCGTACGAAAATACGTTTCACAGGGCATAGCGTATTCGTTAAACGGATCGGAAACGGCTACGCCTATTCGTTTGTCGCCTATATCGAAAGCAATCGCTCTTTTTTGTACCATGCTATTATTATACCACAAGTTTTCCCTTCCGTCTATTGTTTATGCGAAAAAAGCAAAAATATTTTTTCACTTCAAGCATAAAAACGCCTTCCCCTTGTCATACTGACAGTACACGGGAGTATTCCCGAACAAAAGGAGTTTTCTATGGAAAAATTTGCAATCGGCGTACTCGTATGCGGCGCGGTGGGCGCGTTGCTTATCGCCAACAATTACCGAATGCGGCAGCTCGTCCAAAAGGGACAGGAAGAAATACAAAACAAACTCAACCAAATGATGGACGAAAAGCTGTGCGCTATGAAACACGGCGCGGCTACGCCGCAGTATTATCCCAAAGACGAAGAAACAGAATAAGTTCCTTCGCAAAAGCAATCCCGAACCGCCACGGTTCGGGATTGTTTCCGTTTACTTTTGCAGGCGTTTATTCTCCGCTTTCAAACGTTCGTTTTCCAAACGCAAACGCTCGTTTTCCGATTTCAAGGCTTGGGCTAATCTATCGTACAAGGCGTTGATTTCGTTTTCCAAGCGCCGCTGCAAAAAATCCCTATCGGGCAGCGTTTTTTGCTTGTTTTTAACGCCGTTCATGCGTTGGCGCAAGCTTTCCGCTTCTTCCTTTAAACCCATCTCTTCGGCAAGCGCAGCAATACGCGACGGTTCTTTTTTCAAGGTATTACGGTATTTGTTTTGCAAGCGCAACATTAGCTTATCGTCCCCGCCCGAAAGATTGTAAATCGCACGGCGAACGGACATACCCTTGCTCTTTTCCGCTAAAATACTGCGCAAGGTTTCGTCCGTTTCTTCTTTGGAAAATTCACGGATTTTTTCTACGCTAAGCGCCGAGCCGTCCAAAAGACGAGTGATACGTTCGTCCTTTTTTTCGTTTTTCATCAGCGCGTAATAATAATTGCGCACGCTGCCTTTCGCCCTGCCGCGCTGCGTACCGTAGCTTTCAAACAGGTAAGTAAGCGTTTTACCGCGGCGCTTGCCTTCCTTGATATAATCCACCAAACTTTTCGCTTCTTCTTCCGTGTAGCCGTTAATCTTATTCATAAACGTTCTCCTTTTTTCTTGGTCTGCACGGTGATTATTTACGCATTTTATCCTTTTTATACATTTATTTTTTACAAAAGAATACAATAGAGTATGAAAATTTATTTTTTATCTTCCATACCCTGTATCTTGACCGTCAACGGCGCGTATTTCGGCGTTACCGACGGGTTTTCCCGCTTTGCCGAAGTTTGCCTTTCCGACAGACTTTTTATTCAATTTACGCCCGAAAACGCGCAACCGATTGCCTTTTTCCTTGACGAAAATATCCGTTTTACACCCCCTAGCGGGTGCGCGGTTTACCGTATGCCCGACGCGATAGCCATCTACGCCCAAGCGTTTACGCCCACCGATTTAAGCCTACGCCCTATCGCTCAATGCAAAGGCAAAAACGCCACCGCTACGCTCTATCAACAGGGGCTTGTGTATTTGTCCATTTCTCACGAAAACGGAACGTTTATTTCGCCCATAGACTTCGCGTTTGAACGCGCAACGCTCCACGAAGAACGCGGATTGTTTTTTCTTGCTACCGTCGATAGATTAGCCGTTTATAACCAAAATGCCGAACGGCTGTTTGACGAACGGGTGCGAGAATACCGCACGGACGGGGACAGATTATACGCCACCTTGCGTCTTTTAGACAGCTTGGGACGGACGGCAGAAGGAGTCTGGCGTATGTCTGACGACGGATTTGAACGGGAGAGCTATACCTTAAAGCAGGCGACGGCGGACGGTGGTTTGCCAAGCGGCTTGCTAACCTACGCCTTTTTAGAAAGCGTGTTGCTCGGCGGGGATTTTCTCCCCTTTCTCGACGAAGAGCTTATCCAAAAAGCCCAACGATTACGCGAATATTTAGGGAATTTTATCGCCGTTACGCCGACGAATACGCCTGACGTTTGCGCGTTGATTTTTCCAAAAGGTGAACGGCTTTTCGACGTTAAATACCTAAAAACGACCCTAAACGGAGATAAAATCGTCGATTTGGCGTATATACTTCCATAATCTACCGTCGATTTTTTACATAACCCCCCTATGCTTTACTTGACAAACGGTTTATTTTCGTATACAATGATATCGCAAATATGAAAAAATGAGGTATATCACTATGCAAAAAACCATCTGTAAAAAAGTGTACGACACGCAAACGTCGACGCTTATCAAAAAAGTAACGTGGGGCGAATACGGCAATCCCGCCGGATATGAAGAAAGCCTGTACCAAACGGAAACGGGCAACTACTTCCTGTACACCAACGGCGGCGCGGAAAGCAAATACACCAAAGAAGACATCACGAGAATGGGCGCTGAAAAAGCAAAAGCTTGGCTTGCCAACCACTAATTTTTTTGAACGAAAAAACCGCTTGGACTTTTGGTCCAAGCGGTTTATTTTTTTAATGATTAGTATTTGGTTACTTTAATCGATTTTACAACGATAGGCGCTTTGGGTACTTCGTATATCTGCGTCATTTCGTCGTTGGCGGTGAACACGTCGTCCGTATTGATATCCATAACCATTTCTTCGGTAAAGTCGTCCGTTTCGTCGCCGTACGTTTTTTCGATATAATCGTTAATCGCTTCCTGTAAATCTTCCAACGTTTCTTTGCCTTCGTCGGTGGGCGTAGCAAACGTGCAGTAGTTGCTATTCGTCGTGCTAATCGTTTTGAAGGAAATGAAGAACTGCGACGTCGCGCTGTTGTATTCGTATTCCGAATAACGCAACCATTCGTTGGAGTTTACGGGCTGGATATCGATAGGTTGATTTGCTTTCTCCCCTTTGTCCGTATAATACATAGTCAAAGACCCAAACGTTTCGCTAAGCAGTTTTCCGTTTTCTACGGAGAAGTAGTTATCGGAAAATTCACCGTAAAGGGTATACAGCGCCGTACCGTTAGCGTCGGGTTTACCGTTCCATACGGTGGTGGGGAAGTTTTCATACGTTTTTACGATATCGTAATACTTTTGATAATCCAGCGCGCCCGTATCCGTCAACTTATACGCGCCCGTATACATACGGTTGGACGCATAGTCGTGAATACACATACCGTCATAATACTTATTTTCCGCAAGCGCCAAGAAGTGCGCCGTCGTAGAAGGAGCAATTTTTCTATACAATACGTAGTCTACGGTATACGTTTTATTGTTAAACGTCAGCTCCATTTCAATTTCAGGACGGTCGGATTCGCAACCGCTGAACATGGCAACGGACGTTGCGCAAGCCAAAGCCGCCATCGTTAAATGAAGTATCTTTTTCGTCGTCTTTTTCTGCATAATCATATCTCCATAGGACGGCAGTATACCGCCCGCATTTTCACATATCTATTTTAGCCTTTATTTACAATTCCGTCAAGCGGTTTTGGGATATTTTTACCAAATTTTATCTCTTTTACACAAAAGCCGAGCATTTTTCCGTATAAACGATAAAAAGACGGCTGAAAATCAGCCGTCCTTTTCGTCGGTAAATAAAGCTTATTTAAGTTCAGCGGTAGCGCCGTTTTCTTTAAGCTTAGCAACCAAAGCTTCTGCGTCTGCTTTGGGAGCGTTTTCTTTGATAACGCCCATAGCTTCAACAGCTTTCTTCGCGTCTGCAAGACCAAGACCCGTAGCTTCACGAACAACTTTGATGATCGCGATTTTGTTAGGCCCGATATCTTTAAGAACAACGTCGAATTCGGTCTTTTCTTCCGCTGCGGGAGCTGCTTCTGCCGCTGCGCCTGCAACAGCGCCTGCTGCTACGGGAGCTGCTGCGCTTACGCCGAATTCAGCTTCCAATGCTTTAACAAGTTCGTTCAATTCAAGAACGGTCATAGATTTTACTTCTTCAATAAGTTTTTGTACGTCCATAGTAATTTTAATCTCCTTTTTTAATTTAATGAATGTGATTTTTAATTAGTAATTAGTTGCTTTCTTTTGCCTTTGCAATGCTGTCCAAAACGTAAACGAATTTGGAAATAGACGATTGCAAGCAGCCCAACATCTTCGCGATAAGAACTTCTCTGGAAGGAATTGCGGAAAGTTCTTTCACGCCGTTCTTGTCCATATACTTCTTTTCCACGTACGCGCACTTGGGAATGATTTTTTCCACAAGCGCAGGGTTTGCCTTGGTTTCCTTTGCAAATACCGCCGCACCCGACGTTTCGTCTGCACAGAACACCGTTGCCGTCGTACCGTTCAAATCGTTATCGAAATCGGTAATACCCAGTTCGTTGAACGCCTTTCTAACCAACGTGTTTTTGTACACCTTGTATTCGCAGTTTGCTGCGCGGAATTTGTTTCTAAGATCGGTTACTTCCAAAACGGTAAGCTTGTTGTAATCCGCAAAAACAACGGCTTTGCTTGCTTCGATTTTCGCCTTGATCTCTTCTACTACTTGTTTCTTTGCTTCTATATTTGCCGACATAAATTACCTCCTTTAAGCGTTGCCGCCTGTCGATAAAAAAACACCTTACGCCGCACGGCATAAGGATACCCAAAAAAACTTAGTATTCTTCTACCTAAACGAGCGGTTACCCATCAAACCTTTCGGTGCTCGTTGTCTACGGCGATTTATTTTTGCTTACTTATTATATCATCTCCGTCAAAGACAGTCAACTGTTTTTGACCGCCTTTGACGAAAATAATTTGAAAATTTTTACGCTTTCGCTACGACCTTTACGCCAGGGCCCATCGTGGATGCAAGCACAACGCTCTTCACGTATTGACCTTTCGCCGCTGCGGGTTTCGCTTTGATAATAGCGTCCATAAGCGCGGTATAGTTTTCTACCAACTTTTCTGCACCAAAGCTCTTCTTGCCGATAGGGCAATGAATGATAGCCGTTTTGTCCAAACGGTATTCTACTTTACCTGCTTTTACTTCCTTGATTGCCTTTTCAACGTCCATGGTAACCGTACCAGACTTAGGGTTAGGCATCAAGCCCTTAGGACCGAGCACACGACCGATACGACCTACCATACCCATCATGTCGGGGGTGGTGATCATAACGTCGAAGTCGAACCAGTTTTCGTTTTGGATTTTCGCAATCAATTCTTCCGCACCAACGAAGTCCGCGCCAGCAGCAGCCGCTGCGTCTGCTTTCGCACCTTTGGCAATAACCAAAACTCTCTTGGTTTTACCCGTACCGTTGGGAAGAACAAGTACGCCACGAACCTGTTGGTCCGCTTGACGGGGATCAACGCCCAAACGAACGTGCATTTCTACCGTTTCGTCGAACTTTGCCTTCGCCGTTTCCAACAAAATGGAAACTGCTTCCGCCGCTTCGTACTGCTTGCCTAAATCGTATGCTTTTACGCTGTCTTGATATTTTTTACCGTGTTTCATTTTTTAATCCTCCTTGCGGTCATAACGAGATTTCTCTCTGCCGCTTCTCCTTGAATCAGTCCTCGACGGTAACGCCCATGCTGCGAGCGGTACCTGCGATCATGCTCATTGCGCTTTCCAACGTGGTGCAGTTGAGATCGGGCATTTTCGTCTTTGCGATTTCTTCTACTTGCGCCTTCGTCAGCTTACCAACCTTTACGCTGTTGGGTTTCGCGCTTGCCGTTTCCAAACCAAGAGCTTTCTTGATAAGCACGGGAGCGGGGGGCGTCTTCAAAATGAACGTGAACGAACGATCTTGATAGATGGTTACGACCACGGGAATAATGAGACCGGGTTTGTCTGCCGTTTTTGCATTGAATTCCTTCGTGAATCCGGGAAGGTTGATACCGAACGGGCCCAACGTAGAACCTACGGGGGGAGCCGGGGTCGCCTTACCGGCGGGAAGTTGCAATTTTACGACTGCTGTGATTTTCTTAGCCATAAATATTTTCTCCTATTGTGGTTTTGACAAAGTACCCTGAATATATTTGATACTTCTCCCACTTTTTGCCTTGATTAAGGGCGGACGTTATTCTTCGTCCGTCGGTTCGGGAATGGTCGCGTCTACTTTCTTGATTTGCAAGTATTCCACTTCCACGTCCGTACTTCTACCGAACATAGTCGTCGTGATTTTCGCCTTTTGCGCCGTAGCGTTGACTTCTTTAATCGTACCGAAGAACCCTTTCAAAGGACCTTCTTCCACCGATACGGTATCGCCTACGGAGAATTCCCCTTCGGGAATTACGGGCGTTTCTAAGCGCATTTTGACAATCTCTTCTTCCTTCATGGGGATAGGTCTGCCTTGCGGGCCGCAAAAGCCCGTTACGCCACGCGTACTCGTAACGTAATACCAAATTTGGTTGGTATAAATCATCTTAATGAAAACGTAGCAGGGCAAGAGCTTTCTTTCCACTACCTTGCGCTTGCCGTTCTTTTCTTCAATGACCTGTTCCATGGGGATTTTCAGATCGACGATATAGTCGCCAAGATTGTTGTTTTCAATGAGTTTTTCCAAGCTGTCTTTTACCATTGCTTCATAGCCCGAATAGGTATGAAGAATGTACCACTTGGGTTGTTCGTTCGTCGGCATAATTTTCTCCTTCGATTACGAGATCAGCCCAAGCAGCCAGCCGAGCAGAGCGTCAATGCCCGTTACTACCGCCAAAAACGCAGCGACGATTACAAGAACGACGCCCGTCGTTTTTAAAACGGTGGTAAACGTAGGCCAAGTAACCCTTTTCAGTTCGGAAAAGGTTTCTTTAATCTTAGCGCCTACGCGGCGAAACCAGTTGGGTTTCTTATTTTTCGTTTTAGTTGCGTTTGCCATCGCTTTTCTCCACACGCACGTACGTATACGCACGCTTTAATAGAATTATTTGGACTCTTTGTGTTCCGTGTGCTTTTTGCAGAACGGGCAGTACTTAGAAAGAACTAATCTATCCGGATCGTTCTTCTTGTTCTTCAACGAGTCGTAGTTTCTACGTTTACATTCGGTGCATTCAAAAGTAATTTTGGCTCTTGCCGTTTTGGTTGCCATAGTGAAAACTCCATACAAAAAAATTACACCCTTTCTCGGTGCGTGAAATTAGTTTACCATACTTTGAATGGCTTGTCAATCTTTTTTGAAAGCTTTTTGCAATTTTTTTTGGATTTTTTTATTTTTATTTTTATCACGTCCAAAAGACGCAATTCTCGCGCGCGCCGTACGTATTATATAATAAGGAAGGAATAAAATCATTATCCGCATACTTTCTTCCATGGGATTCTTCGCCGCGCTCAGAATGACGGGTTACCCCTAACGTCATGTTGAACGTAGTGAAACATCCCTTTATACGTAGTCCGCATACTTTCTTCCATGGGATTCTTCGCTACGCTCAGAATGACGTTTGAGAGAGTGTGTTGTGATTCTTCGCTACGCTTAGAATGACGGATAAAAAGTAACGCCGTCCTGCAAATCCGTAATAGTCATAGGGATTTTCATGCAGCATAAAAGTGCAGCCCACTATACTTCGCCAAAGCGAAATGTAGTGGGCTTTTTAATCACAAATATTAAGTAAAATAAGTGATATTTTAGCCTTATAGCGAAAAGTGATATGCAAGTACCTTGCGTTATATTTCGACTTATGGTCAAAGTGATATTATATTTGCCACAACTTTCACGCAAGTGAAAATATCACTTTGCGTTAGCAAAATATCACGCCGATAGGCATATCACTTGCCGTTAGGCAAATATAGTTGTAGCGCAGCAAATTCTCGCTACGCCACTAACGCAGGGCGGTCGTTTTATATCAAGCCATACTCTTTGGCTAATTTTTCAAATAACGGTAAGGCGTTTTGGATACGCTCCGTTTCCACGCAATACGCGATACGCACCCACCCTTCGCAGCCAAAGTCGTCCCCAGCCACCATCAGCAGCTCGTATTTCCGCGCTTTGGCGCAAAACGCCTTGGCGTCCTTTTCCGCCGCTTTCATGAACAAATAAAACGCGCCGTCGGGATAAATACAGGTAAAGCCGTACGCCGTCAATGCGTTATACAGCAAATCACGATTGCGTTTATACACGCTTATATCCGACGTCATGCCGTCGCAAACCGCCGCCACCCGTTGGAACAGCGCAGGCGCGCACACGAACCCCAGCGCCCTGCCCGCGCCGCAAACCGCCGCATATACGCGGTCGCGTTCTTGCGCCTTAGGGCTCACCGCGATATACCCGATTCTCTCCCCCGGCAAGGACAGCGATTTGGAGTACGAATAGCAAACGATCGTATCGTCGTAATACGCCATAGGCGAAGGCACTTGCGTATTTTCGTCGTAGACAAGTTCTCTATACGGCTCGTCGGAAATCAAATAAATAGGCTTGCCGTATTCCGCGCTCTTTTTACGCAACAGCGCCGCAAGCGCTTGCAGCGTTTTTTCGCCGTATACGACGCCCGAAGGGTTATTCGGGGAATTGATTAAAACGCCTTTGGTTTGGGGCGTAATTGCGCGTTCTAACGCGCTAAAATCGGGGAGCATGGTCTTTGCGTCCGACGGTGCGACGACGAACTTTGCGCCGCTGTTTTCCACGAACACTTTATATTCGGCAAAGTACGGGGCAAAGGTGATAAACTCGTCGCCTTGGTTTTGCAAGGCGTGAAAGGTAATCGTCAAAGACGCCGCCGCGCCGCAGGTCATATACAAATCGTCGCCCGAAAGCTGAACGCCGAAACGGCGGGTATAGTTTGCCGCAATCGTATCGCGCACCCCTTTATCCCCTTGCGCGGAAGTATAGCCGTGCAAGGCGACGGACGGGGTATGATTGACCGCGTCGACAATCGCTTGATTGACCGCTTTCGGCGCGGGTACGGACGGATTGCCGATAGAAAAATCGAACACGTGTTCCGCTCCGATTTCTTTCGAGCGCGCTTTGGCGTATTCAAAAATTTCGCGTATGGACGAGCGTTTGCTGCCCAAACCGTACATATTTTCATTGACCATAATGATATGCTCCTTATCCAAAAATAAGAAAAACGCCGACTGTCGATAAGTCGGCGTCATTCTTCGTTCGTTGCTTATTCCGCTTTGATAGCGCCAACGGGGCAAGCGTCTTCACACGCGCCGCAATCAACACATTCGTCGTTGATTACGTAAATACCGTTATCTCCCAAAGAGATTGCTCCTACGGGGCAGGTATCCGCGCAAGCGCCGCAAGCCAAACATTCGTCCGTAATTACGTGTGCCATTTTGTTTACCTCCGAATTTTGTTCTATACCGTTATTATATCACAAATTTTTCTATTCGTAAAGAGTTTAAGGGTATAATATACAAGGTTTTTTACGGAAAATTTTAACGCAAGCGCCGAGCCGTTTCCACCGCAAACCTTGCCCCTTGCACGATTTCTTCCGTCGTGTTGTTTTTTCCAAAGCTAAACCGTACGCTTTCCTTCGCCTGCCGCTCGTCAAGCCCCATTGCCGTCAACACGTGACTGGGCTTTACCGACGCGCTGGCGCAAGCCGAGCCTGCCGCAAGACATACCCCCTGTAAGTCCATTGCGTACAAAAACGCCGTGTTTTCCACACCGTCAAACCGAAGGTTGAGCACGGACGGCAAAGCGTTTTGTCTATCCCCGTTCACCGTTACGCCGCTAAGCGGCGCAAGCTCCTGCATAAACCTTTGAACAAGCACGCGGATTTTTTCGTTGTTTTGCTCCATATTTTGCACGGCTTTTTCATACGCCGCCGCAATCCCTACGATTGCAGGGACGTTGACCGTACCACCGCGCATACCGCGTTCCTGCTCGCCGCCGCCGACAAATTTTTGCACCTTCACGCCGCCGCGGATATACAGCACGCCCACTCCCTTCGGCCCGTAAAATTTATGTCCCGAAAAGGATAACATATCCACGCCCAGCTCGCGCACGTCCAAACGCATATACGGCGCGGCTTGCACCGCGTCGGTGAAAAACAACGCGCCCCGTTCATGCGCCAAAGCGCACGCTCTTTGAACGGGCTGTATCGCCCCTGTTTCGTTGTTGGCGTACATCAACGCCACCAAAGCGGTGTTCCTATCGATTGCGTTTTGCAAAGCGTCTTCTTCCACGACGCCTTGTTCATTTACGGGTAAATACACAACTTCAAAGCCGTCGCGTTCTAAGCGTTCCGCCGCCGAAAGCACGGCGTGGTGTTCGATAGCGGAAAGGACTACGCGCGTTTTTCCTTCCGCTTTTTTCGCGTACGCGCCGCCAAAGAGCGCCCAGTTATCCGCTTCCGTACCCCCCGAAGTGAAATAAATTTCGTTGTTCTTTGCATGGATAAGCGCAGCAATTTTGTCGCGCGCGGAATCCACCGCCGCCATGGCTTTTCTGCCAAGAGCGTGGGGAGAATCGGCGTTGCCGTATACGTCGCAAAAATACGGCGTCATTTTTTCAAATACTTCTCTATCCAGCGGCGTCGTTGCCGCATGGTCAAAATAAATGCGTTCCATATATTCCCATTATACCCCTTTTATACGGGTTTGTCAATTAAAACGTTCTCAAAAGGTCGGCTTGTTTACAGGCTTTCGACAAGCTTTTGGAAAAATATTTTCATTTTTTGCGATTTTTTTTCAAAAACCCCTTGAAAAATGGGAAAAAATGTATTATAATAATCAAAACGTTTAGACGAAAGGCGTTTTGAGAGTTTATTTTTAGGGGGTTCAATATGAACGTACAAGGAGAGAACATTCGTAACATTGCCGTTGTGGGACACAGCGGCGAAGGCAAAACCACGCTGTGTGAAGCTATGCTTTTCAACGGCGGCGCAATCGACCGTATGGGTAAAGTTGTAGACGGCACTACCGTTTCCGATTTCGACGATTTGGAAAAAGCAAAGAAAATGTCCGTCTATACTTCCGTTTCCAACTTAGAATGGAAAGGCGTAAAGGTCAACCTGCTCGATTTGCCCGGATATTATGATTTCGAAGGCGAACGCAACGAAGGCTTGCGCGCAGCCGGCGGCGCTTGCTTGGTTATCGGCGCAAACGGCGTGATTCCTATCGGCGCAGAGTCTATCGTCGATTATTGCTTAAAGCTTGGTAAACCGCTGATTATTTTCATCAACGGTATGGATAAAGAAAACGCCGATTATCTCGGCACGGTACAGGCCTTGAAAGCCAAATACGCAGGTAAGCTTGCGCCCATTCAAATTCCTATTATGGAAAACGGAAAAATGCAGGGCTGTATCAACGCTTTGCAAGAACGCGCGTATTTGTTTAAGGAAGGCGGACCGCAGGAAATTCCCATTCCCGAAAACATGAAAGGCCAAGTGGAAGAAATGCAAGCAAGTCTTATGGAAACGGCTGCCGAAAACGACGAATTCCTGTTGGATAAATACTTTGAATCGGGCGAACTTACCCGCGAAGAAACCAT
This sequence comes from Clostridia bacterium, assembly GCA_017626305.1. Taxonomy (GTDB): domain Bacteria; phylum Bacillota; class Clostridia; order Christensenellales; family Borkfalkiaceae; genus Scatosoma. The sequence goes on from JAGAIW010000138.1 coordinate 162,657, forward strand.
TCGCGGTATCCGTATCGGTATCGCGTCGGTCAATACCATTCCCGTCATGGCGGGCTCGGCACTCCAAAACCGCGGCGTTATTAACCTGCTCAACGAAATCGTAACGTATATGCCGCAAGCGGACGAACGTAAGAACACGCTTGCCGAAGACCTGACCGACGGCAATAAAATCGTGCATATTCTCACCCAAGACGACGCGCCGTTTGCCGCCCAAGTATTCAAGACGGTTATCGACCCGTACTCCGGTAAGCTTTCCTATTTGAAGAGTTTCCGCGGCGTTTTGAAGAGCGGTTCTACCGTTTGGAACGCCAACACCGAATGTGAAGAACGTATCGGGCAGGTGTACCTGCTCCGCGGTAAGAAAATGGAACCTGTGGACGCTTTGGCGGCAGGGGATATCGGCGCGGTAAATAAGCTGGGCAACACCAACACGGGCGATACCCTTTGCGACCCTTCGGCAAAGGTACGTTTCTCCCCTATCAACTTCCCCAAACCCACGTTGTTCATGTCGGTATCGTCCGAAAAGAAAGGCGAAGAAGATAAGGTATTTGCAGGCTTGAACAAGCTCAAAGAAGAAGATTATACCTTCACCGTCGAAAAGAACGTGGAAACGGGTGAAATTTTGCTCGGCGGACAGGGCGATATTCAAATTGAACTTTTGGTGAAGAAAGTAAAAGCGCGCTACGGCGTGGATATGAAACTCGCCGAACCCAAGGTGGCGTATAGAGAAACCATTCGCGGCACGGCGGAAGCCGAAGGCAAGCACAAGAAACAATCGGGCGGACACGGTCAGTACGGGCATTGTAAAATCCGTTTCTCCCCTTGCGAAGAAGATTTTGTCTTCGACGAAGAAGTCGTCGGCGGCGCAGTACCCAAAAACTACTTCCCCGCAGTTGAAAAAGGCTTGCGCGAATGTATGGAACACGGACCTTTGGCAGGATATCCCGTCGTGGGCGTGAAAGCCGTGCTTTACGACGGTAGCTATCACGACGTAGACTCTAACGAGCTTTCCTTCAAGATGGCGGCTGCTCTTGCGTATAAAGAAGGCTTGAAGAATGCAAAACCCGTCTTGCTTGAACCTATCCATACCTTGAAGATAGCCGTTCCTGGGGAATATTTAGGCGACGTTATGGGCGACGTAAATAAACGCCGCGGTCGCATCATGGGTACGGACACCGAAGGCGAAACGTCTATCATTACGGCAGAAATCCCCCTTGCGGAAATCAAGACGTATACCATGGAATTGCGTTCGCTCACACGCGGTAGCGGTAAATTTATTTCCGACTTCTTAATGTATGAAGAAGTTCCGTTTGCGCTTGTGGATAAGATTATCGCAGACTCCAAAAAAGAATAATTACCCACGCGCGGCAAATCGCCACGCGTAGAGAAAAGAGCCTTCCGAAAAACCCCCTTTCGGAAGGCTTTTCCTATAAACGAAACCCGCCTTTCCCCGCCATTCCGACGCGTAAATAAAACGCTTATCCCGTCATTTTAACCGCAGGGAAAAATCCCCATATCACCCAAACGTCATTCTGACGCGTAAGCGGAAGAATCCCCCACATTATCCCAAACGTCATTCTGACGCGTAAGCGGAAGAATCCCATGGGCATAAGTACGCAAACTTCGTAGCTTGGGATTCTTCACTTTGCTAACGCTCGTTCAGAATGACGTTTTTAAGTAGGCGGAAAGGCTTTTTTATACACCAGCGCAAAAACGCTTGCCGTTTTTGCGCTGGTGTGTTATACTCAATGTATGCGATATTCCTATGCAAAGCTCTATCAAAAAAATTACAACTTTTACGCGGATAAGCCGCGCTTACAGGCTGCAATCAAGCTTGCAGACAAGCTGCTGACTACCGCGTTTTTTGCCGTATACGCCGTCGCTTTACTGTGGACGGCAAACGCCGTAACGCAGAAAAATATGCCGTACGGCGCTTTTATGCGTCTTATCGGCGCGCCTTTATTTTGCCTACTAATCGTCAGCGTACTACGGCTTGCCATTCGTCGCCCCCGTCCGTATAGCGAAGACGGCGCAAATATCACGCCGCTCGTCATAAAAAAAGCGAGTGCGGATAAATCGTTTCCCAGCCGTCATTTGGCAAGCGCGTTCGTCATTGCCGTTTCGCTGTTGCCCTACTATCCTATCGTAAGCGTTTGTTTATTGCCCTTCGCGTTTGCGCTTGGATATATCCGATTTGCGCTTGGCTTGCATTACCCCAGCGATTTATTCGTCGGCGCTTTTCTTGGCGCGTTGTGCGGCTTGCTTGTGTTGATTTAAAGAAAAAGAGTATAAAACAAATCCCGCCGTTTAAAACGGCGGGATTTGTTTTACTCTTTATAAACGCCCGTTTCTATCAGTAAGTCGGAAAGCAACGCAAGGCGTTTGGGCGACAGCGTTTCCCCACGCGCCTTTTCGTCTATCCCTGCGCTTGCCAAAATGCCTTTGGCTGTTTCACGGGAAACGGAAAAGAAATTGACAAGATTATTCTCCAACGTTTTACGCCGATTCAAAAAGGCGCATTTTACCGTTTGGCGGTATGCCCTTTCGCTTTTGACGGCAATCCGTCCGCGCTGAAAATCAATACGCACTACCGCCGAATCGACGTTGGGGCGGGGATAGAACATATTGCGCGAAACGCGCTTGACGATTTTCGCTTCCCCTTTCAAAGCTACCGCCGCCGTAATGGAACCGTATTCGGGCGTGTCTTCCTTCGCGCAAAAACGCTCGGCCACTTCTTCCTGCACCATAATGCAAACGCCTTGTACCTTTTCGCTCTCTTCCAAAAACTTAATAACCAGAGGCGTGGTGATATAATAGGGCAAATTTGCGACGACGACGTATTCCCCGATTTCCTTCTCAAACTCTTTTAAGTTGACTTTATTAAAATCACGGAAAATGACTTCTACGTTTTCGCAGCCTGCCAGCGTTTCCGCTAAAACGGGTTGCAAGTCCTTATCGATATCAAAAGCGTACACCTTTTTCGCCCGTTCCGCCAAAGCGCGGGTGAGCGTACCTGCGCCGCAACCCACTTCCACGACGGTGGTGTTTTCGTCTACGCCCGAAGCATCCACGATAGAACGGAGCAAATTGTTATCCGATATAAAGTTTTGCCCGAACTGTTTTTTAAACTGAAAGGAATGTTTTTTCAGCGTATCGATAAGTTCACCCATGGTAGCTCCTTTTTTCTTTCATCTTATACATGCCCGCCCCGTTTTATTAGGAATCGGCAATATATTTACGCACGTATAAGGGGATTTTCACGCTGTCGGCAAGCCGTTTGCACGCCTCCACTTCTTCTTCGCCGATACAATCGACGATAGAAAAACGACAAGCAACGCCGCTGCGTTTACAAAGCTTGGCAAACTCAATCATACCCGCAAAGCCGCTTTCACCAAACTGCGAACGGCAAATGGGCTGATACTTTTCATAGCACGACGCATTCAGCGAAATGTTGACGAAATCAATCTTTCCTTTCAGATCGGGCACGATATCCCGTTTATTGATAAGGTTGCCCTGACCGTTGGTGTTCAAACGGGTGGACAGTCCTTTTTCGTGGAAGTAATCGCAAAGAGCAACCATTTCGGCGACCTTATACGTCGGCTCGCCAAAGCCGCAAAATACCACTTCCTTAAAGCGGGACAAATCGCCCATGCCGTTTGCTGCCGCAATTACCTTTTCCGCCGTCGGATCGCCGTGGCGCAACCAAAGATAATTGCCGTAATAGCTCGTGCGTTCGTTGCGTACGCAAAAATCACAGCCGTTGGAGCATTTATTCGTCAAATTGACGTACAAATTGCCGTCAAGAGTATACAAATAGGTATCCTTGCGATTTTCGTCCTTATTGCTATTTTGCGTATTCGCAGCGTTTTGCTGCTGTTTTTGCTTTTTATTCTTACCGCCCTGCGCAGCGTTATTATTTTGTTGTTGTTTTTGGGACTGCTTTTGCGCCTGCGGTTGGGCTTGCTTAGCGTTTTGCTGCTGTCCGTTTTGCGCGGCTTGCGCGTTTTGCGCCTGCTGATTTTGGGGCGGATTATTCCCCCCGTTACCGTTGCCGCCGCGACCGCGACGGTGCTTGCGGCGTTTTCTGCCGCCGCCCTGCCCCTGTCCGTTCGCATTTGCCTTTTCAAGGTCTACTTTCTTATTTTCTTCCATGGTCGTACCTACTTTTCGTGTAATCGGGGGAACAGACGTTTGGCGTTCTCCCGTATTTGATTTTTCATTTCAATTTCGTCTATTTGCTTAATTTCCGCCATTTTCGCTACGGCAAAGCGCACCATAGACGGGTGGTTGGGGAACTCACCGCGGTGGGGCACGGGAGTGAGATACGGGCAATCCGTTTCGGATAACAACCGCGTTTTCTCTATCCGCGCGATACTCTCCACTACCTTATGCGCGTTCTTAAACGTACACGGCCCCCCAAAGGAAAAGGACAAGCCCAAGGCGCTAAACGCCGCCGTCATTTCAGGCGAATAGGAATAACAATGCATCAGTCCCCCGTTTCCAAGCAACGTTTTGTGGGCTTGCAACAGTTCCAAAGTGTCCTGCGCGGCGTCGCGGCTATGGATAACGACGGGTAAATGCACGTCGTAAGCAAGCTGCAACTGACGGATAAACATATCCCGTTGCATATCTTTTGGGGGATTGTCTTCAAAATGATAATCCAGCCCGATTTCCCCTACCGCAATACACTTTTTATCTTGACAAAGCATGCGGATTTGTTCTAAATCGCCGTCTTGATATTTATTCAGCTCGCTCGGGTGATAGCCTACGCAAAAATACACTTCGTTATACCGCCCCGCAAGCTCTTGCGCCGTTTTAGACGACGCCAAATCAAACCCCGAACAAACGATACGCTCTACGCCGTTTTCCCGCGCTAAGGCAAGCACGCCGTCCACGCCGCCAAGCGGCGCATACTCGTCGCCCGTTAAATGACAATGGATATCGATATACCCCTGCATACTTAGCCTACGATAGCTCCGCTTTTAAGCTCGTCTTTATCCGCAACGGCAAGGGAAAGCGTTCCGTCGTTGTCTTCCGCCGCCAAAATCATACCTTCGGAAAGGATACCGCAAATTTTAACGGGCTTTAAGTTGGTGACGAACAGCGCCTTTTTCCCCACCATTTCTTCGGGTGCGTAGTGCTTGGCAATTCCCGAAACGATCGTGCGAATTTCTTCCCCGAATTTGACCGTTTCTTTCAAGAGCTTGGAAGACTTGGGTACTTTTTCGCAAGCGATAATTTCCCCTACGCGGATTTGCACTTTGGCAAAATCGTCAATGGTGATTTCCGCTTTTTGTTCTACGGGCGTTTCTTCCTTGGCAGGCTGAACGGGCGCGTTCGCCGCAATTTGCGCCTGACGGATTTTTTCAATTTCGGGCTCTAACGTCTTAAAATCAATGCGGGCAAACAGGGGCGGTAACGCGTTCACCGTCACGCTTTGCGCTAACCCGAATTTACCGCAATCTTCCAGCGATCTGCTTTCCGCGCCGTACGCGCTGAAAATCTTCGCCGACGTTTCAGGCATAAAGCTATCGAGCAGCGACGCGCCGATAACGATAGTTTCGGCAAGATTATATAATACGTCGTTCAATCTACCCTTTTGCGATTCGTCTTTGGCAAGCGCCCAAGGCATGGTTTCGTCGATATATTTATTCGCCCGTCTAAACAGCGTGAAGATTTCCGAGATGGCGTCGGCAATACGCAGCTCGTCCGCCTTTGTCACCACCTTCGCCGCCACCGCGGATACCGTTGCTTTGAACTCCGTATCGGGGTCTTGTTCGTTTTCCACAAGCGAACGGACAACCGTTCCGTTAAAGTATTTGTTAATCATGGCAACCGTACGGCTGACAAGGTTTCCAAGCACGTTGGCAAGGTCGGTATTGAAACGTTCGGCAACCAGCTCCCACGTGATTTGTCCGTCGTTATCAAACGGCATTTCGTGTAAAACGAAATAGCGTACGGCGTCAACGCCGAACAGTCTTGCCAAATCGTCCGCGTAAATGACGTTGCCCTTAGATTTACTCATTTTACCGTCGCCTTGCAACAACCAAGGATGCCCAAAGACTTGTTTGGGTAAGGGTTCACCCAAAGCCATTAAGAAGATCGGCCAGTAAATGGTATGGAAACGCAAAATATCTTTGCCGATTAAGTGCAAATCGGCAGGCCAGTATTTTTTGTACTTATCGCCGTGATTGCCGTCCGCGTCGTAACCGATTCCCGTGATATAGTTGGTCAACGCGTCCAACCAAACGTATACGACGTGGCGGTTGTCAAACTCTACGGGCACACCCCAAGTAAACGACGTACGGGACACGCACAAATCCTGCAAGCCTTTCAAAAGGAAGTTGTTCATCATCTCGTTTTTACGCGAAACGGGTTGAATAAATTCGGGGTGAGCGTTGATATGTTCGATAAGCTTGTCGGCGTATTTGCTCATTTTGAAGAAATACGCTTCTTCCTTAGCAGGCTTGACTTCTCTACCGCAGTCGGGGCATTTGCCGTCGACAAGCTGACTTTCCGTCCAAAACGATTCGCAAGGCGTGCAATACATGCCTTCGTAATGCCCCTTGTAAATATCCCCTTGGTCATAGAACTTTTTGAAGATTTTAGACACCTGCTTTACGTGGTCGGTATCCGTCGTGCGCATAAATTTATCGTACGAAGTATTGACGAGATCCCAAATACCTTTGATTTCGCCCGCAACGTTATCGACAAACGCCTGCGGCGTTACCCCTGCCGCAGCGGCTTTTTCTTGGATTTTTTGTCCGTGCTCGTCCGTACCCGTTTGGAAAAATACGTCGTAGCCCTGTTTGCGCTTAAAGCGCGCAATCGCGTCCGCCAACACTGCTTCGTAGGTGTTGCCGATATGCGGCTTGCCCGAAGTATAGGCGATAGCCGTGGTGATGTAGTAAGGTTTATTAGCCATGTCCTTGTCCTTGCTCCTTTTCTCTGTTTACGACGGCGAAAATACGCGCGTAATAAAAATCCTACGGATTTTCGCCCTATCTTTTCCCGTTCATTATACACCATTTTTTGTAAAATGTAAACCGCTTTCCACCCGCTTTGGGCATTTTACGTAATTTTTCCGCATATAGTAGTGTATGAACGTTCTCTTTTACACCGTTATGCTCCTTTGCACGGCGATTATGCTCGTCACTTCCCCGCAAACGTTTTTATCCACTCTGCTTGGCGCGGCAAGCAAAAGCGCAACGCTGTGTATTTCCCTGCTCGCCACGTACAGCGTGTGGCTGGGGCTTATGCAGGTTTGGCAAGCGTGCGGACTTTCGCAAAAGCTTTCCCGCCTACTTCGACCGATTTCCAAACGCTTTTTTCACGTGGACGATACGCAGACGTTGGACGCGATTACCATGAACCTTTCCGTCAACGTGCTTGGAATCTCGGGCGCGGCAACGCCGTACGGTATTCAAGCGGCAAAGCTACTCGACAAAACGGACGAGGCGGAATACGCGTCCTGCATGCTGTTCGCCTTAAACGCCACGTCCATTCAGCTAATTCCTACGTCGATTATCGGCGTGCGCACGGCTCTGGGGAGCGCCACCCCTGCGGATATCGTACTACCGACGATTATCGTCAGTTTTTTATCCACCTTTCTCGCTTGCCTTCTCGTACGGCTGTTTATCCCGCCTAAATCTAAGCGTATATCTACGGAAAAAAGACGACTTTTACAAAAAAACAAGGGGGCATGTATTTGATGAACGTTTTTATGGCGATACTTATCCCCTTGATTTTCCTGCTTACTTTTTTATATGCGGCGCGTAAAAAAGTCAAGCTGTTCGACTGTTTTACCCAAGGCGTAACGGGGGCTATCCCTTTAATCGTTTCTATCTTTCCGTATATCGTCGCCGTGAGTATGCTCAGCGCGGTGTTCACCGCAAGCGGTTTAGAAACGTGGCTTACTCAGTGTCTTTCGCCCGTATTCAACGCGTGTGGCGTTCCGACGCAAATTGCGCCTTTATTACTTGTCAAGCCGTTATCCGGGAGCGGCTCTATCGCCGTGCTTTCGGACATTTTACAAACGTACGGGGTGGACAGCTATATCGCCCGTTGCGCCTGCGTAGCGTACGGGTCAAGCGAAACGATTTTTTATATCGGCGCGGTGTACTTTGCAGGGCTGCAACGCAAAAAATTTACGCTTACCTTATGGATTTGCGTAGGCTGCTATTTGTTTTCCGTCGTCGTTTGCTGCTTGCTTTGTCGGTTTATGTAACTTTTTCACATTTTTTGCACTTTCGCTATACTTTTTGAAAAGATAAAAAAAGTTTGCCCGTTTTATTTACTTTTCTCTTTCTTCGTGTTATAATAGATTTGTAAATAAGTTGAGCACGGCTCAACGACAAAATTTGCTCATCATTTTCCCCCTTATCATATAGGTAGCCGCCTTGAAGTCGCAAGACTTTGGGGCGGTTATCGTTTTCAACTATATTTGCCTTTCGGCAAGTGATATTCGTCTTACGCCGAGTGATATTGCCTATCGGCAGTTATATTTGCCTTTGGCAAGTTATGGCAAATATAATATCACTTTGACCACAGGTCAAAATATAACGCAAGAGTTGTCTTGCATATCACTTTTAGCTATAAGGCTAAAAATATCACTCTTTTATTGTAATTTTTTAGTGATAGCGTTAAATCGCTACGCCGCAACTATATTTGCCTATCGGTAAAGAAAAAAACTTCCGCTTTATACGGAAGTTTTTTGTTTTATTATTTCGTAGGCTTTATGCGGCTCGTCCACGTCCCATACCGCCGTTTCCATAGGACAAAAGCCCGTGTTCGCGCGGTTGCGTATAGCAGGAACTTCTTGCCCGTATTCCAACTTTATCCCAAACGCGTTCAGCGTTTGCCGAGCAGGTGAGCTGATAACGTTTGCATACACGCAATCCACTTTCATAAGCACGTACAAAAACGCCGCCGCCTTGCCCACTACCTTATCCGCCGCCGAAAAAGACGAAAAATCTTCGCCGCTATATATCCAAGTCAACAAGGGTTTCACTCCCCGTTCCTTGGTGAGATATACCCTTTCGCCCTTGCACAGCGCGCAGGTAACGTCATCCTTTAATAGGGATTTTGCTTTTTGTAAATCCGTCATTTTGTTAAACGCTCCGTAAAATGGGCAAGTGCCTTGGAGATTTTAATGTTTTGCGGGCAAACCTGTTCGCAAGCGCGGCAGCCGATACACGCCGACGGGCGTTTTTCCTTAGGCAACGCCGAAATTTTAATGGCAGGAATAACGCCGTTGCTCGACATCAGGTGGTCGTTATACAGTTCTAACAGCTGCGGAATATCCAGCTGCATAGGACAGTAGTTGGTGCAATATCTACACGCGGTACAAGGCATCAGCGTTTGTAAAATTTCTTCGCTAATATCCGAAAGCGTTTGTAGTTCCTTTGCATTAAGCGGCTTTGCGCTTTCGTACGTTTGGATATTTTCTTGCAGCTGCGCAAAATCGGACATGCCCGACAGCGTCACTTTGACCTGCGGCAACCCTTGCAAAAAACGGAACGACCATGCAGGGATACCTTCGTCGGGGCGCAACGCCTTCAAGCGTTCTTCCTGCGACGGAGATAACTTGGCAAGCTTTCCGCCGCGGAGCGGCTCCATAATCCAAACGGGAATACCGTATTGTTCCAAAAGCTCCATTTGCTCCTTGCCTTTCAAAAACGTCCAGTCCAGCCAGTTGACTTGCAGTTGGCAAAACTCCATGGCGTGACCGTATTTTTCCAAGAAACGGGTAATCGTTTCCAAGCTGCCGTGCGTGGAAAATCCAAGGTGGCGGATAAGCCCCTTTTCTTTTTGCTTTAACAGGTATTCAAATAAGCCGTAGCTCTCGTCTAAGTAGTGCTCGATATTCAATTCGCATACGTTATGGAATAAGTAAAAATCAAAATATCCCAGCCCCGTTTTTTGCAGCTGTTCTTCAAACACCTGTTCTTTTTTCGCAAAGGTGGATAAATCGTAGCCGGGGAATTTATCGGCAAGGTAAAAGCTTTCGCGCGGATATTTTTTCAGCATTTGTCCCACGACGATTTCCGATTGTCCTGCATGATAGCCGTAAGCGGTGTCAAAATAATTGATACCCTTTTGCATGGCGTAATCGAACATTTTTTCCGTTTCCGCCATTTCAATATGCGCGTTGCCGTAGCCACCACCCGGTAGACGCATACAGCCTAAACCCAAAGCGGAAAGGCGTTTGCCTTGAAATTCGTTATAAATCATAGTCTTTTCCTTGATTCGAGTTTTAAAAAATCCCGTCTGAAAGCAGACGGGATTTTTCCGTTGTTTTGATTATTCAGCGCAATTCTTCTTCAAGATAGCAAGGTTATCCATGATTTCCTTAGGCATCTTGTCGCCGAAGTTTTCTGCATAGTACGTCGTGATTTCTTCCGCTTCCGCAGCCCAACGCTTTTTGTCTACTTCCAAAAGCTTGTCAAGCGTAGCCGCGTCGATATCGCAGTTTTCAATGTTGATATCCTTTGCATAAGGCAGGTAACCGATAGCCGTTTCGCGTGCGTCTACCTTGCCGTCGCAACGATCCAAAATCCAGTCGAGTACGCGCATGTTATCGCCAAAACCAGGCCACATGAAGTTGCCGTTTTCGTCCTGACGGAACCAGTTTACGTTGAAAATCTTGGGTTGTTTGCTTTCTTCTACCTTCGCACCCATGTTAATCCAATGCTGGAAGTATTGATCTACCGAGTAGCCCATGAAAGGTTTCATAGCCATGGGGTCGTGACGAAGAACGCCTACTGCACCCGTAGCCGCAGCCGTCGTTTCGGAAGACATAATCGTACCGACGAACGTACCGTGGTTCCAGTCTCTCGATTGATATACGAGCGGCGTGGTGGTTGCTCTTCTACCGCCGAAGATAATTGCGGAAAGCGGAACGCCTGCTTTGGAGTTGAATTCAGGCGAAATGCAAGGGCAGTTTTCCGCGGGAGCGGTGAAACGGGAGTTGGGATGCGCTGCGTTGCGTCCGCAATCAGGCGTCCAAGGCTTGCCCGTCCAGTCAATCAAGTTTGCAGGCGCTTGCTTGGTCAGCTTTTCCCACCAAACGGTGTTGTCTGCGGGGTTGATTGCCACGTTGGTGAAAATCGTACCCTTCTTGGTCGCCGCCAAAGCGTTGGGGTTGGATTTTTCGTTCGTACCAGGGGCAACGCCAAAGAAACCGTTTTCGGGGTTACAAGCCCAAAGTCTACCGTCTTCGCCTACTCTAATCCAAGCGATATCGTCGCCGACGCATTGTACTTCGTAGCCAGCGTCAAGGTATTGCTTAGGGGGAATCAACATAGCAAGGTTGGTCTTACCGCATGCGGAAGGGAATGCCGCCGCAACGTATTTGATTTCCTTATCTTGGGGACGCTTTACGCCAAGGATAAGCATGTGTTCAGCCATCCAGCCCTCCTTCTTACCAAGGTTGGTAGCGATACGGAGTGCGAAACACTTCTTACCCAAAAGTACGTTACCGCCGTATGCGGAGTTCACCGAAATAATCGTGTTATCTTCGGGGAAGTGCATGATATATCTCTTTTCGGGGTCTACGTTACATTTTGCATGGAAACCCTTAACGAAATCGCCGTCCGTGCCAAGCTGATCTAAACACATTTTGCCTACTCTCGTCATAATCATCATGTTGAGAACGACGTAGATAGAGTCGGTGATTTCAATACCGATTTTGGAGAAAGGAGAACCTACTACGCCCATGGAATAGGGAATAACGTACATGGTTCTGCCCTTGTACGCGCCCTTGGCAATTTCGTTTACCATAGCGTAAGCGTCTTTGGGTGCTTTCCATTTAACGATAGAGTGGGGAAGCGCGTCCGCTTCGTTTTCGCAGCAAATAAACGTTCTGTCTTCTACACGTGCAACGTCGTTTTCCGCCGTTCTATGATAGTAGCAATCGGGAAGTAATTCCTGATTCAGCTTAATCATTTCGCCCGTAGCGCAAGCTTCTTCGCGAAGCGCGTCTCTTTGCTTATCGCTACCGTCGATCCAAACCACTTTGTCGGGCTGTGCGAATGCCTGACAATCTGCAACGAATTGAAGCACTTTCTTGTTGTTAGTCATAAGATATCTCCTTACAATTTATATTATTTTATTTTTTCTTTTTTTAGCGGAAAAATTTTCCTTTTTTAGAAAAACCTTTCTCCACCGATTACCATTATACCATAAAAAAAATCGATTGTAAATAGTTTTGCGAAAAAAAATTTGCATAAAAATAAAAATTTATGAAAGTATTCGCTTGTATTTTTCAAAATCGGTGGTAAACTGTTTGCACGATAAAAATATCGGAGCGATTTTTAAACCGTTAAGGGGGAATAGACAGTATGGGAATAGCACGTGATAAATATACGGACAACAAGCTCGCCGAAGAATTTGACTTCATCATTTTACTCAACGACGCCCACCGCTTTCGCGGCGTAGAAAAAGGCGCGTTGGGAACGCTGATTTGCTCGTACACAAACGAAGAACGACCTTTATACGCCACCTTTGAACGGGACGGCAAAACGCAAGAAGAGCCCCTACGTTTAGACGAGTTTCGCGTGCTCAATCTCCACCGCCCCGACGATTTGCATATCGTAACGGCGTATTTGAAAAGGCTGCAAATAAAAAACACAACCGCGCGGGCATAAATCGTCCGCGCGGTTTGCATACTATATACCGTTATTGCATGGCTGCGGCGGATTTGGGAAAATTCCCCTTTTGTCTGCCGTTGCCGCCACGTCCGCTTTCATCCTTTTCCTTATGCGTTTGCACGTTTGCCGCCAACACCGCAAACGGCGTTAAGGCGCAGCAGCCTACCAAAAGCAGGGTCGGTACAAGCGAGAAGTAAGTGAAATAGGTTACCGTACCCACGATAGCCGCAAACAGCAGAGAATCGTACGAAGAAAGCAAAGCGTCCTTTATCCCTAAGCGTTTGCTCTCTTTGGGTGTAACGATAAACTTGGCTTTTTTCCCAAACAGAGCAAGCGTTACCGTACCGATCATCATAGGCACAAGCGACGCATACACCACGAAATTGAGCGCGGCGTAGCCAAGCAGCTTAAAGACGTTTTCTTTTCTGCCGTGCACGAAGAAATCGGGAATAAGCGGCGACACCAAAAAGAGCACCATCAACGCAATCAGCGCTTTGGAATAACCGCCTACGTCAAACCCCAACGCCCCGATAAGCACCGTGTTGACGATAATCAAAAAGGACAGCATGGGGATAATAGGCAAATTATAATGGGAAAGCTTTACGTCCAGCTTTTCATACCAGCTCATTTTAGAGCTCGTGATACTTTTATTGTATTTTTTCATGAATTCCACGTTCCCCTGCACCCATTTTGCCTGCCGTTTTTTCAAGCACGGATAACTAATCGGAAATTCTTCTTCGCATAAAATATTCGGCGCATACAGTACGTCGTAGCCGCTGTTTTTCACGTCGATTGCAAAGGAAATATCTTCGGCAACCACGTGGGGAAAGCCGTGCGTCGCTTCAAAGCATTTACGGCTAATCATCATACCGTGACCGATCAGCGCGTTACTGCCGTAGAAGTTTTTCATGACTTGACAAATTTTCCCGTTGCTTTGCACGGAAAGCCCCATCAGGCTTTGAAATAAATTACTCCCTTTCGTCGCCTTATGCGCCGCTTGCACAACCCCCACCTTGGGTGAGTACGCGTAATATTTTAACGATTCCTTAATATATTCCTTGGGGATACGCTCGTCGCTGTCCAGCACGATAAAGTAATCGTAATCCGTTTTTCCTTGCAGGTAGTTGTTCAAATTCCCTGCCTTAAACCCGACCTTTTCTTCGCGGCGAACGACGCGCACACCGTGCGTTTTGGCAAACTTATCAATCCGCCGTATATAGGAAAAATTTGAACTGTCGTCTAAAATCACCGTTTGAAAATTGTCGTAATCCTGTTTCATACACGCCTTCAACGCGTCGGGATTGAAATCGTTACACGTACAATATAATAACAGTACCTTGGGGTTTTCTTTCCCGCTTGCGCTCAGCGTTTTGATATCGGGGTCGGAATAGATAATCTCGTCGTATTTTTGCATGAGTTTTTTCTTCCGCAAAAGAAATACAAACGAAAACAAAAAGTCCTTTACACTACCTAGCCACATATACGCCAGCATACCGCCGTTGATAAGCAACAACGCCGCCGCCGTCCACGCGCTTGCGGTAAAGCCCTGACCCGTGAACAAATCGTATACCATAAATCCGCACGCCGTCAACAGCGCAACCGCGCACGCCGCCCATACGCCAAGTATTAACGCGTATACCTTGGGGTTTTTCTTCATCTCTTTTTTCTCCTTTCGTGTACGTATTCAAACGCCGCCCGCTAAAAAGCATCCACGCGTTTTTCATATGCTTTAACAACGCACCCGCCCTTTTTTACTCGTTGGCGCAAGAAGAAAACGGCGTGAAGATATTTGTAAACGGGGTGAAAATAAGGCTTTTCTTCGCTTTTTTGATATTTTTTCGCTTTTTATTCGTTTTTTTCCTTTTCCACGCTTGACAAATATTTACAAATCGTCTATACTGTTCTTATAATCGAAAAAATCTTTTATAGGCTCGCTTTTTATCAAAAAAAGGAATTATTAAACATGAGAGTGGTTGTAAAGGTCGGCACGTCGACGCTTGCGCACGCAACGGGAAAACTGAACATTCGCCGCACGAGCGAGCTTTGCCGCGTGCTGAGCGATTTAAAAAACGAAGGCGACGAAATCATTTTGGTTTCGTCAGGCGCAATCGGCATGGGCGTAGGTAAGCTTGCGCTTGCGGAAAAGCCTAAGGATATTCCCACCAAGCAGGCGGCAGCCGCCGTCGGACAATGCGAGCTTATGTATACGTACGACAGGTTATTTACCGAGTACCATCATACGGTGGCGCAAATCCTTTTGACGGGCGCGGATTTTCACGCCCCCGACAGACACGAAAATTTTACGAATACCATCAATCGATTGTTAGAGCTCGGCGTTTTGCCTATTATCAACGAAAACGACACGATTGCCACCGACGAAATTAAGGTTGGGGATAACGACACGTTATCGGCGCTCGTCGCCGTCAGCGTGAAAGCCGATTTACTCGTCATTTTATCGGACGTGGACGGTTTATACTCTTCTAACCCGCGCTCGGACGAAAACGCAAAACTCATTGAACGGGTGTACGATATCACCGACGAAATGATAAAGCAAGCGGGCGGCGCGGGCTCTACCCTTGGTACGGGCGGCATGCTCACTAAGCTGCAAGCGGCAAAGATTTGCATGTCGGCAGGATGCGATATGGCAATCGCCAACGGGAAATACCCAGTTCTTTTGTACGACGCCTTAGCCGGCAACGCTAGCGGTTTTACCCGTTTCTACGCAAAAAAATAAGGTATACGATTATGACCATGCAAGACATTTTACAAAAAGCAAAAGCGGCGGCAAAAAAAGCCGCCGCTTTGACCACAAAACAAAAAAACGATATCCTTTTACAAATGGCTGACGCTTTAACCTGCTCCGCCGAAAATATTCTGCGCGCCAACGAGCAAGACTTACAAAACGCGCAAGGCGTTCTTCCCACCGTCATGCTGGATAGACTTCGCTTGGACGAAAAACGGATAAACGCCATGGCGGACGGTATCCGTCAAGTGGCGGCTTTGCCCGACCCCGTCGGCGTCGTTTTGGAGCAAAATTGTTTAAAAAACGGCTTGACGGTGCAAAAAATTCGCGTACCCTTGGGGGTAATCGGTATCATTTACGAAAGCCGTCCCAACGTCACGTCGGACGCCGCCGCGCTTTGTTTTAAAAGCGGAAACGTATGTATTCTTCGCGGCGGGAAGGACGCCTACCATTCGTCGAAAGCGATTGTCGATATTTTGCGTGGCGTGCTCCAAAAAGCAGGCGTGGACGAAAACTTTATTTCGCTGCCTGCCGATACTTCCCGCCAAAGCGCAACCCAGTTAATGACGGCGGTGGGCTACGTAGACGCGCTCATCCCCCGCGGCGGGAAAGGACTTATTCAATCCTGTGTGGAAAACGCCAAAGTCCCCTGTATTCAGACGGGAACGGGTATTTGCCATATTTACGTGGATAAGCAAGCGGATTTCCAAAAGGCTTTGACGATTATCCACAACGCGAAAACCAGCCGTCCGTCGGTGTGCAACGCCGCCGAAGTATGCCTTGTGCATCAGGATATCGCGCAAGCGTTTTTACCCCTGCTGCAAGAAAAATTGACAAACGTAGAGCTGCGTTTAGACCCTATCGCACACTCGATTATCGGCGGAAAGCAGGCAAGTGAAACGGACTTCGACACGGAGTTTTTGGACTATATCTTGGCGGTCAAGGTCGTGCAAAACGCGCAAGACGCTATCGCGCATATCGGCGAACACTCGACGGGGCACAGCGATTGTATTATCACGGAACATGAGCAAACGGCAAATACCTTCGTCGCTTTCGTCGACAGCGCCGCGGTGTACGTCAACGCGTCTACGCGCTTTACCGACGGCGGAGAGTTTGGCAAGGGCTGCGAAATCGGCATTTCCACGCAAAAACTCCACGCGCGCGGTCCTATGGGCTTGGAAGAGCTCACTTCTTATAAATATATCGTCCGCGGAAACGGACAAATTCGATAAAGGAGCATAACTATGTATCAACTTGGATTTATCGGCTGCGGCAACATGGGCGGCGCGTTAGCGCGTGCGGCGGCGAAAACCGTCGGCGGCAAGCAAATTGCCGTATGCGATTACGACCAAGCCAAAGCCGAAAGCTTACGAAAAGACTGCGGCGCAACCGTTAGCGATATACAAGGCTTAGCAAAACAAAGTAAATTCGTCGTGCTTGGCGTCAAGCCGCAAAACCTGCAAACGACCTTACAAAGCGTAGCGGATATTTTACGCGCAAGGACGGACGTCGTCGTTATCACCATGGCGGCAGGCGCGTCCATTCAAAGCATACGCCGATACGTAGACAACCCGACGTTGCCCGTCATTCGTATCATGCCCAACACGCCCGTATTAGTAGAAGAAGGTATGCTATTATACTGCTGTGAAAACGTATCTAAGCAAGACGAAAACGCCTTTTTAACGGCGTTTGAAAAAGCGGGCGTTTGCGATAAAATTCCCGAAGAAAACATAGACGCCGCAGGCGCGCTTTCAGGCTGCGGTCCTGCGTTTGCATACGCCTTTGCCAAAGCGCTTGCAAACGGCGCGACGGAGTGCGGTGTACCGCAAGAAAAATCAGCTTTATACGCAGCGCAAACGCTGCTTGGGGCTGCGAAAATGCTGCTTAACTACGGCGACCCCGACAAGCTGATAAAGGCGGTTTGCAGTCCAGGGGGCACAACGCTTGCAGGGATTGCCGCTTTGGAAAAAGCGGACATGCACGGCGTAGCCAAATCCGCTGTTTTGGCGGCGTACAACCGTACCTTGGAATTACAAAAATGATAAAAACGAGCGGGGCATGTATGCGTTGAACGCATACATGCCCCGCTTTTTTGTTTTTTATAGACTGTTTACAACGCGTTGAATAAACACCTTTACGATATCGATATCCGAACAGGCATACAGCATACGCGCCCCTGCGGCGTCTTCCATTTCATTGAGCACCCAACCCCCACCGCTCGGCAAAAAATCAACGCCGACAAAATCAAAATGCAGTTTATCGTATAGCTGCGCTACGATACGCCGTTGCGTTTCGTCCGCTTGGGCAAGCTCCACTTTTCCACCCAACGAGAAGTTACTTTTAAACTGCGTTTGCGAGCTCCGCAAAACCGCTGCGACAATCTCGCCGCCGACGGCGTACACGCGCATATCCTTTCCCAGTATATCGCAAGGCGTTTGCACGATAAACCGCTTACCCCGTTCCGTCATCTTCCGCACGAGTGCTTGATACTCGTTTTTATCGTTCACCCAAAACACTTCCGCTCCGCCGTGACCGTCCACCGATTTTACGACGACGGGAAAATGCTCAGCGAAAAGCGCAGTATGTAGTACGGGAATATTCCAACGCTTGCATGCAAGATACGTTTGCCATTTATCGTTGGCAAGCGCCGACGTTTTTGCGTTATTGAAAACGCGCACGCCCTTTTTTTCCAACCGTTCGTTGAGTTGCGGATACACCGTCCGTACGATAGCGAAATCGGGCAGCTCGCCTACAAACGTTTCGTCCTTTTGACAAACGCGAAGAGTGATTTGCAAACCGTGCGCCGCCCCTTCTTCTTGCAGTCTTTGGATAAACCAAGCGTTCCGCGCCGCCCCTTCCTTATCGTAAATCAGCCAACCGCGCATAATTGCTCCTTGATATAGGCAACGACGTATTCGCTCAAATCCACGCCCGTCGCCGTCAACGTGCTTTCAAAATGGGGGTTGGAATTGACTTCGCAAACCAGCGGCGCGTCCTTGCCAAGCAAAATGTCCACACCGGCAAAATCCGCCCCCACCGCTTGACAGGCGGAAACCGCCAAATCCGCGATACCCTTATCCAACGCAATCCCCGTCGCCCTGCCGCCGCCTGAAATATTCGAGCGGAAGTCTTCGGCGTTTTCCCGTAAAATGGCGCAAACCGCTTTCTCGCCCACGACGTTGACACGGATATCTTTGCCGCGGCTTTCCGCGATATATTTTTGAAAAAGCAAAGGCTTACGCCCCAAATTTTCAATCAAAGAGCAGGCTTGCTCTTTATCCTGCGCAAGATATACCTGCGCCCCAAACGAACCGTACGCTTCTTTGATAACCATGGGATAGCCCAGGCGCTTTTCCGCAACTTCCAAAAAGGAAAGCTCGGTATAGCCGATATTGTCAAACGTTTTGGGGGCAATCAGCGTTTCGGGAATGGGAACGCCCGCCCTTTGCAAACAAAACGCCGTCCGCTGTTTATCGTCGCAGTTTTCCACCGCCGCCGCGCTGTTGAAAAGGCGAATACCCAAACCTTCCAAGCGCTCCGCAAGGCGCACGTCCTTGTCCCAAAAAATAACGAAATCGGGCATACGTGTCATAAAATCCGTACCGTTTTGTAAATACTCCCAAGCTTTTACGTTGGTTAAAAGCTCTAACGAAACGCTCTGTTTTTGCGCCGACGACGATAAAAACGCATATAGACGTTCTAGCTTTTGCGTGCGTAAAAATGCGTTTACGATCAACCAACCTTTCATTTGCCTTCTCCGTTTTTTCTTCTATTGTACTCCTTTTTTTAAGAAAAAGCAAATCTTTTGACTATCTTTGTCGTAACGTTTCAATCAGCCGCGCCGTCCAGTCCATGGAAACGCATAACATCAGTATCGTCGCCAACACAAACGCAAGCGGTTTGGGGCATATCCCGATAAGCTTTTTAAGCGGTAAAAAGAAAAAACGCATAAACACGAACAGCAAAACGCCCCAAACCATAGAAACGGGCAAGCAAATATATCCGTCCATATTCATAGGATAATTTCTATACGTCCAAAGCGATAAATGTAAAACTTTATCTGAAAATACCCCCACGACAAGCTCTAAAAGCGTAGGCAAAAGAAAGCAAAATAACACATAAATCAAGTAACGTATGCTCGTTTTTTTGCATTTTTTGAGTATTCCGCGCCCTTTTTGCGGCGTTCCTAACAGCAGATAAACGGACAAAAACGCCCACCCGTAAATGGGACAAAAGGGCAGCATGAGAAACCCCCTATCCTGCCATACTCCCATGGATAGGTAGGTGTACAGCGTTTCAAACGCCCAGCCTAAAAAGGAAAGCGTCCAAAAGAGTAAAACGTACCGTCCTATTCCGTAATTTTCTTTGCGTTTTTTCACTTTTACAGTATGTATTTTTAAGCCAAATTTCACGCGCAAGCGCGCGTTAAGGAAAAAAATCTCTTTTTTGGCATAAATTTTGTTAATTTTTTAATAAGAATTTGCGGAAAATACTTGACGGTCTTTGGTGATTATGATATAATGAATAAAATTATACTTGATTATTATGTCCTACTCTTTCCTTTTTGGGAAAAACGACATAATCCGACACACCCTTATACTACGTATAAAAGTTAACGTAGTTGCGAAAAACAGGAATAAGTGAGCACTATGAGAAAATCCACGTTTTACGCATTACTGTTGGCGGCGAGCCTTGGGACGATCGGCGGACTTGCTTTGTCGGCGTATCTTTTTGACGACAATAATAAGCACGTACGCAATATCCGTATCAACGCTTCGCAAGACCCCGTAAGCGATAAGTTGCAATTTAATAATTTATCGCTATACCCCGGCGATAAAACGACGTATGAAATGAACACGTTTTTTGAAACGTCAGGGTTATACGACGCTAAAATCGTATTTACGGAACAAGAAGACGGCGGATTAAAAAATTACGTTGTCGCCACCTT
This sequence comes from Clostridia bacterium, assembly GCA_017626305.1. Taxonomy (GTDB): domain Bacteria; phylum Bacillota; class Clostridia; order Christensenellales; family Borkfalkiaceae; genus Scatosoma. The sequence continues at coordinate 182,998 of JAGAIW010000138.1, forward strand.
AACGGCGGACGGCGAAATTATTTATAAAGGTTCTTTAAAACAACTGCTCGGCACTACGCAATGGTTCGAGCTTACCCCCCAAAAAGACGAAACGGTGAATATCTCGTTGGTATATGAAATGCCGTTAGACGTTCAAAATGAAGCGCAGGGCACGTATGCGACCTTCGACGCGGAGCTCACCGTCGGACGGGATTTAAAAAAAGAGTAAAGGTTATATGATATGGCGGTAAACTTAGAAGAAACTGCGTCGGAAGAAACGAAACCAGCGTCCGCGGAACAAACTCCCGTAGAACAGACGGCAACAAAACTCGACGATAAAAAAACGTTCAACTGGAAAAAAATCGGCAAAATTGCGATAGACGTGATTATTTACGTATTTATTGCCATTTGTATGTTCGGGGTAATCGTCACCATCTCTTCCGCAAACTCGGACGGCGCGGCGAATATTTTCGGACATCAAATGCGACTCGTTCAGTCCCCTTCCATGGAAAAGAGTGAATTCACGGACACAAGCGCGTACGATATCAAGGATATCCCCACGCTTTCGGTGGTGTTTATTCAAACCGTACCCGAAAACGAAACGGAACGCACGAAATGGTACGATAGCTTAAAAGAAGGCGACGTGCTCACGTTTAAATTTACATACACCAAGCAGGAAACGATTACCCACCGTTTAACGAAGAAAACCCCCATTGAAGGCGGTTGGCTGTTAGAGCTAGAAGGCGACAACAAAACTTCGCAAGACGGCGCGTTGACGCAGATTATCAATACGACGCTGAAAAACAGCACCAACTACGTAATCGGTAAGGTCGTCGGCGTGAACTATCCCATGGGGCTTTTCATCTATGCCTTAAAGCAGCCTGTCGGTTTGATTTTTATCGTTATCGTTCCCTGTCTTGTCATTATTGCGTTTGAAGTATTCAAAATTCTCAGCGTTTTGAACGAAGACAAAAAAGCAAAAGCGCTTATCGCACAACAACAGCAACAAGAAGAAATCGATAAGCAGCAAAGCGAAATTGAAGAGCTTAAACGGCAGCTTGCCGCTATGCAAAATTTAAATTTGAAACAAACGGTATCGGAAGAAACAAAGCTAGACCCTACGGAAAACTCTCCCGTAGCGGAAGAAACGAAACCCGATAACGTGTAGGAGGTATTTTATGGATATAGTTATTACCGTTTTTATGGCATTCGCATGTATCATTAGTGCTTTTGCTATGCTCATTGTGGTGCGCGACATTCTCAAAGAATGGGCAATGCAACGCAAAGAATTGCGCGAAGACGCGAAAGCGAAAGCCGCCGCAGCAGCTGCGCCCGTGGTTGAAGAAGAACCCGCTCCCGTTCAGGAAGAAGTTGTTCCTGTCGTAGTGGAAGAACAACCTGCGCCCGTGGTCGAAGAAGCTCCTGCCGAAGAAATCGCCGTAGCAGAAGAAGTACCCGAAGAAGAGAAGGGTATCGTATTCTCCAAGGCGACGCAGACGTTGGAAGAAAAATATCTCGAATTGCCTGCTAAGCTCCGTGGCTATTACGACGAAATCGTTAAGTACGCTACCATGATGGAAGGCAGCAAACGTTTCAAGAATGCGCGTTACGAAGAATATAAAGTCGGCAACACCCGTCTTGTGCGCTTGCTCATCAAACGCGGCGTAATCACTTGCGAGCTTATCGTTCCCAACAACTCGTTCAAATCCTACGTATCCGAAAACAAGCTGTCCGTCAAGATTGCTCCCACCGTCATTAAGGTGTTGGACGAAACGACGGTTCAGGCCGTTAAAGACAGTATCGATATCGTCGTTCAAACGGCTGCGGAAGAAAGAGAACTGAAAAAGCAACTCGCGAAAGAAAGACGCAAAAAAAGCCGTCAAGAAAAATCTGAAAACGAAAACAAATAACATTTGACTAGGAGTACATAATCATGGAAAAAAGCAACAAGAGCTTTCACTCTATCTTAGCCGCTTTCATTATCGTGTTGCTTTGCAGCGCAATGATCGTTACGGGAACGTATGCCCTGTTCACGGACACGTTCTCTCAAAAGACGGTGCTGAAAGCAGGTACTATGAAAATTAGACTGCTTAGAACTAAGCTGGAATACACCGAGTTGAACGGCGACGGTATCTTTGAAAGAAAAACCGACACCAGACAGTTGGTTTACGCACAACCCGAAGCAGGCGAAACAACCAGCACGGAAAACGTATTCGGTCTCACAAACGAAACCTTGCTTATCCCTACCAGCGAATACAAGGCTACCATGCGTTTGGAAAACAAGAGCGACGTTGCGTTTAACTACTACCTTTCTATTGAAGGTCTGGGCGACGCGGCAAAAAATCACTTCTCCGATAAGCTTACGGTAATCGTAGATACCGACCTTACGAACTCGGCGGCAGGCGCAGCGGGCGGCGAAACGAAAACCACCGTTAGTGTGGCGAATACCGCAATCGGCGACGCTAACGCTCCCGTTGGTCAAGTTTTGATTGGCGGTGTCGCGGACTTCACCGTTACCATTATCTTTGAACGCGACGCTACTAACGACGCGCAAGCGCAAGAAGCGAACTTCAACTTGACCGTTCACGCGGTACAAGTAGTCGCTTAAATAATATATATAATATTGTAGGCGAAAAAAGCCGAATAAAACCGCTTTTCCGTTTGGTTCATCCTTACGGAAAAGTGCGCTATACTTTTGACGGAACAAAGGCTGGATAATTGTTTTTGTTATTATAAGCGTAGCGTGGAATAACAAAAGGTTTCCCCCACGGGGGAAACGCGCCGCTTTGTCATGGTTTTATCGATCGGCAACGTCGTTTTCGGAGAAAGAGTATTGCTTTCCCCTATCGTTTTCGCGTGTGGGTGGATATTCTTATCCGATATCAATCAAAAATCAATTTTTTAAGGAGTTCTAAATATGAAAAAGAAGACACAGGTATTGTTTTCGTCCTTTGCGGCGATTGCAATGAGCGCAAGTGTTTGCGCTGGCGCAACGTACGCCTTGTTCACTTCCGAAACGCAAGTCAACGTAGCTGTTCAAGCAGGTACGGTTGAAATCGTTGCTACCGTGGACAAAGACACCGTTGCTACCAAGTCGGGTGTAAACTGGGACGTTTGGAACGGCACGGCTACCACCTTAACGGACGGGAGCGTATTCTCCACGTTTGAAAACGGTGGCGGCGCTACGTTTACCGACAACAGCGTAAGCTTACAGCTCATGACTCCTGGCGACCAAGTCACGTTTACCATTGAGCTTGACAACAAGAGCAACGTAAACGCTATGTACAGAACGGTTGTTTTGCCTACGTACGACACGGGTCTTTTGGGCGGTTTGGAAATCACGTTCACCGACGTTACGACGGCAGAAACGGAAAAACTCGGCTCGGAAACGTTTGTGGGCGCGGCGGTTGCAGACTGGGCGCAGCTCCCCGAAAACGTTTCGGACGTTGAAAGAAAAATCCAAGTAACCATTACCCTTCCCGAAGACGCCGGTAACGAATACCAAGGCACGGAAGCAAAGCTTGTTTACTACGTAGAAGCCGTACAAGGCAACGCCGATATCAACAACGGTAACGTTGTAGACGCAGACGGCTATACCCTTATTCAAAACGCAACCGACCTTTGGAGATTGTCTGCTCAATACGCAAACCCCTATGGCGTATCCGTACTTTCCACGACCACGGCAGCTCCCGTGAAATATCGTCTTGCAAACGATATCGATTTGAACGGCGCGCCCTTCATGGCAATCGGTACGAAAGCAAATCCTTTTGATTGTGATTTTGACGGTAACGGCAAAACCGTATCCAACTTCACGGTAACCAACCGTTCGGGCGCAGGTTTGTTCGGCTACGTTGGCAAAGCGGGGAGCAACAACACCATTGAAAGCCTTACGGTGAAAAACGCGGTTATCAACACCAACAACAGCGGCGCAGGTATCGCAGGCGTCGTTTGGGGTAACGTCAATAGCTGTACGGTTGAAAACGTAGAAGTTACCGTAACCCCCTATTTTGATAAAGCTACGAATGAATACATAGACGGCAACAAAGCAGGCGGCATTGTGGCTTACCTGCTTAACGGTACGGCAAACAATAACATTGTAAAAGACGTAGAAGTTACCGCTTATCGCGACCTTGGCGGCGTACTCGGTATGCTTTCCAACGACGGTTCTGCTACTCCCGTAGAAGCGAAAGGCAACAAAGCTACTGACGTTACGGTAGAATTTATAGAAGGCTACGCATGCGTAGAAGAAGGCAAAGCGAAAGCTCAAAACAATATCGCGGCTATCGTCGGTAGAACGGGCGGTAAAGTTGACGTTGCAAACAATACGGCAAAGAACGTTAGCGTTCCTACCGTAGAAGTAAGCGCAGCGGAAGACCTTGCCGAAGCTTTCAAGCAAGGCGGCGAAGTTGTAATCGATAAAGACCTTGACGTTGGCGCAAATCTTATCATTCCCGCAGGCGTAACGGTTACGTTAGATTTAACAAAGGGTGACCTTTCCACCTATGCAGCAGGAAACAATTACATTGAAAACTACGGTACGCTTGTTGTCAACGGCGGTACGATTGAAACGACTTGGCTTGATAACTACGGCGATATGGTATTAAATAATGTTACCGTTAAAAATACCCATACCGAAGCTCTCTATGCATATCCCGTATGTAATCTTGGCGGTACGTTAACCATCAATGATTGTAACATCTACTCTTCTGTACACGGTGTAGTTTCGGCTTATTCTGGTGTTACGAATATTAACGGCGGTACGTATACAATCGACGGCAAGCACCCGATAACCAGCCACATTTTCTATGCTGCAAACGGCGCAACGATTAACGTTTACGACGCTACCGTTAAAAAAGGCGCAGATTTTAACAGAGATAGCGGACAAATCTTTTATGCAAATAGCCCTTCGACTATCAACGTATACGGCGGTAGCTACGAATGGTTAGTCTGGGGCGATTTCGGTCCTATCTATATTCAAACCAACAACGTACATCTTTACGGCGGTAGCTATAAAGACTACGATAGAATGAGCGGTCGCGAAGCTGATTATTTCAATCAATCGATTGCCGAAGGTTATTCTTGCGTAAATACTTCCAACGGTTGGTGGAGTATTGCTATTGAAAAACCCGCTGTAACCGATAACGTATTAGAAATCGGTACAGCAGAAGAATTGTATGCGTTTGCGGCTACGGTAAATAATCAAGCAGTTGTAGACGATAAAATCAAAAACGAAGTCTTCACGGGCGTAACCGTTAAATTGACGGCGGATATCGACCTTGGCGGCGCTGAATGGATTCCCGTCGGTCAAACGGGCGCACACGGTTCGTTCAACGGTATTTTCGACGGACAAAATCATACCATTTCCAACTTCTACGTAAACGGTATGGATAAAGATTCAAATTATGCTTGCGGTTTATTTGGTTGGATTGAACAACATTCCGACGCAAACCACGGTGCAATTAAAAACGTAACGGTTGCTAACGCTACGATTATCGGCAATCACAACGTAGCCGGTATCGTTGGTTGGACGAATGCATACGTTGAAAATTGTCACGTTATCAACACGACGATTAGCTGCGTATACTCTGCTGTAAACGGCGAAGACGGTAACAAGGCAGGTGCTATCGTTGGTTATTTAGATACGGGCACGCAAGCAAAAGTATCTAATTGCTCTGCTGAAAACGTACAGATTAACGCTGGTCGCGACGCAGGTCAACTTATCGGCGCAGCCAAAACAATCGGTCTCGGCGAAGGCAACACCGCTACCAACGTAACGGTTGTGGCAAACGGTACTGGTACTGGCGCAAACGTTAGAAACGAATTTATCGGTAGAGTTCTTTAATATCTTTTGATAGTATTCACCCGTCCAAGGTTTTCCTTGGACGGGTATTTTTTTTGCAAAACACTTGCACTCCACTCCCCTTTTTGGTATAATAAAAACAAGCTTTTACAATTCATTAACAATTCATTAACAATTCGTTGATAACTAATGGTTATACTATTTTCAAAAGGTGGTGCATGATGGCGAAAATTTTAGTTGCCGAAGACGACAAAGACTTAAACCGTTTCGTTTGCGCAAGCTTACGCGCGCAAGGGTTTGACGTGATTGCCTGCTTTGACGGCGCGCAGGCGTTAGAACAATTAACAACCAACAAATGCGATATGCTACTTACCGACGTGATGATGCCCAACGTCGACGGGTTCGAGCTCGCCGAGCAGGTGCGTTTATTCGACAAAACCATACCTATCGTATTCATGACGGCAAAGGACGACAAGCCGTCCAAAATGCTTGGCTACCGTATCGGCATTGACGATTACGTGACCAAGCCGTTTGACATGGACGTTCTTTTCATGAAACTCACCGCTATGCTCCGCCGCGCGAAAATCGAAACGGAAAAAATGATTACGGTCGGCAATCTTACCATGAACGTAGAAGAACGCATAGCGACGATAAACGGCGAAGAAATCGCCCTTACGGTGCGGGAATTTGACTTACTGTTCAAATTCTTATCCTATCCCAAAAAGACGTTTACCCGTTCGGCGCTCATGGAAGAATTTTGGGATTACGATTCGTCCGCAACGTCGCGTACCGTCGACGTGTACATGGCAAAATTGCGCGAAAAAACCGCCGATTGCGACGGATTTGAAATACTCACCGTACACGGTTTAGGGTATAAGGCGGTGTTAAAATGAAACCCCGCAAATCCCGCTGGCTTACGGGCAGTATTTTCTTTTTCCTGCTCGTTGCTGCCATTATCCAAATCGGCATACTCACGTTCGATTACATTGAAGAGCAAACAAGCGACAAAGTGCTTATCGCGGTGCTTATTCTTATCGTTATCGTGTTATTATCCGTTATTGCAACGACCATAGACCTTATCCGTCGAAAAATCACTATCGAGCGACCCGTCAATAAAATTCTCGACGCCACCGACCGTATTGCCAAAGGCGATTTTTCCGTTCGGCTGGACGCCACGCACGAATACGGCAAGCACACGGAATACGATTTAATCATGGAAAACGTTAACACGCTTGCGGCAGAGCTCGGCAAAAGCGAAGTGTTAAAGACGGACTTTATCTCCAACGTTTCCCACGAATTAAAAACCCCCCTTGCGGTCATTCAAAACTACGCCGCCTTATTACAAGATGAAACGTTAGACGAAAAAACGCGCGCCAAATACGCCAAAACCATTCAACAAGCGGCAGGGCGTTTATCCGCGCTGATCACCAACATACTCAAACTCAACAAGCTGGAAAATCAACAGCTTTCCCCTGAATTTGAAAAGTACAATCTCACCGACGCTTTGGCGCAAGCGGTGATTGCCTTGGAAGACTGGATAGAGAGCAAACATTTGCAAATGGATTGCGATTTACAGGACGTTACGCTGTTTTCTTCTCCTACCCTGCTGGAAATCGTTTGGAATAATCTTTTATCCAACGCCGTAAAATTCACCGACAACGGCGGTAGTATTTTCGTCAAGCTGACGACGAAAAACGACCTTGCTATCGTGGAAATCACGGATACGGGCTGCGGCATTTCTCCCGAAACGGGCGCGCGGATTTTTGAAAAGTTTTATCAAGGCGACACTTCTCACGCCCAAGAAGGCAACGGGCTTGGGCTGCCGCTTGTCAAAAAAGTTATTGACATTCTCGGCGGTCAAATCTCCGTGCGCAGTCAGCTGGGAGAAGGCACAACCTTTACCGTCACCTTAAAAGGAGTTATCCATGCGTGAATTTTGGGATAAATTCTTACAAATTTGGCGTACATTCGTACGTGTATTTTTAAATCCGCCGACGTGGGTGAAAGCGCTCACTTACCTTTTAGCGGTGCTTAGCAGCGTCGGCTCGCTGTTGATTTTACTCATCAATTTTACGGGCACGATTTGGGAAATTTTCGCCTACGTCCTGTTTGGCGTAGCCGCCCTTTCCCTTGGCTACGCCGTCTATTTGACCATTCCACTCATTCCCCGTATCAAAAAATGGGTAATCAATAAGGGCGAAAGCTGGAACTTTACCCATTCGCTTATGCGCAATTACAGTTTTCGGACAATCGTTTTTGCTTTCTTTTCCTTTCTAATGAGTATCGCTTTCGGCGTGCTCAACGGCTACAAAGGCATTGCGTTGCAGTCAATTTGGTTCGGCGCGTTGGCGGCGTACTATGTCTTTCTCGCGCTCCTGCGCGGCGGCGTGCTTATCCACAAACGCCGTCGGGGGGAAAACGACGAGCTTTCTAACGCTAAAACCTATCGTAACTGCGGTATCATTTTGCTGGTACTCAACGCGGCGTTATCTTCGGCGATTGCGCAAATGATTTTCGATAACCAAGCGTTTTCGTATGCCGACTGGACGATTTTCGCCTATGCGGCGTATGCGTTTTTCAAAATCACCATGTCGATTATCAATCTATTCCGCGCCAAAAAGCAGGACGATTTGATTATCATGGCGATTCAGAACGTCAACTTTATCGACGCGGCGGTATCCATTCTCGCCCTGCAAACCGCGCTCTTGCACACCTTTACGACAGGCGACGTCGATATTTCCCTGTTTAACACCTTAACGGGGATTGCGGTCAGCACCGTTTCCATTTCGCTTGCCGTGCTTATGACTCGCAAAGGCTACAAACAAACCAAAGAACTCAAAAGGAATTACCAACATGAACAAACCGTTTAATTACACCTACACCGCCCCTACGGAAGAAGAACGCAAGGAAATTGCCTTAATCCGCAAACAATATCAACCCGTAGAACAAACGGAAAGCAAATTAGAACGACTGCGCCGTTTAGACCGCGCCGTGAAAAATACCCCCGTAATCGTTTCGCTGATACTCGGCATTGTCGGCTGTTTGATTTTCGGGACGGGGCTTACCCTTATTTTAGAATGGCAAATTTGGCTTTGGGGCGTGATTTGCATGTGTGTGGGAGCGATTCCCATGGCGATAGCGTATCCCGTGTATTTGGGCGTTTTCAATGCGAATAAACGCAAGTACGGCGCGGAAATCTTACAGCTTTCCGAAGAGCTGTTAAACGAAAAATAAACGTTTTGGCATATCCAAAGGATATGCCTTTTTTATTTACAAAACTTTAACATATCGTTTGCGTTTTATAAACATTTCTTTTCTATAATACATGGGTAAACGAAAAAAAGGAGTTTTTATATGAACGCTATTGAAATACGCGGACTTTCTAAAAGCTTTCGCGGTATGTACGCCTTAAACGGCTTGAACATGACCGTTCCCGTCGGCGCTATTTACGGCTTTATCGGCGAAAACGGCAGCGGGAAATCCACCACCGAAAAACTCATTTGCGGACACCTTGTTCCCGATTGCGGGCAAATGAAACTGTTCGGCAAAGACTATACGGACGCAGGCGTGCGCGTGCGCGTCGGCGCGTTGATTGAAAACGCAGGCTGTTTTCCTTCTTCTAGCGTGTATCAAAATTTGATGATGCAAGCCTTAAATTTAGGGCTTTTAAACCCCGACGAAGAGATTGAACGGGTATTAAAAATCGTACGTATGGAAGATAGCGCGCAAATCAAATTCAAAAACTGTTCGCTGGGTATGAAACAGCGTATCGGTATCGCCATGGCACTCCTTGGCGACCCTGCCCTGCTCATTTTGGACGAACCTATCAACGGGTTAGATACGGACGGTATGCGCATTATGCGTGAAATTCTCGTGGACATCACGCAAACGTACGGCTGCACCGTACTTATCTCTTCCCACCTTTTGGGCGAGCTGGAAAAAATTGCTACCCATTACGGCATTATCCGTCAAGGGAAAATGATCGCTGAGCTTTCCGCTAAGGAAATGGACGCCCGAGCGCGCGTTTTCGTCGCCTTAAAAACGGCGGATATGCAAAAAGCCGCTACCCTTTTAAAAGGAAAGTATCCAAACGTACACGAAGAAGAAGGTGAGCTGCGCGTATACGACGTGGACGAAGTAGAAGAAGTCGTGGAATACCTACTCAAAAACGGGCAGGTGGTCAGTCAGGTACGGAAAAACAAAGTGGGCTTAGAAGAATATTATATTCAACTCATGAGCCAAAAGGAGAGCGAATAACATGGAACAAAATACGTTACACTTTGAATCCCCCACCTTTTTCCAACGGGTAAAACGTATGCTTGACGTGGACTTTTACCGATTATTCCATACGCCCATGTTTTACATTTTCCTTGCGATAGCCGCTATCATTCCCGCCATGATTTTGGGCATGACGAGTATTGAAAACGCCGACGGCGTCGTACAAAAGCTATACGATAATACGTGGCAGGTGATTGCCGCTGATACGCCTTTGTACGCCGTTTCGGATATCGCGCAATACGCCAACATGAACATGGTGTTTATCTTCGGCGGGATTATGCTTTCCATTTTTATCGGTCACGATTATAAAAGCGGTTACGTAAAACAGCTGTTTACCACCCACGCCAAAAAGGAAGACTACATGATTTCCAAAACGGCTATCGGGGCATTCTCTATGGCGTGTATGTGCATTACCTATCTAATCGGTACGGTCGTGTCGGGCTTATTCGTGCAGGCGTCGTTTGCCGTCAACGTATGGTCGTTGCTTTGCGCAATCGTCGGCAAAATACTGATGAGCTTAGGCTGGGCAAGCCTGTACGTTTTCTTAAATATCATTTTCCGTAAGTATTTCGGTATTTCTATCGTATCCTGCTTTTTCTTCGGTACGGGTATTCTAATCGTCGGCGCGGGCGCGTTGGTCGGGAACTCCCCTTTGCTCAACGTGTTCTTATACGGCTCGTCGGTGTACGCTTGTTTATCGGGGAATATTTGGACGGTGCTCGTTTGTTTGGCGGTTTCGGTGGCTTGGACGGGAATTTATAACGTCTTGGGCACGTACGTTTTAGAAAAGAGCGACGTGTATTGATAAGGAGTATGCTATGAACGCGATTGAAATTAAAAATCTCACCAAAAACTTTGGAGAAAAGCAAGCCTTAAAGGGCTTGGACATGACCGTCCCCGTCGGCGCTATTTACGGCTTTATCGGCGAAAACGGGAGCGGTAAATCCACTACCGAAAAGATACTTTGCGGACTTATCCCCTACAACGGCGGAGATGTAAAGCTGTTTGGAAAACCGCTGACCGACGTCAATATCCGCGCGAACATAGGCGTGCTGATCGAATCCCCGGGGTGTTTCCCTTCGCTTAGCGTATGGAACAATTTAATGATACAGGCGGCAAATTTAGGCATTACGAACGCCGCAGACGAAGTGCGTAAGGTATTAAAGCTCGTCCGTATGGAAGGCGCGGCAGGAAATAAATACAAAAACTGCTCTTTGGGTATGAAACAGCGTATCGGTATCGCCATGGCGCTGCTTGGCGACCCTGCCCTGCTTGTTTTGGACGAACCCATCAACGGCTTGGACGCCGACGGTATGCGTATCATGCGCGAAGTGCTTACCGATCTTGCGCAAAACCACGGCTGTACCGTTTTGGTGTCTTCGCATATTTTAGGCGAGCTGGAAAAAATTGCCACCCATTACGGCATTGTGCGCGGCGGTAGAATGATCAAAGAAATGACGGCGGAAGAGCTGAACGCAAGCTGCCGTACGTTCGTCGCCTTACAAACGAAAAATCAGGAAAACACCAAGTTTGTACTGCGTAACCGCTACGCCCGCGTAGAAGAAGACGAGCAAGGCTATCTCCGTGTGTACGAAGCGAAAAATCCCGAAGAAGTGGTGACCTATTTGTATGAAAAAGGCATACTCGTCCATGAAATCAAGACGGCAAAAATCGGTTTGGAAGAATATTATATCGACTTAATGAAGGAAAAGGGGGCAAGATAATATGCAAACGGTATCGAAAAACAAAGGCTTTTTCCAAAGAGTAAAGCGTATGTTCCACGTGGATTTGCGCCGTTTATTTACGGGCAAGTTCTTTTATATCATGGTCGGCATTTCCTTTGCCGTGCCCATCCTCATTCTCGTTATGATCACCATGATGGACGGTACGGTTTCCGTCAATCCCCAAACGGGCGTAGAAACGGTTATCGAAGGGTTTGATAACGTTTGGCAAATCTTCGGTTCGATCACGAATACCGACCCTGCCGCCGCCATGGATATGAGCTTGACCAGCATGTGCAATATCCATATGATGTATTTTGCCGTAGCCGTTTTGGTATGCATTTTCGTTTCAGACGATTTCCGCAGCGGCTACGCCAAAAACCTGTTCACCGTCCGTGCGAAAAAGACGGACTACGTCGTTTCCAAAACGCTGGTAGGCTTTATCGGCGCAGCGGCAATGTTTATCGCATTCTTTATCGGCGCGCTGATCGGCGGCGGTGTTTCGCAACTCCCCTTTGAGATGGTCGGGTTTACGGCAATCAACTTTGTATTTTGCATGATTTCTAAAATCTTTTTAAGCGCCATCTTCGTTGCCGTTTGCGTGCTTGCAAGCGTTATCGGCAAACAAAAGGCTTGGCTGTCTATGCTCCTTTCGCTGGGAATCGGCATGCTGTTCTTTACTATGATTCCCATGATTTCTCCGCTGGATTCCACGGCAATCAATGCCCTGCTTAGCGTCGTCGGCGGAACGCTGTTTGGTATCGGGCTTGGCGCGATTAGCAATCAGGTATTACAAAAAACTTCTCTTGTATAAAAAATTTTTTCGGGCGGCAATCGCCCGATTTTTTATAAAGAGAGGAAGGACATTCGTCCTTCCTTTTTTTTCATTCTTATCCTTATTCGTCGTTGCCCAGCCAAATGCCCATGACCGTGGAAATCAAGCCGAAGAGTACTGCCGCTACGGGCCAAACAACCCAGCTTGCTCCCCATGCGTCAAAGCTGAAACTCCATACGAAATACACGGCGGTGGCAATCAGCCAGTATACCGAAGATACCGTTTCTTTTATCTTATCCGCGCGCTTTTTCACTTCCGTTGCTTTACCCGAGCGTTGTAATTTATCCATACATTCTTTTTGTACACCCGCATGCACGAACAGCGCAACGCCTACCGCTACAATCATAAGCAGCACGCCAAGCATCAGCATGGTCAAAAAAGCATTTTCCATAAACGCCGCGACGAGCAGCGGTATAGGCGAAAGCACGCAAAGACAAACGCCTATGACGAAATACGCCGAAAACGTACGCCGTGTTTGCGCTTGTAACTGTGAAACGTATTCTTCCGCTTGGGGGTCTAAACGCAGTTCACCGTTTTTGATTTGCTCGTACTGTCCGTCTTTTAAGCCAGCCCAAACGAATATCCCTACCGCTACGGCGACAATGGCAATCAAAACGCAAACGCCTACGCCTACGGCAACGCTCTCGGAAACGCTGCCCAGCTCCGCAAACGCCAGCATAACGAACAGCGTAATAGGCGAAAGAATACAAAGACAAACGGCAAACGCCCACCACGACGCGTTGGCTTTTACGCTATGGAGTGCCGCTTTTGCTTGCTCGAAGTTTATCTTTTCTTCGGGCGGTAACGGTTCTTTGGGTTGCGTTTCTATATGCTCGCCCAGTTCTTCTTTTAATAAGTAGTCGGTGGACACGCCGAAAAAGTCGGCTATCTTCACCAGTTTATCCAAATCGGGAACGGCTTGCGCGCCTTCCCATTTAGAAACCGATTGACGGGAAACCCCGATTTCGTTTGCCAAATCTTCCTGCGACATTCCGCGGGATCTACGCAGTTGTATCAATTTATCCGATAAAAGCATACCTACCTCCTGTGCTTTTCTTGCTTGTATTATAACACTTTTTTTAGTTGCATGCAACCAACTTTGCCTATCAATTTGTCAACTGACGGTTGCATTTTACCAAAAAAGAAGGCAAAACGCCTTCTTTTTCGCTGTTCTATTCTTTGTAATGAACACTCTTTATAGATTTTTATTTATAAAACGCACAATACCTTTTCTTTTTTTATTTCAAAAAGTTTTTCTCCGAGCAAGCCCTTCTCCAACGAGAAACACGTAGCGCTCCCGCTATTTTCATTCGTACAAATGAGTTTATCTTCAAAGATATCAAAATCCCTTGGACTATCCCCACCGCAGGCTGTCGTTTGCAAAAGCGTTAATTTCTCTCTTTCCACCGCAAATACGCAAATTACGTTTTCTTCACGCAAAGAAACATAAAGCTTTTTTCCGTCTTGGGAAAGACGTATTGCCGCGCCGTTGGCTTTTTTATTTGCGACTTTGATTTTTTCAGTATGCATAGCCTTTGCTTTACCGTTTTCATAAGCGAAAATACTAATAGACGGTACAAGCTCGTTCACAGCGTAAATATATTTTCCATCCTTGGAAAACACCAAATGCCTTATGCCGTACCCGCTCGGCACTTTCGTCTCGCTAACAAGGCACAAATTTTTATCGTAGAAAGCAAGTGTATCCGTTCCCAAATCACATAACGCCAAATACCCGTCGGGCGTTTTATCTACAAAATGCGTGTGCGGCTCGGTTTGCCTTGTCGGATGTACGCTTTTGCCCACTCTTTGCTCGATTATTTCGCCGTTTTTTACGACGTTTCCGCTCAAATAGTTGACGATATATATCTCGCCCTTATCCACGCATAAATGACAAGCCACCGCCCCCTGCGTACTCTTGATCTCCGTAGCGGTTTGCAAATCTTCATCCACGTAAAAATAACCGCTATTTTTATCATTCTCGAACGGTTGAAGGAGCAACACACATAAGCCCTTTTCGCACTTCACCGCATACATGGGTCTATCGCAAGGAAAATAAGCGCGTTCTTGCAGACCGTCACGTTTCGTTAATTCATAGCCGTAAATACCGCCACCGTTCTCTATTGTTTCACAGGATAATATATACGTTTTCATTTTTTACTCCTTGGGAATGACGGGGTAAAGTTGAATGGAGTTACCGCCGTCTATTACCAGCTCTGCGCCCGTAGTATTTCTCGCGTTTGCGGCAAAATACCATGCGGCATCCGCGACGTCTTCGCCCACCGCCACGTCTTGCAAGGGGGTAAATCTTGACGGTACGTTTTCATAAAAATCAGGGTTTTTCTCCCATCTATCCGTTTTAATCATGCCGGGGAGTATAGCGTTTACACGAATATTGTATTTTCCTAAATCCAACGCAAGTCCACGCATCATTCCAAGCTGTGCGCCCTTACTTGCTTCGTAGGCAATTCTATCGGGAATTGCCCTATACGCCGTGTTAGAATTGATAAAAACGATACTGCCACCGCCGTTTTTTTTCATACGTAAAGCGGCGCGCTCAATTAGCGCGTAATTCCATATTACGTTGGTATGGATAACGCGCGTAAAATCGGACAGCGGATTTTCAAAGACCTTCATGCGTAAGCCTTGATCGGCGGCGTTTAATACCAAACAGTCGATAGCGACGCACTTTTTATCTAATTCGTCGAATAAATCCGTCACGCTCTGTTCGTCAACAGTACCGTCTGCCGTTAAGGAATTTAAGGCATAGCCCGTAATTTCCACGTTGGGGAAGAGAGCCCTGTATTCGCTTTCCGCCCGCGCTGTTTTTTCCGCGTTTCTGCCCGTAAAAATAACGTTCCAACCTTCAAGCGCAAATTTTTTGACAATGGCTACGCCCGTATTGATACACGCGCCCGTTACAAACGCCGTTTTTTTCATTCTTCCACCTCGTCAAATACCCGTACGTAATCTACGATAAATGCGTCGTCCGTAAATTCTTCATATCTTTTTTTAACCGTTCCCAAGCGTATTCCTTGATAATCCGTAGAATATTCTCCTATCTTTAACGGCGTTTTATTTCGATAGCCGCGTACTTCGGTGGTTAAAAGAATAAATTGCGACACTTGTGAAACGGCTTTGTTGCAGCGCGAAACTTCTTCACCGTCGCAATAAAAAACATATTCGTCTTTCGTCCAAAGCATTCCAAAACGGTGAAATCCGTCGTCTGTTTTTTTTAACGGATAATTCACTCTGCCATCTTTGGAGTATTGTTTTCCGTACCCGCCAAAAATATTACCCGTAGACGCGCTGTCGGGATAAAAATGTTCCATAATATCGTTTTCAACGCCACTCCAAGCGGGGTTGTATGTCGTCCCGATAGACGGAGATTGCAACCAAAAAGCGCTCCACATAACGTCTGGTTCTTTTTGAAATTTGCAACGCGTTTCGTAATATCCGTAACGGTGTTCAAATTTCGCGGGCGATAATTCACCAAGTCGCCATATTTCATCTTGTCCCCAAGGATTGCCTTGCGCATCTTTGGGAACGTCAAACGAATTACTTCCCGTTTGTAATTGCGGAGAAATATAACAACCGTTTTTTTCCGTACGGTGTAATTCTACGCAACTGTTTTTTACGATAACGCCTTTATCCGTGTATCCTTCAAACGGCTTACCCCAAAAATTTAAACGAAAATCCCATTTACTTTCGTCCAAAGCATCACCGTCAAATTCGTCGTTCCAAGCGAGTTTCCAAGTCTTACCTTCGGGCAAAAAGCTCGGCTCGTGGCACTCAATCTCAAATTTTTTCATTTTTTAATACTCCTTAAAAATAAAATTCTGTTTTCGGCGGACGAATATCCGTCAATGCACCTGTATAATGTCGCAAATTATGTTCCACGTACGGATGTTTTAAACACTCGTCTTCATTAAGCTCTATCCCCAAGCCCGCTTTATCCCCAATTTTGATAAAGCCGTCTTCATACTGCAAATTTTCGTTGGTGATAAACTTGCGGTATTCCACGTCCGAATACATAATTTCCAAAATACAGAAATTCGGACAGCACGCCGCAAGCTGTAAGGTCGCCGCGTTGGCGATCGGACCGCTAGGATTGTGCGGCGCAAAGGGAATATAGTTAGCCTCGGCGATTGCCGCAAGCTTTTTCAATTCCATAATCCCGCCTGCGTGCGATATATCGGGTTGGATATAATCCGCCGCGCGAAGTCTAAATAGCTCGTTATAATCAAAACGTGTATATAATCTTTCCCCCGCGGATATTGCAACGGGAGATTTATCGCGCACGGCTTTTAATGCTTCTAGATTGTTGGGTGGAACGGGTTCTTCCAAAAACATAGGCTTAAACTGCGCCACTTCCTGCGCGATTTTAATGCCCGTCGGTACGTCAAATCTGCCGTGACATTCAATAAGCAAATCCACTTCGTTGCCTACCGATTCTCTAACGGCTTGAATACATGCAAGCGCCGTGTCTAAATCTTTATTAGAAATTTGCAAATAATTCTTGCCAAAGGGGTCCCACTTCATTGCCGTTACCCCTTTTTTCACCGCTTCTTTGGCTTTTTGCCCGAACTCTTCGGGTGTTTTCGCGCCCGCAAACCAGCCGTTGATATAAATTCTCACCTTATCGTTGACTTTACCGCCCAAAAGCTGATAAACGGGTACGTTTAAGGACTTTCCTAAAATATCCCAAAGCGCCATTTCCACCGCCGAAAGCGCACTCATGAGCACCGCACCGCCACGCCAGTATGCGTCGCGGTAGATATCGTGATAATGCTTTTCAATTTGACGGGGGTCTTTGCCGACCAAATAGCTTTTGATATGCTCGATTGCCCCACAAAGTGCCTTTTCTTTGTATTCCAGCGTACCTTCGCCTACACCCGTAACGCCTTCGTCCGTATACACTTTTACGAACACCCAGTTGGTGCGAAAACAATCCACAACAAACGTTTTTATATCGGTAATTTTCATAATTATCTCCCTTATTATTCCCTACGTTCACATTTGTTTTGATTATACAATATTTACATGAAACTGTATATAATAATCATACGGAGTTTTTGTAATATCTTACGATTTAAGTTGACAAATGGGATAAATTATTCTATAATTTAATGAAACGGGGTATATTATGAAAATCGGAAAAATCTTAAAATACGGCTTTTACAACAGTAAAAAGCTCTACGGAAATTTGAAACTCTCTCCCAAACGAACCGTTAAAAGCTTTGAATTTGACTATATTTTGTCTTGTGAAAAAAATGCAATCTCTTATATCGACGAAAAATCTTGCAAGCTTGAACCAAATATGTTGATTATTCGCAAGCCCGGTCAAAAAAGCAATAGTCGCCTACACTTTCAATGCTACTGCTTACATATAAGTCTTGAACCCGACAATCCCCTTTTCAGCGAGCTGTTTGCTATGCCCGAATACTATACTTTTATCAACGATAAAATCTATCAGCCGTTATTTGAAACTCTCTTTCAACATCTTATTAAAGGTAGCACGCTTGAAACCGATTATTTCACGTCCGCTAAACTCTTAGAGCTTATTTATCATCTTAAAAAAGATTTAAAACGCAACCAAAGGATTAACCAAACGGTGTTCAAAAGAGAAAACCGTTTGATTCAAAAAGCCATTTCTTATCTTAACCAAAATTATCAGAAACAAATTACACTAAAAGAGCTTGGGAAAATCACAGGCTACTCTCCAAACCATCTACAACGTATTTTTACCGACGTTATGGGACTCTCCCCCCAAGCCTATTTAGAAAAAATAAGAATGGATAACGCAAAATTCCTTCTCTCTCAAATGGACAATAGCCTTGCGGACGTCGCCTACGAATGCGGGTTTTCTTCTCAATCCTACTTTTCAAAAATATTCAAAAAACACACCTTATTGACCCCCAACGAGTTTCGTCGAAAATCAAGCTTTAAATACGATAAAGAGTTCTAACACTTTTTTAAGTTGCATGCAACCAACTTTGCCTATCAATTTGTCAACCCACGGTTGCATTTTATCAAAAAAGAAGGCAAAACGCCTTCTTTTTCGCTTGTTTCCGCTTATTTGATAAATTGTACGCCGTCCACTTCCGCTCTGTCAAATTCGCCGTAAAAACGCAGTTCTAACGCGTGAATACCGCTTACGGGAGAAAAGGTTTTTTCCGCCGTTTGATACGTTTCGTCCTTGGGAAGTTTTAAGGCGGTAAGATATTTGCCGTCTAAATACAGCTCCACCCGACAATCCCCCTGCGCATACGCGCGGATACGGCAGCTTGTTTCCCCGTCAAAGGCAAGATGTGCAAAGGTTGCCCTATCGTTGGGACGAATTTCCCGCAAAGAAAGCTGATGCAGCGACCGTTCGTCATACGCAAGCCGTGCGTTTCCGTGCAACAAGCAGGCGTACGCCGCGGGAATTTCGTATTTTGCAAGAATGGTCTTACCGTGCCCAGAAGACGTCATGGGTACTTCGGCGATATCGCCTTGGCTATCTATGGTTATCGGCTCGACGCAAACCTGACGGAAATGGTCGGTCGCGTGCGTGGAACGGTGATAAAAGATATACCATTGTCCCTTAAAATCTTGCAACGAACCGTGATTATTCCACGTTTTAGGGTCGCAGCCGAAGTTATCCACGATAATATTTTTATAAACAAAACCCGTCATGGGATTATCGGATACGGCGTAACCTTGCGCCGTCGCTCTGCGATAATGACGGCTCGTATCCGTGTAGGTAAGATAGTATTTCCCGTTGATTTTACGCGCCGACACCCCTTCGTGGAAACCGTGTTCTTTCTCCGAAAGGGGCTGAACGATACTGTCTTTTTCAATCTCTACCATGTTGGGTTTGAGTTTTGCCACGCGTACAAAATCCGTTTGTCCCCAGTATAAATACGCCTGCCCGTCGTCGTCAATCAACACCGCAGGGTCGATACCGTCCGTGCCGTCTATGTACCCAACGTCACAAAAAGGGCCGTACGGTGACGTACTTTTCGCAACACCGCAACAGCCGCGCTCGCCTACGCCGCCCAAGCAAGCGGGCGGTACGCAGTAGTATAAATAATATACGCCGTCGCGGTACATACAATCGGGCGCCCATATTTTTTCCACCTTCGCCCAGCTTACGTCCGTTGCGGAAAAGGCAACGCCGTGATCCGTCCAACTAAGCATATCATTCGACGAATATACGTGAAAAACGCTGGTTTGCTCTTTGGTGCGCGGCGTACACTCAAACGTGCCGTAAAGATATATGCGCCCGTCCGCCCATACACGAGCTTCGACGTCGGGAACGTATACGTCGTTTTCAAGCAAGGGATTAGAAGGATATTTTTCCATGTCGTGTACTCCTATTTTCGTAAGAAAAGTATAACACGGCTATGCCGAAAAGTCAATATCTAAATCGTACCTGCGATAGCAAAAAACGCACCTTGCCTATTTTACTTTCCGTCTACCAAATCGTCAATTACTTGACGGATTTCTTCGTAATCCACTTTAGGCAAAAGATAGGTCTGTTTGCCCGTTTTATCCGCTGTCCAATGGGTAACAAGCTCGTTATCTATCTGTACTTTGCCAAAAGCGTGATAATTCCAGTACGTATTCGGACGAATGGCTTCCAACACCGCCGTATGATCCCAGCTACAACGTCCCCTGCCTTTGTTGTGATAATCGTACGCATAGGCAACGGGGTCGCCCTTTTGCGCTCTTTGGGAATATCCCACCATGGTTTTAATGTACGAACCGATTTCATAGCTGCTAAAAACCAACTCGTTAGGCCACTTTTCGCATACAGTTTGCGCCGTTTGTAAATGACTGCATTTGATATTCCATTCCCACGTAACAAGCTGTCCACGTTCGCAGCCGTCGGCATAAATGGGCATGGGCCAACTTTCAAAAAACCTACCGCCCATCACCACCGTTCTTTTAATTTTACGCTGAATAAGCTCTATCCCCGTTAGGTCGGAAATCTCGTCCGCACCGCTTTCCACCAGCTTTTCCATGGACGCCAACGTACCCGTCACCACCAAAGTAATACTCGCATCTTCGGCGCTAGCCAAAGTTTTTCGAATCACCGTCAACGTGTCTTCTACATAGTTCGGGGTTTTATACTTTTCTACGGGATAATCATGGGGGAATCGTAAAGCCAACTCCTTGCCGTAACGGTTTTCATAGTTATATTCCCTGTCGTAATTCAAGCCGATAGGCACTTTTCTGCCGTAAAAGGTGTTGATACTGTCGATACACCCTGCCAAATGCGGAGAACTGCAACAATGCGTAACCGCCAACAGCTCCGCTTCGCCCTTATCGCATAAGCGGTGAATAAGCGCCAACGCCCCTGCGTCATCGCAATCCTGCCCGATATCGGTATCAAAAATGATTTTTACCTTTTTTTGCGTATCCATTACGTAAAACTCCCTATCCTTTTTGTTGTATCCTTTTTAAAGATAATTCAAAATAATCTGGGTTGACTTCTATACCAACAAATTTTCTATTCTCCATTAACGCCGCCACACCCGTCGTTCCACTTCCCATAAACGGGTCTAAAATCACGTCCCCAGGATTTGTATGAATACGAATCATTTGTTTCATTAACTCCAAACTTTTTTGCGTGGGATGGTTTGTCCTTTCATTCCCCGAAACGGTGGAAGTTTCAAATACAGACCGCAAATAAGGCTTATTTTCCGGCTTATTAAACGTCCACTTGGCGTTCTTTTTTACTCCCCAAATGGCAAATTCCATATCCTGCACGTATCTTCTATGGATATTTCTCGGCATGGGGTTGCTCTTTTTCCAAACCAAAACGTCTTTAACGTCAATATCGTTCTTCTTTAATTCTTCAATCAAAAAGCTCATATATAAATATGAACAAAAAATAATCATGCAGCCGTCATCTTTAATCACTTTCGTATAATCGCTTATCCAAGCGCGTACGTCAAAGTTGTTATCCCAAGCTCCAAAATCCACACCCTTTCTAGGATTGTTCATGGTAGAAAAATTATTATTTTTGGAAATGTTATAAGGCGGATCGGTAATAACGGCGTCTACTTTTATATTTTGCGCAATCAATTCTTTGACAATAGCCGTAGCGTCCCCAAGCATTAACGTGCAATTATCAAGCTGGATTGTTTTATCTTGATACGCCGCAACAATTTCTTCCCCTATCGCTCTTGCTAATAACGGCGGAACGGCGTTACCGATTTGCTTACAAACGTTACATTTCTTTCCATAAAAAATATAATCATCTGGAAAGCTTTGAATCCTAGCCGCCTCTCGGGGGGTTATCGCTCTATTTAAATAGGGGTGCGAATTTCTCCCGTTTGACGGTGTGTCAAATCTCGTATCAATCGTAGGACTTTGCGTATCCCACACAAGCCTTGCCCACGTCGTAGAAAACTTTTGTTTTCCGTGTAATTCCTTCGGTAAAGCCGTTTTATCCCCCTCAGGCGGGATCATGGCAAGTTTATCAAGAGCCACTTTTGCATGCGCGGTTGCGGCATGATTATACAAAGCCGCCGAGTTTTTTCTCATTTGTCTTTGATAATCGCTTTGTGCGTCCGTTATATAGTTGGATTGAAAACTTCCTTCGCCCGATTCTAGATAGCTCAAATCGGAAATCGCGTCCCTAACCGTTGTCGTAATATTCCTGGACGTCGGCGGACTGATACTCTTTGACTTAGAGCCAATAATAATTGCCCGTTCTCTATGTTGCGGAACGCCAAAATCCGCGGCGTTCAATATATCATAATTCACGATATAGCCAAGCTTGTGGAACTCGTCTAAGATTTGCTTAATAAAAAAACCTTCACAGGCATTGATCAAATTTTTGACGTTTTCAATGATAAATACCTCAGGATTAACTTCTTGTACGATCGTAACGTATTCTTTAAATAAAAAATTCCTTGGGTCATTTATACCTAAGTTTTTTCCTTTTAAGGAGAACCCTTGACAGGGTGGTCCGCCAATAATCATATTGACTTTTAACGCTTTCGCTTTCTTGACAACCAATTCTTTTGTAGCAGCATCTGTCAAATCGCCCTTGATCGTAATCGAGCCTTTAATGTTTTTTTCAAAAGTCTCCAAAACGTTTCCATCAAAATCCACCCCCATTACCGTTTTAAACGCAGGGAGAGAATCCAAACCGCAACTGAAACCGCCGCCGCCGCAAAATAAATCGAGTACCTTAAATTGCATTATCCATTCTCCTTTCTTTTGCCGAGGGACTAAACCATAGTCCCTCAAAGTATAACACCTTGTAGATAAAAAATCAACTGTTTTTATATTGAAAAAACAAAAATTCTTTGCGACTATCAAAATACTAGCCATTTGCACGTATCTTTGATATAATATAGTTATTCCATGGGAGAATTTACCACATGAAAAGATTAACTGTCAGCGAATTACTAGCGAAAAAGGAAATCAAGCCTTTTTTATACGGTGCGTTTCTCAATCGTATTATGACCGCTACGATATTAGGACAACCTTGCTTTTATGCGTATACGTCTTTTCGCATCTCAAAAGCCGTTTACCAAGACGATTTTCCTTTTTATGCTTATGCTGATGAACTTATCGCAAGTTTAAATCACTTTTCCGGCTTTTATAACTGGGAAAAATATAACGTAAAAGAAAGCCACATGGAGCTGCGCTTTTACTTGGTCAATGATTTACAAATAACGTCCACGCAATTTTATGCTCTTCTTTATAAGAAAATGTTGACGTGCGACTGGTTAACTGGTGAAGAATTCAACGACGATAAAAAATCCTTCATACGTGGATTTATGGAGCTCCGCGGAAGTGTAGACACCACGGCAAAACTCATTGCCCAAGACTATTTCTATAATAACAACGTAGAGCTTAAAAAAGCGCAAATTCTTACGAATATGATGGATTTACCGATTGCCTATGCGAATTTTAATGCGCGCAATCTTCAACCGCAATATGTAAACGGCAAAAATCAAAGGAATGCACAATTTAGAATTAACCTGATGTTCTACGCCAACCAAATCGGGTTTATCAATAAATACAAAGCCACCGTTTTCGATCATTCTTATCGCAACCACGGTAAAACAGAGCTTGACGGCATAACTTTCTTTGCACTTGACTTGCCCAAGCGCACGGATTACGACGTTACCTTTATAAAATATCTCAATTTTTTTACAAACTTTATTTACGAAAAGCGATTAACCCCCGTCGCTGTTGCCGAATTAAGAAAGAAGTTAGGGTTTACGGATAACTCTCTCAGCGAAAAGACAAACCGTAATAGAACGATTATCGAACTTTTCAACGAGATTGCCGAAGATAAATGCGCTATTTGTGGCGCAACGGAAACGTTTGTCAATAAACGAACTGGAAAGCAACACTTTGAAGTTCACCACGTTATTTCTTATAAAAACGGCGTTGAACTAGACAATATAGCAAATCTCGTTAAGCTTTGCCCTATTTGTCACGATATGTTAAAGAAAAACGCGACGGCGAAAGAAAAACAAATCAAAGCGATATTAAAAATCCTTTCCGAGCATAATGAAATTCTTGAATTTGCAAAATCATATTTACAAATAGATGATATCAATGAAATAGCCGAAGAAATTTGGATAAGACTTGGATAAAAAACACTCGCGCGTTCAGCGGTATTTTTTCTCATTAAAAAAGTAAGGGCATTTGCCCTTACTTTTATTTTACCCAGTAACAACCTTCTGCTTTTAATTGTTCCGAAATATTCTTTTTAATCGATTCATACAAATTGCCTTGGAAAAAAACGCCCCGCGCTTTCATTTTTTCTTTGAATTGCTCAACGTTTTCGTGAACGGTTTCTATATCCAACATATCAAAAAACGTTTCAAATTCTTCAAACGACGCTAAATCCAAATTTGTTTGCGGGGTCTGGCTGCCTTGCGAGTGAAAATTTCTCTCATAAGAGAAAAATTCGCGAGATAATAAAGGACACTTAGTGCAATCATACCCAACCTTACTGCCCCCATTGTAGCACCTTAAACATTGTATTTTATCCACAAATTGAGCCTTCAATAATTGCGGATTATACGTTGAGGCGCTGACAATAATCAAATTTGGATATAACGTTTTATATGCATTCCATGCCTCCCTAGCTATAACGCCTATGTCAGAAACGGGAATTTTTCTATCATGCCTTGTTTCAATTTCTTTAATAATACTAGGATAACATAACGGAGTAATGGACACCTTTGTCTCAATAAAATAAAGCTTTTGCGGATTGTCCTTTGTTAATAAAATAAAATCAGGAGCAAATTTTACCAACATTCCAGAATGGCTATAATTCACTTCTGCGGAATTGATATACTCCTTTAAAGCTTTGTTTTCGCAAAGCCGTTCCACGCCAAACGGTATCAATTCTATTTGTTTATTGTTAAAAAATGATTTTATAGAATGAATCAGCTCATCCCCTAAATTATATCTTGAATCAAAGTTTTTCAAATCACTCATAGCGCACTCCTATTTTTTGATTATATCATAAAATAAAGTTTTTTTCAATGCATTTTGTTTCATAAACAACAATAACTTTCATTTGAGCCCCATATATTTTTTAAAAGCGAAAAATAACAGCTATAAAACGCAAAATTTTAACTTCTCTCCTTGTCAAACTCGCAAAAGATACAGTAATGAAAGAGAAAAATGTATCAAATGTGAACAGCAAAACAGAGACGAACGTATGTATAAAAAATCAAAAAACGCTATAAACCTTATAAATAAAAGTTTGTAGCGTTTTTATAAAAGTTATTACTGAATTTTTATGCCAACTTTACTAATCTAAAAAGTTAATATAATTCACAACCTTATTGATAAAATTTTCATAATCATTATAAACTATCGAATCTTTAAAAGAGTATTTGTCATTACACAAAGTAATTTCAAATTTGTCCATTGTTAATAGATACTCCGTATATTGCGTCTTATTTCTAATAATCGTCGTTAAAACTTGTGGTGTATTAATCAAGCAAAACAATGTCTTTGTGGGAGTATGCATATATACACTAGTATCATCTTGAGAAAGCTTTAAATATTTTTCAATATTATGTGCAGTTATTGTTTCTATCTTTGAAATGGAGCCATCTTTTTTAAAGTAAGGCACATGTTTTGGTAAAATTACAATTTGGAAATATGCCTTACTATTCGTTCTTAAATTTGCAGTTTCACCGAGCATTCCTTCAAAGTAATTATTAGAATTTTGCGAATAATTACTCATTATATATTTAACTGCTATACCACCTAAGGCCTTTTCTTTTTTAAAAATGGAAATATCGACCGCTTTTTCCATATAACGACCATTTATCTTAGCTTCCTTTCCTGTTCCATAACCTAATGACTTAATTTGATACCCCGCGCCCAAACGTTGACTTAAATCTTCCGCAATCGCCCCATGTAAAATTTCCAGTTTTTTATTGCTTCTTGCGCTTGTTTCTAAATAAACCTTAAACGAGTCTCTTAATACTTCCAAAAATTTGTCATTCGTCATTACTTAATCCTCCATTATATGCAAATTTATAATCTAAATACGATTTAACATCTTTTGAAGAAAAAGTATAATACCCACCATTTTTATACTTCCCTAACAATGCAATATATGAAATAAACTCTTCACTCTTTAATGCATTCTCAATAGATTCATAGCTTATAATTTTACTGGTGATATACAAACCACTATAAACCCCTGTCCCTTTCGGAGCAAAAACAATCTTCCAGTCTTTTATTGTGCGTAATAAAGTATTTATTGATAGCTTATCCCTATACGTATCATTTAAAGCCTGACTTCTTCCAAATGCATACCAGTACTTATCTTCACTCTTCTCATTTGTTCTTTTTTGCAAATCTTTCTTATGGGCAACTAAATATGCATATAGCTCTTTTTCATTAGAAAGTACTTCTTGCGATATAAGTTTTGTGTTCTCGTCGTATGGGTAAATTATCTTATTTGTTGCACCTGTTGATGCTTTAATAACAGGAATAATATATTTTGACTGGAAAAGAAACGTATTTATAAAAACGCCGTCGCACAAAGTCGCATATCCATTTTTTACTAAAATATCACTTTTCCCTAGGTTGAAAAAAATTTTCTTTAATAATCTTAATTCACTTTTTTTAGCAAAATAATAAGCGTCAGATATATAAAAGTCATTAGAAGATAGTGTATCAACGTAATATGGAATTAAATTCCTTTCATTATATTCATAATACTCAATTTCTTCTTTGCGTCTATTTTTTTCTAAAATAATAATCGTCGTATACGTTGTCGCTTTAAACGCTTGAAAATGCCTAAGATTAACAACCTTAGAGAGCAGGTTCTGACGAATGAGCTCCCTACGCATAAAACTCCCCGCAACACTATTGAAGAAAGAACTCGGCGTTATATATCCCAATACACCAGTTTCATTCAACATTTTAATTCCAATTTCATAAAAAACTATATATATATCTGTCATGCCACTTTGAGCAAAAGAAAAGTTTTTTACGTTGTCAAAACTATCACCTAAATTATGAATACGAATATACGGCGGATTTCCTAATACAAAATCCATTTTACCATCAAATTTACACTCTTTTAAAGCATCTCCGCAAATAATGTCCCATTTAACATTATAAATACCATAAGTTCTGGAAACATTTTCCAGATTATCTATGCATTTAGTTCGTTCTATTTCATCAATCTCGATTCCATGAATATAATATTCAAGTTCTTTTTTTATAGAGTCAAGATTTACCTTTCTTTTTATTGACTCCTCACAATATCTTTTAACAACTTCTTTTAAAAACGCACCATCTCCGCAGCTGTTATCAATAGCGTGCTTTAGCAAAATTTTTTCGCCGTAATAACTCGATAAATCCAAGATATTATTTACTATAAAATTTGGTGTATAAACGCGACCGTTCGACTTTTTAATTGTAATGGTTTGTTTTTTTGCCTTCATCAAACGCTCCTGTTTATTTTTATAACATTATAACATATATTTTATTTTTAATCAATCCTTTCATCTCAACAAAATAATTTTATTTACCCCTAAATTTTTTAAGATTAAACTTAGAATTAAATATATTTTGCTCAATTTTTATTAAAATCTATAAAACAACAATAAAAATCTATAATTTAGTTATAAATCAAGTTTAAACTTCTCCTTGTCGAACTCGCAAAAGATACAGTAACGAAAGAGAAAAATGTATCAAACGTGAGCAGCAAAACACAGACGAACGTATGTATAAAAAGAAAAAGAAGTTTTTGGTTTAAATAAAACGCGGATTAACAGTCCGTTGCAAAGAAAAAAGAACCAAGTTTTCACTTAGTTCTTTTCATGAAAAGCGGCAATTACCTATCCTCCCGGCAGTAACCTGCAAGTACTTTCGGCGTAAAAGAGCTTAACTTCTGTGTTCGGAATGGGAACA
>JAGAIW010000139.1 GCA_017626305.1 Clostridia bacterium
TATCCTACCGTCGCTTGCCAACTCATAGCGATAATCGGCAACCGTCCACTTTTTCCATTCGGCATACAGAGTTTTCCTTTCGCCGTTTGCCATAGTCAACCGACTTCCAAGCCCTATATGCTCCCCCGTTCCGTCCGCCGACGTATTCCAACCTATCAACGAATAGCCTTCGCGATAAAGATTTTTCGTGCCGCTTTCCGTATTTATGCGTTGGCGGACTTGCATACTATATTCTCTCAAAAACGTCGTATCCCCCCCGCTTTCGGAGACTTCTCCGCCGTTTGCGTCATAAACTATGCTACATTTTTTCACGTCAAAATTGAACGAAATCTCGCAGTCTCGAATCACGTTATACAGAGTTACCGTTACCTTGCTTTTCCCTGAAAAAACGGAACAGTTTTTATAGTTACACGATAAATATCTGGCGCCCGTAACGGTATTTAGTTCAATCACTAATTTCCCTCCTTTTTTTACCGTATAAGAGTATTGCTCGCACGTAAACGCCTGATTTTCAAAGATCTTTACTGTAAATTCTTCATTCCCGTTCGACGCATCTTCCTCTTCGCCGTTGTCATCCGTATTATTCTCACCCGTCCCCCCTCTTTTTTCACCGTACAGCGACGTCGCATAATAACTCCAAAAATAATTATTTATATAATTTCTCAAACTTTCTTCATGGACGTAAATTTTACAAGTCGACGGAACGCCCGCCAACAGCTCTGCCCCTACGCCGATCTTTGTCGGATCGTCCTGCAAAAGCCGAATGCTTTTTAAATTAACGCACCCGTCAAAACTTAAATTCGATATATAAGCTATATTTTTTTGCAAAGTAATTTCAGTGATTGCGGAGTTGTTTTGAAACACTTTCGGCACAAAACCCGTAACAAAAGTTCCGTTATAACTATACGGCAAGGTAATCTGTGCAAGTTTTGCCCCCTCTTCCGTTATACCGTCAATCAGGTACGTGCCGTCCTCCCTCAGCGTATATGTAAAGTACTTTGAATAAGCGTTATTGCCCTCCCCCGTCTGAGACAAGTCGGGTAACGCAGGCTTTTGGGGTAACTCTTTCACGGAATACTCCTGCCCCAACTGTTGACAAATCTTATAATACAAATTGTCGGTATGCATGATGCTGCCGTTTGAATTGAGATGTACGTTGGAATCGTAAAACCATTCCTTATCATAAATAAAATCGTCTATTTCTCCCATTACGGGAAATGAAAAATTTTTTATAAAATTTACGTAGCCAGACTTGCTTTTCTCATCCGAACAAATCGAGTCGGAATTTACAGGCGCAAACGAAAAATAAATTTCAGCGCCCCTTTTCGTGATTTTTTTTGCATATCTGTTGACGTATTCCACAAATTCGGGTTTCAATAACTCTTTATTAAAATCCACTTTCCTGTTGCTGTCCACCCCGCCGTACATAACGTTGCATTTTCGTTCATAGGCCATATCGCAGTTTTCATCAAAAGAACTTTTGGAATATGCGCCGTTTCCCGATGGTTTCTCCGTTAACTTATATTTTAATTTTTCCTGTGCAAATCCGATATAATTTCCCACAAGAGAAGGTCTGTTTTCCTCTGCTATCGAGAAGAACAGCGAATAATTTCCGTCAAATGCCCTCCACGTGTTTTGCGACGAAAAAAATAAACTCATGGTCTGTGCGTCGGGCTCGGGAGCAAAGATAACGATATCGCCTTGATGAATATACCGTTCGGATAAATCCAACATTATTTTCGTGCCGAGAGCGCCGTATAACCCAAAATTACAAACCTTATAATCTAAGCCGCTTTCGTTGAGATTACGTTCCAACCTGTCGGAATTAATACCGAAAGCCACGCTTGAATTCCCGACAATTACGATTTTTTCGCCTTCCGTTTCCTCCAATTTTTTTACCATGCAGGGCAACTCAGCAAAATACGTCTCGTCGAAAACCACGCCGCTTAAGCCTATAGACAAGAAAACGACAGGCACGGAAAGCATAATGACAACAATCAATATAATCAAAATAATTTTATTCTTGATGTTATTCATAGCTAACCGTCCTGTCGTTAAAATGTTTTTAGTTTTTAATTATTCACTTTCTTTGGCTTTTATTCCGAGTCGCCTTCTTAGAAACTCCTACTGAGCCGCCCTTCGACGTTTGCCGTAAGGCAAAGAATCCCCAAACGGTTAACCCTACTACGATCAACGCTTCGACTACGTACAGTAAGATAACCCAAACGGGAGGATTATAGTGATCCACCTCGCCTTTCATCGCGTTGCTGTTTACGAACGTATAGATAAGATTTTTTGCGCTCTGTTGCAACATGATGGAGTCGCCCATATCGTTTGGATCGCACCAACTTACGGGTGTCTGCGTCAGATTGATATCGCCTCCGGCATAAGCCATCTGTCTGGAGTTCATATATTTGGGAATCGTGTTAAAGTCACAGATAACCATACCTTTGAATCCCCATTCATCACGAAGAATTTCGGTAAGCAAACGGTAATCGCCGCCCGTCCACTTCGTTCCGATACGGTTGAAGGAGGACATGACACTTCTTGTTGCCCCCTCTTTCACCGCGATTTCAAAGCTTTTAAGGTAGATTTCACGCAAGGACTGTTCCGTAAGCCAGGACAAGTCCCCCGAAATAGAGCGGTGGGTTTCCTGTTCGTTTGCCGCGAAGTGTTTCACAGACATAATCAAGCCTTTCCTCTGCGCGCCGCGAATTTGAGCTGCCGCCATCTTCCCGCTCAAGAATCCGTCTTCCGAGAAGTATTCCGCACATCTACCGCCAAATTGCGAACGGTGAATATTGACGCCGGGTGCATACAGAGCGGAATACGGCGTGTTGCCGTCGCCCATCAATGCTTCGTCGCCCATCGTTTCGCCAAGGCTCTCAACAAGGTCGTCGTTCCAAGTAGATGCTATAACAGGTTCGCTGCAATAATGGCAGGTACCGTTTACCATTTGCTTGTTCATGAAACAAGTAAATCCTGCAGGGCCGTCGGAACAAATTGTCGCAGGCATATTGATACTGCCAACAGCCTTCGTTTCATACGCTCCGTAGTTATACAGGTTAATAAGTTCAGCTTCCGTACACTGAGAAAGAAGCACGGTCCAAATCTCATCCCAATCGTTGCCGTATTCATCTACGCCGCCGTAGGGAATAATGGGAAGATGGCTTGCCTCAGGCTGTTCGAGAGGAAGCAAATCCGTTACTTGATAAATAGCTTCTTCGCCAAACCATACAGGGTCACACTCCTCAAAATTGGTGGGATTATTGTGATTAACATCTTGAATTTCCGCCAAAAGTTCCTTGGAAATATTCCTTTCTTCCTGCGTATTTGCCGTAGGGAACGTTTCTTCAAAATCCGTACGCGACAAAACTGTGGAAAGTTGCATATCGCTGTCCGAAACTTTGGTAATATCCGTTGCCGTTACGCTTCCTTCCTTCGTAAATCTGTTACCTACTTTATTGTTCGTTACGTTATCGGTCTCATATTTAATGTCTTCCGCAAGCGTAAGCGTAATCTCGTCCACTACGTCGTGGGCATTTTGTGAAATATAAAGCTTATATTCGCCTTTTTCAAGCTCATAGCCGTAGAATCCGTTCTTATTTGCGTCTCTGTAATCGTAAGAAGCAAAATAATAGGGATCAATCTCTATTTTTACGGTAT
Organism: Clostridia bacterium; assembly: GCA_017626305.1. GTDB lineage: Bacteria > Bacillota > Clostridia > Christensenellales > Borkfalkiaceae > Scatosoma. Next base: position 3,667 of record JAGAIW010000139.1, read on the forward strand.
CCATTCCGCCATTTGCCGCCAATTCGTCCGTCTTTGCGTAACCGACGAGAACTTTGGAAGCTTTCTCTATTCCGCCCTTTTCGGCATCGTAAGGCGCTTGTGCATAAACTTCGACTACGTCCTTGCCCGAATACTTCGTACCGATGTTTTTAACTTCTACTTCTATCTCTATCTTGCCGTTCTTGGTAATGGTGCCCGTCTTTGCGCTCTTTGTGGTCCACTCGAAATTTGTATAGGAAAGTCCGTAGCCGAAGGGGTATACCACGTTCGCCTCATACCACTCGTCCTTGGTCGCACCTTCCTTTTGATTTTCGACCAAACTACGCGTTTCATAATAACGATAGCCGACGTAAATACCCTCTTCATAGTCAACGAAGTAGTACAATAAATCGTTCCACTTATCGTTTTTAGAATCGTAACTTTGATAGCAGTCTTTCGTCGTGTCGGTATTGCCCGTCCCGAAGTTAACAAACGTAGGGTCTTTGGTAAAATCTGCGCTCCACGTATCAACCGTTCTGCCCGACGGAGTGACGTCGCCGCAAAGAATACTACCCAAAGCCATGATCCCTTCGCCGCCCGTAAAGCCGAACCATAAAGCCGCGTCTATTTTATCCGCACACGCAAGGTAGGAAGTATCTTCAAGGAAAGTCGCTTCCATTGCGGAAGGAATATTGAAAAGCACTACTACCTTTTTAAAGCCTGCATCGCACACAGCCGTGATAAGCTCTCTCTCGTTTGCGTCAAGTTCAAGATAATGCGAATCGGCAGAAACCGCGCCCGCAGTCGTACCCTGATAACGAGGCAAATCAAACCCTTCGCCGCCAATACGCGTAATGACGATCAAAGCTGCGTCGTTCCATTCGGAATAACTGTCTTTCACGTTATCCGTGTATTTGCTCTGCGGAGTTTCCGCCGTAGCAATCATTTGATTTCCGCCGCTGTCCAAATCGTCGGAGTTCGCCGCACGCTTACTTCCGGATAACTTATCGTTCTCATAGAAATTTTTAAGCGTCGGATTCGTTTTGAATCCTGCCTCTTCGAGGCTGTCGTAAATCGTCTTATACGTTACGTCTGTAAAGGCGCTAGAGCCGGATCCGCCGTAGGAAAGATTGACGCTGTTTTTACCGAATACGCTGACTTTCGCATTTTTATCAAGGGGCAATGCGGATTCGTTATTTTTAAGAAGCACGAACCCTTCTTCGCACAATTCCACAGTCTTTTTGTTGGCAAAATCCTTTGCCTCCTTTTTAGAACCTACCGTATCCGTGCTATACATTGCCAGCGCGCCTTCCTTATAAACGGGTTTGGGTCTGTCGAGAACCAAGCACAGAAAAGAATAGAACATCGTCTGCGTGAGGATAGTCACCACAAGCATCAGAGCAACTAAAGCAGCCGTAACGATAAGCCATATTCTTGACTTTTTATTTTTAAAAATCGTTGCCATTTCGTTTAATTACTCCGTTTATTATTTATAATTTTTAGGTAAATCCTTTCCGCCATCCCAAATAAGCACAGCCGACGTATTCAATTTAATTGCATCGACAATGGGCGCGTGCGCTTTCATGGTCGTACCTTCAATGGGAGCGTTGTCCGCAATGTAAACTCTGATTCTATTCGCACCTTTCTTCAAAGTCAAATTTGTACCGATGAGGAAATACTCAAACTTCAAGCAGTCTGCGTGATTGTCGTCAGCGTAAGGCACATTTGTCAAAACGATCTCCGAATAACTTACGGGAACATCGTTGACAAGAATTACAAAATTATCGGGATTATACGTATAGTCCACGTATTCCTGCGAAAGGCTGATCGACAGCGTTGCATCGTTTACTTCTTCATCGCTTGCAAAATCGAAATCGAGATAAAGCCCGGCTTGATAGAGATAGCTGACTGCACGACCGCCACTTGCCTCTCTTTCAGCTGCGGGCGAAATGATCATGCCTTCTTCAACCGCCTGTCCCGAAAGCGCGGGTCCTATCTTCCCTGTCAGGTCGGTATCCTCTGCCTCGAATACGTAATCATTTTTACCCGTAACGGTTTTCGTCCAGCTTGCCTTCACGGTCGTGTTTGCGGATACCGCCGTATTAAAATCAAACGCCTCTCCGTCCTCGTTTACCCAACCGTTGAAAGCATATCCGACGCGAACGGGATCGACCGTCGGTTTGTTCACAGCCTCGCCCGACTTAACGGGATAGGAGTACGAGTTGATTCTCTGTCCATAATATCCATAATCGAACGTAACGTCGACGTAATTCACTCCGTCCTCTTTCCATAACGCATAGAGGGTAACGTCTTTTTCGATTTTGCTTTCAAAGTTGAATTTTTCAATGTAATCTTGGCTTTCATACCAGCCGTAAAGCGTATACCCCGCTCTTTCGGGCGTTTGCTCAACCGCCGAGTCGCCGCTACGCACCGAAAGTTCGACGTTTGTAGCCCCCTCATAATTGAGGTTAAACGTAACGACAAAACTCTTATCCGCTACGCTTACATAAAACAACGTACTCTTCTGTCCGAATTTAACCGTGACCTTCTTCGTTCCGGAAGAGGACAACGTGGGCAACGTTATCGTCAACTCTTTTGCCGTCATGGGGACGAGTTCGGTGGTCCCGTCCGTATACGTTACCTTTATCACGCCACCGGTTACGTCCACCACGTCACCTACCACGTAGTTGCTCTTCGTCGGCTTTGTTTCAACCTCAATCTTTTTCGGCGTCTTATTTTCGGGATTGACTACGTCGCCGGACTCGGTCGTGCTGGAATCGGAAGTCGTACTGGAATCGGACTCCGTGCCAGAATCAGAATTTGAAGAATTATTATCCGACCCCCCATTCACGAGCGGAGGCACTCTGTTTGAACTGCAGCTATTGTCGCCGCCAAAGCAACCGGTCGAGACGAAAACCGCCGACGCAACGCACAACGACAATACTACTGAAATAATTTTATTTGTTTTTTTCATTTTTTTTACTCCGTTACCATTATTTTAACTAATGCTGTACTCCGACAGACAACTGTCGGAGTACATGGTTGGTTATGCTACCAAAGTCGTCAATTATTCAACAACGATTTTGAAAGTCTTAGAGATGGTCTTCATCGAACCGGGCAAGCTATACCAGCCGCTTCCGAACCAACTTACCATAGGCACGTCGTATTCAACGGTTACGTAATACGTTCCTGCCGTAGCGAACGAACCGGACAGTTTAATACCGGTTACGATTTCATAAGCCGACATACCTTTACCGATGAATTGCGCCTTAACAGCTTCGCCCGTAATACCGGTAACGTCCTGATCGGCAGCGTCTTTCACGCTTACAAGTCTGAACGCCGTAAGATAGCTCGTATCCGCTTCTTCGGGAGGATATGCAAGACATTCGAATCTGTCGCCGGGCTGTACATAGTCGCCGTGTTCTTCACTGTTGAACCAGTGCATTACACGACCGGAGGAGTGTTCGGTGTAATAAGCGTAATAGTCCGAGCCTACCGTAGCATTGATATCAGCGCCTGCTTTCACGGTAAGAGCCACTTCGTCACCTGCGATATTGTTGCCATTTATCGTAAGGGGATTCACAACTCTGATCACGAGTTCGGTGCTTATATTCTTAACCCACGTATCACAAGTTACCGTAACGGGAACTTTATATTCGCCCTCGCCGAGGTAATACGTATATGTACCGGGACGTCCGGACTTACCTGCCGTGTAAACTTCGATATATTCGTAGCCTTCCGTCTTTTCTTCCGCCTTGACGCCCACCAAGGAAATAAGGTCGCCGTTGACGCTAAGACCTGCGGGAAGCGTTGCGTCCTTTGCCAAAGTGATGACAAGATCGTTCGTCAAATCGCTCAATGCAATTGCCGAGTTTGCTTCGCCTGCATACAACGTTGCGCCGAGCGTCATTGCATTTGCATAGTTTTTCACGTTGTTGCTGTTTGCATACGCATAGAGAATTCTCTGCGCCGCTTTACGTACTGCATAGTATTGCGTAGCCGATTCAATCGCAGCTGCGTCGCCATCTGCGTTGGGAACGAATACGTTACCCTTACCGCCACGAGCGTCAGCCTTCCACTCTACGCCTTTCGTCGTAAGACCGGTCTTGCTGTCATAGTTCGCGCTCATGTGCGCTTCGTCGCCGCCGCGAAGCGTAAGGTCGAGAGACCAGTGATCTTTAGACCAAGCGTCGGTACAGGTGAAACCTCTGAAGCCCCACTGATCGCGAATCAATCTCTGATGTGCCGCATAGTTACAGGACTGCGTCACCCAACCCAAACGGTTGAAGCCCGTCATGAACGAAAGCGTACCGCCCATCTGAGCAACCATCTGGAAAGGTTTTGCGGAAATTTCTCTGAATACCTGTTCGGTTGCGAAAGTAGCGACACCGCCGTACTGGTTACGTGCATATTCCTGATCGTTTGCGAACATGTGCTTCGTCATACAAATGATACCCTTTGCGGTACATTCTTCCACTACGATTTCCGCCATGATACCGGAAAGGAAAGGATCGGACGAATAATATTCGAAGTTACGTCCCGAGAAAGGCGTACGGTGAATATCGCAACCGTTGCCGTACCAGGATTTAATACCCTTGAAGATAGCTTCGTTTGCATACATTCTGCCCTGTTCTCTTACGAGTTCCTTGTTGTAAGTTGCCGCCGTGACGGGGCTGGTCTGCCAGCAAGTAGAGCCGCTCAACTGTACGGGGCCGTTCGCACCGGAAGCACCCGCTTTAATGAGATTGAACATATCCTGATAGCTCATCTTATTGAGCAATTCGTCCCAAGCCTTCGTGCCTGCGTCGGTCGCAATCGTCAACACGCCGTTCACAAGTTGTGCGTCTTCATAGGTTACGCCCGTAAGTTTTGCAAGTTCTGCCAGGAATTCCGGCGACATAGAACTGATCGACCAACCCGTATCCGTTGCACTCTGCGTCCAGCTCGTGGGGAGTCCGTTGTTGCTGACGAAGTATGCCTGGTCGTCACTATCCATATACGGATAGTAATAGTCGGAAGATTCAAGTACCGCCCATTCGTCTTCGGTAAGCGTTCTGTCCTCAAGCGTGGGAGCCGCAGGCTGAACCATACCCGTTGCACGGCTGATCATGCCATCCAAAAGCGAATCGTTTACCGTGGTGTATTCATCGGTAAATACGGGGGTCACTTCTTTCCCGCTGATGTAGTCGGTCTTACACTGAATGTCGCTTGCCAAATTGAATTCTTCGCTCAAAACGACTTCGTGGGAGTTTCTACGAGCGGAAATTTTATACGTACCTTTTTCAAGTTCGTATCCTTCGAATCCATTGTTGTTTGCGTCGTTCCAGTCGAAGGACGCCATATCCTGCGCAACGATCTGAAGGGTGACGATATCGCTTTCACCGGGTTGCAAGAGTTTCGTCTTTGCAAAGTCGCCGAGATTTGCGGAAGCCTTTTCAATACCGCCCTTCGTGTAAGGTTGCGTATAGTACAGTTGTACTACGTCTTTACCTGCAACGGAACCGGTATTCGTGACTTTCACTTTCATCGTAATGGTCTGTTTTGCGGAAGAAATCGTTTTATTCTTCGCAATACCTGCAAGATCCCACTTGAAGCTCGTATAGCTCAGACCGTAACCGAAAGGATAAAGCACCTGGCTATCATACCATGCTGCGCCGGAACCCGTCTGTTCCGCTTCTTTGTCGTCGTAACCCGTCTCATAGTAACGATAATCGCTGTAAATACCTTCACGATATTCAAGGTTTACGTACTCGGTCTGTTTGCCGTCATAGTAGAAGAAGGAATTGGAGCGGTTGCCCTCTGCATCTTTCACCTGGGTATTTGCGCTGAAGTTATTCCAGTAAGGCGCTTTGGTCATATCCTTTTCCCAAGTGCTTACGGTATGTCCGGAAGGATTTACTTTACCGTTGATGATTCTTGCCGTCGCAACGGTACCTGCGTTCCCTACGCCGCCTACCCAAAGCAGAGCGTCTACACCGAGGTTATCCGAAGTTTTGGGTTCGGCAAGGTCGGGTACCTGCATAATGTTCGAAGAGTTGATGATCGCGATAACTTTTTTGAAGTGCTGTTTCACGTGCTTTACGAGTTCGACTTCGTTATCGTTCAGTTGCAAATAATGCTCGTCTTCGTCTGCATGACCGGGAGCGTTGTTGGTCTTAAGGTCTTCGTTTTCCGCACCGATTCTCGAAAGAACGATGATTGCCGCGTCGTTATATCCGCTGTAAGAGCTTACGATGGAGGGACCGTAGTTACTGATGGGGGGATTCAGATGGTCGCCCGACGTCTTGGAAGAATCCTGCGTGCTTAACCAGCTATTATACATCGCGATTGTCTTGGGGTTAACGTTGAAACCCTCGGATTCAAAGCCCGTCTGCCAGTTGAAGCTGGGTGCATTCGGATCGTCTGCAGCTTTCTGCTTCGTAGCACCTGAACCTGCGCCGCCAACCGAGAAATTCACCGACGATACGCCGAATAACGTAATGTTCTTCTGTTTTTCCGTAAGAGGAAGCGCCGCATCCGAGTCGCCGTTCTTCAAAAGAACTTGTCCTTCTTCGCACATCTCGATGTGAAGCGCCTGCGCCGCTTTCTGTTCGTCTTCCGTCGACGCATAGTCTGCGTAGAATTTACCCTTTGCGTCGAGGTCGCCCGATACGACTCCCTTCGTCTCAAATTCGGATTCTACAAGTTCTTCCACCAAAGTAACCTCTTCGGGTTTCACTCCGGAATCACCTTTGTCGCCCTTGTCACCTTTGTCACCTTTTTCACCCTGCTCACCTTTTTCACCGGTCGCTTTTACGTCCGTCTTTTAACCAATGACGTACCAAAAACCGTCTTCGCCGATGTAGGGAGCCTGCGTCGTAGTACAAGA
>JAGAIW010000140.1 GCA_017626305.1 Clostridia bacterium
CGGTATTGCAACGGTAAACGGTCAAACAATTACGGCTGTGAGTGCAGGTACGACGTCCTTGACGGCGACTTGTACGTTTAACGGCAAAGAATATATCTTGAACACGACGTTGTCTACGGAAAGCTTTGTCGGGGCTTCGGATTATAAGATTTTGCTTTCTGCAAATGCAGCGTCGATTGAAAGCGCGGCTGCAAATAGATTGCAAAGCGTGTTAAAGGAAGCGACGGGCGTTATATTGCCTATCGTTACGGAAACTGGAAATGAAACAACGTCGGAAAAGTATATTTCTGTCGGCGCAACGGCGTTGGCAACGAAAAACAACGTGACTGTCAACTCGACGAAAGCTACTGCAACGGCGTGGAAGACGAATGGGAATACGCTTTTTGTAGTTGGCAATGGCGACGAGGGAATTTCCTACGGTGTTGACGAATTGCTCGGCGCGTTGGTGGATTATGAATATTATGCAAAAGATACCTATTCGTTTGCGAGCCCGACTTCGACAGTTCTTTTGCCTTTCGATGCGGTATTAGAACCCGATATTGAATATAATTACGCCGGCAATGGATATTTGAATGATTGGACGAACGACGACGTTCGTCAGGGCTTGCGTATGGATAGATGGTATGAAGATATGATCCGTTTCGGTAATGATTTCATACACAATTCCTTGGTGATTTTAGACCCTGCAACCTATCAAGGCTCTTATGAGAAATGGTACGTGATGGATAAAGAGTGGAGCTGGTCTTCATTTGGGTACGTATATACGCCTATGGAGCTTTGCTATACGGCGCAAGGGGATGCTACTGCTTACAATGCGATGGTATCAACCGCTGCAACGAAGATTTTCGATGCGTTTATGGCTGAACCTACGAAGACGAAAGCAAGCTTCTCTATTATGGATACGATGTTTAACGACAACACGTCTTGGGCGTGTACGTGTAGCACTTGTAAGAGCAAAGGTAATAACTCGGATACGGTTATAAGTTTCCTGAGCGATCTTTGTACTGCGGTAGAAACGAAATTCCAAAATGCAGGTGATAACCGTGCGGATACTTTTAAAATTATCACCACAGCATATCATCAGGTATATCTTGCACCGAAAAATTTAACGGATATGAATGAGCATATCGAGGTTTGGTATGCGCCCATCGAAGCTAACTATACGAAACCGTTGAATGATGGAAGCGATTCGTTTAACAATGCGGCTCTTAACAATTTGCAAGGCTGGGCAAATTTGTTGAATACTACGGGCAATGATTTGTTGCTTTGGATGTATAGCTCTAACGCATATTGTTTGTTAGCTCCCTACAATAACTTTGGCAGTATTCGTGCAAATTATGGCATTGCTGCGGATAACGGCGTAGATTTTATGTACAATCTCGGTGCGAATGCGCAGTCGGGTTGGACGGCTTTGAAAATGTATCTTGATCATGAATTAACGTGGAATGCTAAACCTACGGATGATGAATGGAACGGTTGGATCGACGGTTTCTTTACTGCGGCGTACGGCGATGGCGCAACCGAAATGAGGAATTGGTTTAACGATTTCCTTGCAATGGATACGTCGCTGTACAACTCCGAAAGCGGTAATGTATCCATCTTAAAGCAGGACGTTGCAACTTCTAAATATTTCCCGAAAGCTACGCTTGAGAAGTGGTTGGATTATTCTAGCAGTGCGATGGCGGCGTTGGATACGTCCGATCCCAATTATAGCGTATATTATAACAATATTACGTTGGAAACGCTTTCGCCTTTGTATTTGATGTTGGAGATCTACGGCGGCGAATTGGACGACGTAACGCAATTCAATTATGCAAGCGCATTTGTTGCTGGCGTGGAAAATTTGGGAATTACTAACATAGCCGAAAGCGTATCTATTGAAGATAAAATAAACGAACTGAAATCGAATATGGCAACTGAAGAAGAGGTTGTATTTGATGTTGATGAAAGCCTTGCTTTGGATGCGGATAAGATAAATAAGATTTTCGGTACGGAAAAGGCTGTGTCTTCGGTAAGTCATGGTTCTAGTGAACTTTACAATAACGGTACGTTGGCAATCGGTAAATCGGGTATTTACAACGTAATCGTAACTGCAACCGACGGTACGCAAAAACGTGTTAAATTGCACGTAGCAGACGAAATTATTGAAACGGCGGCGGAAATGGACGCGGTATTGTATAAGGATGCGGAAATTTCTGGATATTACGTTCTCGGTAACGATATTGATTATATGGGAGCAGAATACACCGCTTATACGGCTGGTAATAATGGTAATGGGTTCACGGGTATCTTCGACGGTATGGGCTATACCATTAGAAATTATGCACAACCGAATGCAGGCGCAAACTATGCTTTGTTTGGTAAGCTCAACGGCGCAACCGTTAAAAACGTAAACTTTGAAAATGTAACAATCAATGCATGGTGGAATTCTTCGCTCTATGCAGTGTATATGTTCAATAGCACGGTTGAAAACGTAACGATGAGAAACGTAG
>JAGAIW010000141.1 GCA_017626305.1 Clostridia bacterium
AGCCAAGCACCCCCATTTTTCCGTCGCTTACTCACGCGCAAAGGAAATGCAACTTGCAATCGCCAAGAACAACGGCATTACCAAGCAATACGACGGCAATTTCGCAAAGTTTGTTTTAATCAACGACCACGATATGAGCGATAGAGTGGTGCAAGAACAGGCGCAAGAGGCTCCGTTTGAGGTAAATATCAATGTCGTTAAAAAAGTTTGAAATGAGAGGGTTGACACCCAAAGGGGGTGAGTTCCCAAATGGCAAAGAAAAATAAACGCGCCGATAGGCTTGATTTGAACATTACCGAAAAGCAAGAGCAATTTATCGAATCGACGGCGACTGAAACGCTGTTTGGGGGTTAGGTGCCGCAGGCGGCGGCAAAAGCTACGTACAAGTGATTGACGCGTTTCTCTACGCTATGAAATACCCGAAAAGCAAGCAAATTATTTTCCGTAATTCCTACGTCGAGTTAGAGCGTTCAATCCTGCGTGTAATGCTGGAAGTGTACCCGTTCGGAAGATACAACTACAATTCCACCGACCACACATTTAAGTTTGAAAACGGTAGCATAATCGACTGCGGCTATTTGGAGCGCAAGGAGGACGTATATAAATACCAATCGGCGGAATACGACGTTATACGCTTTGACGAACTTACGCATTTTACCGAGTTTATCTATACGTATATGCTATCCCGTTTGCGTGGTGCCAACGATTTCCCCAAGTATATGAAATCGAGCACCAACCCGACAGGGGCAGGGCGCGTGTGGGTAAAGGAAAGGTTTGTCGATATAGGCGAGTGGAACAAGGTGCACGATATTGTGCTCCGCACCAAAGCCGACGGAACGCCTGTTATAAGCCGACGGATATTTATTCCAAGCAAGGTGCAGGATAACATTTTCTTGATGGAAAAAGACCCCGACTACCTCGCGCGTTTGGAAAACCTGCCCGAAAGCGAACGGCGCGGACTTTTACACGGCGAGTGGGATTTCTTCGAGGGGCAATACTTTGACGAGTTTAAGCGTGAGATACACACTTGCACCCCGTTTGAGATACCGCCCGAATGGCGGCGGTACGTTGCATTTGACTACGGGCTGGATATGTTGGCGGCGTACTGGATAGCGGTGGATAACTTACATAACTGCTACGTGTACCGCGAATTGTGCCAAAGCAACCTGCCTATATCAACCGCCGCCCAAAAGATACTTGAATACACGCCGTCAAACGAGAAAATTTACGCGTTTTTAGCACCGCCCGACTTATGGGGCAGGAGCCAAGAAACGGGCAAAAGCAAGGCTATTTTATTCGGCGAGGCAGGGCTGGATTTGACGAAATCCAACAACGATAGAGAATCGGGCTGGCTTGCCGTCAAGGAACTGTTAAAGCAGGACGCGAACGGTAATCCGCGTTTGCATATCTTTACCAACTGCAAGTGGCTTATTAAGTATTTGCCCGAACTACAACGCGACGAGAAGAAACCGACGGACTGCGCCACCGAGCCACACGAGATTACGCATAGCTGTTTAACGGGCGATACTTTAATTAGCACGGTTGACGGCGCTATGCCGATTAAAGAGCTTGTGGGGGGAAGCGGTTTTGTTTACAGTTTTAACGAGCAAACGGGACAAAGGGAAATAAACCGATACTTTGATGTTCGAAAAACGCGAGAAAATGCCGAAATTATCGAGATTGAGATTGAGGACGGGCGAACAATCAAATGTACCCCCGACCACAAAATTTTAACGCAAAGAGGCTGGTTGCAAGCAAAGGATTTGAGGGTGGACGACGATATAGTGGAGGTGGATTGTGGCGCAAGTAATTGAGTACAACGGAATTAAATTCTATCAAACGGCAAACGGGTATTATTTGGGGAACGTCGATCACGCGCCCCAATGGCTACACCGTTACGTATGGGAAAGCGAAATAGGTGCAATTTCCGACGGCTATCATATACACCATATCGACGGCGACAAGGGCAACAATGATATTTCCAATTTGCAGGCAATAAAAGGCGAGGAGCATTTAACCGAACACGCGCAAACCGCCAATACAGAGCTTGCAAAAAAGAATTTGGGCGAATATGCAAGACCGAAAGCGTGCGCGTGGCACAAGAGTCAAGCAGGGCGCGAAGCGCATAGAAAACAATACGAAAACAGCAATTTGCAAAAAGCAATGCGTGAAAAGGTTACGCTTGTATGTCAAGTGTGCGGAAAAGAATACACAACAGTAAAGGCAATGCTACATAAAAGCAAATACTGTGGAAACAACTGCAAAGCAACGGCTTTAAGGCGGAGGCGAAAACTATGCCAAGAGTAAAAGCAATTCGACGAGCTGGCTTTGCCGACGTGTACAATATGGAGGTGGAAAACGTCCATAACTTCGCTGTAAACGGTGGGTTAATCGTCCACAACTGCGACGCATTGAGATACTTTGCCATCTACTGGATAAATCCTGCGCCTGCGGCGGCGGAAAAGCGCGTCAAGTATAGACCCGACGAGCTGGAAGATTATAGGAACGCTAAATCGCAAGCTGAACGCGATATTATTATAAAACGCAAGGGAGGTAAACCGTTATAATGCGGATAGACAAAGAACACAAATTAGACTTTTTCAAAGCCCTGTACGAGAACGCCCAAAGCCAAACGAGTGGGCAACGCGAGGACTTTGACAAGTGGAGCAAACAATACAAGGGCGATTTGGAAATCGACGACAGCACCACGCCTGCAAAGACGGGGCGCAACATTACATACGAGCTTATCGAAAGCCAGTTTTCCAGTTATTTACCCACGACTGCCGTTTCCCCCGAAAGCTATTCCGAGCGCACCGAGCGAAACGCAAAGAGCGTGGAAAAACTGTTGCGGAACAAGCGAAACAAACTGCCGTTCGAGCGTATGAACGATATAGACGAAAGGTATTCGCCTATTTACGGCGGTAGCGTATGGCTTATTGAGTGGGATAATTCCATCAAGACGCATAAGACCGTCGGCGACGTTAAAGTGAGTGTATGGAGCCCGTCGCATTTCGTAGGGCAACCGTACATTTACGACATTGACGATATGGAATACTGCTTTATTACCTTTGAAACCACCAAAGAGGATTTAGTGCGTAAATACGGCGTATCGTTTGACGACGCGGACGAAACCGAAAGCGACAACGGCAACGAAACGGACGAAACCGCCACCGTCGTTGTGTGCTACTACAAGGACGACGACGATAAAATATGTCAGTACATTTGGTCGGGCGACGTGGAGCTGTCCGACATTGAGGACTACTATTCCCGTAAAAAGTACATTTGCAAGAATTGTGGCAAGCGCAAGGAACTTTGCGAGTGCGACAAGCCCGATTACGAAATGCAAAACGACGAATACGAGGAATTAGACCACGATATAGTGCTTACCGACGGCACCGTGCTTTATGCCAATTCCCCCGTGATGGAAAACGGGCAGGTGGTAATGGAAACGCAATCCCAGCAGGCGTATTTGAACGACGGAACGGTGGCAATGGACGAGGTAAACGGTATTAAGGTGCCGCTTATGGTTGACGTGCAAGTGCCGAAACTGGAACGGACGCGCCTGCCGTATTTCACGCCCACCAAATTCCCCATTGTAATCCGTAAAAACACGTCGCAAGAGGACAGCCTTTTCGGGCAATCCGACTGCGAATTTATCCGCCCCCAGCAACAGGCAATCAACAAGCTGGAAAGCCGCATACTCGAAAAGAGTATGAAAGCTGGCGTATATCCCACCGCGCCCGAAGACGGCGCAGGACAGTTTGACAACGGCGTGTACGATAGCGTTATTAAACTCAATCAAGGCAACCAAAAGCTGTACGGGCGAATTGATTTGCAGGTGGACTTATCGCAAGACACCGCGCAGGCGGAAAGGCAGTACGACCAAGCAAAGCGTATTTTGGGCATTACGGACAGCTATCAAGGGCAGGCGGACACGACGGCGCAAAGCGGAAAAGCAAAGCAAATACAGGTAAACCAAGCGGCAGGGCGGCTCGATTCCAAGCGTAAAATGAAAAACGCCGCCTACGCCGATATTGACGAAATCATTTTCCAGTATTTCCTTGCTTATGCGGACGAGCCGCGCACCGTTTCTTACACCGATTCGTCGGGCAGGTTGCAAAACGCTACGTTCAACCGTTACGACTTTATCGAGCGCGACGAAAACGGCGAGTATTATTACAACACGTCGTATTTATTCAGCACCGATTTGACGGGCGACGTGGAGCAAAGCCGTGAAATGATTTGGGCGGAAAACCGTTTGAACTTCCAAAACGGGTGCTACGGCGACGTGAACGACCCCGAAACCCTGCTTATTTTCTGGCAACAGCAGGAAAAACACCATTACCCCGACGCAAGGGATATGGTGGAGCGCATAAGGGCAAAGATTGAGGCAATCCGCCAAGCACAAGCAATGCAACAGCAACTGCAAGCAACCCAAGCACAAAACCAAGAATTGACCGCCCAAAAACTGGCGGCGGAAGATAAGGCGCGTTATGCGGAGGGTTATATCTCATATCTTCAAGGAGGGGCTAAATAATGGTTAGCGGATATAAAAATACTCAATTATCAAGCACAAAAAAGAAAACTGTAAATAACGGTGGCAGTACGTTCTTTGCGTTGCCTACGACGGGGAATAACAACGGAACGGGTGGGCTGTATGGGCAATATGCAAACAACTATAATTATACGCCTACAAATCCTGTCGGTGCAGGTACGCTAAAAGACGTTTCGACGGGATTAAACGGAACGGGCTTAACAGGTAATATCTACGGCGACGTATTGACACCAAACTTAACAAGCAATCCGACAACGCCTATATACGGCGACGGACTTTCCCTTGTAGGCGGTGGCTCCGTCGGGGGCAATCTCTTAAAGCCTGTTGACCCCAGTCAATACTTTGATGGTGGCGTAGTGGGTACCGTTGGCGGTGGCTTTTCGTGTGGCGGTAAAAGTATTACCGACGAGGGCGAAGTCATAGGCGGATTACCCAATGCGGACGACGTAACTTTCGATAACAACGGCTTTAAGGGAACGGGCGAAAAGTTTTTTGCGACGGGTAGTGGCGACACTAAACTGGAAAAATACAGTTACACGGGCGATGGAACCGATGGCGGTGGCGAAAAAGTAGAGGGTGGAACCGATGGCGGTGGCGAAAAAGTAGAGGGTGGAACCGATGGCGGTGGCGAAAAAGTAGAGGGTGGAACCGATGGCGAGCCTAAAATTAAAGAAACGCCCACTATGACGTATGAGCAATGGACGGAAGAACAAAAGAAAATCGAGAAAGAAAAACTGGATAAAGCGTTGAAAGAGGCGGAAATCTACAAAGAACGTGCGGCGGCTGACGCGCAAGCCTCGTATATGCAAAATATGTCAACCTACGGCGTAAACGCGGAAAATATGGCGCAAATGGGCTTGACAGGCGGCGGTTATAGTGATTACCTTAACGCGCAGGCTTATGCACAAAAACGCTCCGATTTGCAAACGGCGGATAGAAACAAAATCGCTATGGAGCAACAAGCGCAAACGACCTACGCGGACGGTATTGCCGCACTCAATAAGGATTTGTTTACCTACCAAGAAACCCAACGCCAAAACAAGACTACGGGTTATAACACGCTTTTAGGCTATGCTATGGATTCGGAATCGGGTTTAACGGAAGAACTTATCCGCGCAATGGGCAAAAACATAGGGCTTTCGGAAGAAGAAATCCAAAGCGTTATCAACACTATGAACACCACGCAATCCAACGCAAAGGGCGAATATGCAAACAACGCATTTACCGCGCTTATTACTAATTTACAAAACCCTAATGCTTACGGCAATTATTCGGAGGCTAGTATTCGTGCGCTTGGCAAGCAATGGGGCTGGACGGACGAGCAAATCCAACAGGCGGTTGATATTTGGAGCGATACCAAGAAAGGTGCGGAAGTTTCGCTTGACGGGGAAAGTGAATCTTTGGATATGAGCCAAGTTATAAAGGATATTCAAGATGGATTGTATGTAGACAATAGCGGTAACCCTCATACGTGGGAATATATCCACGAATTGATTTTACGTGCAAGAAATGCAGGTGAGAAAGTTACCGACGAGGATATTACTAATGCCAAAAAGGCGTATGATAGGTGGATATTCTATAAACAGGGGAATGTTACGACAGAAAATTACTATGACGCTCAATACGGCGACGAGGAGGCAAACACCCAAATTACGCGTGATATGACCACCGAACAATTAAAGCAAGACGCAAAAAATAAGGTTGGCGATATGTTAGGATATGCGAAAGGGTATTACGACAAATACGGCGCGCTGGATATTTACGCAAGCGGATTTAAGCCCGAAAACTTCGGCGATTTTAACGATATAGACGACCCCGATTCAAAACAAGGTAAGTATGTGCAAGCGATTATCAATGACGCAAAGGCTGGGAAAATTCCTGTTGGCAGTTTCGTAACAATGAACTATGGCGCGTCGGCGAGTGATAACGGGAATTATATTTATATGGGCGACGGTATATTTGTAAAATTGCCGTGGAACGGTAGCATAAAATCGGCTATTAAAGATTATGCGTCGCAATTCGGCGATTTTAGCGTTTAC
>JAGAIW010000142.1 GCA_017626305.1 Clostridia bacterium
AACGGACATAGAAATTTTACCCGATACGTTGTTATAAATAATGATACCAGCCGCGCCTTTTTCTTTTAACGCAATACGGACTTTTTCTTCAAAGGTTGTCGTACCGCGCTTAACGAGAACAATTTTTCCTTCGTAAAAACTGTTCTCTTCCGAATAATCGGAAGCACGACCAATACCGGGAATAGTTACGTATTCAAAATCATAGCTATCAACCTCACGTCCAAGGTCGTTGCTCATTTTATTAAGAATATCATCAACGAAATCTTTTGTTTTCGCAGAAGACGTAGATGCTTCGGTGAAATAAATAATTTCGTCGTTATATTTAAAGTAAGGCGTTTTTACGCCGTCAACGGACGCTACGGACAAAGAAGGACCGTATGTAGAGGGCGAGCCAACAGGACCAGCGTCAGGATTGCTCGTCAAATTCAAACTACCGTTCTTTTCCGAACCGAACGTCGCAATATAATCGTTACCCGCCGCAACGATAAGGGAAATACCCGTTTCCCTGATTTTATCATACACAACGTTGATACGTTCTTCATCCACTTCACGAGCGAAACCGCAGCCCGAGCCAAGCGACATATTGATAACGTCAACGTTCAAATTTGCACAATCTTCCAAAGCTGCCAAAATCCAAGAAGTTTTCGCACCGTTTCGCGTATCCGAAAAGACCTTCATAATCGCAAGCTGCGCATTAGGCGCAACGCCTGTGATTACGTCGTCTTTACCTGCAATAATACCCGCAACGTGCGTACCGTGATCAGAGTTTATAGGCAATACGTCGGGATCTTTATCCGCATAGTCGTATGCGAAAGGCACTTTTTTATTCACGTAAACGTCCTCGCCCGTGAGCCCCGAGGTAAAGCCTGCGGCTACCGTAGAACTTACCTTTTGCGATACGTTTTGCAAAGTAAATCTTTCCGTAGATGTCGTAAAGTTATCCACGGAAAACGCCGTATGCGTGTAATCCAAACCGGTATCCAAAACTGCAACCACTACGCCGTCGCCTTGATATTTGGAGTTCGACGTATTGAAAATACCCGTATCGTAAACGTCAACGTCGTTGGTAACAATCGCCGTTTCCGCAGGCAAATACGTTTCGCCAACAATTAAATTCGCATCCGTCGAAAAGAACTTGTTCGCTTTTTCAAAATCTTTCGCCTTAATTACGATTTCAAAACCGTTCAAAATGGTATCGTATTTTGCACCAAGTTCGTAATCGATTCCCGACGCGTCAAGCTTGGATATCCATATTTTTTGCGCTCTTTTCGCATTGTTTTCGACGATTTTGCCCTCTCTTGAACGCGCAAATTCCGTCAAAGATTTCGTTGCCGCCGTTTCATTATAAGCGTCGATAACCGATTTTTCGTTCAATGCAACGATAACCGAAATTTCTTCGTTATCGGAAACGGTATCGGGAAGTTTACTTACGGAATCGCTAAAATATTTTTCAATATTTGAATCGATAGAATAATCGGTTTCTTTCCAATAAGAGGCCTCCGCCGCAACCGATTGACCGTCCTTCTTCGGATTAAAGCTTTCCGCGCAAAAGCCGAAAATTAGACTTGCCGCACCGACCAATGATGCTACTTTAATAACTTTTTTCTTGAATTTCGCCATTTTAATTTTATCCCTGTCCCCGAAGTGGGGTTATTTTAAAGGTCTTTTATTCCGCATAAAGTCTGCATCAAGCCAAAGGCTGGATACAGAACTTTTGCTAGTTTATATGTTATTGTTTACGTTAGAAAACCACGTAGAATATCAAAACGATTATAATTCGGAAAGCTCGTCGGTTATGATGACGTTTTTGCCGTCTTCCGTAAGTTTCACATAATACGTTCTGCCGTCTGTCGTTTCAACCGTATAGATTTTCGTCGCTTCGTCGTAGCTCGAACTCTTTGCGT
>JAGAIW010000143.1 GCA_017626305.1 Clostridia bacterium
CAAAACAGCTTGACTTAAATTTCGTTTCATAATACAATAAATGGGCGAGTAACGGAAAACCCTTGATTTTTCCCGTTTTTCCCCGTTAGTTGAACGGAAAAAAAGGCGATTTTACCGCTCTGCACGAAAAAAAGAAAAAATACACACGAATAAAGGAGTAACATATTATGAAAACCTATATGGCGCACGCCGAAACGGTTGAAAGAAAGTGGTATGTTGTAGACGCGGAAGGGCTTGCGCTCGGTCGTCTTGCAAGCCACGTAGCATCCGTTCTTCGCGGTAAGCACAAACCTACCTACACTCCCAACGTTGATACGGGCGATTTCGTTATCGTTATCAACACCGACAAAGTTGTATTGACGGGCAAGAAGTTGGAAGACAAATATTACAGATATCACACCGCGTATATCGGCGGCTTGAAAGAAATCCCTTACAAGAAGTTGATGGCGGAAAAGAGTGACCTTGCCGTATACGAAGCGGTAAAGGGCATGCTCCCTAAGAACAGCCTTGGCAGAGCAATGTTGAAAAAGCTCCGCGTGTATAAGGGTGCGGAACACAACCATGCGGCTCAAAAGCCCGAAGTTCTCAAAATCGACAAATAAGAGAGGATTTGAAAAATGGCAAAAGCAAACGTTAAAAAGAAAATTCAATTCTGGGGAACGGGTAGAAGAAAGAAAGCTATCGCAAGAGTTCGCCTTCTTCCCGGCGGTAACGGTACGATCGTAATTAACGACCGCGCTTTTGAAGATTACTTCCCCCAAGGTACTTTGCAATATATCGTAAAACAACCGTTGGTTGCCGTAGAAGCTGAAACGAAATACGACGTAGTCGTAAACGTTATCGGCGGTGGCTACACCGGTCAAGCAGGCGCAATCCGTTTGGGCATTGCCCGTGCGCTTTTGGAAGCGGAAGAAAACAGCCGTCCCGTTTTGAAGGCAGCAGGTTTCTTGACCCGCGACCCCAGAGCGAAGGAAAGAAAGAAGTACGGCTTGAAGAAAGCTCGTCGCGCACCTCAGTTCTCGAAGAGATAACAAATTATGGAAAACGCATCTTGGATGCGTTTTCTTTATTTTAAGGTGAACTATGAACGAAGTCAACAAAACGCTGTACATTCCCTTGTACGGCAAAGCGTACGTGAGTAAAAAGGGACTGTTTTTACAGGATAAAAAAGCGGAAGAAATTTGGGAACGAGAAAAATTCCCCTTAAAGGGGAAATCCAAATCCAAATGGCTGGCGTATTATATGGGCATACGCTCCGCCGTGTTTGATAGGTGGTTGAAAGAGCAGCTCCAACGACAACCGAACGCCGTCGTTTTGCATATCGGCTGCGGTATGGACGGCAGAGTGTTGCGCGTTTCTGCGCCGCAAAATCCATGGTACGACGTCGATTTTCCCGAAGTGATTGCCGAAAGAGCCCGTTATTATACGACGAACGAACGCTATCAAACGCTCGGCTGTGACGTAAGAGATACCGCTTGGATAGAAAGTATTCCGCACTCGGAATACGCGATTGTCGTCATGGAAGGGGTTAGTATGTATTTAACGACGGAACAGCTTCAAGCCTTGACGGCGGCGCTTGATAAGCGTTTCAAGCGGATTGCCTTGCTTATGGATTGCTATACGCCGCTTGCGGCAAAGCTTTCCAAGTACAAAAACCCCGTCAAGGACGTGGGGGTA
Organism: Clostridia bacterium; assembly: GCA_017626305.1. Taxonomy (GTDB): domain Bacteria; phylum Bacillota; class Clostridia; order Christensenellales; family Borkfalkiaceae; genus Scatosoma. The sequence continues at coordinate 1,678 of JAGAIW010000143.1, forward strand.
AATCAGGTGTACGGCTTGGAAAATCCCAAGCTTTTGGAAAGGGGCGGATTGACCTTTTTCAAGGAATACGAAATGACGCCAAAGCCGTTTATCGACCAGCTTTGCGGCGGAGAAAAGTGGATTTTTAAACGGCTGTACGCAGGTGGCTTATCCAAAAAATTGTATAAGCTGTACGCTTACGAAAAAGAGTAGTGTTTTCCGTGAAACGCTACTTTTTTATACGTCCTGCGCGTCGGTCGTGTTCGTTGAAAAAGCCCATAATCGCCTGATAGGAATAGTTAATTTCTTGCTTTTTTTCAGGCGGAGCAGACGACGGGGCGGGGGCGGGTTCTTCCGCGGTGGGCGGTTCGGGCGGAGGAGCGGATTGCGCGCCATTGGGCGCAGAAGTTAAAAAGGATTGTAAAAGTTGAAACAAACCGAAAGGTTCCATGGCGAAAAATCTCCAAAATACAAAATTTAACGAAAAAAAGCGGTAAAAACGGCGCGTTTTTGTTTGCATTGATTTGCGTTTTGATATATAATAGAATATGCGTTATAGTTTGTCGGAATACGCCAAGTTATAGCGCAGGGGAATTTTTCCCGATATACAGTATTTTCAAGGAGTCCTTTACAATGAGGGATAAAAGCAAAAAATTACTTTCCGTCGCGGCGGCGGCAGTTTTGGGTTCGACCTTTTTCTTTGCGGGTTGCGGTGCGTCGGCTTATCAAGGCGATAATTTAGGTAACTCGTACGTGTCGGACGCTCCCGTTTCGTCTAACGGCGGTTTTGCAGTACAAAAGGGTGATTTCGTATACTTTATCAACGGTTACGAAAGCTACACCGCAGACAATACGTACGGCGACGTCGTCAAAGGCGCTTTGATGCGCATTTCCGTAAGCGATTTAAACGACAAGAAGTACGACCAAGCAAAGACGGTAGTGCCTTCGCTGTTCGTTGCGCAAGATTATACGTCGGGTATTTATATCTACGGCGATTACGTGTATTACGCTACGCCGACCACCGATAAGAACTTGGAAACGGGCGCGATAGATAATACCAAAATTGACTTCAAGCGCGCAAAGCTTGACGGCACGGAAGCGCCCATGAGCGATTATTATTTCCGTTTGGAAAATAACGCGTCGAAATACCGTTTCGTAGAAGAAGACGGCACGGTATACTGTCTGTACGAAGAAGACGGCGATTTGAAATCGTTCAACACCAAGACGAAGACGACGACTGTGCTCGTCAAGGACGCTACTTCTTATTTCTACGATAAGCAGGATTTGACCAACCCCGTGGTGTACTACACCATGTCGGTGCAAACCGTTGACCAACCCAACGCAGGCAGCGCGGAAAAGTACAACCAGCTCTATTGCGTAAATGCGGCGGCAAAGGTGACGGCGATCAATGCGGAAAAGGCAAGCTATACCGTATCTAACGGCAAAACCTACGACTTCAATGAAAAATTCTTCAACGATAAATTGCAAGAAGCGAAGGACGCAGGTCAAGACGCACCTTACGATTTATCCGATTACACCACCTATCCGTACGTGAACTTGGGTACGCTCGTTCTCGACGGTGTAGGCGACAACGACGAACGCACCATGTTCTCCGACGTTGCGGACAAGGATACCAAAGCTTTACATTCCAGCGGTTACAGCTATACGATTACGGGTTATGAAAACGGCGGCGTATACTTCACGCGTAAAGCCAACAACGAAAATGCGTCGGATAGCGGCGCGTCCAAGCTCTACTACGTAGCGGATACTACGGTAAGCGGGGCGGAATGGAATACCGTAAGCGGTAACGCGGAAACGGCGCTGAAAGTAGCGGCGGCGGATTCTACCAAAACGACGGCGGCGGTTTCGTATATTGACGGAGAAAAGTTCTATTCTCTGTACACGACGACGGAAGGCGAAGCAACCGTATTAAAACGCGATTGCTACGATAACGCGACGAAGGCGACGGAATCGGTTACCTTGACGGGCAATATGGCAAGCACCGAGCTTTGGAAGATAGACGCGGCAACCAAGCGTTTGTACTATTACGGCACGGGCACGAACGGCAAAAACCTTTGCTATATCAACTACGGCGGCAGTCAAGCGGACTACGACGTAGAACAGGATTTCGGCGGGGACGAGCTTTCGGCAGAATACGCGCCCGTAACCCTTCCCTTGGTGGACTGGGACAGCAGCTGGTATAAGCCTGAAATTTTCGGGGACACCGTATTATATGTCAACGTACAGTCAATGGGTGCAAACTCCTATAAATATATCTATGCGACGAAACTTAGCGAAGCGAAAGCCAACCAAGAAAGTGTCGACGCGGTAGAAGAATTTAAAGAAGGCTACAACGACGACACGAAGGCGGCAATCAATTACTATTACCGCACGGGTAAAACGACGGCGTACGACGCTGTAAAGAAACTGTACGACACCACGCAACAGGGTATCGTAGCAGACTTTATTAAACAAGTAGAAGAAGGCAAGTTAAAGCTGGAAGGCACGGTTATTTCCATGGTCGGTAAAATGACCGCGGCGGATAAGCAAGCTATCGACGAAGAATGGGTGGCGACGCTCAAATCCGAGCCGGTAACGGACGAAGAAGAAGGCGGCTTAGAAACGTGGGCAATCGTACTCATTATCGTGGGTAGTGTGCTTGTCGTGGCGGCTGGCGTAACCATTCCCCTTGTTATCGTATATCGTAAGAAGAAAGCGAAGAAGGCGGAAGAAGAAGCTACCGTCAACGCGTATAAGAGAAAGATTGATACGACGGACGATAAGTCTATCGACGTATACGCTGACGAAACGGAAACGGTAGAAGAAAACGCGGAAGAAGGGGCTGAGCAGGCGCAAGAAACGACGGAAACGGAAAGCGTAGAAGAAACCCCTACGGAAACGAAAACCGAAGAATAATGCATAAAAAAGAGCGTTCTTTATGAAAAGGGCGCTCTTTTTTATAGGGATTATAAAAAAATTTTTAAAAATATCTAAAAAGGGTATAAAAACGGTTTACAAAATCGCAAAATCTTAATATAATATAGCAAAATCACGGCGACAGCCGAAAAACGAGGGAAAAGAATATATGGCGAGATATGTATTGTGTCCGCGTTGTGAATTGAATTTTATCGACGCAGACGAACGGGAATATTGCGAAGTATGCACCAAAGAATTGTTGGGGGAAAAGACGTTTTCGGACGACTTTGAGGCGGAAGAAAATATTGAAGAAACGGAGCTTTGCCCCATTTGCGGCGAAAACTACATGATGTTCGGCGAAAAGATGTGCGAAGAATGTAAGAAAAAGAGCGCTTACGAAGACGAAATCGACGAAGAAGACGAAGAAAAAGAAGACGCGTCTTGGAGAAGTTATCTGGACGACGAAGACGAAGAAATCGACCTTGGTATTCCTGACTCCGAATTTGAAGACGAGCTGGAAGAAGATGAAGAAGACGAAGAAATGGAAGAAACGGACGACGAAGATGATTTTGAGTACGTTACCGCCGACGATTATTACGATACCATCAGCGACGACGAAGATGACGACGACGAAGATGATGATGACGACGATTTCTAATAAACGCTAAAAAAACAAAGCCCCGCGGTGAATATCACGTTCGCCGCAGGGCTTTTTCATTACAAATCGTCCGCGTCTTGTACGGGACGTTCTCCCTCGTTTTTAGGCCGTCCCGTATAGCTGCCGTTTACGTCGGTAGGCGACGGGGGCGTAAAGACGTCCAACGCGCGTTGCGTTGGGGTAGGGATATGGCTTTTATTCGTTTTCGCCATTGTTGTAGTTACGTTTTTCAACGTTTTGCTTATTGCCGCAGTTTTTGTTGCTACCGCAATTCTTGTTGCCACAGTTTTTCATTTTGTTTTGTTTGTTTGCATTATTTTTCATAATATAAGCTCCTTGTGCAAGATTTTGCCTTGCCATTACAGTATGCATCCTATTTTCCCGTTTATACTCGTTTATCGTTTGGAAAAATCCACCTTTTATGTGCGTAACCGCTTGCCAAAACGCTCGTTTTTTTGTACAATATAGCTAAGGAGAATACATTTATGTTGAATATCGTTTTAGTTGAACCGGAAATTCCGCAAAATGCGGGGAATATCGCGCGTACCTGCGCCGCTACGGGCACGAGATTGCATTTTATCCGTCCGCTTGGCTTTGAAGTGAGCGATAAATATCTCAAACGCGCGGGCTTGGATTACTGGCATTTGGTGGATATATCCTATTACGACAGCTTTGACGAGCTGTATCAACAAAACGAAAACGCCACCTTTTATTTTTTCACCACTAAGGGCAGGAAACGGCACAGCGACGCAGCCTTTAAAGACGGCGATTTTCTCGTGTTTGGCAAGGAAACCAAGGGTCTACCCGAAGAATTGCTGTTACAGCATCCCGACACCTGCTTGCGTATTCCTATGCGCGGCGAAGCCCGTTCGCTCAATTTAAGCAACTCGGTGGCGGTAGCGTTGTACGAAGCGTTGCGCCAAAACGATTATTTTTCTTTGTTGGAAGAAGGAGAACTGCACCACCACAGCTGGGACGAAGTGAAATAAACGATTTTTGTTACGCTACGTATAAAATGAATATATTTTGTCCATAACTTCCGTAAACGGTTACGGGAGTTATTTTTTTATGAAAAAGTATTGCATAATTTTTCTTTTGTCCATCATAATAATTTTAACGGGCTACGGCTTTTCGGGTACGGCTGTAACCCAAAGTAGTCCTACGTCGCAGGAATATTTACGCATGCATATTCGCGCGGATAGCAACGACGTTGCGGCGCAGGCGGTAAAATATCTCGTTCGCGACGGCGTAGTGGAGTATTTAACGCCGCTCGTAGCGGCGTATGCGGACAAGCAAAGCGCGTACGACGGCTTGAAAACGCACTTACAAGGAATAGAAAAGGCAGCAAACGAAGTGTTGCGCGAAAACGGCTTTTCCTACGGCTGCAAAGCGGAGCTGAAAAGAGAACGTTTTCCCGTACGCATTTACGGAGAATATACGTTGCCTGCGGGGGAATACGACGCGCTTATTTTATCCTTGGGCAAGGGCGTCGGGGATAACTGGTGGTGCGTGGTGTATCCGCCCCTTTGTTTTACCGCGCCGACGGGGAAAAACGTCGTGTATAAAAGTAAGATATGGGAGATTATACAAGCTTGGTCGGCAAAGTGATTTTTACATACAGGAGGAAATAGTATGAAAAAATCAATAAAAAGAAGATACCTGTTTGCGGCGGTTGCTTTGGCGATTGCCTTGCCCGTGGCGGTAGGGGTGAGCGCGACGGTTTCCGTTGCGCCTAATCCAACGTCGACGGCAACGACGGACGCCGTTTTCACGGCGATATTGCGGCAGGGGTCTAAGGGTAGCGAAGTCAAGGAAATGCAACGCCGCTTAAAACAATGGGGATATTATAAAGGAAGCGTAGACGGCATTTTCGGTTCGGGAACGCGCGCCGCGGTAATTGCCTTCCAAAAGAAAAACGGTTTAACGGCTGACGGCGTGGTGGGGAAAGCTACGTATAAAGCGTTGGGCATGACGGACGCGTATAACGCTTTGGATAACGCGGTCAGCAGCGGCAGCGTGGGTGGATTTTCCAGCTCGGACGTATATTTGCTGGCGCGGACAATCTATGCCGAAGGCAGGGGTGAGCCGTACGTGGGTCAGGTAGCAATCGGAGCGGTGGTGCTCAATCGCGTACGCCATTCGGCTTTCCCGAACACAATATCGGGGGTGGTGTATCAAAAACACGCGTTTACGGCGGTGTCGGACGGACAAATCAATTTAACGCCCAACGAAACGGCAATGCGCGCGGCGCGTGACGCCATCAACGGTTGGGACCCGTCGGGTGGGGCTATCTATTATTATAACCCTGCCGTCGCTACCAGCGCGTGGATATTCGATAGACAAACGGTCACCGTTATCGGGAAACACGTGTTTGCTATTTGATAAGGGGGAGTATAGTATGGACGAAAAAAAGAAAGAGATATCCGTAAACGTGTCTTCGGGCGCGGAAAAGGTGGAAAGTATCACCCGTCAATCGGTGCAAAATGATGGTGACGAGCGGCTTGTGAAAACGGAAGTGGTCACCAAAAGTAAACGGCTTTCGGAAGAAGACGCGGCAAAAGCGCGCGTTGCGGCGGCGTTGAAAAAACAGGAAGAAAAAAAGAGAAAGCAGGAAGAAAAAGAACGCAAACGCCAAGAACGCGCACGCCAAAAAGCCAACCGTAAACGGGAGAAAGAACGGGGCTCGAATAAGGGCTACGGCGGTTGGATTGCCGCCGTCGTGTCGCTAGGCGTGGTTACCTTGGCGCTTGGCGCGACGGTCACCGTCGGTGCAATCGATATGGCGAAAACGAAAAACGGCGTAACGGCAGGCTACCGCGCTACGACGTACGAGCTTGTGGGAATTATGGAAAACGTAGACGACGACTTGGATCGGGCAAGACTTTCCAACTCGCCCGTGCAACAAGGGCGTATTCTCACCGATTTGTTGGTACAAGCAAGACTTGCCGAGCTGGACTTGGAAAAAATGCCTATCGCCGCCGAAGCGGACGCACAGCTCACCACGTTTATCAATCGTGTAGGGAAGGAAAGCGAACGTATGCTTTCTAAGCTCCGCCGCGGGGAAAAACTCTCCGAAAAAGACGGCGAAACGCTGTCGGGTTTGTATAAGACGGGGCACGCTATGCGCGCCATGCTGGACGAATACGCCGCCAAAATGGAAGATAAAGATATCGTGGGGTATATCAAGGACGGCACGGGCGCTTTGGCGGACGTGTTGAACGGGCTGGAAGAGCTCACTTTGACGGAAAACCGCGCGGCTATGCCCAAGCCCTTTGAAGATAAAATGGGCGGGGCAGGTATAGGACGAACACAAAACGACGGTGGTTTTTCGTATAAAATCGATACCGCACAAGCGGAAGAAAAGTGCTTGGAATATTTCGCCGATTATCCTATCGCGGAATATCAATGCGTGGGCGAAACGGTCGGTAAAGGCTATAAGGCGTATAACGTACAAGGCTACGACGATAAAGGGACGCTTTTATTTGCAGAAATTGACAGCGCAAGCGGCGCTTTGGTAAAATTTAATTATTACGAAGACTGCAAAGAAAATACCTTTGATTTACAAAACGCGCAAATGATTGCGGAAAATTTTTTGGAAAAGCTGGGGTATACCCAAATGCAAGCCATGCGCGTACGCGAAAACGGCACGGACGGAGATTTTACTTTCGTGTTCGTCGAAGATGGCGTGGCTTATTATCCTGACGCAATCCGTGTAAAGGTGTGCCGCAATCGCGGTATGGTGACGGGCTTGGACGCTACGGCGTTTATGCGTAATCATAGAGAGCGCAACGCTCCGCAAGTGCGCATTTCGTTGGATACCGCTATGGACAGCCTGCATAAGGACTTGCAGGTGAATAGCTGGCGGCTGGCGGCGGTGCATACCGCACGCGGCGAACGCACGGCTTACGAGTTTATTTGCTCGTTTGAAGAAGAAAATTACCTTGTGTACGTCGACGCCGTTACGGGTGATGAAATCTCTATCGTCAACGTTAAAAACGTAAAATAAATGAAAGACCGCCGTTGGTTAAAAAACGGTGGTTTTTTCTTCCAAAAATTTTTTTCGACAAAACACTTGACGAATCGCATAATCTGTGTTATAATATAATCAGTATTCAATCTTAATAAGGAGCGAATAACAATATGAAAGAACGACAGACTATGCAAAAGCAGGTGATATACGACGCGCTTTGTTCGCTGAATCATCCGACGGCGACGGAAGTGTACGCGGCGGTGCACGATAGTTATCCTACGGTTTCGCGCGCCACGGTTTTTCGCGTGCTTAGCGGCTTTGCCGCCAACGGGAAGGCGTTGGAGTTGCGCTCGTCAGGGCAGGAAATGCGGTACGATTATAACACGTACGCGCATTATCACGCGCGGTGTACGGAGTGCGGTCGGCTTTCGGACGTAACGGTAAACGGATTTAAGGAGAAGAATTTGCTTGCGAATGCTTGCGACGAGTTTACGTTGCAAGGGGTAACGTTGGAATTTTTCGGCGTTTGTAAATTTTGTCAGGGGAAAACCTGCTAAGAAAAGGAGCGGTATCTGAAAAGGTACCGCTTGTATTTTTGTGATAAGAAAAAACGCAAATGCTTGCAAAAACCGTTGACAATTACACGGAAAACTTGTATAATAAGGACACAAAGAAAACGCAGGTGTCGCCTAGCGGTATGGCGGCAGCTTCCCAAGCTGTTCCCGGCGAGTTCGACTCTCGTCACCTGCTCCAAGTCAGTATAATCCGAACTATTTGTTTACAACAAGCGAATGGTTCGGATTATCTTTTTATATTGAAAAAGAATGATAAAGAAAAAGCGACGGAATATTTCCGTCGCTTCTCAGAACTACCGATTATTCTTCATATACGGGGATTCTGAACGCTCTTTTGCCATATTGCTTGGCGTAAAGAACGGTTCCATCTTTCAGGGTGATTTTAGTCCTGTAGATGTAATACCGAACACGTTTTTCGTCCATGTTCTACTCCTGTTTTTGCTTTAGAAATCCACCTTTTGATAAGGTCGTCACTGTGGCTGACTACGCCTAAAACAAGATTTTATATAAAAAATGATAAGAAAAGTTGCCCCACGGGGGTGTAAATCATTGCAATTTATCCCGATTTATGGTATACTAAACTTGCTTAGGGTGAAGTATACACAATGTGTGCATCACAAGAAAGGCAGGGTGACAGATTTCATTCCTGTCTTTTTTCTTACAATTTTTTATTTTTTTGATAACTCAACGATAAGAAAAACAGTACCTTCGTCTTCCTCTAATTTTGCTAAATAGGAGACGGCATCTTTCCCTAATGTCAGCTTTGCCAATTTACTAACTTCGGCTACAAGCTTTTTAGATTGAATACGTATCCAATTCTTTTTCTTTTCGTTTGTTACAAAGTCAAATGCTTTAACGGTAGAATTTTCAGTTGCAGCGCAAATGCCCATAACTTTTTTTGTTTTATCCAGACCAATATGCACTTTTTGGGGGTAACCGAGAAGTTCAATCGCTTCTCGACTGAAAATAATACCCGCATTCGAAATAGAAACTTTTGCCATTCCGCTAGTATCTATTGAATAGTCAAAGGTATATTTTGCCATAAAATCTCTCCTTTTGATAAAAGTATACCAAATAATAAAAAACAAGTCAAGCAATTTTAGCGGAAAAAATACAAAATATTAGAAAAAATACAAGAAAAAAACAAAACGAAACAAAAACGAAACAAGTTTATCTCAAAAATGCGTAAATTTCGAGAAGATTTGATGCAAAGCAAAAAGTGATTGGTGTTGACGATTAAAAACAAAACAAAGATGTACAAGCAAAAAACAAGCCGGCTTTTCACCGACTTGTTTTTATTATATTAATTCCAAAAAACCCATTTCGAAAGCAGACGGGAAAACAAACGTCTTTTCGCCTTGTCCGAAATCGACCTTTATGTACTTTTGCGCTTTGTCGATACGGACAATCTTGCCTTCGCCAAACTTCTTATGAATAACGGTTGCACCGGCAACTGCGTCCGACAGGTCAAGTTCGGGCTTCTTGGGTTCTTCTTTTGCCGTCACAGTCGTTGTTACAGTAGGTTTTACGCCATACGTCGCCGTGATAGAATCACCCGTTTTAGGCGGTGTTTTCGGCTCGATAACGGTAGGGGCAATTTCTTCCATAATTTCGGGGATTGCTTCTGTCGCAAAATCCATAGTGGCTTGTTGATTGAAGAACAGTTTTTGATATTCTTCCCTGCGAATAACGGTATCCCAACCACCGATTTCGTCGGAAATATTCTTTTCAATACCTGTATAGGAAAGCGACGAATCTTCATAACGCTTGAACTTAAAAATTGCGTCGTTCATAAGGCTTGCGTTGAATACCCCGATAGAACACAAAAGGTTGAAATCGTTTACGTCCAAACCCGTAACCTTCTTGAAAAGTCCAGGCTCTAATTGCGTAATAACGTCTTTCAAAGACCGTTCACGGTAGTCCGTCAAATACATAAACACGGGAATACGCGTAGCAAACTTGATGAGTTTTTCCTGTATCTGCTTGCGCTTAGATTTATATTCTTTTTCTTCGTCGGAAAGCTCTTTCTTTTCTTTCGGCGTGAGCTTATCGCCTGCTTCCTTTTTCGCCTTTTTAACGTGTTCGGATTTGTTGATAATCGTTTGAATGTCTTGATTCAAAGAACGGAAACCTTCGATATTCATAATCGCATCCAAGGCTTCCTTGTTGGAAAGCAAGCGCGACAAAGTGTCGTTGTCTACGTTGACAAGTAAAGCCGATTCCCAACGTTTCGCGAGCAAGGTTGCACTCGTACCTGCCATGGCGATATCGAGAATATCTTGCGCGTTGATTTGTTTCATCGTACTGCCGTCGTAAGCCAAAACGGGCAAGAAATGAATGAAATCCGCAACCTTCTTTTCAGGGTTGGATTCGTCCACGTTCAAACGGCAAGAATAGTCGGAAATCTGCCGTAACGCTCTATCCAAAGCAAAGTCGAATACGTAGCACTCTTGCTTCATAATCCGCTTGTTGCCGTTATCATCCACGACTTCCCAAGGCGATTGCACACGGAACGCCGTTTGGAAATACGTTTCGGGGGATTTGAGATTACGAAGCATAAATACACCCGTCCACGGACGAATGGTAACACCCGTTGTCAGCTTACCGCAAGAAAGGGTAATCGTCTTCGTTTCAAGGGGATTTCCCATCGACGCTTGCACGGGTTTGAGCGCTTCTAAACCGATACCTGCCCCCGTCCCAGCACATACGTTTACCTTGTAATCGTGATAGAAAGTGTTTTGTTTTTGCGCAAGCAAATTTGCCATTGCTTGACAGCTCGCAACGTTCGGCAAGAACCATAACGTATGCGATAAAACGTTTAATAAGCGCGTATCCGAGAACGGCATAGGCGGTCGTTTATCCTGCCCAAGTTTCAAATCGTCAACGCTTGACGGCAAGTAAGAACCACGTATCAAATCCAACCACTTTTGCACTTCGTTTTCATAAACGAATTTCGCTTCGTCGCCTTTGCCTTTTGCTGAGAAAAATACGTTAAGGTCAAATTCGTCATACTCGCCTTGCACCGCGATTTGACGGATACTTTCGGGAATACGATACGTAAGCATTACCATACGTGGCAACGCAAGATAAGGATTCCCCGAACCTATCCACGATTCCTTTGCGTTTTGCTCGTCCGAATACGTCCAGTTGTAGATTTGGTCTTCGATAAACTCACCGCTGTTGATAGCGCGGAACGGCGTACCCGAAAGGAAAAGATAATACCCTGTGGAAATAGGCAAGAACGTTTCGTTATACGCGTTGTCTGCTTCCGTGCGCTTGTACTGTTCCATATCGAAATCCGCGTTTTCTTCTTCGTCGGGATTTTCAAACAGCTTTTTCGCATTTTCACGCCACGCGCCGAAATGGTATTCGTCAAAGATAACCAAATCCCATTGTGTTGCGTGGATAAACTCGTTTTTCGCCTTGATACCGCCGTTTTCATTTGTACCTAAAAGGTCTTGAAACGAACCAAATACCACGATAGGGCGCGACTTGTCCGCAACGGCAAACTGCGTATCAATATTGATTTTGTTGTCGTGCGCGTCCTTGTTGGAAACGAATTGCCAACCTTCAAAGTCCACGTGGGAAACAAGGTCTTCACGCCAAGCCGACTCTACGGCAGGCTTAAAGGTAAGCACCAAAACGCGCTTAAAATTCATTTTCCGTGCCAACTGATAGCTCGCAAACGTTTTACCAAAGCGCATTTTCGCATTCCAAAGGAACTTTGGCGATTTTTCAGGTTCTTCCTTTTTCGCCAAAGCAAAATATTCCATCGTCTTTTGCACCGCAACTACCTGTTCAGGGCGCATTTTGAAATTCGCGTTGCGGTTTTCTTCCGAATAAATCCCTTCGCGGACTTCTAAAATCGCCGATTGCACGTCTTTGACGGTACAACGGAACCATTCGTTTTTGTCTTCGCCTTCGTTGAGCCGTCTAAATCCCTTACGGCGCAAAACGGTATGTATATCGTGGTCGGTAAAACAAGTGCCGTCCGTGCGCATAGCCGATTCTTTCAAAAGAATGCGGTACGGAATAGCGCTTGTATGGAGCTGTTCCTTGATACGCTCTTCAACGGTACGGTCGGTAAAGCCGACTTTGATATAATTTTTATGCGATTCTACACCGACAAACTCATACGCGTAAATAGTCGGTGTAACCTGCGGTCTTTGAATAAAAAATTCTTGTGGCATAATTTACTCCAAGAAATATTAAAAATTTTTACAAAAAGAGACAAACAAATGTTTAGGTGTTTAATTTTACGGGTATAAATAATTAAAATTATTTATAAGGAGTATTTTTTACGTGTTAGATTTACAAGCAGAAGTAAAAAAATTGTTGTTGCAAGTTATTCAATTCCCTACCCCAGAAGACCAAGAGCTGGCTGAGCTTTCTATTGATATGGAAAGCGTTGTGAAAAAGATAAGCGATTTACCGCTTGATTTGCGCAGAAAAGCTTATATCGTTTTTGCCAAGTTATTACATAAGTATGGGTTAATTTGATAAGGGAATAAGACATGATTAAAATTTTATTGGATAGCGTTGGCGTAAATATTGTAAGTGAGAATTTTGATTTTTTTCAAGAAAAGAAGGACAAATGTGAGTTCTATATTAGTCCTACTGTATTAGAAGAGTTTACGAATATGAATTCGATAGACTATGACAAATTAAAAGAAAAAACAATAGAAGAACAAAATGACTACATATTAAAGAGAATAAAGAAGCACGAAAAATTTATTGTTCTATTGATACAGTTATCTAAATTAACACCTAAATTTTTATTGGATAGCGTCTTGATAGCAAATCATTCAAGAGTGGGCTGTGCGTGCCTTGGCGATGGTATTGTGTATAAAACAATATTGAAAGAAACAAAAGGAAATGTCAATGATGCCATAATAGCAGATACAGCGGTAAACAACGATTGCTATTTATTGACAGGAGATGATACCCTTTACAAAAAAATGACAGCTAATAACTATAAAGTTCTAAATATAGAAGATTGCAAAAAACTTTTAGCTTAAATACTTATTCCATCGGCTTTATCATAGATTCGATAAAGTCGATTTCTTCTTGTGTTAAGCCGTATTTTGCGTATAATTCTTCATCCGTCCAAGGTTTAGAAAAATCTTGCATAGGAACAAATTGATACACTTTATTTGTTGCGTCTTGCGTTATTTTTGCTAATCCCATCATAAAGTGGAAAAATTTTGTTTGTGTATAAGATAAAGCATTTTCGGTTGTTGTTTTATCGTCGAACGGACCAATAACAATATAAGTTTCGGTACAAATGGAATTTGGCTCTCCAACAATAGGCTTTATCCAGTCTTCTTTCATATCACCAGAGCCGATTGCCTTTGGAATATATAGTTTCCATTTGTTGACCCAATCGCTTTTTTGGGGAATTATAAAATCATTGTAAAGATACCCAACTTTTTTATTTGCATAAACTTTGATTGTTCCTGTTTTTGAAAAAGATTCGAAGTTTGTTGCTAATCCAAAAGGTTTTCTTGAACTTACAATTTCATTAAAATAATGGATTGTGCTATTTTGAATTTTTCGTAAAATAGGTATAGATTCGCTATATCTAATAAAGATATTACTATTTTTTTCCAATAAGGGTCTTTCAGTTGTAGATATAGTTTCAACGCCTTCGTGTCTTGAAATTTGACATAATCCTTGACTATCTCTATCCCATAAGAAATAGCAAACGCCACCTTTAATTTCAACACCGCTAAAACAATCGGACGCGTCCACAAAATCGTGAATAATACGTAAGCGGTTGTCGGTAAGCATATCATTTCTAAATTCGTCTAATCCTTTACCGCCTGCATACCAACGCGCAGGAATAATCATAGAAAGATAACGCGGTTTTAATTTTTTTGCTTGCTGAACAAACAGCTGATAGATAGGCTTTGCGCTTGCGCCATTCCCACCGTCCGAAAGTTGATACGGGGGATTGCTGATAATTACGTCGAATTTCATATTGAGTATTTCCTTTGCGTCTTTCTTGTGGATAAATTCGTATGCGTGGGTTTCTAATTCGTCGCCACGGTCGTATTGCTCTTTATTCGCACCGCAGTAAATACATTTTCCACCCACCCAGGTATGGAGCGAACGCTTAAAACGGATATTCCCTTCGGCGGTATCAAACTTGCTCACCGAAAAATCGGTGTTCGGGTATTTACTGCAATAGATTCCGCGACGGGAAAGCAAACTCGTGAGTTCGGTAATTGCTATCCCGAAAAGTTGCTTATGAAAAATATGGTCGATACGTTCCTGCAAATCGGGGAATTGCGGTTCAAGCCCTTTTATCAAGCGTTTTGCAATCTCGCGCAAGAATACGCCCGTTTTACACGCAGGGTCTAAAAACGTAGTATCGGGGTTTTTGAAAAGCTCCTGCGGTAGCATATCCAACATTTGGTTTACGATTTCGGGCGGTGTAAACACTTCGTCGTTGGAAAGGTTGGCAAGACAGCTCAAAACGTCGGGGTTATATACTTTGTTGAATAAATTTTCACTCATTTTCTTGCACCCTCCGATAGTGGGTTACGTATTTCTTAAGGAATGTTCCTTCGTCGCTTGGTGTATCATCGATTCGCATTTGTTTTTTATCGTCGTTTTGGGCAAGCAATTCCGCAAAAGTATAATCACTTCGTTGCATTTGATAGCCCGTAATAAACGCCCATTCGGAAAAGACAATCGGTTCGTCCGTGTCGTTGCCGTTTTCGTCCACGCATTTAAGTGTAAGCGCGTTGCCGCAAACGATATTGCGTTTGAGAATAAAACGCACAGCGTCGCGCGTCTGGTCGCTACATTCTTTCTTGCAAACGGCTTTGTATTCCTTATCCCAAATCTTGAACATTCGCTCCCTGCAAGCGATAACGTTGTCAATTAAGATATCCACGCCGTAAATGCTACTTGCCGCAAGAACGGTGTTTTTTTCATAATCAAGGGAAGATTTCTTGTATTTGCGCTTGACGATTTCAAGTTTACGGGTGAGTATCTCGGCAAGGAAATTTCCGTCGCCACACGCAGGCTCTAAAAAACGGCTGTCAATGCGTTCCGTTTCGTCTTTTACAAGGTCGCACATAGCTTTCACTTCGCGTTCGTTGGTAAAAACTTCGCCGTGGTCGCGCACCCGTTGCCTTGATTTTGTTTGCTTTTTTATCGTTTCTTTAGTGTTCATATACAATTATCCGATTTTCACTATAGTTTATAAATTATAACACAATAGTGTGCATTTGTCAACGCTATTGTGTGTATTACGCAAACAATAGTAGGGTAAAATAGTGCTATAGTGTTCATCGAGGTGGGATATGGAACGAAAGGAAATTGGGAATAAAATCAGGAAAATGAGAGAACAACGTGGGTGGGCGCAGCATAAGTTGGCAATCGAATCGGGAGTTTCGCCGAGTTATATTCGGGATTTGGAAAAAGGATTGAAATGCCCAACAGTTGAATTTTTAGACGCGATATGCTTTGCGTTTGGTATCACCCTTGCCGATTTCTTTACCGAAAAAAGAGAAGAAACCCTAATAGATAGAGTTTCTTCCCTTACAGAAAAGCAAAAGCACCTTCTGAACGAGTTTTTGAATAGCCTATAAAAGCAAAAAACACCTGTCAAAAATGCCGAGAAAACGGTAAAATTTTTTGACAGGTGTTTCTTTATATTTGATTTCCTGGTGAAAACCCTTATATTTCCTATGATTTTCACTTGTTTGACCTTGGCGAATATTTTATAATTTTCGCCTGATAGAATCTTCATCCGTGCGAAACGTATTCTTCTATCGCCCGCCCGAACGGAGTGAGGGCGGGCAGGCATTTTTGAAGTCCCTTGTTTCTATACAAATTGACTTGAAAAATCAAGAGTTTTTTTGGAGAGAAAGTAAACTTGATACAAATTTCGTTGAAATCGGTTGAAGAATTGTTGGATGTGGACACCTATTTTGATAGGCAATAGGGGTACGTTTACGAGGAAGAAGACGAACAAAACGGGGATACCTGATTTTGTCTTGGATTCGTTGGCAAGAGCACTATTACCAGCGATACAGAAATATTTTGAAACGGAGGAAGGAAAAAAGGCGTTTGAAAACTGGAAACAAGAACAACTAAATAAAAATCCGCCTAAGAAGTGATAGACGTCAGGTTTGCCGTCATCCTGCTCCAAAACGGCAATATATTTATTTTCTACTCGAAAAACTCTTGACAATAAAAAGTTTTTAGAGTAGAAAACGTGCAATAATAAAAAAAGTTGGCAGTACCCTATTGACAAATGAAAAATGCATGATATAATGTCAAAACTCGAAGAAAATGTATAAAAAACTAAAATTTTGACAAAAATAGTTTACGATATGGTTTACATTATGTTTGACAAAACGTGAAAAAAGGTTTACAATAATATATACCTTGGTTATAAGGAGATGAAAAATGGAAAAGAAAGATTATTTGAAGTTAATTTTTGGAACTGAATATTATACGATTGACGATTTTAGATATAATCAGAAATTAGGCTTTTTGTTTTCCAAAGATGAAATGGCGCAATTCTTAAAAGAAAAAGATGATTTAATCGAAACAAAGAATGAGCGTTTTGAAGTTTTACCGTTAAAAACTTTTAATTCTAAATATTGTTTTTATGTAAAAGGGAAATATTTGCTTAATAACTATATTCAGTATTTAACCACTTTTGTTGAAGATCTTAAATTAAATCAGAAGACTCTTTTTGAGAGAAATGCCGATGATATTATAATGTCTAGGGCTTTTTCTGAAATAGAAGGTACACTTAACGTGGAAAATGTGCCTACTACTCATAAGAAGGTTAAAGATATTTATCAAAAGAAAACTTTAACGGATAAGAATGATATTATCGTTAAAAATATGATAGACGCAATGAAATTTATCGTTAAAGAAAAACCTTCTTTTGATAAAGAGAATTTATTGAAGCTGTATAATATATTGAGCTTTAATTGTTTGGACGATGAAGATAAGTTAAAAGAAGGCGCTTATTATCGTGATGACTATGTTTCAATAGGAGGTTTTGAAGGGGCGCCGGATTCCGTTATAGAAGAATGTATGGATTCCTTATTTGCCTTTGTTAATAATCCCGAAAATCTTAAGAAATACGAAGCTTTATTACCACATATAAGCCATTATTATATTTTATATATTCATCCTTATTTTGATTATAACGGAAGAACGGCAAGAATGGTGTCTTTTTGGCTCAACTATATATTTGATATTAATGATGCGCCTTTATTTATGAGCGAAGCTATTAACGATAATAAAAAGGAATATTATAGAGCCATCACGAACACGAGAAATACGTATAATGACTTAACATATTTCTTGGGATATATTTTGGAGACTGCCATTAAATATAGTTTGGTATATAAAAATTTAGAAGAAGTAAAAGAAAAATTATCAAAAACGGGAGATACCCTTACTTCGACAGAGTGGGGATACCTTAAAAAGATAATTATCCATAATTCGACTGGATATTTTACCTATAAAGATTTCTTTGAATATATCCATAGTACTATGACAAAACAGGGTGGGTTAAAAATACTTAATGCTTTTGTGGAGTATAATCTTTTAATCAAAGATATTAACAAGAAAAAAGAAGCTATTTATAAAGTCAACCCTGAAATTTTAACGTACAAATTCCAAAAATAATAAAGGGGGCTAAATAACGAATAATGAAATTAACGATAATTATCTAAAATACATTATCACGCTTGACGATTTCTTTGTAAAGGATCATAACGGGGGAATAACCATTAATGCGATAGACTTTTTGTTAGGAAAAGAAGTTTGATGAAAACTTTTATAAATAAGAAAAAGGAGGGGAATAAATGTGTTATAAAGAAAAGGTGAAGATTGTAAAAAAATTCTTTTTAGCAATATTGAAGAATCGTGCGGAATCAGAAGATTTACAAGAATTAATTGAGAAGGTTGAAACTCTTGAAGAAATTAATGAAATTATAAAAAATAATAATTTGACTCCTTTAGAAAAGGATATCGAATTTGTTAAAATAATCGCTAAAGAAAATATAAAGAAAAATCGTTCTATCGGCATGATGTCTAAGATGGCTTTAATTAGTATAATTAACAAAAATCAACCTATAAAGAATATCTTTTTTGGGCTTGTGGATTATATGGCTATGAACAACTTGAATAAATAATTTTTAATGGAGGCTAAACAATGAATGCGGTAATTTACGCACGGTATAGTTCAGATAACCAACGTGAAGAAAGTATTGAAGGGCAACTCCGTGAATGTATGGAGTTCGCCAACTCTACGGGCGTTACGGTTGTCGGCAATTATATTGACCGTGCGTTTTCGGCAAAAACGGACAACCGTCCCGAATTTCAAAAGATGATTAAGGACAGTTATAAACATTGCTTCGATATGATTATCGTGTGGAAGCTGGACCGTTTTGCTCGCAACCGCTATGACTCCGCGCATTATAAAAATCTTCTGAAAAAGAACGGTGTTAAAGTCGTTTCTGCGAAAGAGTCCATTGCCGAAGGCTCGGAGGGTATTCTTCTTGAATCGGTTTTAGAAGGTATGGCAGAGTATTATTCCGCTGAACTTTCCGAAAAGATACTTCGCGGTATGACGGAAAACGCGTTAAAGGGAAAAATGAACGACGGGCAAAGTCCGTTCGGGTATTTCGTCGATGAAGATAGAAAATTGCAAATAGACCCCAAAACAGCCCCTATCGTGCAAGATATTTTCACGATGTATGCGGACGGCAAACGAATGCAAGAGATTGTGGACTGGCTGAAAGCAAAAAATATCTGCACGCAAAAAGGTAAACCGATGCGCGTCAACGTCATACAGTATATGCTCTCCAACCGCAAGTACATAGGCGAGTACAAATATCGCAACGTCGCAATTCCCGACGGAATTCCTGCTATCATTTCACAGGAACTGTTCCAACGTGTACAAGACCGAATGGTAAAAAACAAAAAAGCTCCTGCTCGGCACAAAGCAGAAGATGATTATTTGTTGACAACCAAACTCTTTTGCGGGAAATGCGGAGCATATATGGTTGGCGAAAGCGGTAGGAGTTGTCAAAAGAACGTTTATCGATATTATAAATGTATCACGGCAAAGCAAAAGAAATCGTGTGATAAAAAGCCCGTTCGTAAAGAATGGATAGAGCAGGTATGCGTTGAAAAGGCGTTAAAGGTCTTAAACGACGATGCGTTGTTGGACGTTTTGACGGATAGAATTTATGAATTGCAGGCGGAAGAAAATCCCCGTTTGCCCTATCTAAAAGAACAACTTTCCGACGTGGAAAAGAAAATCACGAATATTCTTTCCGCTATCGAGCAGGGAGCATTTTCAGAAGCAATCAACGAAAGATTATCTTCGCTTGAAAAATCCAAGAAAGATATTGAAACAGCAATTATTCAAGAGCAAATCAAACGCCCGTTCTTAACAAAAGAACAAATCCGTTTTGGGATAGAGAAATTCAAGACGTTGGATATTGACACGCAGGACGGCAGGCAACGTTTGATTGACGGTTTTATCAATGCGGTTTACTTGTATGACGATAAAATAACGATTATTTTCAACTATAAAGATAGCACCACGACGGTGTCGATTGACGAGTACAAAAGTTCGGATAATAAAACAAAAACTGCTCCAAAATAAAAGTAGGACGTCTTGTGCGTCCTACTTTTATTTTGGCATAGATAATGAGAGAGAGTCGAACTCCAAGGGTGAATTTTGCGTATAAAAAACGGTTGATAATCGTTTTTAGCAAAATTAGCCGAGCAATTTGTAATTGCGAAGGCGGTGGTTTTCCATAGGAAAAGCACGGACTCTCGTTTCTCGCGCAAAGTGCGGTTTTCTTTGCGCTCGGTCACCGCGCGGACGGGGCATATGTCCGCGCTCATCTCGCCCCTAAAAAGCGTTATCAACGCTTTTCTTTACGGGTAGCTCGTCCTGCTCCATAATTGGTGATATCATCTACTGCACCAAGCCTAACCCCCCGAGTTTATCGGGGGTTTAGCATTTGAGTAGGGCTGGATTTTAGTGTCAAGATTTACTACTGCAAAACTGCGTTTTTCCCAAACTAACATGACACGAACTCCCCAAACAAAATAAAATATAAAAATTCATTTTTTTCAAACATAGAAGAATGCTTGAATTCATTTTTTTCATTATGCTATAATCGAACTATAAACATATGGAAGAACGAAAAAAGAAGCATGAGAAAGATTATTAACAATCAGTAATCGTATTTTCTTTTTCTTGAAATTTGTATTTTAAAGGAGTGATACCTGTAATACTTTTAAAACGCTGAATAAAATTATTGTAATCACTAAAACCAACGGCTTCTGCAATTTCTGTCACGTTTAAATTTGTAGTGCGAAGTAGTTTTTTTGCTAATTCAATCTTCTTCTCTAAAATGTATTGTTTTAAGCTAATTTGGTTGCTTTGCTTAAATAAGGAATATAATTGCTGTTTTCTAAGGAAAAACTTTTTGCAGAGATAATCCGCCGTTAAAGGTAGATGCAAATGATTTAAAATATATTCGCGAATTTTTTCCATTTTATCGAAATCGTCCCGACGAATCGCATCAGTTGCCCATATATGTAAAATGCTTGCTTGTAAAATGTTGCAAGCCGCTTTTATTTGTGCTGTCGTTAAAACGGTTAAAGAGTCGTATGCTTTTAGAAGTTGGGTTTCCTCAATATTTTGTTCTTTCGCGTATGCTTTTATTTTCTCGACATCTTTTTCTTTGATATATTGTCCAAACAAAAAGAACCCCGCTATAATGTTGTCATAATAAATAGGGGATATTGTTTCGCATGCATGCGCATGACAAAAGTAAGAATATGTTTTTTTTGTGTTTTGACATATAGAACAGGCTTGTTTATCGCATT
The DNA here is from genome assembly GCA_017626305.1 of Clostridia bacterium. Classification (GTDB taxonomy): domain Bacteria; phylum Bacillota; class Clostridia; order Christensenellales; family Borkfalkiaceae; genus Scatosoma. Next base: position 22,670 of record JAGAIW010000143.1, read on the forward strand.
CTAAACAACGATTTGTACGCAGGGGACTATTTCGAATGATAGCACAATAATCCGTAAAGGCGCCTGTGGGAGGATAAGCGGCTTTACATTCAAAATTCAAGTCAAACACACTTATCGGAGTTTTTATAAGTTCGTAAACATCTTTTAATTTGTTTGTCAATAATTTCTCATTAAAAATAAAATTCATGCTGCAATTATATAATATTTGGCTAATAATGTCAATGTTTTTCTTTCCATTTGATACAAAAACAATGTTTTTTTTGTCAAATATATATATACATTATTTATCCTTTATTTTATAATTATATATATTGCATCACTATGTGCATATTGATTCATGAAATGTAAGGAGATCGGTTAATGAAAAACAAAGATTTTTTGATTGAAGGCGAAGGTGTTTTAAGATTAAAGCCTACTTGGGTGCCGAGAGCATTTTGTAGACCTGGTAAGAGAATTAAATTGCATCCTGACGATTATTACGTATTGGGGTTAGAACGTGGCGGTATTGATGAGCGTTGGTTTGCATCCACAACATGGGCGGAAAATGGTCCAAATACCCCAGAAGATGAAGGGCTTTCTTATGTTGTATCAAAAGACGGAAAAAATCAAGTTTTACTTCGTGACTTGATAGATGATTTGAAGGATGAAGTCATTGGTGGACTTTGGGATAAGTATCACAAATGGCCTATGTTTTCCAAATTTTTCGATAATGCAGGTCCTTTGCCTCATCATATTCATCACCGTGATAAACACGCAAAACGCGTCGGTGCGGAAGGTAAACCCGAAATGTATTTCTTCCCTGCACAAATGAATAATCATGGTGGGGAATTTCCGTTTACTTTCTTTGGGTTAAATCCTGAGTGTACGAAAGAGGAAATTAAGAAATGTTTGGAGAACTTCCATAAAGGGGATAACCATTTGTTGGATTATTCTCAAGCGTATAAAATTGAACTTGATACGGGTTGGGATGTACCGCCGGGCGTATTGCACGCACCTGCAAGTCTTTGTACGTACGAACCGCAATTTGCGTCTGATGTATATGCCATGTATCAATCGGTGCTTTACGGCGGACAATGCGTTTCGGAAGATTTGCTTTGGAAAAATTGTCCCGAAGAAGAAAAGGGGAATTTTGATTATTTGATGGACGTGATCGATTGGGATTTGAATATCGACCCTGATTTCAAGAAAAACCGTTTTATGCGCCCCGTCGTGCACCACGAAGACAAAGCGCATAAGGAAGAATGGGTTTGCTATAAGAGCAAACTTGCTTGCGCTAAACGTTTGACGGTATATCCTGGGCAAAAGGTGACGATTAAAGATGGCGCGGCTTATGGTATGATTATGTTACAAGGGCACGGCACGTTTGGTGGACATATCATTGAAACCCCTGCGCTTATCCGCTACGGTCAACTTACGTACGACGAATACTTCGTGAGTGAAAAGGCAGCTAAAAACGGTATTGTTATTGAAAATTTAAGCAAAAGTGACCCTATTGTTATGTTAAAACATTTTGCGGAAAATCCCGACTTGGACTTTTGAGGAATAGAAAATGGGTGAGTGGTTCAAAGGCATCTATCGTCGTCAATTGACGGATATGCATATATCGGATAATGACGATAAATTTCTTTCGCAATTTAACGAAGAGGAATATTTTCATTGTTTACAAACAGCAAAAATTCAAAGCCCTATGATTTATTTGCAATCGCATACGGGACTTTGTAATTTTCCTACGCAAACGGCGAGAACGCATAAGTTTTTTGTTAAGAAACCGAACGCGTTAAAGAATTTGATTGACAAATGCCAAAAGGCGGGAATGAAAGTCGTTGGATATTATAGCTTAATATTCAACAATGTTGCACAAGAAATGCATCCCGAATGGGCAATGCGTTATGCAAACGGCGACTCGTGGCAAGACCGCGGTCAACGCTATGGGTTATGTTGTCCAAATAATCAAGAATATCGCACGTTTTTAGTGGAACAAATGAAAGAAATGGCAAAAGAATATCCTAATTTGGAAGGCATATTTTATGACATGCCGTATTGGGAAATTCCTTGCCATTGTTCGGCGTGTCAAAACCGTTGGGAAAGAGAAATCGGTGGAAAAATGCCATCGGATACACCAGACTGGAAAAATCCTACGTGGTTGCGTTACGTGAAAGCAAGGCAAGATTGGATGGTAGATTTTGCGCGATATGTGCGTAGCATTTCTCAACAATTTATGCCTAACAGCACAGTAGAATTCAACTTTGCTGCCGTCATTGGTTGTGATTGGCTTGCCGGCTCGACGGAAGGTATTAACATGCAAAGTGAATTTACCGGCGGCGATTTATACGGCGATTTATACAGTCATTCTTTTGCGGCTAAATATTATTACGGCATAACGAAAAATCAACCGTTTGAATATATGAATTGCCGTTGCAATAAGAATTTACGGGAACATACGATAACCAAACCGCAAGATATGTTGGAACAAGAAATTGCATTGACAAGCGCGCATCACGGTGCAACGTTAAATATTGACGCAATCAATCCAGACGGCAGTTTAGATTGCCGCGTATATGAAAAGTTGGGGAAAGCGTTTGAAAAACAAATGCATTACGAGCCGTATATGGATAAAGGTACGTTGTACGGCGAAGTTGCGGTTTATTTTGACAGTAAAACGCAATTTGACGGTGGTGAAGGTACATATAATAAGATTTGCGCAAATAATGCACATAAAACGTTAGTGGAAAACCATATTCCTACTTGCGTAATAGCAAACGATAATTTAAATGATTTACAACATTATCAAATGATTATCGCACCATGTTTACAAGATTTTGATAATGACGAAGTTTTAAAATTTGTCGATTACGTTAAAAACGGCGGTTGTTTATATTTATCGGGAAAATCTGACAGTCGGTTAATTAAGGCGTTTTTTGGTGGTGAAATTAAAGAATACACCTATGGCGATAGCCCGTATGCGCACGTATATAAAGGATATGATGAAGTACAAGCGTATGTATCTCCTTGTGGCGAGTGGAAAGAAATATTTGGGGAATTTAATGAAAAATATCCTTTGCCGATTACGTATAAATTGCCTAGTATAACCGATTTTAAAGGCGAAGTATTAGCTAAAATCGTATTACCTTATTCCGATCCCGACGATAATACGCAATATGCATCTATTCACTCTAATCCGCCGTGGAAAGAAACGGATATGCCTGCTATTTTACAAACGAATTTCGGCAAAGGAAAAGTAATATGGTCGGCAGCATTTATCGAAAATGATACGAGAAAAAACTTTCAAGATATTTTTATCGGTATCGTTAAAAAGAATCTTTCTTCTTTGTTTGAGATACAAACGAGTAAATACGTAGAAAGCGTTATTTTTAAAGACGGAGAGAAGGATTATTACATTTCACTTGTAGATATTTGTGATGAGCCGACGGAAAGAAAGACGACGATTTCATTACAGGATGGTGATGAATTTGAAATTGTTGCTTTGCCCCAAGAGAATGTTGTTTATAAAGGAAATTCCTATACAATTGTTTGGGATAAATGGATTATGTTCCGTATAGTATTTTGCCGATAGAGTTTAATGTCAATGAAGATATGCCTATTCATTGGCGAGAAGAATGGATAGTGTAGATTATCAAGGCGTGGAAGCGCTTGTGGAAGGGTATTGGAAATAATGCGTGAACAAATTATAAATACGATAGAAAAAGAAAAGATAATCGTAATCGTGCGCGGGGTGGAGAAAGAAAAACTTATTCCGCTTGCCGAAGCAATGTATGCAGGCGGTATTCGACTTTTAGAAGTCACGTATAGCGCAAACGGTAAGGTTTCCGACGAAGAAACGGCGGAAAATATTCGTATCCTTTCCCAACAATTTGAAGGGAGAATGTATATCGGCGCAGGCACGGTTTTGACGGAAAAACAAGTGGAGTTGACGGCGAAGGCAGGTGGTAAATTTATCATTTCACCCGATACCTGCCCCGAAGTAATTAGAAAAACACGGGAATTGGGGTTGGTTTCTATGCCGGGCGCGTTAACACCGAGCGAAATGCAAATTGCGCACAGAAACGGAGCGGATTTTATCAAAATTTTCCCGATAACTTCGCTGGGCGCAAGTTACGTAAAAGCGGTAAAAGCGCCTTTGTCCCATTTGAAGATGCTTGCGGTCGGCGGTGTGGATGAAAACAATATTGCGGAATACTTGAAAGCGGGTATTAACGGCTTTGGTTTAGGCTCGAATATTATCGATAAAAAGAAAATTGCGGAAAACGATTGGTTGGGCATAACCAAATTGGCGAAAAAATACGTTTCGCTTGTGAAATAAGGAGTAAAAACAATGAAGAAAGTAGTAACGTTTGGCGAATTGATGTTGAGATTGTCCCCCGAAGGCTATTTACGCTTTTTGCAAAGCGAGAAGTACGTGGCAAGCTTTGGCGGCGACGGTAGCGGTCGAGTGCAGAGATAAGTACGAATGTAGAATATAAAATTTTTATAGCTTAATTTATAATACATTTACAATAAAATAATCACAACATAAAAACGCCTAATTTTAGGCGTTTTTGTGTTGTAATGGCTACTACAAAAATAACCCCGAAAATAGATTGCAAAAGACAAACGGTTTGTGATATAATATACAGGATAATACAATATTCGAGTAAGGAAAAATGACACCGTTTGAAATCATTACGCAAATAATCGGCATTTTTGCAATGGCGTTTAATATTTGGTCGTATCAGCAAAAACAACAAAAACATATTATCGCTTTGCAGCTTGTCGGTACGACCCTTTTTAGCTTGCATTATTTTATGCTCGGCGCATACATGGGTGGGTTATTAAATGCCGTCGGCATTGTTAGAGCTCTCGTTTTTCTATACAAAGACCAGCTGAAATCCGACCACGTTTTATGGCTGATGGGGTTTATTTGCGTGTATTGTGTATCCTACGTTTTGACGTTTACCGCGCTTGGCAAAGAGTGGAACGCCTTAAACGGGATAATCGAGCTTTTACCCGTAATCGGCAGTACCGCCATCACGCTTGCGTATCGCAGTAAAAACGCAAAAAGCACACGGCTTTTGGGGTTGATTGTTTCTCCGTCGTGGTTAATTTATAATATCGTTTTCCTGTCTATCGGCGCGATTTGCTGTGAGATATTGAGCATCATTTCCATCGTCGTCGGGTTTTTCCGCTTAGATAAAAATGCAAAGGAATAAAAACATGATAGAAGAAATTAAAGCGCACGGCTATACCGCTCAAATCAACGTTAACCGCGGAGCAAACTGCATTGCGCTGCGCAACGAACGCTACGGCGCGCGCATTTTACGCGAGCCCGATTACACCGCGTTTGACAATCCGTATTTATACGGAATGCCTATTTTATATCCCAACAACCGCATTTTAAGCGGACGGTTTTGCTTTGAAAATCGGGAGTACGTATTCCCCGTCAACGAACCGAGCACGAATTGTCACATTCACGGTTTTTTGCACGAAACGCCGTTTACGGTGCTTACAAAAACGGACGATAGTATTCTTTGTGAATACCGCGCGACTAAGCAAAACCCGTATACGACTTTTCCGCATGCGTTTTCGGTGCGGATTTTTTACCAAATCGATAAAAACGGGCTTGTTTGCGATACGCAAATCGAGAACATGAGCGAGCAAAACATGCCCAACCTTTTGGGTTTTCATACCACGTTTAACACACCCTTTTTGCTGGACGGAAACAAAGCCGACGTGCGTGTTTTGACACAAGTCAAGGACGAAGTGGAACGCAACATGCAGGTGTATTTACCGACGGGGAACGTTCTTCCCGACGACGAAATCACGCAAAAGCTTTGCAAGGGGGAGTTTTCGCCCTTTGAAAAAGCGATATCCCGTCAATACTTCCGACAAGGGACGGGAAAAGTGGAAATAACCGACGTCAAGAAAAAGCTGTCCGTAGTCTATGAAATGGACGAAAAATTTGCCTTTCGTTTGCTGTACAACGGGAAAGCGGACGAATATATTTGTATTGAACCGCAAACCTGCATGGCGAACGCGCCCAACGCGCCGTTTGACAGAGCGTTTACGGGCTTTGATTACATTCCGCCGAAGGAGAAAAAGACCTACCGTACACGAATATATATCCGAGAAGACAAATGAGAAAAGCACCCCCGTGGGGGTGCTTTTCGTCTTAAAAAGGAGTATTATGAAATTCTACCAAGCAAATAATCTACGCGTACGTCTAAATAATCGGCGAGCCTATCTATATTTTCAACGGTTGGCAGTCGATTATTCAGCAACCAAAAATACATAGACGCTTGGGAAATGTTTAAATCTTTAATTACCCGATATTGCGTTATGTTTGTTTCTTGCAAGATATGGCGTAACGTTGTTCCGAAAGGCTTAATGGGGTAAAATTTTTGAACGTCACAGTAATCAATTTTGCCAAGCAGTACGTCAGCCGATACGTTGAAAAATTCAATCAGTTTGACGAATACGTTATAAGACGGCAAACGTTCCGCGCGTAAATATCTCGTGATATTTGTGCGGTCGGTATCTAACAATTTGGCTAATGCAGGAGCATTTAACTCATGCTCCATCATCAACGCCGAAAGGTTTTCGGCAAATTTCGACAAAATAACCATAACAAAGACATTCTCCTACAAAATATTATCCTTCGTTCGAGCATCAAAAAGTTGCAAGATGGCGCGACGAGTGTTATAATATATATGCAAGTAAATCAGCGCGCGATTTGTTGTAAATAAAAATAAGGAGAAAGACAATGGAAAAACAACAAGAAAAAATTTCCGTTAAGGACGTAACGGAAGAAATCACGTTGCTTATCAAAGATGAGATGGTTGCTACGTATATGGAAGAAGAAAACGCTCTGCAAATACATTTTTCCAACGGGCAAAGTTTTCGTGTTACCGTCGAAGAAATGGAATAAGCGTATAAAAAACACCGTTCATACAAAGGAACGGTGTATATAAGAATAGTATAACGAAAAGAGAAGGGCTGATTTTATCATATATTGTCAGTCTTTCTTTTTCTTTGTCGAAAGAGAGTGGAAAAAACCGCCCCGAAAGGCGACAGACTTTCGGGGCGGTTTGTTTGTATCATTTGATTATTTTTCTTCTACGGGGGTCAAGCCGACTGCGCCGTCGACGGGCATGGAAAAGGCGATACCTTGTCCTGCCGTTTGCAAGCCGACGTCTTTATACAACGCATGCAATACGTCGTCCTTGATTTTTGCGGGTACGACGATCATGACGATTTCCTTTTCGGGCTGAACGGTAATGCCGAAAATCTTTTCGGCGTCCAAGCTTGCCGTACCGCGAGCGTTGATAATCGTACCGCCGCGCGCGCCCACCGTTTTTGCGGCGTCCATAACGGCTTCGCCGTAACCGCTGTTGACGATACAAAAGATAACTTCATATTCATATGCCTGTTTCATATTATTCTCCTTTAACACCTTGGCGGTTATTACTTAAAAACGAGTACAGCGCAACGCCGATTACCGACGAAAGGGGAACGGTAAACGCAATCCCTTTGCCGCCGCGAACGCTGTGGAATTTATCTTCCAAGCCCTGCAAAGCGCTTTCGGCGTTGTCTTCGCGTATAACGCTCAAAATGACGCTGCGGTGGGAATTTTCCAAGCCCAACAGGTGCTGTACTTCCGATTTTGCCGTGCCTTCGCCCAGCAAAATCGTCTGAAAATTGATTTCAAAGCCGTGCAAAAAATCGGTGTAGAATTCCGCTTTTTCGCGGTTGACGACGCAAATTAAAAGCTTTAACTTCTTAAAATCCGTCGTGTCGGGCTTTTTCGTTTTTTTCGTTGAAGCCATACATGCTACCCCCTTTTTTACATAAACGAGATGATTTGCTCGTCGTCCTTGCTCAAAATGTTTCTCATGGCAATCTTTTCCCTTACGTGCTTGGTAACGACCGCCTTAAAGCCGAGCGTTTGAATGGAAATCAACGGCGTCATAGCGACCATAGCCACAAGCCCGAACGCGTCCAAAAGTACTTTATCCGCGCCCTGTATGGCTACGCATACGCCCACCAAAAACGGCAGGATAAAGCTGGACGTAAGCGGTCCGCTGGCGACGCCGCCCGAGTCGAACGCAATCGCCGTGTACAGCTTGGGTACGAAGAAGGACAAGCCCAGCGATAAAAAGTACCCGGGGACGAGATAGTACAAAACGCTGAAATCGAAGATAACGCGGATAACGGACAGGGCAATCGCTATCCCCACGCCTGCCGACAAGGCAATCAGCATAGAGCGTTTTTTGACTGCGCCGCCCGTAACGTTTTCCACTTGATTGTTCAATACGTGAATGGCGGGCTCGGCAAGCACGACGGTAACGCCGAGCAAAAAGGCGAACCCAACGAGAACCCATTCGTTTTGCGCCGCAAGGTGCATGCCCATTTTATACCCGACGGGCACGAATCCGACGGATACGGCGGCAAGGAACATTACTAGTCCAAAGAAGGTATAAAAAATACCTACGATAATTTGTAAAATACGCGTCTTGGGCAATTTTAAGCAAATAAATTGCAAAATGAAGAAGAACACGACGATAGGGAGCAGAGCAATCAGCACTTCGCCGCCCGTATGCAGCAGGGTAGAGAAAATCTCCGCTGCGTTCGCCTGAACGGCGTAATCGGGTACGGCGTAATCGACTTCGCCGCCCGAAAACAATCCAAGCGCCATGACGGCAAGGATAGGTCCGATAGAGCAAAGCGCGATAAAACCAAAGCTGTTTTCCTTATCTCGCTTATCGCCGAGCGCGGCGGAAACGCCCACGCCGAGCGCCATGATAAAGGGCACGGTAATCGGACCTGTGGTAACTCCGCCCGAATCAAAGGACAGGGGCAAAAAGCTTGCCTTGCCGCTAGCGACGATCAACGCCGACAGGGCGAACAGCAGCATATAGAAAAAAGTCATAAGATGGGATAAGTGCAAACGGAAGACGACGCGCAAAATGCCGAGCACCAAAAACAGTCCGACGCCCACGCCGATCGTGATAATCAGCGCCGTGCCGTCAATTACCTTACCCACCTGCGTAGCAAGCACGGACAAATCGGGTTCGGCAACGGTCACGAATACGCCCATGATAAAGCATACGATAAACAGCGTTTTAATTCTTCCCGATTTGGGCAAGCCCGAACCGACTTGTTCGCCCATAGGGGTCATAGCCATATCCGCGCCAAGGTTAAAAAGCGCCATACCGACAATCAACGCCAACGCGCAGACGGCAAAAACCGTTGATTCCGTTGCCGTCAAGTCAACGAAAGGCGTAAGGTTTAAAAGCAGCACCAACGCCGTCACGGGAAGGACGGAAAATGCGGCTTCTTTTAATTTGTCGAATAGGATTTTGAGCATGATTTACCTTTATTGAACGGAAAATTTATATACCGTAACTTCGTGCCACGTTTCCCCTGCTTTCAGAGTCGTGGTGGGATATTCGGGACAGTTGGGGGAGTTGGGATAGCGTTGCGTTTCCAAGCAAAGCGCGGCGTGGTCGCCGTGTTTTTTCTTGCCGTCAAGCGAGAAATGGCAACAGGTGTATAATTGTACCCCCGGCAGAGTGGTATAGCAATCCATTTTTCTGCCGCTCTCCTTATCGTACACGTATGCAAAATGTTCTAAACCGTTTTGCGTTTCGCGTTCTAAGCAATAGTTAAAATCGTAGCCGTTGCACGCTTTAATCATTTGCGCGTCGGAAAACATATCCTGCCCCAGTTTTTTCGCGGGGTAGAAAGAATACGCCGTACCGTCGATAGGCAATAGCTCGCCGTGGGGGATAAGTTCGTCGTCTACGGGCGTCATATTGCGCGCTTTTATCATAAGCTCGTGTTCGTATACGGTATCCTGCGCGCCGATATTAAAGAAAGCGTGGTTGGTTAAGTTACAAACGGTGTCCTTGTCCGAAACTGCCGCGTATTCGATAACCACCGCGTTTTCGTCGGTGAGCGTAAAGAATACCTTAACCTGCATTTCTCCCGGATAGCCGCCTGCGCCGTCGGGGGAAGTATGGGACATAACCAAAGTATTCTCGCAAATTTCCGCAGTCCAGTTGACGGCGTCGAAGTTCGTAGTGTTGCCGCCGTGCAGGGAATGTTTGCCGTTGTTGGGTTCTAACGTATATTCTTTTCCGTTCAAAGTAAACTTAGCGTTCCCGATACGGTTGCCGTATCTGCCGATAGTCGCGCCGTAATACTTACCGCAGCCGATATATTCTTCCGCCGTTTTATATCCGACGATTACGTCGCCCATAACGCCGTTTTTATCGGGTACGCAAAGCCGCGTAATCCGCGCGCCGTAGGTTAAGATATCCATTTGCGCGCCCGTAGCGTTGGTGAAGGTGTATACGTCGTAGGTCACGCCCTCTTTTTCAAAAGAATAGCTTTTTTTAATCATAGGTCAAAAACTTCCTTAAAAGAATGTATTTATTTTATTATAGCATACCGAGCAAAAAAAATCTACCCTTTGGCTGAAAAAAATATGTAGAAAGGGTGAAAAAATTGTTGACAAAGCAAAACCGCCTGTGGTATTATAAAAAAAATAAGCAAGCGCTAAAAGAAGATTGCAGAAGATGGACGGTTTTCGTCCAACCGAAGGAGTAAATCTCTCAGGTGACCCGAACGGGTTGGGAACTGCAATTGGATAGCACTCCGGAGAATCCCGATCAACGGGTGCCGAAGGGGCAAAACGGCAAACGCCGTCAATCTCTCAGGCAAAAGGACAGAGTATTGCTCACATATCTTCCCTGTTTTTGGCTAGGGGGAGTTTTTGCAATATTTACGTATCTTCTCGGAGCGATAGCGCAAGCTTTCGTTCCGTTAATTTTTTTATAAGGAGATATACTTATGGAACAATTTTTCGCTATCGTAGAGCAAATCAACTCCGCGGTCAACGGCGTGGTGTGGGGACTCCCCATGATCGTCATGATTTTGGGCGCAGGTATCGTGCTGACGATTCGCACCAAAGCCTTGCAGGTACGCAAGTTCGGTACGTCTTGGGGGGAAACGATTATCCCCACCGTCAAGAGTATCGGCAAAAAGCGCGTCGGGCTGGAAAGCAAGGAAAACTCCGTTTCGCCTTTTGAAGCGTTTGCCACCGCCATTTCGGGTACGGTAGGCACGGGGAATATCGTCGGCGTTACGTCCGCTATTATGACGGGCGGCCCCGGCGCAGTATTTTGGATGTGGATATCCGCGTTTTTTGGTATGGTTACCAACTACGCCGAAAACGTTTTGGGTATGTTCTTCCGTAAACGGGACGATAAAACGGGTGACTTTTCAGGCGGTCCTGCGTACTATCTTTCCGAAGGTCTTGCGCTGAATACGACGGGTAAGCTCCGTTCGTTTTTGAAAGGCTTTGGGAAAGTTCTCGGGGTGCTTGCGGCGGTATTTTGTACCTTTGCCGCTATCGGCATGAGCGGCGTGCAAACCAACAAGATTGCCGCTACCTTCCAAGGCAGTATCAACGCTGACCCCAACGTTATCGGGCTTATCGTCGGTATCGTCGTAGCCGTCGTGCTTGCCTTGATTATTCTCGGCGGTATTAAAGCGATCGGTAGAGTGACGGCTATTTTAGTGCCCTTTATGTCCCTGCTGTTTATCGGTATGGCGCTGGTTATTATCTTTGCGAATATTTCCTTAATCGGGAATGCGTTCGCGTTGATTTTCGGTAACATTTTCGCCTTTGAATCGGCGATTGCGGGTGTGGGCGGTTATGCGTTTGCGCAAATCATTCAAAAGGGGCTTGCCCGTGGGGTATTCTCCAACGAAGCGGGCTTGGGCTCGTCCGTAATCGCGCACAGCGCGTCCGCTACCCGTGAACCCGTCAAGCAAGGGCTTTGGGGTATTTTTGAAGTGTTCTTCGATACCTTTATCATTTGTACGCTGACTGCGCTCGTCGTTTTGGTAAGCTTTGGCGACGAAGCGGGCATGACGGGCGTTTTGTACGCGCAAGGCGCTGTGGATACCGCCGTTTCCATGAAGGCGTTTGAAGAGCTGTTCGGTATCGTCGGTACAATCGTCTACTCGACTATTTTGCCCCTGTTTGCTTTCACCACCATTCTCGCTTGGTCGTATTACGGGGAAAAGAGCGTGGACTTCCTGTTCAAGAAAACGGGAGAAAAGGGCAGAAAGATTGCTACCACCGTATTCAAAGTGGCGTACGTGCTGCTTGTAATCGTGTCCGCCGTTGCCGACGGGGAACTGGCTTGGGCGATTTCCGATACTTGCAACGGGCTTATGGCGCTCCCCAACTTAATCGGGCTCGTCATCATGAGCGGTTTGGTGGCGCGTATCACCAAAAACTACTTCGATAGAAAGAAGGGCTTAGACGTAGAACCTATGCTTTCGGCGTATCCCGAGCAAAACGAACACTTCAAGGCTGATCTTGCTATGGAAGAAGACGTTTCGGCTGAAAATAGCGCCGAAAAAGCAGAATAAATTTGAAAAAAATGCAAATCTCCTTGAAAATCCGTTGACTTCACCTTTGGAATGTGCTATGATTATATAAATCAATTAAAAGTGGTACAGTTATTCAAAAAATGAATAACCAAAAGGGAAGAATAGAAAAATGGAAATCAAGATTACGAAAACGACGTCGCCAGCCCAAATGCCCCCCGAAGATAAGTTGGGGTTTGGCAAAGTGTTTACCGACCATATGCTGCTTGTCGATTATGACGATAAACAGGGTTGGCACGACGCCCGTATCCTGCCGTTTGGCAGGATATCGTTGCATCCTGCGTCTACGGTGCTGCACTACGGCGCGGAAATTTTTGAAGGCTTAAAGGCGTACCGTCGCGCGGACGGCGGCGTACAGCTTTTCCGTCCCATGGAAAATATACGGCGTATGAATAACTCTGCCGAGCGTATGAGTTTGCCGCTCATGGACGAACAGGATATGTTAAAGCTATTGACGACCTTCGTTAAGCTGGAAGAAAGCTGGGTGCCCAAGACGTTTGGGACGTCCTTATATCTCCGTCCGTTTATGTTCGGCAACGACGAATCGTTGGGGGTACACGCGGTGCACAACGCAACGTTTATGCTGATTGCCTCGCCTAGCGGCAGTTACTATGCGGAAGGCATCAATCCCGTTTCCATTATGATTGAAAACGAAGACGTGCGTACCGTACGCGGCGGCACGGGCTATGCTAAGTGCGGCGGGAACTACGCGGCGAGCACGCGCGCGGGCGAACGGGCGGCAAAGAAAGGCTATTCGCAAGTGCTGTGGCTGGACGGTGTCGAACGCAAATATATCGAAGAAGTCGGCGCAATGAACGTCATGTTCAAAATCGACGGGGAAATCGTTACGCCCAAGCTGACGGGTTCGATTTTACCCGGCATTACGAGAAAGAGCTGTATCGAAGTGTTACGCTCCCAAGGCTATACGGTAAACGAGCGATTGCTTTCCGTAGACGAATTGTTGGAATCGCTTAGAAACGGCAAGCTGGAAGAAGCGTGGGGTTGCGGCACGGCTGCGGTTGTTTCGCCTATCGGTAAGCTGGCGTTTGGCGACGAAGAATACGTCGTCGGCGGCGGCAAAATCGGGGAAGTCACCCAAAAGCTGTACGATATCTTGACGGGTATTCAATGGGGGAAGGTAGAAGACCCCTACGGCTGGGTCTATAAATTATAAAAACGGTTGAAATACTTCGCAATACTTCGTCGAGTTTGCGTTTGTTCTCGCTCATTTACTATCTGTAAACTCCCGTCGAACAATCCGCACTCTTCCTTTTCTCACGCAAAGCTGTACTTTGCGCTCGGGCACGCTCACACCTACCTATCGGTGTTCGCTTAACTCGCCCCTAAAAAGCATTATCAATGCTTTTCTTAACGGGCAGCTCGGCTTGCTCGCATTTGAACCGTTTTACAAACGAATGAAATACTTCGTAACTCGGCGTCGAACTTACGTTTGCCCTTGCGCGTTTACGCATAGTAAACTTCCGTCGGGCAAGCCGCGTTCTTCTTGATATACTTCGTAACTCTTCGTCAAAGGTGCGCTTTTCTTGCTCACGTACGCCAAGTACGCTTACGGCGAAAATGCTCCCTTTCCTTGATTTACTCGTATCTAATTCGTTTTTCCCCTTCAAACGAGTGAACGTTTTCCTTATATTTTTCCAAAAACAACAACATTTTCCTATGGAAAATTGATAAAAACGACGGCTTATCATTGACAAAAGCCAAAAAATAGTATACAATATATACAATATTATAAAAAAAAGGCAACGACGGGACAAAAATCCGCGCAAAGGGCAGCAAACAGAGAGTCGGCGGCAGGTGAAAGCCGACGCGGTGCGTAGAATATAGCTCTTCCCCGAGCCGCCGACAGAACGGCAATATACTTGCTTAGTAGATTCGGACGGGTTCTCCCGTTACAGAGAAAGTCTTTATGGACATGAGTGGGCGGCGAAGCCGCCAAACAGAGTGGTACCGCGGAGAATACTTCGTCTCTTTCGTGTAGGGTGTGTTACGCCTGCAAGAAAGAGATTTTTTCTATCAAAAAGGAATAGAGTAAGATGAAAAATACTGCAAAATACGTAAAACAATATTTCGAGCCCACGGGCGTTACCATGGACTGGGTGAAAAAGTCGTCTATCGACAAACCGCCTATATGGTGTAGCGTGGACCTTCGCGACGGCAATCAAGCGTTGATTATTCCTATGAATTTGGAAGAAAAACTGGAATTTTTCAAGCTGCTTTGCGACGTTGGCTTTAAGGAAATTGAAGTGGGTTTTCCTGCGGCAAGCGAAACGGAATACGAATTTTGCCGCACGATTATCGAACAAAACTTAATCCCTGACGACGTAACCATTCAAGTGCTTACGCAATCGCGCGAACACATTATCGCCAAGACCTTTGAAGCCTTGAAAGGCGCAAAAAAGGCGGTGGTGCATTTGTATAATTCCACGTCCGTTGCGCAAAGACAGCAGGTGTTCAAGCGCGGCAAAAAGGAAATTGTGGATATTGCCAAATTCGGCGCAAAGCTTTGCAAAGAGTACAAAGAAAAAGCCGAAGGGAAGATTACTTTGGAATATTCTCCCGAAAGCTTTACGGGTACAGAACCCGAATTTGCGGCGGAAATTTGCAACGAAGTATTAAAAATTTGGCAGCCTACGGCGGACGATAAAGCCATTATCAATCTTCCCGTCACCGTATCCCATTCCATGCCGCACGTGTATGCCAACCAAGTGGAATATATGTGCAAAAATTTATATAAACGCGAAAACGTTATCGTGTCGTTGCATCCGCATAACGACCGTGGCTGCGCCGTGGCGGACAGCGAAATGGGCTTGCTTGCAGGGGGCGACCGTATCGAAGGTACGCTCTTTGGCAACGGCGAGCGCACGGGTAACGTCGATATCATAACGCTTGCGTTGAATATGTATTCCCAAGGTATTGATCCCAAGTTGGATTTTTCCGACTTGCCCAAAATCACCAAAGTATACGAACGGGTCACCCGTATGAAGGTAAGCGAACGCCAACCGTATAGCGGTCAGCTTGTGTTTGCAGCGTTTTCTGGGTCGCACCAAGACGCTATCGCCAAGGGCATGAAATACAGGGTAGAAAAGGGCGTTTCCACGTGGACCGTTCCTTATCTCCCGCTCGACCCTGCCGACGTGGGCAGAGTGTACGAGGCGGACGTTATCCGCATCAATTCGCAATCGGGCAAAGGCGGTATCGGCTACATTCTTGAAACGCAGTTTA
Organism: Clostridia bacterium; assembly: GCA_017626305.1. GTDB lineage: Bacteria > Bacillota > Clostridia > Christensenellales > Borkfalkiaceae > Scatosoma. The sequence goes on from JAGAIW010000143.1 coordinate 38,372, forward strand.
ACCTTATTCTTCCCCCCAAAATGCGCGAACAGTTCGGTTATCACGTCAAGAGTATTTCCGATAAGGCGCATAAAGAGTTACAACCTACCGAAGTGCACGATATTTTTCTGCGGGATTTCGTCAATTTGCAGGACAAACTCAACGTGCTGGAAGCCGGTTACGACGACGTATCCGCCGAACGCATCAAGGGCAAAATCGTCATTGAATACAATCAAAAGGCAACTACGGTGGAAGTGGAAGGCAACGGCCGTTTAGATTGCGTATCTTCCGCAATCCAACAGGTCACGGGCAAATCGTTTACGTTAGAGCAATACGTCGAACACGCCTTAGAAGAAAAATCCGACTCCAAAGCCGCGTCCTATATTTGCATTTCCGAAAACGGCAACAGCGTTTGGGGCGTAGGTATCCACACGGATATCATGACGTCGTCGGTGAAGGCTTTGGTCTCCGCCGTCAACCGCCTCCTCTAAAAAACGAATTATATACGTCGTAACTCTTCGTCAAAGTCCGTTTTGTTTTGGTCGTGTACGCCCAAGTACACTCCCTGCAACAAATACTCCTTTTTCTTGATTTACTCGTATCTAATCCGTTTTTCCCTTTCAAACGAGTGGCGTAAAATTCTTCCTTTTTTCACCCCGTCATTCTGACCGTAGGGAAGAATCCCATGGAAGAAAGTACGGACTTTATATGAAGGGATACTTCATTACGCTATGCTCCATTCAGTATGACGTTAAGCAGTTTAAACCCACCGCACTTATTTATTATTACCTATTCAAAAGGAGTACATCTATGAAATTAAAAGGCTCGCAAATTTTAGTAAAAACCTTGATAGAGCAGGGCGTTACCGACGTATTCGGTTATCCCGGCGGACAGGTTATCAACATTTACGACGCGTTATACGAATATAAAGACCAAATCAACCACGTGCTCACCGCGCACGAACAAGGCGCTTCGCACGCAGCGGACGGCTATTCCCGCGCGACGGGCAAGGTGGGCGTTTGTATCGCCACCAGCGGTCCGGGGGCAACCAACTTAGTAACGGGTATCGCCACGGCAATGCTGGACTCCATTCCCATGGTAGCCATCACGGGCAACGTACCCTGTTCGCTGATTGGGAAAGACAGTTTCCAAGAAATCGACATCACGGGCGTGACGCTGCCGATTACCAAGCACAACTACTTCGTCGATAAAATTGAAAATTTAGCGGACACCATTCGCGAGGCGTTTGCGATTGCCAAATCAGGCAGACCGGGACCCGTTCTTATCGATATTCCTAAGGACGTGCAAGTGGCAAGCTACGAATACGAAGAAAAACCTGTCGTAGAGAAAAAGCCTTTGCCGAAGGTATCCGACGATAAAATCGCGCAGGCGGTAGAGCTGATTACTCAGGCGAAGCGCCCGTATATTTATATCGGCGGCGGCGCGGCGGGCTTAGGTATGGGCAAGGATATCGTTGCCTTTGCCGAAAAGATAGACGCCGTAATCGGTTGTTCGTTTATGGGTTTATCGGCAGTACCGCAAAACTCTTCCCGTTTTTTGGGTATGCAGGGTATGCACGGGCATTACGCGTCGTCCATGGCGCAAAACGAAGCCGATTTAATCCTTGCCGTCGGCGTGCGGTTTAGCGACAGAGCAACGGGGAACGTTTCTAAATTTGCCAAAAACAGTAAAATTATTCAGATCGACCCCGACTGTGCGGAAATCAACAAAAACATTCGCGTCGATTTAGGACTGGTAGGCGACGTAGAAGACGCGTTCAAGCGTATCGCGGCGGCGACGCAAAGCGCAAGCAACCCTTCGTGGCTTTGCCGCGTCAACGACTTAAAGACGGAAGAAAAACAATTTGAAAACGAAATTGCGGCGGCGGACACAGCGCCCCTTACCCCCCGTCAGGTATTTGAAATCATCAACGCGGAAAAACCCGCGAACACGGTAATTACCACCGACGTAGGTCAGCATCAAATGTGGACGGCGCAGTACGTTGAATTTGACAGACCCCGTCGTTGGGTATCTAGCGGCGGCTTGGGAACGATGGGCTTTGGCTTAGGCGCGGCAATGGGCGCGTACGTGGCGACGAAAGACCCGACGGTGCTGATTACGGGCGACGGCAGTTTTGGTATGAACCTGAACGAGCTTGCCACGGCGGTAACGTATAAGATTCCCGTCGTTATCGTACTGATGAATAACGGCGTGTTGGGTATGGTTCGTCAATGGCAAACGCTGTTTTTTGGAAAGAGATATTCCAACACCGTACTTGATAGAAAAACGGATTTCGTGGCGCTTGCCAAAGCGTTTGGCGCAGACGGATATTTGGCGGAAACGCCCGTAGAGTTCAAAAAGGCGTTCCAAAAAGCCTTGCAAGCAAACGGTCCTACGGTTATCGACGTGCGTATCGATAAAGACGCGTTCGTGTTGCCTATGTTGCCCCCTGGCGGCGCGATTGACGATATCATTACCAAGGTGTAAGGAGAAAACGCTATGGAAAAAAGCAAATTTGTTATTGCAGTATACGTAGACAATACGGCAGGGGTACTCACGAGAGTTTCGGGTATGTTCACCCGTCGCGGTTTTAATATCGACGCGTTGACCGTTGGAGAAACGGAACGCAGCGAATATTCCCGTATTACTATTTGTATCACGGGCGACGAATACGATAAAGAGCAGCTTATCAATCAGCTGAGAAAATTAGTCGTCGTCAAGAAAGTGGAAGTACTCGACGAAGACGCCAACAAGCGCGAGTTAATGCTTATCAAAGTCAAAAACGACAGTCAACACAGAAACGATATTATGACGGCAGTAGACGTATTCCGCGCAAGCGTTATCGACTATTCTATGCAGTCCATGTGTATCGAAGTAACGGGCAATCCGTCCAAGATAGACGCGTTCGTTAAGTTGATGCAACCTTTTGGCATTTTGGAAATGTGCCGTACGGGTATCGTCGCTTTGGATAGGGGCTCGGAAACGTTATTCACAAAATAAAAAAAATCAAAAAAGGAAAGGTAAAATATTATGGCTAAAATTTATTATCAACAAGATTGCGATTTGAACAAATTAAACGGCAAAACGGTTGCCGTTATCGGCTACGGCTCGCAAGGTCACGCGCACGCTTTGAATTTAAAGGATTCGGGCGTCGACGTCGTCGTCGGCTTGTATAAAGGCAGCAAGAGCTGGGAAAAAGCGGAAAAACAAGGCGTCAAAGTTATGACGGCTGCCGAAGCGGCAAAAGCTGCCGACCTTATCATGATTTTGATCAACGACGAAAAACAGGCAAAGCTGTATAAAGAAAGTATCGAACCCAACCTTACCGAAGGTAAAACGCTTGCGTTTGCGCACGGGTTTAATATTCACTTTGGTTGCATTAAGCCCCCGAAGAACGTCAACGTTATCATGGTTGCGCCCAAGGGCCCCGGGCATACCGTTCGTAGTGAATACCAAGCAGGCAAAGGCGTTCCTTGCTTGATTGCCGTAGAACAAGACGCAACGGGCGACGCTTTGGAAATCGGTCTTGCGTACGCGTTGGGTATCGGCGGTGCAAGAGCAGGGGTTTTGGAAACCACCTTCCGCACCGAAACGGAAACGGACTTGTTCGGAGAACAGGCAGTACTTTGCGGCGGTGTTTGCGCGTTGATGCAAGCGGGCTTTGAAACGTTGGTCGAAGCAGGTTACGACCCCCGTAACGCGTACTTTGAATGTATCCATGAAATGAAACTTATCGTCGATTTGATTTATCAAAGCGGTTTTGAAGGTATGCGCTATTCCATTTCCAACACGGCGGAATACGGCGATTATATCACGGGTCCGAAGATTATCACCGAAGAAACCAAGAAGGCTATGAAAAAAGTACTTGCCGATATCCAAGACGGTACGTTTGCAAAGGACTTCCTTCTCGATATGTCCGACGCAGGCTCGCAAGTACACTTCAACGCCATGAGAAAGAAGGCGGCGGAGCACCCTTCCGAAGTCGTAGGCAAGGATATCCGCAAACTGTATAGTTGGGCAGATGAAGAAAAATTCATCAACAACTAAGCCATGACGACGTTTATTATCGTGCGTCACGCGCAAAGCGTCGCCAACCTGCAAAAGGTGTTTGCAGGACATTACGATATCGACTTATCCGCTCTCGGCTTTACCCAAGCCGAGAAAGCGGCGGCGTATATCCAAGCGCATTATCCCGTAGATAAAGTATATGCAAGCGATTTAAAGCGCACCTGCCAAACCGCGCAGCCTATCGCCAAGCTTTGTAATGCGGAGCTTGTTACCACTCCTGAACTTCGTGAAATTTTCGCGGGCGAATGGGAAGGGGTATCGTTTGAGCAACTGCAAAAAGATTACGACGAAGACTACACGAAATGGCGTACGGATATCGGCAACGCAGGGCCTACGGGCGGAGAAACCGTAAGGCAGGTATCCGTGCGTATTTGGAAAAAGCTGCGCGAAATTGCGGCGGAAAACGAAAACAAAACGGTGGCAATCGTCACCCACGCCACTCCCGTTCGGACGATTGTTTGTCCGTTGAAGGGGCTTTCGTTTGACGAAATGCCGCAGGTCGTTTGGGTACCCAACGCGTCGATTACGATAGTGCAAACGGACGGGAAGGAATGGAAACTCGTGCAAGCAGGGATAGACGAACACCTTGCCGATTGCAAAACCGTCCTTCCGCCCAACGTATAAAGACCGAATAAAAAAGGTGAAGAGTATGATTAAAGAAACAATCGTAGACGGATTTCAAAACGCGCCTCACCGTTCGTTGTATCACGCCTTAGGGCTTACGGACGAAGAACAGGCGCGCCCGTTAATCGGGGTGGTTTGTTCGTATAACGAAATCGTCCCCGGACATATCAATTTAGACAAAATTGCCCAAGCGGTAAAAATGGGTGTGGCAATGGCGGGCGGAACGCCCATTATGTTCCCTGCTATTACCGTTTGCGACGGAATCGCCATGGGGCATACGGGTATGAAATACTCGCTTGTCACACGCGATTTGATTGCCGATTCCACCGAAGCTATGGTGCGCGCGCACGGGTTTGACGGACTGGTCATGATTCCCAACTGCGACAAAAACGTACCCGGGCTTTTGATGGCGGCAGCGCGCTTGAATATCCCCACGGTATTCGTCAGCGGCGGACCTATGCTCGCTGGGAAAGTAAACGGTAAAAAGCGTTCGCTTTCCAGCATGTTTGAAGCCGTCGGCGCGTACACCGCGGGCAAGATTAACGAGCAGCAGCTTTGCGAGTTTGAACGCAAGGTTTGTCCCACCTGTGGGTCTTGCTCGGGTATGTATACGGCAAATTCCATGAACTGTTTAACCGAAGTTATGGGTATGGGCTTACGCGGCAACGGCACGATTCCCGCCGTGTATTCGTCCCGTATCGAGCTTGCTAAGCACGCAGGTATGCAGGTTATGGAGCTCGTCAAAAAGAATATCCGTCCGCGCGATATTATGACGGCGGCGGCAATCAAAAACGCTATTACGGCGGATATGGCGCTGGGCTGCTCGACGAACAGTATGCTGCATTTGCCTGCTATTGCCAACGAATGTGGCGTAGCGTTTGATTTGGACGAAGTCAACGCCATCAGCGAAAAGACGCCGAATTTGTGTCACCTTGCCCCCGCAGGCCCGACGTATATGGAAGATTTGGAAGAAGCAGGCGGCGTATACGCCGTATTAAAAGAGCTGGAAGGCTTGGGGCTTTTGGATACTTCGGTAATGACCTGTACGGGTAAAACCTTAAAGGAAAACCTTGTCGGCGTGGAAAATTTAGACGAAGAAGTGGTGAGAAAACCCGAAAACGCCTACGGTAAAACGGGCGGTATCGCCGTGCTCAAAGGCAACCTTGCCCCCGACGGGTGCGTCGTCAAACGCGCGGCGGTGGCAAAGGAAATGCTCGTTCACGAAGGGCCTGCCAAGGTATTTGAAAGCGAAGAAGAATGTATCGCCGCAATCTACGGCGGGAAAATTGTCAAAGGGGACGTCGTCGTTATCCGCTACGAAGGTCCTGCCGGCGGTCCGGGTATGCGCGAAATGCTTTCGCCTACGTCCGCTATTGCAGGTATGGGACTGGATAAGGACGTCGCGCTCATCACCGACGGTAGATTTTCGGGCGCAACGCGCGGCGCGTCTATCGGACACGTATCCCCCGAAGCCGTTTCGGGCGGCGCTATCGCGTACGTGAAGAACGGGGATATAATCTCTATCGATATCCCGAATTACAAAATCGAATGGAAGATTACGGACGAAGAGCTTGCTCGGCGTAAAAAGGAAATGCCCATTAAAAAGAAAGAAGTTTCAGGGTATCTCAAACGCTATGCGGCGCAGGTAAGCTCTGCCGATAAAGGAGCAATTATCAATCGTTAAACGACAGCCGCTCGTAAGAGCGGCGAGTGCGTTTATAAAAGGAATGAAAGATATGGGAATGACAATGACGCAAAAAATCCTTGCGGCAAAAGCAGGATTGAAGGAAGTTACGGCGGGAGAGTTGATTTTGGTCAACTTGGATAGAGTGCTTGGCAACGATATCACGTCCCCCGTAGCCATTAAGGAGTTTGAAAAAATCGGCGCGCAGGGCGTATACGATAAAGACAAGGTGACCATGGTTATGGACCACTTTGCGCCGAATAAGGACATTAAGGCAGCTACACAATGCAAAATGTGCCGTGATTTTTGCGACAAGCAAGAAATTACGCACTTTTACGACGTGGGGAATATGGGTATCGAGCACGCGTTACTCCCTGAACAGGGCTTAGTCGCTCCCGGCGACGTGGTAATCGGCGCGGATTCGCACACCTGCACGTACGGCGCGCTCGGCGCGTTTTCCACAGGCGTGGGGTCTACCGACATGGCTTGCGGTATGGCGACGGGTAAGGCTTGGTTTAAAGTGCCTTCCGCCGTCAAATTCGTACTCAAAGGCAAGCTGAACAAATACGTTTCGGGTAAGGACGTTATTCTGCATATTATCGGCAAAATCGGCGTCGACGGCGCGTTGTATAAATCCATGGAATTCGTCGGGGAAGGGGTTCAAGCCTTGACGGTGTTTGATAGACTCACCATTTCCAACATGGCTATCGAAGCAGGCGCGAAGAACGGCATTTTTGAAGTGGACGAGCAAACGCTTGCCTACGTCAACGAACGTTGCCACCGCGCGTATACCGTTTATAAAGCGGATGAAGACGCGGTTTACGATAAGACGTATGAAATCGATTTAAGTCAAATTCAACCGACGGTTGCTTTCCCGCATTTACCTGAAAACACCAAAACGTTTGACGAAATCGGGGATATCGCCATTGACCAAGTGGTGATAGGCTCGTGTACAAACGGACAGTATAAAGACCTTGCCGAAGCGGCGGAAATTTTGAAGGGCAAAAAGATTGCCAAACGCGTCCGCGCTATCGTCATTCCCGCTACGCAGGATATTTATCTCAAAGCTATGGAAGACGGGCTTTTGAAAATATTCATTCAAGCGGGCTGTATCGTTTCCACGCCCACCTGTGGACCGTGCTTGGGCGGTTATATGGGAATTTTAGCGGCAGGCGAACGCGCCGTCGCTACGACGAATCGAAACTTCGTCGGCCGTATGGGTCACGTAGATTCGGAAGTATATTTGGCGTCGCCTGCGGTGGCGGCGGCAAGCGCGGTGGCAGGTAAAATTGCGTCGCCTATGCAGGTTATGGGGGAATAACGAGAAATGAATTATACAGGAAAAGCAATCAAATACGGCGATAACGTGGATACGGACGTTATTATCCCTGCCCGTTATTTAAATACCATTGACAAAAAAGAGCTTGCGTCCCATTGTATGGAAGATATCGATAAGGACTTTGTCCATAAAGTCGAAGTGGGCGATATTATGGTGGCGGGCTATAACTTTGGCTGCGGCTCGTCCAGAGAGCACGCGCCTATCGCGATTAAGGCAAGCGGCGTATCTCTCGTTATTGCGCGTTCGTTTGCGCGTATCTTTTATCGGAACTCTATCAATATCGGTTTGGCTATCGTCGAAAGCGACGAAGCGGTGGACGGTATTGCCGACGGGGATAAGGTGGAAGCCGACCTTGCAAACGGAAAAATTTATAACAAAACGACGGGAAAGGTATTCACCGTACAGCCCTTCCCTGCCTTTATTCAAAAAATTATCGCGTGCGGCGGTTTGGTAGAAGCGATTAAAGCAGGGGAGTTAGACGCATGAGAAAGTACAATATCGGTTTATTACGCGGCGACGGAATCGGCCCTGAAATCGTAGACAGCGCGGTGCGCGTTTTGCAAGCGGTGGGCGAAAAATACGATATACAATTTACCTTTACGCCCTATCTTATCGGCGGCGCGGCAATCGACGCTTGCGGTAAGCCCTTGCCCGAAGAAACGGTAAAAGGCTGCTTGGGCTCGGACAGCGTATTGCTGGGTGCGGTAGGCGGTCCGAAATGGGATACGCTGCCGGGGAATCTCCGTCCTGAAAAGGCGCTGCTGGGTATTCGCGAAGCCATGGGGCTGTTTACCAACCTTCGCCCCGCCAAGCTGTATCCTGCGTTAAAGGACGAATGTCCCTTGCGCGCGGATATCGTAGCAAACGGCTTTGATATTATGATCGTACGCGAGCTGACGGGCGGTATTTACTTTGGTCAGCGCGGATATCGCCAAGGCAAATACGGCGAAGAAGCGTTCGATACCGAAAGTTACAGTCGCATGGAAATTGAACGTATCGCGCGCGTAGCGTTTGAATCTGCTAGAAAACGCAGAAAGAAGGTCATTAGTATCGACAAGGCAAACGTGTTGGAAACGTCCCGTCTTTGGCGAAAGACGGTGCACGAAATCGCGGAAGAATATCCCGACGTAGAAGTGAGCGATATGCTGGTGGATAACGCCGCTATGCAGTTGGTGAGAAACCCGTCGCAGTTCGACGTGGTGGTAACGAGCAATATGTTCGGGGATATTTTATCGGACGAAGCGTCGCAAATTACGGGCTCTATCGGTATGCTGCCGTCGGCGTCGCTTGGCGACACTTCTCGGGGGTTATACGAACCCATTCACGGCTCTGCGCCCGATATTGCCGGTCAGAACAAAGCCAACCCGATCGCCACCATTTTGTCGGCGGCAATGATGCTGCTCTATTCGTTCAACGAAACGCAGGCGGCGGAGAGTATCGTCGCGGCGGTGGATACAGTCTTAAACGAAGGCTACCGTACGGCGGATCTTGCCCGCGGCGGAGCGGCGCTTTCGACGACGGAAATGACGGATAAAATTATCCAAAGGTTATAATATGACAAACAAAATACGGACGGTTTATCAAAAGCTTTGCGCGGTTAGCGTATTTATCGGCGTCAACCGTTTGCCGCTTGTACAGGCGTTTTTTCATTACTGTAAACAAAGCGAGCAGGCGGATAAGCTGTGCGCGTACGCCGCGTTTGTCGCGGAAACGTATCAGGGCGGCGGCGATTTGACGGCGCTTTTGCAAAAGCAAATATTTGAAGACGAAAACGTGTACGTTTGCGCGGTAGCGCAAGGCAAACAAGTCCCTAAGCTCATACAACAAAGCGTCATAAGGGAGCTTGACGCGTTTGCGCTTTTTGGGGCGCTTGCGCCTGTCGATTTTGCGGAAGATTTAGACCTTCCTGTGCAGGAAATTCCCGCTTATATTTGTCGTGAATATGATTTTAACGGGGCGTATCAAGATAGATTATTTAATTTAAACCGTTACGGCTACGGCATTTTCTCGTCGCAAGCTATGTTCCGTTTATCGGACGAAAAGAAGATAGAACCTATCGTTTCGGCGGATACCATATCCTTAGACGCCTTTATCGGCTACGATAACGAACGGGCGCAAGTGGTGGAAAATACCCGCGCGTTTTTATCGGGTAGACCTGCGGCAAACGCTTTGCTTTGCGGTGACGCAGGCACGGGAAAATCGTCCACCGTCAAAGCGGTGGCAAACGCTTTTTTCGACCAAGGCTTACGGCTTATCGAATTGAGAAAAGACCAGCTTTCCTTATTGCCCTACGTCATGGCGAAAATCAGCGGCAATCCCTTGAAGTTTATCATCTTTATCGACGATTTGTCTTTTAGAAAAAGCGACGACGATTTTAGCATGCTCAAAGCGGCGCTCGAAGGCTCGGCAAGCGCGAAAGCGGATAACGCCGTCATCTACGCCACCAGCAACCGTCGGCATATTATTAAGGAAAGCTTTGGGGATAGAGAAGGGGACGACGTACATAGAAACGACACCCTGCAAGAAACGCTTTCTCTATCCGAACGGTTCGGGCTGGTCGTGCTCTTTTCCAAACCCAACAAGCCGTTGTACTTGGAAATCGTCAAGCGTTTGGCACAAAAATCAGGCATACGTATGGACGAAACACAGCTTTTCGTGCAAGCGGAAGCGTTTGCGCTGCGTAAGGGTAATCGCTCGGCGCGCTGCGCGGAACAATTCATCAACAGTCTTTTATAAAAAAGGAGAAAAGATATTATGCTTACTATCGATAACGTATATCGCGCGAGTAACGTTTTAAAAGGCGTCGTGCGGAAAACGGACGTAATTCATGCGCCCAAGCTTGCCGACGGCGTAGATTTGTACTTGAAAACGGAAAACTTACAGTTGACGGGTTCGTTCAAAATCCGTGGCGCGTACTATAAAATGACCCGTCTTTCTTCGGAAGAAAAAGAACGCGGCGTGGTGGCATGCTCGGCAGGCAACCATTCGCAAGGGGTTGCGCTTGCCGCGCAAAAAAACGGTATTAAAGCGGTGATTTGCTTGCCCGACGGCGCGCCTATTTCCAAGGTGGAAGCCACCAAAAGCTACGGCGCGGAAGTGTGCCTTGTCGAAGGGGTTTACGACGACGCGTATAATCGCGCGTTGCAGCTCCGCGACGAAAAGGGCTATACCTTCATTCACCCGTTCAACGACGAAGACGTTATCGCAGGACAGGGCACGATTGCCTTAGAGCTTATCGAACAGCTTGCCGATTTGGACGCGGTGCTTGTGCCTATCGGCGGCGGTGGGCTGATTTCGGGTATCGCGTATACCTTAAAAACAGTCAACCCGCGCGTGAAGGTGTACGGCGTACAGGCGGTAGGCGCGCCGTCTATGAAGAACTCGGTAGAGCACGGCGAAGTGGAAACTTTGGAAAACGTTTCGACGATTGCCGACGGGATTGCGGTGAAAAAGCCGGGGGATTTGACGTATGAAATTTGCAGTAAATACGTAGACGAAATCGTCACCGTCACCGACGACGAAATCTCCGCGGCAATCCTTGCGCTCATGGAACAGCACAAGCTCGTCACCGAAGGCGCAGGGGCGGTTACCGTTGCGGCGGCAATGTTCCATAAGGTAGACCTTGTGGGCAAAAAAGCCGTTTGCGTGCTTTCGGGCGGCAATATCGACGTGACGATTTTATCGCGCGTGATTAAACGCGGGCTTTTGATGTCAGGCAGAAACTGTCAGTTGATGATAGAGCTTGTGGATAAACCCGGTCAGCTGAAAAACGTTTCGCGCATTATCGCCGATTTGGGCGGAAACGTCACTTCCGTACACCATGAAAGGGCAAACGAAGGCTCGGACGTCAACGGGTGTTATTTGCGGATTATTTTGGAAACGAGAAACTTCGAGCATATCGCGCAAATTAAAAAAGCGCTTACCGATTTTGGATTTAAACTGTTATAAGGAGTAGAGAAAATGCAATTAAAAAAAGTATCAACCGACAAAGCCCCTGCGGCAATCGGACCGTATTCCCAAGCCGTTATTTGTGATAAGCTCGTCTTCACTTCGGGACAAATTCCTATTGACCCGACCAGCGGAACGGTCAAAGCGGTAACCATTGAAGAGCAAACCCGTCAAGTAATGGAAAACTTGGGTCAAGTTTTATCGGCGGCAGGCAGTTCGTTTGAAAAAGCCGTCAAAACCACTTGTTTTTTAGCGGATATTCAAGATTTTGCGGCGTTTAACGCCGTCTACGCCGAATATTTCACCACCAAGCCTGCGCGCAGCTGTGTTGCCGTAAAAGAGTTGCCTAAGGGGGTTAAGGTGGAAGTTGAAGTTATCGCCACAGTTTAAAAACGGTTGAAATACGGCGTAACTCGGCGTCAAAGGTGCGCTTTTCTTGCTCACGTACGTCTAGTACGCTCACGGCGAAAATGCTCCTTTTCCTTGATTTACTTGCATTTGAGACGTTTTTTCCTTTCAAACGGGTAAAAATATTTTCAAACGATAGGTTTTTATGTGTAAAAAAACGTAGTCTTTCTTATGATCATAGCGGCGTTGTCCGTGCTTACCGTTTGCGGTTCTTTTTGGGATTATGCAATAGCGACGGCGCTTTATTTAGGGCAACAGCCCACGGACAACTTTTTTGGCGTACTCTTTGCGTTTATCGGCGTTATTCCAACCTTCGTCGGTTGGAGCTTTTTGGGCGCAAGTATACTTTATTTATCTAAAAAACGAGATTTGTCGATAGCCAAACGTCGTTGGCTTACGGCGTTATCCGTACTTTTATTCGTGCTTTCCTTTTTCTATTTTTGCAACACCTTGTTTATGGTGAATGAAAGCGCCTTTCCCGTACATTGGGCAATCGCTTATCCTATCGGAATAGCCGTTATCTTTGCGGCTGCCGTTCTTGGTTATAAGCTTTCCAAGGCAAGTGATAATCCAAATCTTTTACGAAGCGTTTTATTTTTGACGCTCGTCAGCTTGGTGACTATGCTTATCATTATGCTTACCAAAGAGATTATGAATAGACCGCGCTTCCGTTGGGTAATGGAAACGGGCAATCCCGAGTTTTTTAGAAACTGGTGGCAGAGCGGAAAGGACATTAAGGACGCTCTTGGCTCAGGCGTTGTAAGCGACGATTTTGCGTCTTTTCCTTCGGGACACTCGGCGTATGCTATGTTTGCTATTTTTCTTTTCCCTGCCTTTGCGGACTATTTGCCGAAATGGCAAAAATATCGCGGACTGCTCTTTATTTGCGGCGTGGTTTGGTGGGCGCTTACCGCGCTTTCCCGTTTAACCGTCGGCGCGCATTATTTAACCGACGTTTGTATTGCAGCGTTAGTGACGGTTTTGGTGTACGAAGCTGCCACGTGGATAAAATACGGTATTCAAAAAAAGAGAGAAAAAACAAAAAACTAAAAACTTAACGAAAAAAAACCGTTTGGAAAAACTCCAAACGGTTTTGTATTTTTCTAAAAATTATTCTGTTTTTTGCGATTCGTCGCCGCCGCGCGTGGTGGGCATTTTTGCCGTGAAGAAGAACACGATAAGACCTGCAATCGTCAATAAAGGAATAGGCAACAGGTCTAAATTCATCACCGCCGTAACCGCCGTAAAGGCAGGGAACGCTTTGGTGATTTCGCTGACGATAAACACAAACAGCGATACAAGGGCAGGGCCAAGCGTACCTGCGCCCTTACCGAAGATGTCGTAAATCCCGAAAAATTCACCCGATTTTTCCGCGGGAATAATGCTGGTGAAATACGAACGGGACATGGCTTGAATACCGCCTTGGAACAAGCCTACGCACACCGCAAGCACCCAAAATTGCCACGAGAATTTTAAGAATAAGGCAAACAGAGATACGGCTACGTAACCGCCGATACAAATAAAAATCAAATACTTATCTTCTATTTTTTTAGACAGTCTGCCGATAATAATCGCGCTGGGGAAGGCTACGATTTGCGTTACCAACAACGCAAGCAACAATTCCGTCGTGCCAAAGTGCAGCATATCCTGTCCGTAAATGGTCGCCATTTTAATAATCGTATACGCGCCGTTGATATACAGGAAAAACGCAACAAGGAACAAAAACGCTTTCTTATTCTTTTTGATTTCCTTAAAGATTTGCCCAAGCCGCACAAAAGTATTGCGGATAGCATGGGGCGGACGGGGCAAGAAATGCTTTTGCTGATAGCTCTTAAATAAGGGGAGCGTAAAGCACAACCACCAAGCCGCCGTAAGCAAGAACGAAAGAGTCATTCGCCATTGCATACTCATGACTGCGTCGGGTACGACGAGTACGAGCACCAAGCACAGCGCAAAGGGAATACAGCTGCCGATATATCCCCAAGCATAGCCGTTTGCCGATACGTTATGCAGCCTATCTTCCGTCGTGACGTCGGAAAGCATGGAATCGTAGAATACGCAAGACGACGATAAACTCGTTTCCGTCAATACGTAAATAATAGCAAAGGCGACTGCTCCGAGTATAGGCAGGGACAAGAGAGCGCAACAGATAATCCCCGTCAAAGCGAATAACAGGAAGAAAGTGCGCTTGCCTTTAAAGTCTGCCATCGTTCCAAAAATAGGGCAAATGAACAGCGACAAAAGCGCAACGATAGACGATACCGCGCCCCAAATGGTGGTGGCGAGCCCCGTCGAATCGTTTCCGACGAGCGAGTTAAAGTAAATGGGAATAATGGTGGATGCAAACAATACGAAAGCCGAGTTGCCCACGTCGTACATAACCCATTTCTTTTCCAAAGACGTCAATTTTAAACTGTCTTTTTGCATAGGCGTTTTCTCCTTACGTTGATGGATTTTCTATCAAACCGCTGTAATTGTGACGGAATACGGCGTCTTGGATATTTCCGTTTTCCAAGGTCGCGTCCATGTTTTCAAAGAAGTTTGTGATTATCTCCGCCGCTTTGGGTACGGCGTTTTGCCAAAGCGTTTCCAGCTCTTCCCCTAAGCCTTGAAAACGCGGGTCGTCCTTTTTATGTAAGAACATATCCCCGAATTTCCGTTCTAACCCCGCAATCGTGAGTACGACGTGCGCAAGCGCGTGGAAGGGCTCGCATTTGGAAGAAAACCAACCGTTGATTTTTTTAATGGACTGGATTGCCAAAGCAATCGCGTCCGTGCTTACGTCCAAAATGGTTGCGCAGGCTTCGATAGTACCGTTTTCGCCGCTGATCGGCGTCGTGGTGTTATAGCCGCGGATGGGAAGAGAGTCCTTGCGTAAAAAATATTTATCCAGTTCCGATTCGATTTTTCCGTGCGTAAACGTGCCCTGCGAATGATTATCGATATAGGGATGACAGGAAATATCCAACGTGAAATGACATAAAAATCCGCATACGTATGCTGTTAAAGCGGACAAAAGGGGTTCGTTATTCGTTTTTGCAAGCGCAATTTCCTTGGCGGCGTTTACGAAAAAATCTTCCGCCGCTACGGCGTGTAAATCCCAACCGCGTTGACGGACGGCGTTTCGTTTCGTAATCTTATGGTAAAATAAAATATCCGGCCCTTGCGTGCCCAGCGCAAACGCTTCGGGTCTTTCCCGTAAAATCTCTTGCAGGTATTTAGGTAACTGCGTTTCCACGGCTTTTCCGAAACGGTAATGCGTATATACGGCAGGCATAAAAACTCCTTTTTTTGCTAGTCTACGTTTTTAGTATATCACAAAAATCCCCGAAAAGATAGCAAATCTAGCACAAAATTTTCCATGTAATAGAAAAATGTGACAAAAATACAAGCCGCGTGGGACAATATTTTTCACCGCAAGAGAAAAAATCTCTTTCATTTTGTTTACTTTTTGGGGAAAGTGTGCTATACTGTAAACAAATGTTTGTTTACAGGCGTTGCAGGAGAGAAAAAAATGGAAGAAAGACCGTTTGAATTACAATCGGCGTTTGCCCCTACGGGCGATCAGCCCCAAGCGATAGCCCGTCTTACGGAAGGAGTGTTGGACGGTATGCGCGCGCAGGTGCTCGTCGGCGTTACGGGGAGCGGTAAAACGTTCACTATGGCAAACGTCATTCAAAACGTCGGTCGCCCGACGCTGGTTATTGCGCATAACAAAACGCTTGCGGCGCAGCTTTGCAACGAGTTTCGGGAATTTTTCCCAAACAACCGCGTGGAATACTTCGTTTCTTATTACGATTATTATCAACCGGAAAGCTATATTCCCACGACGGATACCTATATCGAAAAAGATTTAAGCATGAACGACGAAATCGATAAACTGCGAAACAGCGCGACGGGCTCGTTAATGGAGCGGCGCGACGTGATCGTCG
Source organism: Clostridia bacterium (assembly GCA_017626305.1). Classification (GTDB taxonomy): domain Bacteria; phylum Bacillota; class Clostridia; order Christensenellales; family Borkfalkiaceae; genus Scatosoma. The sequence continues at coordinate 54,354 of JAGAIW010000143.1, forward strand.
TGGCGTCGGTGTCGTGTATTTACGGCTTGGGTGCGCCCGAAGAATACTTTCGTTTGTCCTTATCTTTGCGCCCGGGCATGGAATGGGAGCGCAACGCGCTGATAAGAAAGCTTATCGAATTGCAATACGCAAGAAACGACGTGGATTTTAAACGTTCGACCTTTCGCGTACGGGGGGACGCGTTGGAAATTTTTCCTGCGTCCAACTCCGAAGTGGCAATTCGCGTGGAATTTTTCGGGGACGAAATCGACAAAATATACGAAGTGGAAGCCTTGACGGGCAATAAGCTCAACGAGCTGTCGCACGTAGCCATTTTTCCTGCCAGTCAATACGCCGTCGGCACGGAAAAGCTGCAAAGCGCGCTTGCCATGATAGAAGAAGATTTACAAGGGGAAGTGCGCGCGTTTGAAGAAGACGGTAAAATTTTAGAAGCGCAGCGCTTAAAACAGCGCACCGAGCACGATTTGGAAATGATGCGCGAAATCGGGTATTGCAGCGGCATTGAAAATTACAGCCGCTACTTCGACGGGCGCAACGTGGGCGAGCCGTCTTTTACCCTGCTCGATTACTTCCCGTCGGGGGAATTTTTGGTGTTTATCGACGAAAGCCACATGACGATACCGCAAATCCGCGCTATGTATCACGGGGATTTATCGAGAAAGAAAAATCTTGTCGATTACGGTTTCCGTATGCGCGCGGCGTACGATAACCGTCCGCTCACCTTTGACGAATTTGACGCGCGCGTACCACAGGTAATTTACGTTTCGGCTACCCCTGCTCCGTACGAATTAGAGCAATCGGGACAAGCCGTGGAACAGCTCATTCGTCCGACGGGGCTTTTAGACCCCGAAATCACCGTCAAGCCCACGCGTGGACAAATTGACGATTTGCTGTCGCAAATCCGCACGGTAGTGGACGGGGGCGGCAGAGTGTTGATCACCACGCTCACCAAAAAAATGGCGGAAGAGCTTACCGACTATCTCAAAGAACACGCCGTTAAGGTAAAATATATGCACAGCGATATCGACACGTTAGAGCGCGTGGATATCGTCAACGGGTTACGCCTTGGCGAGTTTGACGTGCTGTGCGGTATCAACCTGCTCCGCGAAGGGTTAGACCTGCCCGAAGTCAAGCTCGTCGCCATTTTAGACGCGGATAAGGAAGGTTTTTTGCGTAGCGACACCGCGCTTATTCAAACGATAGGTCGTGCGGCGCGAAACGCCGAAGGTAGGGTAATTATGTACGCGGATACGGTTACCGACAGCATGAAACGGGCAATCGGGGAAACCAACCGCAGAAGAAAGGCGCAGGACGCATATAACAAGGCGCACGGTATTGTGCCCAAGACGATTATCAAGGAAGTCAAATCCACCTTGAATATCACCAAGAAAAAGACGGACGACGATATTAAAATGCAGGATATCCCCGACGAAATCGAAAAGCTGAAAGCGCTGATGAAGGTGGCAAGCGGTCAGCTGGATTTTGAACGGGCAATCGAAATCAGAGAAAAGATTGCCGAGTTGAAACTCAAACTGAGAAAGGCAGGAAAATAAGAGAGTATGCAAGAAGAAATCGTAATCAAAGGCGCGAAAGAAAACAATTTAAAAAATATTGACCTTACCATTCCCCGTAACAAACTCACGGTGTTTACGGGACTTTCAGGCAGCGGTAAATCTACTCTTGCCTTCGACACCATTTTTGCCGAAGGACAACGCCGCTACGTGGAAAGCTTGTCTTCCTACGCCCGTCAATTTTTAGGGCAAATGGAAAAACCCGACGTCGAGAGTATCGACGGGCTTTCGCCTGCTATCTCAATCGACCAAAAAACCACGTCGCGTAACCCCCGTTCTACGGTGGGTACGGTAACGGAAATTTACGATTATTTTCGTTTGCTGTTCGCCCGTATCGGCGTTCCCCATTGTCCTAAGTGCGGCAGGGAAATCCGCCGTCAAACGGTGGACGAAATTTGCGATAGGGTTATGGCAATGGACGAAGGGAGTAAAATTCTCGTCAACGCTCCCGTCGTTCGCGGTAGAAAAGGGGAATACGTCAAAGAGCTTGCGTCTTATAAAAAGAGCGGCTACGGCAGAGTAAAAATCGACGGAATCGTGTACGATTTACAAGAAGAAATCAAATTAGAAAAGAATATCAAACACAATATCTCCGTCGTCGTGGATAGATTAGTCGTCAAACCCACCGTACAAAAACGCTTGACGGACAGCTTAGAAGCGGCGTTAAAGCTTGCAGGCGGTTTGGTGGTGATTGACCACGAAGGCAAAGAAGAACTGTATTCCATCAACTACGCCTGCCCCGATTGCGGCGTATCTATTGAAGAAATCGAACCGAGAATGTTCTCGTTTAACACGGTTTACGGCGCGTGCCCGACCTGCTCGGGGCTTGGGTTTAAGCAATTCGTCGACCCCGATTTGATTTGTCCCGACAAAACGAAAACGCTGCGAGAAGGCGCTATGAAAGTTACGGGTTGGAGCTTAGGCTCTAATTCCATGGCGCTTATGGAGCTGAGCGCTCTTTCCAAAGCGTACGGCTTTTCCTTGGACGTACCCGTCAAGGATTTATCCAAGGAAGTGTACGACGTTTTAATGTACGGCAGCGAAGAACGCGTGGATATGCAGTATCAAACGCGTTCGTTTTCGGGTAGCTTTAAAAAGACGTGGGAAGGGTACGTCAACAATTTACAGCGCCGCTACGCGACGTCCACTTCGGACGGTGTGAAGGGGGAAATCGAACGGTTAATGCGCAACGCCCCTTGCGATAGCTGTAACGGCAAACGCTTAAAAAAGGAAGCGTTATCGGTAACCGTCGGCGGTAAAAATATTTGGGAAGTTTGCGAACTTTCGGTAGACAAGCTTTGCGATTTTATGGACGAGCTTTCGCCCACGCTTACACAAACGCAACATATGATTGCCGACGCCATTATCAAAGAAATCAACAGCCGTCTTGGCTTTTTGCGTAACGTAGGGTTGAATTATCTTACGCTCACCCGTACGGCGGTCACGCTTTCGGGCGGAGAGAGTCAGCGTATCCGTTTGGCAACGCAAATCGGCAGCGCGTTAACGGGCGTACTGTATATCTTGGACGAACCGAGTATCGGCTTGCACCAAAGGGATAACGAAAAGCTGTTACACTCCTTGCAAGGTTTGCGCGATTTAGGGAATACGCTAATCGTCGTCGAGCACGACGAAGACACCATGCGCGCGGCGGATTATATCGTGGATATCGGTCCGAAGGCGGGGGTACACGGCGGTGAAGTCGTCGCAAGCGGTACGCCCGAAGACATTATGCGCGCAAAAAACTCCATTACGGGTGATTATTTAGCGGGTAGAAGAAAGATAGAAGTCCCTACCGTTCGGGCAAAACCCGACGGGCGGTTTTTGAAGATATTCGGCTGCAAACAAAACAACCTGCAAAATATCGACGTGGAAATTCCCGTAGGCTTAATCACCGCCGTTACGGGCGTTTCGGGCAGCGGAAAATCCAGTCTTGTCAATGAAATTATCGAACCGACGCTTGCCGCCGAGCTCAACGGCGCAAAGCGCGTGTCGGGGCAATACGATAAAATGGAAGGGATAGAATACTTCGATAAGGTGATTGCTATCGATCAATCGCCCATAGGCAGAACGCCGAGAAGTAATCCTGCTACCTATACGGGCGTGTTTAACGCTATTCGTGATTTATTTGCCATGACGCCCGACGCCAAAGAGCGCGGCTATAAGGCAGGGCGGTTTTCCTTTAATATCTCGGGAGGCAGGTGCGAGCATTGTTTCGGCGACGGGATTATCAAAATTGAAATGCACTTTTTGCCCGATATTTTCGTGCCCTGCGAAATTTGCGGCGGCAGACGGTATAACCGCGAAACGTTGGAAGTGCGCTATAAGGGCAAAAATATCGCCGACGTGCTCGATATGACGGTGGAAGAAGCGTGTGAATTTTTCCAACCCATTCCAAATATTTACAATAAGATTAAAACGCTCAACGAAGTGGGACTTGGATATATCAAGCTTGGGCAAAGCTCTACCACCCTTTCGGGGGGCGAAGCGCAGCGCGTCAAGCTTGCCACCGAGCTTGCCCGCCGTTCGACGGGAAAAACGCTGTATATTTTAGACGAACCGACGACGGGTCTGCACGCCTACGACGTAGATAAGCTCATCAAAATCTTATTAAAGCTGCGTGAAGGCGGCAATACCGTTTTGGTGATTGAACACAATCTAGACGTCATTAAAACGGCGGATCATATCATTGATTTAGGTCCGGAAGGGGGCAACGGCGGGGGTACGGTCGTCTGTACGGGTACACCCGAAGAAGTGGCGAAACACGCGCAAAGCTATACGGGGAAATTCTTGAAAAACGTACTGTAAAATTGTGCGAAAAAATACAGGAAATACAAAAAATATTCCATTGTTTTCCAAAAAGCATTTTGTTATAATATAGGCAAATTCCGTGGATAACGGCAATACAAGGAGAAAGAAAATGGAACGTTTTAAAATCGGCTTTTGGAACTATCCCCCCGTGGGCTTGTACGACCCTAAGCAAGCGGCAAACGACTGGGTAGAGCTGGGCTTTAACCTGCCGCTCACCTTTTCGTATAATCCCGATTTAGAGATAAAAAAATCGGACGGCGACGGCACGAGAGAAGTAAACGTTACGCAAACGGGCATCACCGAAGGGTATACCAAACAAGGGCTTATCGATTGTTTGGACGCGTGGCACGAAAAGGGGCATCAAGCGTTTGTATACGATAACCGCACCAACTTCCGCACGCTGGAAAAGGTAGGCGAAGAAGCGTTTGAAAAGGGCGTCAAACAAGCGGTGGAAGATTTTGCTTGGCATCCTGCCGTTTACGGGTTTCATATCGGGGACGAGCCCAGCGGCGCACAATGGGAAATTGCCGTTAAGGCGTATCAAATTGTCAATAAATATGCGCCCGATAAAATTCATTTTTTAAACCTGTTGCCCATTTGGGGCGGTCCAAGTTTTAAAGAACAGCTCGGTTGTACACAGGACGAATATGCGGATAAAATTGCCGATATGATGCAACGCATGAACTGCAAGCTGATCGGCTACGATTACTACGGGCATTGTACGTATAACGATAATATCGAGCCTGAAATGCACGAATATTTTAAGACGATAAACAGCGTCGGCTCGGCAGCGAGAAAGGCAGGCGGCGAATTTATCAACACCGTTCTTTCCGTGGGGCATTGGAATTACCGCGAACCTAACGACCACGATTTTCGTTTCCAAATCGCTACGTCGATTGCGCACGGCGCGGACGGGTGGTTCTACTTCTATATTTATGAAACAGCCATACACGAAAGTTATCGTCGTCCGATTATTGATTTATTCGGCAAGCGCACGCCTAACTTTGATTTGCTGGCATGGCATAACAAGGTGGCGCAAAAGTACTACGGCGAAGCCTTGACGGGGTATAAATTCGATAAGGTTTGGCACTTCTATAAATCGTACGGCGGAACGCCGATATTTGAAGGCACTCCCGAGCTGGAAGGTATCGAGCATATCGTCAATCCGTTTGCAACGGCAATCACCCGTTTTGTTAGCGACGACGGAAAGGTGGCGTACGGGATTACCAACTTAAATAGAGAAAAGCCCATGAAAATTCGTCCACGTTTTACGGGCAAGCTAGCGAAGTACAACGATTACGATTTATGGTACGGCCCTGGGCAAATATATATCTTCACCGAAGAAAAGAGATATTGATAGCAAAAAAGGAAACCGAGCGGTTTCCTTTTTTTATATGCGTTTGATTTTTACCGTGCCGCACAGCACGTCTGAATAGGAATAGGCGGTTTTGCCTAAAAAATTCTTATCGTCGGGTCGGACGGTGAATAGAGCGGGGTATACGCCTGAAAGCACGCCGTTGTAGCTTACCGATTTATTTCTGCCCAAATTAACGCGTACGGCTACGCGCTCAGCCGCGCACGCTTTTACCATTTGTTTGACGTCGGAGATTTTCTTTGTCGGTTTAATCATGGCATAAGTATGCGCTTTTTGCGCAAATATTATTCCTTGAAAAACAAAAAAACGTTCTAAGCCTTTTTTTTCAAGCATACGATAAACCGACGATATTATTCGAAAGGGAGCTTGAAAACATGGCAATTAAACCGCAATATGAAACCTACCGTTACACGGGCGAAAGCTGTCGCCTGCAAAGTCAATCTATCGTGGAGTGTCGACTTCCGGGCAGCGAAATCGGCAGTATCTTGGCAATCTACGCCAAGGCAATCCCCACCGAATGTACCTGCATGGACGGGGAAGTACGTTACAGCGGAAAGCTGCTCCTTTGTATAACGTATGAAGACGGCAACCGTAAAATTTGCCGCGTCGAACGCGGCGCGGAGTTTTTCCATAACGCCAAAAACGCCGAAGTGACGCCTGCTTGCTTTGCCAAAGCGGCGTTTGCTACGCAAAATATCACTCATAGACGGGAAGGCTCGGGCTTATACGTTTCCGTTATCGTAGACGCGGATATCAACGTATACGGCGCAAAACAAACGGAGTACCTTGTCGGCGGCGAAGAACTGATCGTCCAAAAAAAAGGCGTTACTTTAACGCACACCCTTTGCGTTTCGGGGGAAACGGAAGGGGAAGACGAATTTGAAACGCAAACGGTGGGGGATATCCTTTTGCACAGCGAAACGGCGCTTGTCAACGCCGTACGTATCAGCGCGGGACAGCTGGATATTGACGGCGAACTGTGCCTGCATATTTGCGTTCTGCAAGCGGACGACAGCGTTTGCTCGTACGAACGGCTCATTCCGTTCCATATGCAAATCCCGTGCGAAGAAACGCTTGGCGCGGTTTCGGCAAGCGCGCGCGTTTGCGTAAAGTCCGCCACCTTAACGGCAGGGGTGGACGAAGAAAAAAACATCACCAAAACAGTACTCTCCTATTGTCTTTCTGCCGACTGTTTCCTGCATACGGGCGAAGAGCTTACCGTGGTGGACGACGTGTTCTCCCCAGCGGCGCACCTTGTCTGTACGCAGGAAAACGGTGGGGGCATGTATTTGACTAAGCTTACTACCTGTACCCAACGCTTGGGCGGAGCAGCGCACGTAGCGGGCGTTTTGGACGAAGACTATACCCTGCAAGCGGCGGTACTTCCCCGCGCGGAAATCGCTTGTAAAAAGACGGGCAATACTTGGGAAGCCGAAGGGGTAGTGCTTGCCGAGCTTATTTTAAAGGACGGTGAAAACGGCTATAAATCGACGTCGCTTTCTCTGCCGTTCGTATTCCCCGTCAACGTCGACGGCGAAAGGGTGGACGCCGATTGTATCGTGTGCGGTCTTAACGTCCGCAAAACGTCCGCCGGTATGGAAGCAGAAGCGACGGTGAAGGTGAGCCTTCGCGCATACGATAAACGGGAATGGAGCTATCTTTCTCAGGTCAAGGAAGGGGAAAAACGGGCGGTATCCAACGCGGCGGTATCGGTATTTTTACCGCGCGCAGGGGAAGATTTGTGGCAGGTTGCCAAGCGACTTGCCTGCGACCCTGACGAGCTGCAAAAAAGCAATCCCGACTTGACCTTCCCTGTCAAGGAAGGAGAACGCATTTTCGTCTATCGGCAAATTCCTTGATAATTCCGCAAATTTTTTATGCGAATGTCTTGAAATTTTTCCAAAAGTATGATACAATAAAATAACGGAAACCCTGCGGCGGAGCATTTCCGCCGCAGTTTTCTTTTTCTTGGGTTAAAACGGTATGAATACGGTAAAGATAAAAGCGTACGCAAAACTCAATTTGACGTTGGAAATCGTGGGGACGAGCGGTGGATATCACCTGTTGGATTCGCTGGTGACAAGCATTGACGTCTTCGATTATATCGTATTAAAAAAACGCAAGGACAACCTTTCGTCCGTCACTATGCACGGTATGGGCAGCGAGAGTATTCCCCCCGAAAAGAACAACGCCTTAAAAGCGGCGGAAGCCTTTTCCAAAGCGTTCGGCGTGACGGGCGCGAATATCACCGTCTATAAAAATATTCCCATAGGCGCAGGGCTTGGCGGTTCGTCCGCGGATATCAGCGGCGTTTTGAAAGGTATGGCAAAGCTGTATAATATCCAAGACGAAGACGCGCTTGCGCGGCTTGCCGACAAGCTGGGCAGCGATACGCGGTTTATGTTAAGTGGCGGTTTTGCCCGTATGCAGGGCAGGGGTGAGAAGGTTACACCCATACACGGTATGCCCAAATTGCATTTTTTGCTCATTTATCCCCAAACGGGCGTTTCGGCAGGGGCGTGCTATCAAAAATACGACGAATTGTCGGCGCAAAACCCGTCAATCCCCCAAAATTTTACCGAAAAATGTCTTACCGCTTTGCGTGAGAAAGACGTAAACGAAGGGGGTATGTATTTAATGAACGATTTATACGCACCCGCAAAAGCGCTGTGTGGCGACGTGGGGCAGGCTATGCAAGAAGCTCTGTCTTTTTCCCCGATAAACGCGGTGATGACGGGTTCGGGTAGCTGTGTGGCGGCGTTGTTTGAAACGCCCGAGCTTTGCGAGTGGGCAAAGAGCCGATATTTTGGCAAGTATAAAACCATGGTCGTTAAGACGGTAGAACCGTCTTTGATAAAGACTCTAAAAAATCCGTTTGCGCTTAGCTTAGACGGTGAAGAATAGAAAAGGGAGAAAGCACATGGAAGAAAGAATTATCGACGACGAATACGGCAGGGGCGTAAAGTTGCGGAAAACCAAAGACGGGTACGTAGACGTCACGGACGAGCTTGCGGACGATACGCAAGAGTACGGCGAAGAAGAAACGGATGAAATCGCCTTTGAATTTCCCGTGGCAGATTTGGACGAAGACGACGAAGATTTGGTGGGGTTATCCCCCGAAGAAGCGGAGGCGCTGAGAAAGAAAAAGGCGGAAGAACAAGCCAAACGCAAGGCGGAGTACGAACGTACTTGCGCCGAAGGCGACGAATTGCTAGAAACGGGCAGCTATAAATCTGCCGAGCTCAAATTTGAAAGGGCGTTGCTTTTGGACGTCGAAGCCACGGACGCGTCGGTGGGCTACTGGCGCGCTAAGACCGCCGACTTTACCCAACCCGACGTGCTGATGGACGAGTACGTGGAAGCGGGCGTGGAAAATATGGAATACGACCTTGGCTATAAAGCGGTGGAAAAAATCGCGGAAAAATACCAACACGTATTTCAGGCGCGCTTGGACGAGCTCAACGCCGAAGAAGAACCGCTCGTAAAAGAAGTGGAAGAAAAACAAACGCGAAGAAGAGAGATTTTGAAGGGCAGATTAAAGCGTTCGGGGTTGGTGTTCGGTATCGTTGCGTTGGTTACGTTGACGTTGGCGGTGCTTACCGCAATTTTCGGTTCGCAAATTTTATCCACCAAGGAAAACGTGCATCTCGTGCCTACCATTGTCTTGGGCGTAGCGGCGTTTATTTCGTTGCTCGTATCGGTGTTCGCCACCAACCGTTTTCTCAACGATTTGCGCATGCGCGCGGCGAACGAACGGCTGTCTTCCACCGAAGAAGGCGAACGGTTGATTGAAATCCGCGCGTATAAAGAGCTGTACGAATATTTCGTGCGCTCGGCGGCGGAAAAGCAATAAAAAAGGCAAAAAATCAGGGAAAAGGAGCGAAAACTCCTTTTCTTTTTTCTTTGTAGGCAAAAATTTTGTTGCTTTTGGCGGGCGTTCGTGTTATAATGTAAAAAACAAAAGATAAAAACATAGTTTTTAAGGACGAAAAATGAAGGGAATTTTACGGTATTTCAAAGGGTATAAATGGCGGAGCTTATTAGGTCCGCTCTTTAAACTGCTCGAAGCGACCTTTGAACTGCTCGTTCCCATCGTCGTAGGTTTAATCGTCGATAGGGGTATCGCCCAAAACGATACGGCGTATATCGCGTGGATGTGCGGCTTGCTTGCCGTGTTCGGACTTTTGGGATTATTCTTTTCGGTAATCGCGCAATACTTTGCCGCAAGGACGGCGACGGGCGTTGCCGCCGATATCCGCAAAGACCTGTTTAAAAAAATGCAGTCCCTTTCGTATAGGGATATCGATAGAATGGGCTTTTCCACCATGCTCACCCGTATGACGAGCGACGTCGATAGATTGCAATCGGGCATTAACCTTGCCCTGCGGCTTTTTCTTCGTTCGCCCTTTATCGTATTCGGCGCGGCGGTGACGGCTTGGTTCGTCGACCCGTCGTCCGTTTGGGTATTCTTCGTCGCGATTGCGGCGCTTGCCGTCGTTGTGTACGCCGTCATGTTTATTTGCATGCCCTTGTATCGTTCCGCGCAAGAGAAACTGGATAAAGTACTGCTTTCCACCCGTGAAAACTTAACGGGTGCAAGAGTGTTGCGCGCGTTTTGCCGCGAAGACGAAGAACGCAAGCTGTTTGACGCGCGTAATGAAGAACTCAATAAAAGCCGTAAGTTCGTAGGCGGAATTGCCGCTATCACCAACCCGTTGACGTACGTGCTGATTAACGGCGCGATTATTTTACTTATCTACGTGGGCGCGATTCACGTGGACGGTGGCGCGCTTTCCCAAGGCAGCGTGCTTGCCCTGTATAACCTTATGGGACAAATTTTGGTGGAGCTTATCAAGCTTGCCAACCTAATCGTTACCGTCACCAAAGCGGCGGCGTGCGGTGGAAGAATTTCCGCGGTGCTTGCCATGCAACCGTCTATCCGTTTGACGCAAACGCCAAAAGAACAAACGCAGGACTTCGTACGCTTTGAAAACGTTACGGTGGAATATTCCCAAGGCGCGGACGCCGCGCTCAGCGATATTTCTTTTGCCGTTCGTAAGGGCGAAACGGTGGGGATTATCGGCGGTACGGGCAGCGGGAAAAGCACGCTTGTCAATCTCATTCCCCATTTTTACGACGTCAAAAGCGGCAGAGTAACGGTGGACGGCGTGGACGTGACGTCCAAGGACGAACAAACGCGTTTGCGTAGCCGTATCGGCGTCGTTCCCCAAAAAGCCGTTTTATTCAAAGGCACGATACGCGAAAATCTTTTGTGGGGAAAGCGGGACGCTACGGACGAAGAACTCACGCGCGCGCTTGCGATTGCGCAGGCGACGGACTTCGTCGAAGAAAAGGGCGGTCTGGACGCGCCCGTTTTACAGGGCGGTAAAAACTTTTCGGGCGGACAAAAGCAACGCTTGACGATTGCAAGAGCGGTGGTGAAAAATCCCGATATACTCATTCTCGACGATTCGTCGTCCGCGTTAGACTACGCGACGGACGCGCAGCTTAGAAAGGATTTAAAAACGCTGGATACCACCACGTTTATCGTGGCGCAACGCGCGTCTTCCGTCCGTGACGCGGACAAAATTATTGTGCTGGACGACGGTAAAGCGGTGGGCGTAGGCACGCACGACGAGCTTATGCAAACGTGCGAAGTGTACCGTGAAATCTACTTTTCGCAATATCCCGAAGAAGGGGGGTACGCAGTATGAAACGGCAAGGCACGTTAAGAAGAATTTTGCGCTACGTATTGCGTTATCCTATCTCCGCCGTAGCGGCGGTGGCGTTTGCGCTCCTGTCCGTGGCGGCGACGTTGCTCGTTCCCGTTTACTTTGGCGACGCTATCGATTGTATCGTGCAATACGCCACGCGCTTTGACGAATTGTATTTGATTTTTATTAAGCTTGGAATATGCGTAGTTGTCGCGGCGATTACACAATGGCTGTTAAGTTTGTGCAATAACCGCATTTCCTGTAACGTGGTGCGCGATTTGCGCAAGGACGCGTTTGCTAAACTTGGTAAATTGCCCTTGAAGTATATCGACAACAATTCTCATGGGGATACGGTAAGCCGTATCGTTGCCGACGCCGATCAATTTTCCGAAGGCTTGCTGATGGGCTTTACGCAATTTTTGACGGGCATTACCACTATTTTGGGCACGATAGGACTGATGCTGTTTACTAACTGGAAAATCGGTATCGTCGTCGTTTGCTTAACGCCCGCGTCCATTTTCGTGGCAAAATTCGTCGCTACGCACACTCATCAATTCTTCGTTGAACAAACGAAGGTCCGCGGCGAACAAACGGCGTTTGTCGAAGAAGCGCTTAGCGGCTTAAAGACCACCCAAGCGTTTTTACACGAAGAAGAAAACGAAAAGAAATTCAACGAAATCAACGCGCGTTTGGAAAAAGCGGCGTTAAACGCTACCTTTTATTCGTCGCTCACCAACCCGTCGACGCGGTTTATCAACAATTTGGTGTACGCCGCCGTTGCGCTGATCGGCGCGCTGGACGTAGCGGCAGGCGCGTTTACCGTCGGGGGCTTGACGAAATTTTTATCGTACGCAAATCAATACACCAAACCGTTCAACGAAATTTCCGGCGTGATTACCGAACTCAAAAGCGCGTTTGCTTGCGCGGCGCGTATATTCGAGCTTATCGACGCCACCGAAGAAGAAAGCGATAAGCATAAACCTGCTTTACAGGCGGCGAGCGGCAACGTCGGGCTTTGCGAAGTGGATTTTTCGTACGTCAAGGACAAAAAGCTGATACAAGGGCTTTCCCTGTCCGTAGACCAAGGTCAGCGCGTAGCCATCGTCGGTAGGACGGGCAGCGGTAAGACGACGCTTATCAATCTACTGATGCGTTTTTACGACGTGGACGGGGGCAGCGTTTTGATAGACGGCACGGATATCCGCGACGTTACGCGCAGTTCGCTGAGAAAACAGTACGGTATGGTATTGTAGGAAACGTGGCTTAAATACGGTACGGTGCGCGAAAATATCAAAATGGGCAAGCCGCAAGCCACCGACGAAGAAATGATTGCCGCCGCCAAAGCGGCGCACGCGCACGGCTTTATCAAGCGTATGGAAAAGGGGTACGATACCCTTCTTTCCGAAGACGGCGGTAATTTGTCCGAAGGACAAAAACAGCTGCTTTGTATCACCCGAATCATGCTGGCTTTGCCACCTATGCTGATTTTGGACGAAGCGACGTCGTCTATCGATACCCGTACAGAGCGTAAAATCGGCGACGCGTTTGAAAAGCTAATGCAGGGCAGGACGACGTTTATCGTCGCGCACCGCCTTTCGACAATCGTCAACGCCGACACCATACTCGTTATGCAGTCGGGCAGAGTGGTAGAACAAGGCACGCACAAACGGCTGTTGGCGCAAAACGGCGAGTACGCAAAACTCTACAACGGACAATTTGCTTAGCCATTACGGCAAAGATAAGGCTTAAACGACAAAATAGCATATTGAAACGCTCCTTTTCATATACTATGAAAGCGGAAAAATAAGGAGCGGACTATGCGGTTATACGACGAGATATTCAAAGGGGAGCAGGGCGTTTATCCAAGGGCAGTTTGGCTGATGGGCGGCGGCGCGTATTTCCAAGGCGTCAAAGCAGTAGGAGAGTTTTCCACGACGCAGCTGACGCTGTTCTTTGCCAAGGGGCAAGCCGAAGTGGTTGGCGACGGGCTTTCCATTCGTAAATATTGTGACGGCGATTTATCGCTGGACGGTAAAATCCACGGCGTTCAATGGATAGACGAAAGCGCTAAGGGGGATACGCCGTGAGCTTATTCAAAGAAAAACTCGCCGTAGACGGCGTAATGCCCCAAAGGGCGTTGTTGCGCTTAAAGCGCGCGGGGATTGCCGTGTACCGCGTGGAAAAACCGCAAAAAAGCCGTATCGTCTTTTGCGTGAAGAAAAAAGACGTGGAAAAAGTTTTTGCAATTTATCCCAAGGTGTGCTATAATAGAGCCGTATACAGCCCGTTCACCGTAACGGAGCTTGGCGCGGTGGGGCTGGGGAAAACGTGGAAAACGCTGAAAAACCGTATCGGACTTTGGATAGGCGTACTACTCTTTTGCGCCGTCGGCTTGGCGGCAAACCAAACGGTACTGGGGGTGGAATTTGTCGGTTCAAGCGCGTACAAAAGCGAAACGCTTGCCCTGCTTGCGGAAAACGGCATACGCGCGTTTGCGCCCTATCAAACGGGTAAGGAAGACGTGATTTGTTCTAAACTGCTTTCCCTGCCCAGCGTGGAATTTTGTTCGGTGAAAAAGACGGGGCTTTGGCTGCGCGTGGAAACGCGGCTTGGGAATTTTTCCAAGCCTAAGTACAAAAAGGGCGATATGGTATCGTCACGTAGCGGTAAAATCCTGTCCATGGCAACTCTTTCGGGTACGCCGCTAAAAGCGGCGGGGGACGAAGTACAGCGGGGACAAACGCTTGTGGGGGCGTGGTTTGTAACGCCAAACGGCGAAAGCGAGCAGCGGACGAAAACGGACGCTATCGCGCGCGTGAGAATTGCCTGCCGATACGAAGGGCTAGTAGCAGCGGAAGACGAGCAGAGCGCGTTTGCTAAGGTATATCTGTCGTTGGAACTTTCGGACGGGGATTGCATTACGCAAAAGCAAGTGGAAAAGAAAGACGGCGCGTATCGCGTGTACGTGGAGTACGAAACGGTGCAGTCGTGGAATATATAAACGTAAAATCAAAAGGCGGCAACTCTGCCGCAAAGGAGAACGGTTTTGGCAAAAGCAAAGCTGGTAGTAGACGCAAGGTCGGTGGACAACCTTGTCCGCGTGTTGGGCACGTTTGACGAAAATATCAACTTTTTAAGCGAAGAGCTTGGTGTTTTTTGTTACGTGGAAGGGGTGAAAATCCGTATCGAAGGCGAACAAAAAGGGGTAGAGCTCGCCGAAAAAGCGCTTAGCGCTTTGGTAGGGCTTGCCGCAAAAGGGGACGAAATTGACAAAACGCGTACGGCGTACTGCTTAGAGCTTGCAAGGGACGGACGCGCGCAGGAGATAGAAAATCTTTCGTCGGGTATCGTCGCGGTAACGGCGCGCGGAAAACAAATCAAGTGCAAGACGGTAGGGCAAAAAACGTACGTAGACGCCATTAAAAACAATACGGTGGTCTTTGGCGTAGGCCCTGCGGGTACGGGAAAAACGTACCTTGCCGTTTGTATGGCGGTGGCGGCGTTCAAGAGTAAAAAGGTGGAAAAAATCCTGCTGACCCGTCCTGCGGTAGAAGCAGGCGAAAAGCTGGGCTTTCTCCCTGGGGATTTACAGGAAAAGGTAGACCCGTATCTTCGTCCGCTGTACGACGCGTTGCAGGAAATGCTCGGCGTGGAAACGTATGCAAAGCTCATGGAACGGGGCGTTATCGAAGTCGCGCCCTTAGCGTATATGCGCGGCAGAACGCTGTCGAATGCGTTTATCATTTTAGACGAAGCGCAAAACACCACCAAAGAACAAATGAAAATGTTTTTAACCCGTATGGGGGAAGGCAGTAAAATGGTGGTGACGGGGGATATCACGCAAATCGATTTGGACGGTAAGCAAAGCGGGCTCGTCCACGCCACCCAAATATTAGACGGCGTAGAAGGGATAGCCGTTTGTAAATTGACGGCGCAAGACGTCGTACGCCACCCGTTGGTCATGCGCATTATTCGTGCGTATGAAACGAGTGACGAACCTAAAAAGAAACGCACCAAAGACCGCGTAAAGGACGCGGAAGGAGAGTAACCAAACATGGCTGTAAAACAATTCGGAAAGGAGTGGACCAAGCGCAATACGTTAAAAAGCATATTGTTGTTTTTGGTGCATTGTCTTATCTATTTGCTGATTGCCGCAGGCTTGCTGCTGGGAGATAAGCTAGGGACTATCGTGGAATTTTTATCCGCGCAAGGCAGGAATTATCTCTACGCGCTGTTCTGCGTTATTTTGCTGTTCGTTATTCTGTATTTTTATTTCTTCTTTGAAAACAGGAACATGCTACAAAGCGGCAAAAATATCGCTTTACTGTTTACGATACTCGATTTAAACTTGCTTTTATCCTGTTTAGTCGGTTACAAATTCGCAGTATACGCGCGCCCCGTCGCGCTCGTAGCGCTGCTTTCGTTTATGCTGATCGGTAGAAAAGACGCTATCTTTATGAACGTCATTTCCGCGCTGCTCATTTTCGTTATCGATACCTTTGCCGTTTTGGAAGTATCTAATCAAGAATGTTATTCGTCCTTGATTATCGCCTTTTCGGCAGGTATGATTGCCATTTACTGCGCGTCAAAAGCGCGCACCCGTATGAGCGTTATTTTGATAGGCTTGTTTATCGTACTGCCTATCGACAGCGTGATTTTGCTGCTGGAAATCCCCACCTTAATCGGGGAAAACGCCGCCGTTGGCGAGCTGGCGGGGTTAGAGCGTATCGTCACGCAAATGGGCTACGGCTTATTCGGCGGCGTTATGTCTACGGTGCTGTTTATCGCCATATTGCCCCTGTTTGAATATTCCTTTAACTGTCTAACGGCGTTCCGTTTGAGAGAGCTTACCAGCTCGGACGCAAAGATACTCAAAAAACTCAAAGAAGAAGCCCCCGGCACGTACAACCATTCCATGGTCGTGGCGCAGCTTGCCGAGGCAGGTGCGGCGGCAATCGGGGAAAGCGTGGATATGGCAAGGGCGGCGGCAATGTATCACGACGTCGGAAAGCTGCACTATCCCGAACACTTCACCGAAAACCAAGGGGATTATAATTTACACGACGAGCTCACGCCCGAGCTTTCCGCGGACATTATCCGTTCGCACGCAAAGGACGGGTATACGCTGATTCGCAACCACCATTTGCCTGAATTTTTGGCGGATATCGCCTTAGAACACCACGGCACGCTGCCCATTCGGTATTTCTACGCCAAGGCGTTAAAGCTCACCGACGGGGAATTGAATATCGAAGATTATTCGTATATGGGTCCTAAGCCCCAAACCAAGCTGGCGGCGATTATCATGATTTGCGACGCGTCCGAAGCGGCGGTTCGCGCCGTAGGCGCGCGTACGCCCGAAGCGGCGGAAAAAGCCATTCGCGCCGTCATTGAAGAACGTATGGATTTAGAGCAGTTCTCCGAATGTGACGTTACCATGGCGGACTTGACGAAAATCCGTCAAGCGCTGGTCAATGCGCTCACGGGGGTATATCATCACCGTATTCAATATCCGTCCATTAAATACCGTCGCACGGAAAACGGTACGAAAGGAGAAAACGAATAATGGCGTTTTATATCGATTGTGACGAAGAAGTATTTGCCGAAACGGATATTGCTGCGCTGAAAGCGGCTATGGACACCTTCCTTGTGTCCGACGTGGATATTTCGATAGAGCTTTTATTCGTTTCGGATACGGAAATAAAACAGCTCAATAAGGATACGCGCGGAGTGGACAAGGTCACCGACGTGTTAAGTTATCCCACTTTGGACGGCATTTGCGGTAAGCCCTTATATAAAAAGGATTTTCCGTACGATTTGGACGAAGAGAATAGACTTTTAATCGGTTCAGTCGTCGTTTGCCGCGAGCGCGCGAGAGCGCAAGCGGAAGAATACGGTCACAGCTATAAAAGGGAGCTGCATTACTTATTCGTCCACGGCATTATGCATTGTTTGGGCTACGACCATATTGAAGAGCAGGACAAAATCCTTATGCGCCAAGCGGAAGAAAAGGTGCTTTCCGCTATGGGGATTACGAGATAAAAGGAGAAAAACATGGACAAGCTTTTTATGTTCTTCCCGGGGTTTAAGAAAAAGGCTTTAACGCTAAGCTACGACGACGGCGTGAAGTTTGACAAGCGCTTGATAGAAATTATGTCGGCGCACGGCTTGAAGGGTACGTTTAATATCTGCGGCGGTTTTTTATCCCCAACGGACGGGCAAAGACATCTTTCAGGGAAAGAAGTCTTTGAAATGTTGACTACTTCGGGTAACGAAGTGGCAAACCACGGGCAAAATCACTATTCGTTGACGTGTATGCCCGAACCGCTTGCGCTTGCCGACGTGCTCGATTGCAGAAGGACGCTGGAAAAGCTCTTTAACGGGAAACCGATTACGGGTATGGCGTACGCCAACGGCTCGTTCAACGATAGAGTGGTGGAATTGCTTCGCGCTTGCGGAATTACCTATTGCCGCACGACGCGTTCTACGGGCGGCTTTGCTATGCCGGAAAATTTCTTACAATGGCATCCTACCTGTCATCATAACGACGCGCGCTTAATGGAGCTTTTAGATACTTTTTTGGCTTGGCAGCCCCCTGCATATTTTTGGGGGGATAAGGCGCAGCTGTTTTATCTTTGGGGACATAGCTACGAATTTGATAACGATAATAACTGGGAAGTTATCGAAGAATTTGCTAAAAAAGCAGGCGGCAGGGACGACGTTTGGTATGCCACTAACGGAGAAATTTACCGCTATTGTCAAGCGTTTGAACGCCTAGAATGTTCGGCGGACGGCGTGGTGGTACATAATCCTACAAACGTAGATATTTATTTTGATTATTATAAAAAGCCCGTGTTGATTCCAGCAGGAAAAACGGTGCATTTAAAAGAAGGAAGAGAAGTATGAAAAGCGGTTATATCGCAGTAATCGGCAGAGCAAATGCCGGCAAAAGTACGCTGATCAACGTGATGGTCGGGGAAAAGGTTTCTATCGTTTCGCCAAAGCCCCAAACCACACGTGACAGAATATTAGGGGTATTGACGGAAGAAGACTATCAAATCGTTTTCGTGGATACTCCGGGAATCTATAAGGCGCGTAACGCCTTGACGGATATGATGATGCGCACGACGGAAACCAGCGCGCGCTCGGTAGATTTTATCCTGTACGTCGTAGACGGACACGACGGCTTGACGGAAGAAGACTTCGCCTTGATGAAAAAATACAAGGCGCTGGACATTCCCATGGCTGTTGCGTACACGAAAATCGACATTATGCCCAAGGAAAATATCCCTTTGGATATGGCGAAATTTTCCGATTCGGGCTTGGACGTCGACGTGTTCCCCGTCTCCGCGCGCAAAGGTAAAAACGTCCGTGCGCTCAAAGCGTTTTTGGCGGCGCAGCTCCCCGAAGGTGAAAAGGTATTCACCGAAGATATCGTATCCGACAAGAGTGAACGGTTCATGATAGCCGAAATCATGCGCGAGAAAATCCTGCTCAAATTTGATAAGGAAATCCCGCACGGTGTGGCTATTGTCATCAACACGTTCAAGCGGAATGAAAGGGGCGTATACGAAGTCAATTTGGATATCGTATGCGAACGCGCCAACCACAAGGCAATCTTGATAGGAAAGCAGGGACAAGCCATCAAGGAAGTTTCTTCCTTTGCCCGTCAGGATATGGAAAAGTTTCTCGACGCCAAGGTTTTTTTGACGACCTACGTCAAGGTCAAAGAAGACTGGCGTGAGAAAGAAAACTTAATGCGTGAATACGGCTACGAAGACTTGAAAGACTGACCCCGTTTTATTTTCCGCATAATTTTCTTTCCCCTGCGGCAAACTGCGTATGGGGGGAGAAGATTATGAAGGATAAACGCGAAGAAAACCAAGCGGCAAAGGCGGCGTGGGCATTGTTTGAAAAAACGGGCAGCGTCAGTTATTACATGTTGTATCACGATTTAATCAGGAAAAGGTAAAAGGAGCGCATTTTGGAAGTCAAGACGGAAGCAGTCGTATTGCAGACCATGGATTACAAAGATAACGATAAACTGCTTACGCTGTTTTCGCCTACGCTAGGCAAAATTACGGCAGGGATAAAGGGCGTGAAAAAGCCCAAGGCAAAGCTTGCCTTTGCCGCGCAACCGTTTTGCTTTGCGGAATACGTTTTGGCGCAACGGGGAGAACGCTACACCGTAATTTCCGCATATTTGCACGAAAGCTTTTTCGAGCTCCGCACCGACGTGGAAAAATTCTACGCGGCGTGCGCGGCGGCGGAAATTTGCCGTCTGATCACGGTGGAAAACGAACGCTTTGAAAACCTGTTTATCGGGTTTATTCAATGCATCAAAGCGCTTTGTTTGGGCGACGAAAACAGCGCGGATTGCTTAATTACCTTTATGCTAGTTGCCCTGCGCGAAAGCGGTTATCCCGTCGATTTGGGCTTTTTAGAAGAATGTGACGGGGACGTTGGGGAAAAGCTGTGGTTCGATTTTGCGGACGGGAGATTTTCCACCTTCGATCGGTGCGAACAGGGCGAACGCGCCAGCCTTTCTACTTATCACACCTTACGCAAATGCGAAGGACTGTCCTACGAAGAAGATAAGCTTTTCGGGGGCAGAAAGCGCGCTTTGCGCCTGCTAAACGCTTACCTTTCGCGGCAGACGGATACGCGCTTTGAAAATACGGGTGAATTTATCCGTATGTACGAAGAATAAAGGGATAAAGAAACGAAATACTTAAAAGGAATACGGACGGTTTTTCCCTTTTCCGACCAAAACAGTTATGGCAAAGACCAACAAAGAAAACGAAAGCAAAACCGTGCTCACTCGCGCGGAAAAGAAAGACGCCGTCAAAAAGCTGGTTAAAGAGCTTTTGGCAAAAGCGGCGGTAAAGAGCAACGATTTAATCGACGAAGCGGCAAGGGTATACGCCGATAAATTCGGTGGCGAAGAAAACGAAAATCCCAACGACGTCAAAGGTCGTATCGGCTCGGTGCTCGACGTCATGAAAAAGGACGGCGAAGTGCAATTTGACGGGGGCATGTATTCGTTGAAGGCTGAAATTCCCCAAGAAAAGCCCAAGGCGAAACGCACCGTAAAAAAGAAAACGGAAACCAAGGATAAACCCGTTCAAGAAGAAGTGAACGAAGTCAAGGCGGAAGAAAAACCTAAAACGAAACGCACCGCGAAGAAAAAGACGGAAATCAAAGAAGAGCCCGTTAAGGAAGAAGTACAGGAAGTCAAAGCGGAAGAAAAGCCTAAAACGAAACGCACCGCGAAGAAAAAGACGGAAGTCAAGGAAGAACCCGTCAAGGAAGAAGTGAAAGAAGTAAAAGCGGAAGAAAAGGTGACGGCGGAAGAAACGCTTGCGCCCGCTCCTGCGCCCGTAGAGCCTGTTCCCGTAGTTCCCGTAATTACCGTGGAAACGGAAGGGAAAACGGAAGAGAAGAAAGAAGAAAAACAACCGCCCAAAGAAACGACGGTTATGGACATGAGTTTTTTGTTCGGGGAAGTCAAACCTAAAAAAGAAGAACAAAAGCGTTTGCCTGAAAAAGAAGAGCCTAAGCGTTTGCCTGAAAAAAGCGAAGTAGCGTCCAAAGCGGAAACGCCGAAGGAAGAGCCCAAAAAACAAATGGTAAAGACAAAGCTTACGCCGCCCACGGCGAAAACGGAAAGCGCGCCGCAGCCCCTTCCCCAAAAGGAAGGCAAGCCCGCTCCCGTGCAAAAAACGCAAAAGACGGCGGTGCGTACGGCGTTCAACGCCACGCGCAGTAAGCCAAAGACGGCGGACGAAAAGCTGCAAGAAGCCTTTTTGTCGAGATTGCGCCGCTTGGGCGGAGATTACTTCGAGTATTATTCGGTATATCTTTTGGAAAAATATTCAAGAAGAAACGGCAGAAGATTAGAAAGTATGAAGATTAGCGGGGGTGACCACGACGGGGGTATCGACGGGGAAATCGAGCTCACGGATAGATTAGGTTTTCGCGAAACTATCTATATACAGGCGAAAAACTGGGACCCTGATAAGGGCGACGAACGATTGTGGACGGTGGGGGAAACGCTGTTGCAACAATTTATCGGCGCGTGTGTGTGCCGTCAGGCAAAGGACGGGAAACAGCATTGTCGGGGTATCTTTATCACGACGTCGCGTTTTACTCCCGAAGCCAAGCGCATTTTGGAAGAAACGTCGGATAAATTCGTCGGCTACGACGGTACGGATTTATTTGAAACGGCAAAGGAATGTGAGTTTGGTATTATTCGTAAAAACGGTGAATGGGCGTTAGATGAAAACTTGCTTTCAGGCGAACGCGCATTGTTCCATATTTTATAATCAATCAACGAAAAAAGAAGGTGTTATATGAGTAAACCCAGAGTTATTTTTCCCTTTGTAGAAGCGGGCTTTGGCCATATCATGACGGAGCGTTCTATTTGCGACGCCTTTGAGAAAAAATACGGCGAGTATTTTGAAGTGGTTAGAAGTAACTTTTACGGCGAAACGGGCAGCGAGCCCATGAAAAAATTTGAAACGCGTTTAGGAAACGAAGTGCGTATGTACAATAAATGTCACTTCTACGGTTATTTGAGCATTTTTGCCATGAATTTGTTCGGCACGAAAATTTCCAGCGATTTCGTCATGAAAGGACTTATCAAAGGCGCGTATGAAGACAGTATGAAACATATGGAAGAACTGCGCCCCGACGTAGTGGTCAGCACGCATTGGGCGACCAACTATTACGCCGAGCATATGCAGAAAAAACCGTATACGGTTATGTATATTCCCGACGCGCACGCCAACGCGCTGTTCCGTTATCCTTGCGATTTCAGCATGATTTCCATGCCCGAAGGCTATAAACGCGCCATGCGCTTTAAGAGAAGATATAACGAAGACAACTTCAAGCTTTCGCCCCTTGCTATTCGCCAAGCGGCGTTTGAAGTGGAACGGGACAAGCAAAAGCTTAGAAAACAGCTGGGACACGACGATAAATTCACCGTTTTTTTAACGGAAGGCGGCTACGGCGTGGGACTTACCGAAAAGCTTTGCCAAATGCTGATTGAAGAAGATTTGCCCATTTCTATCGTTGCCGTTTGCGGTAAAAACCCCGAACTGCACGAACGCTTAAAGCAATTAAAAACCAAGGGCAATACGTCATTCTACCCGTACGGCTTTTGCGAAAACGTGCTGGAAATGATTGCGTCGTCCGATTTGTACTTAGGTAAAAGCGGAAACGGCTTAATGGAGCCCACGTTCTACGGCGTACCCATTATCGTTACCCACTCTGCAAATACCATTGAAAAGCTGATTGCCGAACATTACGTATCGCACGTCAAAAGCGCAAAGCGCATCTTTAACGCCAAAAAGTGCGTAGCGTTTATCAAGGGCGCGCTTAACGGCAGCGAAGAATATCAAGCGCTGAAAAACTTCAAATGCGACCCCACCGCTTACGGCGGAGAAGGGATTGCGGACTTGATTTTTGAAAAGCTCAACGAAAAGTTTCACGTGAAATGATATAACTTCCCCGACGCTTTGCCGTCGGGGAAGTGTATTTATTATAGTAGGAAAATGTGAAAAATAAGAAAAAATTGATAAAAAAACCGAAAAATTCTCAAAACCACGCGTGAAAGACTTGATATTTTTTGTAAATTATATTAAAATGGTATGTGCAAAAAACGACGAATAACTTTCGCGCCTACGAAAAAAAAGCGGGCGGGAACGTTTTTTGTGTGTAAAAACGACACCAAATCACAGAAAATAAAAAAATTCAACTTGGAGGAATGTATCACTATGGCAAAAAAGTATTGCTATCTCTTTACCGAAGGTAACGCAAAGATGCGTGAAATTCTTGGCGGTAAAGGCGCAAACCTTGCGGAAATGACCAATATCGGTCTTCCCGTACCCCAAGGCTTCACCATTTCGACGGAAGCCTGCACGCAGTATTATGAAGACGGCAGACAGATTAACCCTGACATTCAGGCGGAAATCATGCAATACGTCGAAAAAATGGAAAACATCTGCGGTATGAAGTTCGGCGATAAGGAAAACCCCTTGCTCGTATCCGTTCGTTCGGGTGCTCGCGCGTCCATGCCCGGTATGATGGACACCATTTTGAACCTTGGTTTAAATGAAGAAGTTGTCAATACCATTGCGGCAAAATCGGGCAACCCCCGTTGGGCTTGGGACTGCTACCGTCGTTTCATTCAAATGTTCTCGGACGTCGTTATGGAAGTAGGTAAGAAGTACTTTGAAAAGCTCATTGACGAAATGAAGGAAAAGAAAGGCGTTACGCAAGACGTTGAACTTGACGCAGACGACTTGAAAGAACTTGCAAATCAATTCAAAGCCGAATACAAAAAGCAACTCGGCAAAGAATTCCCCAACGATCCCAAAGAACAGCTCTTTGAAGCGGTTAAAGCGGTATTCCGTTCTTGGGACAATCCCCGTGCAAACATCTACCGTATGGACCACGATATCCCGTACAGCTGGGGTACTGCGGTAAACGTACAAATGATGGCGTTTGGTAACATGGGCGAAACTTCTGGTACGGGCGTAGCGTTCACGCGTAACCCTGCAACGGGTGAAAAGGGTCTTATGGGCGAATTCTTGACCAACGCGCAAGGCGAAGACGTCGTTGCCGGCGTTCGTACGCCCATGCCTATCGCGCAAATGAAAGAAGTATTCCCCGAAGTATACGAACAATTCTTGAAGGTTTGCGATATCCTTGAAAATCACTACCGTGATATGCAGGATATGGAATTCACCATTCAAGATAGAAAGTTGTACATGCTCCAAACCCGTAACGGTAAGAGAACGGCGGCTGCCGCTATCAAAAACGCATGCGACATGATTGACGAAGGCATGATCACCGAAGAACAAGCGCTTATGCAAATCGACGCGAAGAGCTTGGATATGCTCCTTCACCCGCAATTCGACGCAAAAGCGTTGAAAGACGCTGACAAGAACAACGTTGTCGGTAAGGGTATCGCAGCGTCCCCCGGCGCGGCGGCTGGTAAAATCGTATTTACCGCAGAAGACGCGGTTATCGAAGGCAAGAAGGGCGAAAACGTTATTTTGGTACGTTTGGAAACGTCCCCCGAAGATATTGAAGGTATGAAGTACGCGCAAGGTATTCTTACCGTTCGCGGCGGTCAAACTTCGCACGCGGCGGTTGTTGCCCGCGGTATGGGTACGTGCTGTGTTTCCGGTTGCGGCGACATCAAAATGCACGAAGAAGAAAAATGGTTCGAACTTGCTGGTAAAATCTTCAAGGAAGGCGACGTGCTCTCCCTTGACGGTTCGACGGGTAACATCTACGATACGCTTATCAAAACCGTTCCCGCTGACCCTAACTCCGGTTATTTTGGACGCATCATGGAACTTGCGGACAAGTATAAAGCGCTTGGCGTAAGAACGAATGCGGATACCCCCGAAGACGCGAAACAAGCGGCGGCGTTCGGCGCGCAAGGTATCGGTCTTTGCCGTACGGAACACATGTTCTTCGATCCTGCTCGTATCGGCGCATTCCGTGAAATGATTTGCTCCGACTCCGTAGAAGAAAGAGAAGCGGCGCTTGCGAAGATTGAACCTATGCAACAGGCAGACTTTGAAGGCTTGTTTGAAGCGCTTGGCGGTTATCCCGTAACCATTCGTTTCCTTGACCCGCCCCTTCACGAATTCGTTCCTACTGCGGAAGAAGATATCGCGGCTTTGGCAAAAGCGCAAAACAAGACGGTTGCGCAAATTAAGGACATTATCTCGTCCTTGCACGAATTCAACCCCATGATGGGTCACCGTGGTTGCCGTTTGACCGTAACCTATCCCGAAATTGCCGTTATGCAAACGAAAGCGGTTATCAAAGCGGCTATCAACGTGAAGAAAAAACATCCCGACTGGGCAATCGTTCCCGAAATCATGATTCCTTTGACGGGCGAAACGAAAGAATTGAAGTTCGTTAAAGATATCGTCGTTAAGACGGCTGACGAAGAAATCAAGGCGGCTGGCGTAGAACTCAAATACGAAGTCGGTACTATGATTGAAATTCCCCGTGCATGTCTTACGGCGGAAGAAATCGCAAAAGAAGCGGAATTCTTCTGCTTTGGTACGAACGACCTTACGCAAATGACGTTCGGGTTCTCGCGTGACGACGCAGGTAAATTCTTGCCCGCATACTATGCAAACAAGATTTACGAATCCGACCCGTTCGCACGTTTGGATACGACGGGCGTTGGTAAACTCATGGAAATGGCAGTAGAAGGCGGTAAGAAAGCCCGTCCCGAAATGCATTGCGGCATTTGCGGCGAACACGGCGGCGACCCTTCGTCTATCGAATTCTGCCACGAAATCGGTTTGACCTACGTTTCCTGCTCGCCTTATCGTGTGCCTATCGCAAGATTGTCTGCTGCACAAGCGAATATACGACATCCGAGGGCGACAAAATAAGCCAAAAATGATATAAAAACACTCAAAAACGGGCAGTTTGCGAAAGCAAGCTGTCCGTTGGTTTTTACTAAAAATAATTATTTAGCAAAAAAATGCGTTTTTTCGATTGTCAAAAAGCGTCTTTTTTTGTATTCATAATACAGTATAATTATGCAAAAAATGATATTACAAAATGTACGCTGTCTTTTCTTGATAGGGACTTTGAAATGTATTGACTTTATTGTAAAAAAGAGGTATAATAATTATGCTACATTCTATTTTTACAATAAGGAGTTTTTTTCAATCGTCAAAAATGAATAATGCTTGAGATGGATATAATACTTTGGTAGTATTATATCTAATCGCGTTTACAATGTCCATTTCAAGTGTGACGATTGAAGCGAAAAATAGAGTGTAGCAACCTACGAGAAGATATATGCTATGGATGTCGTTTCTCGTAAGGGAGGCGGCATTCTTTTTTGACGGGACAATTTATAAAAAGGAAACACCGCTAAAACGTAAAAGTTTCGGCGGTGTTATTGTTTAGTCGCGTTCATCAGTTCTGCCTAAAAGATAATCCATAGAGACGTTAAAGTAGTCGGCTATTGCTTCCAAGTATTCTAACGACGGCAAAGTTTTGGCGCGTTGCCATTCATAAAAGAATGTTTTTGTAAACGGCATCGAGTGGGCAATTTTAGCATATTTAACGTTTTTCTCTTTTGCGAGTTGTTCAAGTCTTGTATGGAAAGTTTCGTGTTCTTCGGACGGATAAAAAATTTCGTCGTCGCTCTCGCCTAAAAGGTAGGGCAAGGAAATCTTGAAATAGTCAGCAATTTTAATCAAAGGTCGTAAACTTGGGATGATACCATAAATAGCGGCGCGTGTAATTACGGGCAAGCTAACCTGAACAAGATTCGCAAATTCGTTTTTACTACATCCCTGTTCGGAAATCAATTCATTGAGTCTTTTACGGAATGAATCGGATATTTTCTTTTCGGTATCAGCAGGTATTTTCGACATAATCAAATTTTCCTTAAAAATATAGGTCAGTTAAATACTTTTTCTATACTTTTATGATATAATAAAGAAAAACAAAAAAGAACAGTTAAAATTATAAATGGTCTATTTTTATTATTTTTCGCGTTCTTTTACAAAAAAATGTCCAAGAAGGAAATGATATGTCAAAAAAATGTTGTTTTATCGGTCATAGAAACGTAAAAAAGACGGCAAAGTTAAGAGAAAAATTAACGGATACAGTACGTTGGTTGATAACGGAAAAAGATGTGGATCAATTCTTATTTGGGAGCAAGAGTAGCTTTGATGATTTTTGTCAAGAAGTAGTGAAAGGATTAAGAGAAAAATATCCGCATATTAAGCGCGTGTACGTTCGGATGTACTATCCCGAACTTGGTGAGCCGTATATCGGATATATTCTTCGAGATTTTGAAGATACCTATATGCCCGAACGAATTGAAAATGCAGGGGTTGCGCGATATGTGGAACGTAACCAAGAAATGATAGACGGTAGTGATTATTGTGTTTTTTATTACGATGAAAACTATAAACCGCCAAGACGGAAATATTCTAAACGTTCGGTGGGGGATTATCAGCCCAAAAGTGGGACAAAAGTGGCTTTTGACTATGCAAATCAAAGAAAACGAGGAGGGAAAGAGATAACCATAATCAATCTTTTCGAGGTGGAAGATGAAAAAGATAATTAGTCTTATTTTGGTGATGTTTATAGGATTGCTTTTTACACTTTGCATAACACCTATGACAAAGGCAAGCGCAGGACATAGTGATTTTATTGTGCCGTTATTTTCGGGTTACGTTGAAGATGCAAGTAAAGCAAACATTACGAAACATAGTACCGTAATTGATATGTCAAAGTATAACGGTGCAGGGGATATTGATTTTGATTCGGGAAAGATAACGGCGACAAGCAATTATATGATTTCCAATGCACAAGCAGGGGCAATGTTTTGTATTCCGTATATGGGAACAATGGACGAATTGAGCGAGGTGGAAATTCTCATCAACGGACATCTCATACAAGCGGAACGTTTATATGGAGAATATCCGTTTTACTTTGCAGGGGAAAATAGCGGTTATTTATCGGTCACGGATGCGATTGAGAGCGTACAACCAACAACGATAAAAGACGGAACGGGGAAAGTTTATACATTTGAATCAGTCGGCGGAGAAATAGAATTTTCATTTCAGAAAAATGCCGATCAAGCCGTAATTCATAATGGCACAAGTTGGAGTAGCCAAGGGGTAAACGGCTATTCATTCAAGGGTAAAAACAGCGATATGGAAGAATATCCGTATCAAGTCTTTGTGTCGAATGGTGAGTTGATAGATTTTCAGTCCAACGTGGAATATACGGTGTCGGATATATCTTATAAAGAATACATTGATTATTATTTGAATGAATGGATTGCCGAATTGGGGGAAGAATATCGTCCATATTATCATAGCAAGTTTAATAGAAGTTTATCGAGTGGTGTGTATGATATAAGTGACGTGTTGTATGATTATTCGGCTTATGCGTTCGCTTTAATGAAAGTTGAATTACCCATCGGAAATTCTCAAATTGTCGTAAATTCGGGCGTTTATGCGCTTGTAAACGCCTTATATAAACCATATACCTATACAATAAGAACAATAACGCCTTATTCGCAAGCAAGTGAATATTCGTTGACAATAATTCCATCGGAGAAATTGCCGTGCTTGGTGGAACAAAATATCGGGCTTAAAGATTTTTCTTATGTATCAAGCAAGCAGATTGATGATGGATACTATATAATGAGTGCCGACAAAAATCCTGATTATGTTCTTGATAACAACGAGCAACAAAAGGATAGAACTTGGATTTTATATTTAGGTCTTGGGATCGGTGGTTCAATCTTATTGGGAGTAACGATATTTTTAATTGTAAGTTGGAAGAAATCAAGGTAAAAAAACAATGCGATTTTGGCGGCTGATTAGGTGGATTGAAGAATCTGACAAAAGAAAAGAGTATAAGGGGTTGCCGCGCGGTTGTTGGGATTGCGAGGTGTTAGGTCTTTGCCGACGACCAAAAGAAGAAAGTTGGAAGTGTTATAGCGGTTGTATGCTAATAAACTTTGAACTTGCGGAAAAGTATGAAGGGCTACCAAAAGGTTGCTGGCGTTGTAGATATTTGAAAGAATGTCGTCGGCCCAAAGAGGAAGGTTGGAAATGTTACAACGGGTGCAGAATTATAAACGAGAAACGAAAGAGAGAAAATGGAAATGGAAAAAAATGAGAAATTGCAATATCTCTTAAATCTAAACGATTTAACGGCATATAAAGTAGCACAAAAATTGGGTTATAAAGATTCAAGCCGTGTTTATAAATGGTTATATAAAAAAGCAGAACCAAATGCACAAACAATGTTGATGTTGATGAAAATTCTAAATTGTAGTGCAGAAGAAATTTTAAATTGTTTTGCTCATATAAAATGAAGTATACTTTTGCTTAATATTAAATTGAGTCGCACAATAAAACTGTCCAGCGGGACGGTTTTATTGTATATTAAAGAGGTATTGTAATTTTGCACGCCTTAATTATCTTGTACGGAAACATTTCACAGTTGTTATTTTTTATATCACAAAAAAGTTGTTGAAAAAACATAAGATTTGTGATATAATAGAGACCATAAAAGAAAAAAAAGTTAGGTAATATTAGCAAAGTCGATAAATAAGAATTTGACGGAGGTAGTTGCTATGGATGTAATCGATCATTATGATTTATTGATAGAAGAACAAAACGATCCCTTCCGCGATCCTCCCGTTTTACAAGAATATATGAGCAAATGGGATGGAGAGCCGTTTTTGGAAGCGTTGGAGCTTTCCAAAGATAAATCAGTTTTGGAAATCGGTATAGGCACAGGAAGAATTGCCGTTAAGGTTGCTCCGCGCTGCTTAAAGATGACAGGGATTGATATTTCCCCAAAAACCATTGCGAGAGCAAAAGATAACCTAAAAGAATACAGCAATATTTCTTTCGTATGCAGCGATTTTAATAGTCACGAATTTGACGAAACATTCGATGTTATATATTCGTCCCTCACAATGATGCACTTTAAGAATAAGGCAACTGTTATTACTAAAGTAGATAAATTGTTGAATGATAACGGTATCTTTTGCTTATCTATTGATAAAAACCAAAGCGTATATATTGATATGGGAACTCGCAAAATCAAGGTCTATCCCGACAACCTTGATAACATAATATCAATTATCGGTGAAACCGAAATGTCGGTTGGAAATGTAATTGAAACCGATAACGCATATATTATCGTGAGCAGAAAACAATAAAACAAATTCCAATTTGTTGAGAGGGAAAAATAAGATGAAGAGGATATATGATGAAAACATATACATTATGTGGTAGTATGCGATTCAAAAAAGAAATGCAGGAAGTTGCCTATTATCTTGAAACACGAAAGGGATATAACATTTTACAATGTATTTATACTGTGGATAACAACAAACCAACAGCGAAGGAATTACAGGCGCTTGAATTTGCACATTATCAAAAAATAGATATCAGTGATGGCATTTATGTTTTGAACATTGATGGATATATTGGAGAGTCTGTTCGCAAAGAGATAGACTATGCTCAACGGCTTGGTAAGGAAGTTATTTACCATTGCAATTAGCCAAATTCCAATTTATTGAGAAGGAAAAATAAGATGAAAAGGACTATAAAAGAAAATATTTATAAGATTTTATATGTCGTGTCTATATTGTTAGTCGTGGGTTTTACCATTCGCTTTGGAGTTGACATATTTAGATACGATTCGTATAATAGCTCTGCTCCGTTATATGCGTATGCACTTGTAAGGACGGTTGAATTTATCGTACCGAGTATTATTTGTTTTGTTGTTGCGTTAATCGTTAGAAAAAGGCATAAAAAAGATTAAATTTACCGAAAGGAGAAAGGGCTTATGGATAAAACTATGATTGCGTACTGTGGTACTTACTGCGGCGTATGCGAATGGAGAGAGGCAACGGGTTGTAAGGGGTGTAAAGCAAACGCAGGGAAAATGTTTTGGGGTGAGTGCGACAAAGCAAAATGCTGTATAAGCAAGGGTTTGGGGCATTGTGGAGAATGTAGTGAATTGCCTTGCGGAATGTTGCAGGATTTATTTAACGATCCCGAACACGGCGACGGTGGGGCAAGACTTCGGAATTTGCAGAATTGGAAGAACGGAAGATTTACCTATGAGAAATTAGGTGAGCTTGCACAAGATAGCACGAAGAGTGAGAAAAAGGATTAACAGTCAGGAGAGTAAAAGTATGAAATTTTTAATTGTCGTAGATATGCAAAAGGATTTTATCACAGGTAGTTTAGGTAGTAAGTTGGCAACGGCGATTGTTCAAAACGTTGTAAAAAAGGTCGAAAATTTTGACGGAACGGTTATTTTTACGAGAGATACGCATAGCGTAGATTATTTGCAAACGCAGGAAGGGCGCAATCTGCCCGTAGAACATTGTGTAAAGGACACGGAGGGTTGGGAAATCTGCGATGAATTAAAACCGTATGCAAAAACGGTCATAGATAAAATAACATTTGGAAGTATCGAGCTTCCAAACGTATTGAAAGAGTACGGTCATAGTATAGAAGAAATCGAGCTTTGTGGATTGTGTACCGATATTTGCGTTATATCCAACGCTATGATATTAAAAGCAACGTTCCCTGAAACGAAAATATCCGTTGATGCACAATGTTGTGCAGGGGTAACGGTAGAAAGTCACGAAACGGCACTTAACGCGATGAAAGCTGTTCAAATCGAGATTAAGAGGTAAGATATGAAAAAACTGTTATATATCGACGGGTGTATAAGAGATGAACTGTCGCGAACGAAAAAGATAGCTACGCCGATCATAAACGCGTTAAAAGAAAAATACGACGTGGAAACGTTTGTGTTAAACGATATGAATTTGTCTGTTGTGCAAAAAGAGCTTATAACAAAGCGAAATAACGGAGAAATAGACAAGGAAGTTATATCGTGGGCTGAAATGGTAAGGGATGCGGATAGAATAGTAATCTCCGCGCCGTTTTGGGATATGTCTATTCCTGCTGCATTGAAAAACTTTATAGAACTCTGTTCGATTTTTGACGTAACATTTAAGTCAAACGACAAGACTTGTTATGGGAATTGCAAAGCGGAAAAAATGCTTTTTATAACCACACGCGGTATGGATATTGATACAGGGAGTAATCTTGAACAAGCAACGCCGTATTTGAAAGCATTATCTTGGTTGTGGGGGATAGGCGATTTATTCGTCGTATCAGCGCAAAATATGGATTATGTTTCCGAACAAGAAATTGAAAACAAAATCAACATAGCCATAGCAGATGGATTAAAAATCGTTAAAGAATTTTAATTAAAGCAATTATTAGTTTTTAGTGTGTATAGATACCTATTCTACAATTTATAGAGGGTTTTCTACGGTATGTAGTGGTGTTGGATATGGGAGATATGCTATAATAGATTGCAAATAAAGATACGAGGTAATAAGATGAAAGATATTATAGCGACACGAAGAAAAGAGCTTGGATACACTCAACAGCAGCTTGCCGATAAATTGAACGTATCTGATAAAGTCGTTTCAAAATGGGAAACGGGTCGTAGCTTGCCCGACACTTCGATGCTGAACGATTTAGCCGAAGTTTTGGAAATATCGGTGAACGAGCTTTTGAAATCAGATAACGTAAGCAAAACAACTGTAAAAGAAACCTTTATTACGGAAACAGGAACAAAGTACAAAAATACGTTTATTATCACAATGGCAATACAGCTCATCGCTGTTATTTTAATTTCAGTAGGTCGCATTACAAGACGAACCGCGCAATACGATTATGATAAGGCAAGAACGATATTTTTTATATTAACGCTTATTGCCGTTCTTGTGGAGATCGGTACAATCACCTACTATATTGTAATGCGAAACAATCTGCTTAATAAGTATCCTACAAGTACAGCGTTAGATAAGCAATATATAAACCGTCTTTTATGGTGTACCTATCCTTTGGTCTTTGCAGTAATGCTTGTATTTGTAATATGTCACGGATTGGAATTTTACGAGCAGATCATAACCGCATTGATTTTTGGTATGCTTTTCGTTATTCCTTTTATTCTTGGCTATCTTTGGAATAAAAAAAGATAATAATGAAATTCATAAAAACTGTCCTAATAAGGGCAGTTTTTTATATTGAAAGAATAAAAGTGATGATTTTCTTCCTTTGAGATATAAGAAGAACTTGATTTTTTTTTGAAAAACCGCTATAATGATAATGCGACGATTTATTTTGAATAATAGGAGTATTTTTTCTGCTACATTTGTATATGAATTTAGACGGTATAGTTCTCGGTAGAATTATATCTGATCGTTGGTTATACAAATCCGTCTAAATGGTAGTAGTGTAATTCAAAATAAGTTGTCGCAGACTTTCGAGAGGGTATATTTTCTGCAATGCCGTCTCGTAAGGGGCGGCATCTTTGATAAAACTCAAAAATAAAGGCAAGAGCCGCTGAAAAGCACAATAAGTGTTTTTCAATGGCTCGTTTTGCTTTTTATGGCAATATTTTAATGGTAAAAGTGAAATCTTGCCGATACACATATCAAGGACTTGAAAAAATTTAGAAATTTTGCTATAATAAAAAAACAAAAAATGTTGCAAAAAAAGTTGATTTTATTTCGTCTTATTTATGAGAGAGTGAAAAGTGGATTTTTCATAGGTAGGCGAATGACTTAATATAGAGCGAGAAATATGAAAAATCCAAAGGAAACAGCACAAAAAAGAAAATTTCAAAAGCTGATGCGGGAAATACGCGAAAATCCTAACGTCGGCTTGGAAAAATTTTATAATACATATGGTAAAATCGTGCAGATAACCGCAAGAACGATTTGTCGCTCGTTAGATCAGGCAGACGTAGTTATCAATGCAGTTTTGATAAAAGTATGGCAAATGGCGCAGGAAAACACCGTGATAGATAATCCCGAAGGGTGGGTTTATATCATTACGGCAAATACCGCGAAAGATGCGTTGAAAGAAAAAACGTTTTTGCCTTTGTATGATACGGTCGCTGATGAAAAAGATGCCGTGCAGGAACTGATTTCCGAAGATGCGTTTTATTCGATGATAGATATACTTTCGGAAGAAGAAAAAACGTTGATGATTAAAAAGTTTATTGAAAAACTTACCTTTCGTGAAATCGCGGAAGAACAGGGGAAAAATATTAACGCTATATCGGCGGTTTATTATCGCGCGTTAGAAAAGGTTAAGAAATTCTTGGAGGAACAAAATGGAGATTAAAGACGTAGAAAAGAGGTTTGAAGAAGCCGCTGATAATATGGAACTACGTTCTTTTTCCGAACGTTGGGAAATTATCAAAGACGACATAAAAATCCCACCGCAAAAGAAGAAAAGACCTTTGAGGAAATGGTTGCCCGCTGTTGCGGCTGCTTGTGTTGTAGCGATTAGTGGAGCGATTATTATTCCGATTGCGCTTAATAATCAACCAAGCGGAGAATTGTTTGCACCTAATGGTGGGACGAGTGTTCCGACAACGCCAGAAGATAATTATGTTCCCGAAATGGGAAATGGTAATGAAGATGAAGTAACGTATTATATGTGGTCATCGTTAGGAGTGGCGGCATACGGGGAAAACGTAGAAGAATTATATCAACGATTATCGGCGGCAAACTTTGAAATAGTTGATGTTTCAGATTATTTCATAGCGGGTTCGACGTTGTTTTATATAACCGACGAAACAAGCAAAGAACAAGTTGTTAAGGGTTGTCAAATTTTATATATGGACGATGAAGATAATGCCACTTTTTATATGGATATGCAAGTCTATGATGATTTTGTAAAAGTGGAAACTTGGACATATACTTCCGATATTGAAAGTCATTTCTATATGGCAAATCAAACCGAAGTCGAATATTGGTGTACAGATTTTGACGGAGAAACCTATGTATATAGAATCAGAGCAAGATATAAAAACTTGAATTATTATATTGAATATATTTGCTTTGATGAAAATATAGAGCCGTTTTTAGACGAGTTCTTCAAATAAAGTAAAAGGCACGTTGAGTAACGGTTTATACGTTATTCAGCGTGCTTTTGTCTTTTATAAGAAAAATTGACTATTTCAGCAAAAAAAATTAAAATTCAATCGTCTTATTAGTGGAAATGGTAAACGTTCTTTATGCAATAAAGAATGGAGGAAAATTGTTATGAAGAAAATTAAAAAATTATTATCAATCGGGCTTGCGGTTTTGCTTATGCTTTGTATGGGTTTAGGCTTGGTCGGGTGCGAGTATAAGTGGGAAATAGAAGAAAAAAAGATTTTTGACGTCGCAGACAAAATAACAAAACACCCTGATTATGCTTTGATTAACGACTATGAGTATCGTTCGGCAGAAAAAGCGGTGGTATGGGAAGATTTGATAGAAGAAAAAATAAAAGCAGATGGAAAAAACATTGAAAGCACGTCTTGCCGTACAGCCCTTTATTTGCAAGAATCGAACAAGACGGAGGGTGGATTTGTTGCTTTTACATATAAATATGGCAAAGATAAGTCCTTGTTAGGATTAAATAAAAACAACCAAAAGTATGCTATTGGTACAATATCTTTAGATGATTACTCTTTCAAAATCCATTATTTGAATCTTTCGTATTCAAAGTTTTATATATTTCAAATTTCCGAAACACATTTTTGTTGTACTGCCGAAGACGATGACACGACGGTATATGTGTTACTAAATCGAAAAAGTGGAAAGATAGAACAAACATTTGATGAGCTTGATTCAGTAAATGAAAACTTTACGGGTACTCTTACTCAAATTTACAATCAAAGTTTCTACACGGAAAACGAAATTGTTTATACTATCGCTCGTATGAGTAATCAAGGGATTTTAAGAAAGAAAGACGACAAGACGGAGTTCTATACCCCTTCTTATGAGCGTGTTATGGAAAAGAGCGAAGAATTAAAGCAAATTAACGAGGTTGCTAATGCAAACAATTATGAAGTAACCGCCACGTTTATATCAAACGGTACAGAGTTGTTTGTGGTATTTTCAAAGGCTACCAGTATGTTTGGAGCGGAATGTCAACTTGTTCCTGTTGTTTTTCGTTGTGATACAAGTTTTGAAATCTTTGAATATATAGGTTGTATGTATAACGCTTCTATGTATTATCCCGAACGGTTGTCCGTTATTCGTATTGATTAAAAGGGAGAGAAAACAATGAAAAAGATTAAAAAATTATTGACAATCGGGCTTGCGGTTTTGCTTATGCTTGGTATATGCTTATGTTTTACGGGTTGCGGAGTAGATCCGTATTATTTGGATACGTGGTACTTGGGAAGTTATGCTGATGAATATGGGAATAGTCATAGCGTAGGTTATGATGATATAACGGCAACACACCTTTATTCCGACGATATTACTATACAGTATTTTGAAGATAAAACCTTTATTTTCAAGGAATTTGATAAGGAATATACAGGTACGTATACTTATAAAAAAGGCGCAGGAGAAACGTCGGTATCCCTTACTTTTTCCGATGGTACGAAAGGAAACGGTACTTGCGCACGATATATGTTCGACGGAGTATGGTATGTGGGGACGTTGCAAGTATTTGGAAAAGAATACCATTTTAGCGGAGAATGGGAAGAATGTTATAGTAGAAATACTCATTCATATACTCAAGTCGGGAATAATATTTTCAAGATGCTCCAAAAAGGACAAACGAAAAACAGCTATTTTAGTGGTTACGCCACCTTATACAAAGGTATCCTCGAATGTCGCGGCGAAGAATTTTGGTTTGTGCCGTGCAATTTAGATGATATAAATGAGCTTAATTTATCCCAAGCGTATGAATTATACACCTATGAGGTTGCGGGAGATTACTCCGTGCAACGGGGGGATAACGTATTACGAGAAGGAGAATGTTTTATCAATTACAGTTTTTATAAGGTTGCGTTAGGTTCGGGAAATTTTGAAACAAGAGATAGATACGCCGTTTGGTATTATGAAGATATTTTCAGAAAAATATATCCGTGGACGTTAGATTTAGAACAAGAAGACATTCTCTCTATTAGGGTGGAATATCGAGAAAATACTTCCCGTTCGTATTATAACGCGCAAATTTGGGAACAAGGCAGCGAACAACTGCAAGAATTTTACGAGTTGTTTTTGAACAATAATAACGTTGGAAACGTTCCACCGCTTGTGAGTGTAGCTTCTACGATGACATATTATATAAATGTTGCGAATCAAACGCACACGGTTGTTTTGCAGGACGGTTGGACGGAAAACGATACTTGTCAAGGTTTTGTTGTAGACGGGCGCTTTTATCGTATTTACGCCGAAAAGCAATTAGATACCTGGCTCGACGGCGATTATTATTATGGATTAGAGAAAGAGAAGGAAGGTGCAAAGCTTTTTATAAGCGACGAATACGTTAAGTCGTATAACGACTTATTAGACAAGATACTTTTTGTTTTTGATTATCATTATGAAGAAGCTTCTTCGGAATATGTATTGTTTTTTGGGGAAAATACTTTGGTTGTGTTAGACGAAAAACATTTTATATGGCAGAGTCCAATTTATGGGCAACAATATTGCGAAATTGTTGGCGACGTTGACTTTTCGCAAATTTTTGAAGAATATCCAAGGGCAGAATAAAAGAAACATATTACATTTGTCGTGATATATAATTATAAAGCTTAAACAGTAAGGAAGTGCCAATGAAAGAAAATATTTCAGCGTATATCCGTTCAACGTTGATCGGGCAGAGCGCAAAGATATGGATAAAAGAAAACCGTGTTTTGATTAAGGTTGGAAAAGATCAGGAAATCAATTTTACCGCAACCGTAGGGAACTACGCTTTTAGCTATAATCAAGATTTGCTTGGCGGCGAGTATAAAACAGAAAACGGAAAAATTGTTTGTATCAATCAAAAACCAACCGATTTTCAAAGCGGAGAAACGTACCTTATAGAAGATATAGATTTTTATACGGATATGCTTGGCGAAACGGAAATACACTTTGAGAAAGAATTTTCAATGTTGAGTGTATATTTGAAAACGCAAGACGGGAAATACTGTGATTTTACGCTTGAATCGGATACGATTATTGTAGGGTAAAGGAGAAAACGATATGAAAAAAATATTTGCTTTGTTATTGACGGTTTGTTCAACACTTGCTTGTTTTACGGCGTGTGATATTCCCGTCGATTCTTCGTGCGAGCATACATACGAATGGGTTGGAAGTGAGGGCGGACACCAAAAGGTGTACACCTGCGGTTGTGAATATCCCGATATTGTGGAATTACATAGCGATAATAACAGCGATTATGTATGCGACGTTTGCGGGTGGTCTATGGCTGAAATGTTGCCCGAAGAGGCTTATCTTTTAATTCAAGCCTATGAAGAAAAATATCCACAAGCAGGAAAAACGAGCCTTCTTCGTTATTGTGGGACGTATGAAAGTGGTGCAATCGTTGCGATGCTTGCAGGAAGTAATGAGAACTTTGACTGTGCGTTATGGACGGAAACGGTTGCAGACTACGATTTTAACTATTCGGACGGAAACCGTATTCGCGTTTTATACGAGGGCGAATTTTACACACTCACATCAGCGTATGAAAACGGGTATTTAACAAAAGAAAATATCGCAGATATACATATAAAATGGGATGGGAAATTGCCCGAATTAGGCTATTCTTATCTTTACGAATTTGAAAATTGGATATATAATTTGACGGTTGATGACGTGAAGGAAATTAAAACTACCACCGAATTTATTGGCGTTGCACCGGGAAGATTTAAGGATAGCCAAAGGACAACGGATAAAGCGGCGATTGCAGACGTTATTAACGATTATAAGTCCATTATTATGACGTCGGTTGCAAGGGAAGATGCGGAAATTGAAGGAGGCGGCGCATTTACCATTGAGTTTATTCTTGCCAACGGAGACGTTCAAAAGATTTATTTTAACAACGGTATTTACGACGGAAATGTAACAAAGCCTGAACTTTCTTTGTTGCAGTATTATAGGGTGGCTAATATTCCCACGCTTGAAAAATACAGCAACGTGAAAAATTCCTATTCGTTTATTACCTATCGTTCTACGTTTGAACTGTTTACGGTAGACGGCGAAAAGGTTGGTGAATTTTACGGGGTGGATAAGTTTGAGTTTGTAGAGCGTGGAGAAACGGAAATACCTGACGGAGAAACGGCTATACCGCCCGAAGATCCCACACACTATATCGTTGGAGACATTGGAACGATGTATATATGTTCGGATAAGGTTTTCTATATGGTAAACAACGGACAAAGAACATATTACGAGCTTGTTGGCGAATTGCATTTCGATGAGCTTGACGATTATGCTTACGATTTGGTTGCAGAATATATATTTTTGTTGATAGACGGACTTAAAATGTCGGATATTGAAAAAATAGAAACGGTAGAATACGCAGGAAGCGTTGCACCGAATATTCGCAAGCCGATAGAGTATAAAACAAGCACGCTTGAAACGGATATTGAAAGTGTATATAATTGGTTGAGTACATTAAAAGAAAACGTTACGAAAATTCCCGATGAGGATGCAATGTTGGCAGGGAATAGCGTAACGGAGATGTACGTTTATACACCGAATAATAATTGTTTCAAGGTTAGCGACGTGGGATGTAATTACTTGCATTTTTACGGTGCTTATTACGAACAAGAAAGCAAAATGCCTGAAATTGTAGGGGAAATGGTTACGTATAAGTTTGAGTCTTACTATGATGAGGCAGAACTGTATATCAACGATGAAAAAGTGAAAGATTATACCTTTGATTTTGACAAGTTGATTTGTATTGAAAAGGATTTTGAAACGTCGGGCAATCCCTACAAACTTGTTGCGAGCATTGGGTCACTTTATCTTTACGACGAAAAGCATTTTATAAGGAATGATATAAAATACGAAATTGTAGGCGAGTTTGATTTTTCGCAAATCTTTACGGATTTTCCTATAAACGGCGAAAAGGATTTATTGTATAAAGTAACTATTGTAGATAAATATAACGAATTTTATGATAAACCGACAGAAGAATACTTTGAAGCAGGTACAATTATAACATTACATTGTTATCCAATAATGGATGCGGATTTGGTTATGTATATCAATGGAGAACGAGTAGGTATCCAAAACGCGGTTGAGGGCGCAGACGGATATTATATATGGGAATATTCGTTTGTTGTGCCTGCGGAAGACATTACGATTACCTTTCAAATGAGTGGTGGTATGTAGTTTAGAGATAAGGAGCAAACGATGAAAAAATTTAGGACGATAATTTTATCGGTGATTTTGGCGGTCGGTATGTGTTTTGGGGTTGCAGGTTGTGATTCAAACGGTGATTACGATTGCAAGAATCATATACATAAGTGGGGTACAGGCAAAGAGTTTGAGGGGCAAGGAAGCGTAGAAACGGTTGTGAAATATACCTGCGAATTGTGCGGAAAAACGGCGACAGAATA
The DNA here is from genome assembly GCA_017626305.1 of Clostridia bacterium. Lineage (GTDB taxonomy): Bacteria > Bacillota > Clostridia > Christensenellales > Borkfalkiaceae > Scatosoma. The sequence continues at coordinate 94,799 of JAGAIW010000143.1, forward strand.
CGTTGATACAGAGAATAACGGGGTAATTTATCGCGTTTCGTCGGACGGCAACGCTGAAGTTTGCGCTTATATCGGAGAGGCTACGCACGTGAGAATTGAATCTTCGTATAGGGGTTACCCCGTTACGCGTATTGGAGCAGAGGCATTTCGAGGGGCAGCCATTTCGGGCATTACACTTCCTAACGAGTTGTTAGAAATTGGGGAAAAGGCTTTTGAGGAATGTTATCTTCTGCGGAATATAATCATTCCCGAAACGGTTCAGTTTATTGGCAATTATGCGTTTAAGGGGTGTAGTAGTTTAACGAAAATAGAAATCCCCGCAAATGTCAGCAGAGTTGGTGACGGGGCTTTTCGGGGTTGCAGTGAATTAACGGCAATCGTATTTTTTAGCGATACGACGGCTTTGGGAAATTACGTATTTGATGATTGTGTAAAACTGGAGGGGATTACCCTGCCCCAAGGGCTTTCCGCTGTGGGGGAACAACTATTCTGTGATTGCGAGTCGTTGACATATATCAAAATCCCCGAAAG
>JAGAIW010000144.1 GCA_017626305.1 Clostridia bacterium
AGATGGTAAAGAAGGTGTTTTTTGCCAAGGGGAAACCAATCGACCAAAGGATTTGCCAATCGCTTGCGCCGTCGATTGTCGCCGCCTCGCTGTACGAGGCAGGCAATGCCTTAAACATTTCGTGGAATACGAGGAAGTACATACCGAGGAAGTTCGCCCTCATTATCCATATACCCCAAATTTGGTCGTAAAGACCAAGACTTCTCGACATTGCAACTTCCGAAGGCAAGCTGCCGACAACGGGCAATACCATCGCAAAGATAACCGCGCCGTATACAACACCCGAGAACTTAAACGCATATCTTGCGCAAAGGTAAGCCGTCAAGCATTGTACGAGAGCGTTCACAAACGAACCGCCGCCTGCATAAAGGATGGTATTTAAAAGCATTTCGCTGAAACCGATCTCCTTTTGCCTGATAAGGTTCCCCGCCGCATCCTTGACGTGTTTGGTGAGGGTAAAGTTATCGATGATATAGGCGTAGTTTGCAATCCACGTCGAATTTGGCGCGATGCCCCCTTCTTTTACGTACAAAAATCTATACACGAAATCGGGCGTCCACATAAAGATTTTAGGAATAATCGGGTTGTCCGTTTCGTCCATATAGTGTTGCAAGGATTTCAAGAAAGCCCAGCCTATCAAAATAAACATAAACACGCAGTACAAACAAAGCACCACGAGCATGACGATGGTCAGCGGGGAAAATCTTGCCTTTCTTTCCTTAGCTTTCATCTTGGGTTGTTTTGCAATCTTGCCAACAACCTCTTCTTGTAAAAGCATATCCACCCTTTCTTCTACGGGAGTTTCTTTAACTTTATCATTCATCTTGAAATCCCCCCTTAGTCTTCACTCGGGCCGAAGCGCTCAAACAAATATCTAGCAAGGAAGGTCAACGGCAACGCAATAAGGGTAAGCAAAATACCCAGCGCCGCAACGGAAGGATACTCCCAATCGTTTTGCCCTGCTTGTTTTGTTCTGTAATAGAGTATATACCCAATCGTTCGCGTTTCCTTGTATGCCGAAAGCACACCGGGGAAGAACGCGTAGTTGTTGATTTGGTTGGTGAAAATACCTGCGATACCCGTAATCAAGAATACCGAAATCGTCGAAAAGCTCATGGGGAGAACGATGTTGAAGAACTCCGAAAAAGCCCCTGCGCCGTCCAACTGCGCCGATTCGATAATTTCAGGCGATATCGTGGACATCTTATTTGAATACATGAGTACCGAAGTACCGAAGCTGACGAAGACGTTATATATCATCATCGCACCAAAGCGGTCTTTCGTGGAATCCAAGAAAGGAGCGCCCGTCGTCCACCCCCATTCGTACATCTTCTCATACACTACGTCGTTTATAAACAATCTGTACATGGAAACGAGTACGATGCTGGAAACGATGGTCGGAATGAAGAGTACGACTCTGAAAAAGCCCGCCAAGGGTAATTTCTTGAAAATGTAATACGAGAAGAACAACCCGAGAGGAACGCCGACCACAAGGGAAATCAAATACGCCTTGATAGACACGATGAACGCAGGCGGAATGTACGCGCCGTACATCGAGTCGTTAAAATCCAACCAAGCCTTAAAATTGCCAAAGCTCCACGTAAACTCCGTTTGGCTGTTTCCAAAATCCTTGAAGGCCAAAAGTACCGAGTTGAAATTTACGCCGATATAAAAGACGCAAAACTGCAACACAGGCCAAACCATCATAAGAGAATAGAAAAGCAAACTTCTACGCAGACCTATGCCTTTCGATTTTTTTATTGCTGCCATAATAAAACTCCTGCCTACAACGAAAAATTATCCGTTGCGTTTAACTTGGCGGAAAACACTTCCGCCAAGTCAAAATCATTTTTTAAATTAACCCCAAATAGAGGC
>JAGAIW010000145.1 GCA_017626305.1 Clostridia bacterium
GGAGCGGAAGAAATATTCCAATCGGAATCCCAACCGCTTGGCCGGCTTTTAGCCTCGCAATAAATCGTCAAGCTACCACAACCATTAAATGCGCCTTTTCCGATACATGTCACACTATCGGGTATAGTTACACTTGTTAAATTATCACAATTATATAACTCATCCTTTCTAATTTCCGTAACATAATTAGGAATAGTAACTTCTATTATCTTGTCATCTTTAATATATTTAATCACACACGTTGTCGTCGAAGACGAGAATGAAAAAATAGACATTTCCGAAGAAACGTTCCATTTTGCCGTATACGTTGTATCTTCTGCGGACATATCAAATGTATAGCTTAATTCGTTTGTCAACAGCGTATCGCCGTTATACCAACCGTCGAACGTATAACCGAGATAGGTAGTTGCTTTTACAGTCACCGTTTGTCCCATCTTATAGGTGGAATTTAAAGAAGTTACACTACCACCGACTGTATTATTTACCGTCGTTTTGCTCCATTTCGCCGTGTATGTTACGGCAAAACCCATTTTGAATTTATAGGAAAGGGAATCTGTTACAAGCTCGTCGTTTTTATCGTACCAACCGAGCCACGTATAGCCGTTATTCGTGCTTGCCGTAATGGTAATGTTGCTATCGTATGCATAATCTCCTGCCCCCGTCACTGTACCCGCGCTTGAATTATTCGCCTTTAACGTTACGGCGTATTCGTTTACTTGCCACTTTGCCTTGACCGTCAAATTTTTCGCATAATTCCATACAGTAAGGCTATTGCCGTTTTCGCCCGTTAATTGCGTATCGCCATAATACCAGCCCAAGAAGGTATACCCCGTTTTGGTCGGTTTGGTTAAAGTATATTCACTATCGTACGTTACCGTCTTTTCCGTCGTTGTCAGCTCGTCGCCATCGTTCACGTCGTAGGTTACCGTATAGCTATTCGCCGTTTTATCTACGTATAATTCCAAATCGTCCCACAAAACCTTCGGCGTATAATTCCAATCGTTAAACTTGTAGCCCGTAATGGTCGGAATATAATTCGGCGTAAACTCATAGCCCGTATACGCCGTTTCCGTTTTCAAAAGGGTGTCGCCGTCGTAATAGCAAACGTCGATTGCATAGCTTCTGTAAACGTTCAACTCGTAAACGTTGACCTGTACGCCGTCTTGAGAGGTTACGACCATATAGAAAAGGTTATCGCCATCCAAAAGCTCGCCCGATATATCGGCGGCGATTTTTGTAGGGATTTCCGTTTGTCCTAATTTATCGTAATAGAGCTTCCAAACGCTATCGTCCGAGCAAACGACCTTGCTTGCAAGCGAAACGCCGTCCGTGTTCTTATCCACGAACATAAAGATATTCAAGCCGTCTATGCTTGCGCCGTCCACACTCAAAATAGCGGCGGACTCCTGCGACCACGTTGCGTATAACGTAATATCACCCGTTACTTTATCCGTCGAAAAATTCCATTTATTCGAACCTGCGCTGTTTGTTGCCCAACCTGCGAACGTATAATTCGGGCGCGTAGGGGAATCGGGTGCGGTCAGCGTAGAATTATTTTTTACTGTTGCCGTCAGCGTTGTTTCGCCGTCTGCAAACGTACCGCCGTTTGCATTATACGTAACGGTGTATTGCGTTTCGGTTTGTCCGTTGCCGTTTTCACTCGAACCGCTATTTCCCGAAGGCGTTTTGCCGTCTTTGCAATAATAGCATTCCAAATCGGCAATATATATTACGCCGTCGGAAATCGTTCCATCAAACAAGGCTTCCGTTTCGCCATCAAACGAATAGTAAAACGTAATTGTACCACCCGATACGGAATACGTACCTTTTTCGCCGTCGTTGTCACGCCACTCATTACCCGAAAGCAATTCGTAATAATCGGATTTATCATACGTATCGTTTTCGTAAAGATAATAAACGCCCGTTGCGCTTGATACGCCGCCGTTGTCTTTACACGCCGTAAATCCAAAAACTGCCATTACACACAACAAAAAAAGCGCCAAAGTAATTTTAAAACGTTTCATAAAGCCTCCTACAAAAATGAAAATGCCGCCTGCAAAGCAGACGACACCTGTAAAAATGTCCTTCTCGCTTTGCTGCGACACAAACTGATATTACAAAAAAATTCTCTCGAAAATTGTAATGCGAAAAAGATACACCTCTACCAAAGAAGTATATTTCTTAAGAATTTTTCTATTCAGTTTGGTCGCAAGCATATTTTACCACTTTTTCCTTATCCTTGTCAATAGTTTTTACAAAAAAATAAGCCTGTCCTTGACTTTGGACAGGCTCACCTTTCTTGGGTTTCCCAAATACTTAAATTTTTTCCTTAACTTTAGCTGCTTTACCCGTTCTACCGCGCAAATAATAAAGCTTCGCTCTTCTAACTTTACCCTTTCTTACAACCGTGATGGATGCAATTTTCGGGGAATGAAGAGGATACGTTTTTTCTACGCCTACGCCGTAGGAAATGTGGCGTACGGTGAAAGTTTCGGAAATGCCGCCGTTTCTCTTCGCGATTACGACGCCTTCGAAGTTCTGGATTCTTTCCTTGCCGCCTTCGATGATCTTGTAGCCAACCTTAATCGTGTCGCCTACGTTGAATGCGGGAACTTCTGCTTTCATGCTTTCAGCGTTGATTGCTTCGATAATTCCTTTCATTTTTAGACTTTACCTCCGTTATTTACGAAACGTTCATAACCCGCTGCGTGATTCCTCACCACGCCCAAAAAGGCAGCGGAACGCTCGAAGTCAGCAACTATTATATCGAATTTTCCGCTCTTTGGCAAGCATTTTTGCATGCGTTTTATAAA
>JAGAIW010000146.1 GCA_017626305.1 Clostridia bacterium
AAACGTCGGAAAGCTTTTTGGCTTTTTCGTCGGACTTCTCTTCCGCGCTGTATGCTTTTACAGTCATAACGGACGTAAGCCCCTCTTGCATAAAGGCGCGCACCTTACCATCCGACTCTAATACTTCCTTATGCTTTTTCTTGATTTGACGGCGGAAAAGCGCCGTGATGCCGCCAAACAACGCCCCACAAACAATATAGATAAGGGTAAACAAAGGATCGATTGTCAAAAGCGCGGCGATAGCACCGAGGCATTGAACGACCATCCCTGCCAAAGTCGGCGTCAATCCAACCGTATCTACGCAAATCTCTTGCACGTCGCTTGTGCAACGATTTAAAAGTTCTGCACTGTGATATTGATGCGTTTCCGCATAATCAGAATGCAAAATTTTTGTGAAGGTTTTTCTTCGAAGATTTGCGTACATTTTTGCGCGTAAATTTTCGGACAAATATCCGTTTAAGGTTTTTAAAAGGATTTTAAGAAGCAACGAACCCAAAAGAACGGCGGAAAATATCCAAAGGAGCTTAGAATTCCCAGCGGACGCGCTATTGATAAGATAACGCACAAGATAAGCAAAAGCAAGGGTAAACACAGTTGTTAAGACGGACAAGGCTGTCAAAAAAATAACGTGCGCGCCATACGGCTTCGTTTCACGTTTTAACCATACTTTCCCCTTTTCATTTTTTATCTTTGCGCTCATAGTTTCCCCTTATTTTTTACGTTTATCCCAACGTAATATCCATTTAATCGGTTTTTTAACACCCGCTACAATTTTCCGCCAAGTCAACACAAAAAATCGACGGGATTTGTAGTGTTTAATGCGCTTCTTAACGTACTTGAGGTATTTTTCATCCGTACAGTAATAATGCGTCTTTTTACGGAAAAACTCCGTTAAAACGCCTATGACGTCTTCTTCGGGAACGATTTCGTCGTAATAACAGTTGTCCCCACGAATGATATAGCCTGTATCGGTAACCTTAAGTACACGGTGCAAAATATATAGATTTCCCCTTTTATACAAGGCAACATCAAGCGGTTTTAACCTTTCCGTTTTTGCTTTAACAACGATGGTATCTCGCCTATTTTTAAGCATAGGCAACATACTCGTTCCAACGGTTGGCCCTATATATTTACCCGTCTCCAACAATACTTCTTCTATTGTTTTTACGTTTTCAGGCATATTATTCGCAAAAACCGTTACGCGTCAAAACGTCTACGAAGCGATTAACGTCCGCTTCAACTTGTTCACGATCAGCCTCATATTCGCTGCAAAGGGCATCAATCGCTTCTTCAACCGTATGCTCTTCCGAGAAAAAGCGCCATAAGAATGCGCCCGTTTCATTTAAGTTAATCATACCGTGAAAGGTTTTACTCATTTCACCAACGGGTACGACAACGTTTTCTCCGCCAACAACGCGAAGAACAAATCCGCTTTTAATTTTCATAGTCAACCTCAGTTTGTAATATTTTTCTTTTCGTCAAAATTGAATCCAGTCATAGCCTCAAAGGATTTTTTCGCGGCTTCTTCCGAAATATCGCATTGCAATAAATAAGCAGGAACTTGCGTAACGATTTTATCCGTCAGCTCCAAAGTAGCAATTGCATTTTTTTCTTCGCTAGGGATTAAAATTTGAGTAAAAAGCCTTGTCGAAGCCTCCGCGATGCTCAGCTTACGTATAGAGTTTACTTTCGCTTGCTCTAAAAAGCAAAGTCCTTTCAAGGGCGCTTGCGCTCTTGTCCCCCAGCGTTCCTTCCCCATCCAAGGCGTACCGTATGCAATAAAACCACCGTCTTTGTACTCCAAAATAGGCTTATCGCCATTGATAACGCGTGTTGGAGAAAGATATTTAAGCCACAATTTCGTATGCGTAGATTTTCCCGTTCCGCTTCTACCCAAGAATGCGTAGGCATTTCCGTCGTATTCCAAAACAGAACAATGTACAAGCATCCGTCCAAACGCGGGCATTTGCATACAAATGCTGCGATAAAGACATATATTTTCAATATATCCGTCGGAAAACTCGTCGGAAAGACTGCGCTCCGCGGCAAATTCTTCTTCGGATGCCGTTGCGATAATATCAACGGGCGACTCTTGATCATCCGATAAATATTCCCGACAAAACTTCGTCGTGAACCCGTATTTGTTTTCAATGCGGACTCTAAGCCCTGCAATTTCATATACCATGGTAAACCGCCGTTATTAATAATTCCCCGTCCAACCGTCGTCTACGGAATCGATATTCTCATCAACAAAGTCTTGGATGGTAACTACCGCGCCGACAATCATAAGCGCGCAAACGATGGACAGCAATATTACTAGTAACGTTTTTTTTGCTTTTTTGTTCATATTGACACCTTTTAAATGCGCACGTCGCCCTGATCGCCAAGTACATCGGCGTGGGCTTGTAAAATGGGATCGATTTCCGTTTGAATAAATTCTACCGTTTGTGCGGGCGCTCTACCGATGTAATTTTTGGCGTCGAGCACCTCATCGATATGATTCCATACGGCTTTAAACA
>JAGAIW010000147.1 GCA_017626305.1 Clostridia bacterium
TTATAACTCATAAGATACATACCGCTCGTAGTATAAGGATCTTTAACGGTTATATCAACGAAGCCCGAATACAGCGTAGGCATATCGTCAAACATAATGCTGATAATAATGGAAGCCACGCCCTCGGCCTTCGCAACGATCGTACCGTCTTGCGTAACCGTTGCAATACTCTCATCCGACGATTGATAAATAATATCCGTTCTTTGAGGGAAATTGGAATCCAACGTATAATTTAACGTTACGCTTTCCGACGGGAACATTGAAAGATGAATTTCCTTTCCAAAATCATATACCCCGTCCGTTATACCGATCTCTCTATCATCCGACGAAACCGCATAATACGCTTTATTGACTTTATATCCCGTAACTTCGAATTTATTAACGGCGGGGATATCGTATTGCACGCTATCGTCAACCGTAACGGGAAGTTCCGCCGTAATAGGCTCGCCTGCTTTATTATAACCCTTAACCTTAATAACTGCCGTACCCGCTTTCTTTGCAATTACCGTTTGATTGATAATATCCACTACGTCAGGATCAGAGGATTCAAAATCAAGCGTTTGCAACCAGCTATCCGAAGGATAAATCTCCAAAAGATCGGAAATATCCTTCGTTTCGTTAAGCGCAAGATTCAAACTTTCTTCCGTGAAATACATAGCGATAATTTCATCGGGAAGTCGAATTTCATAAGTCGCGCTATTCAACGCGTAATCGTAGCAAATCGCAATAAAGGAATTATTATTCCGTTCTATCGCATTAAAATCATCGCCGTCTTGATCAATACCTGCCGAATTTTTTAATTTCGATACGTAATCGGTGAGCTCAAACGTAACCGTAGACGTCGAATTATAAGCAGAATGGATAGGCGTTACGTATTTACCGAACGCTTGCAACGAGAACGTATAATCAGAATCGGGATCAGTATCCTCAACGATTTGCCCCATCTGCAACCCCATTGCATAATGGTTATCGTATATATCTAAATCGGCAAACAGTTTGGTCTTCTTCGTCGTTTCGTCGTATTCCGTACGATATGCGACGTTGGTAACGACAGGGGCTTCAAAGTCAACGTATAACGGGAACTCGAACGTATTACGAGCGTTCTTTTGCTCCGACTTTTCGCCGTAGTCAATATAAGTATTCACCGTAACGGTATATTTCGTATTATTCTTCAACTCGTGTTCGAGCGCAGAGAAATCCACTTCTATGCTTGACTGTCCCACCGCGCCGCCACGGTTAAAGGATTTATATTGGTTTTTATTCGTTCGATTAAATACTTCAATCCCCGTCGAATCCTCAACGATAGAAATCTCTACTTCTTTAGCGTTTCGTAAAAGTCCTGCCCAAATATTGCTGATACTGTTAATCGCAGAATTGTTTTCGTTTTGCTGATTGGAAATTGCAATATGATCTTTCGAAGCCGCAATTTTCGTACCGGAAGTGGGATCTTGTTCAAAATAATACGCGCCGAGCGTTGCAATATAATCGCTGTACAAACCACCGATAACGCGCGTTGCGTACGCATCTGCCATTAACTTATCCGCAACGTCTAACCCGTCGTTCAACTCGTCCTTGTTCGTATCGTAATATTCTTCGTCGAAAATAGGAGCTTCCGTCCAATCGCCGTAAAATGCAAGCAAAGGCACGTTCAAATCTACCGTTGCACCATTCTTTGCGTCCAACGTTATAAACCCTTCAACGTACATACCGTACTTAAACGAATCGTCCATATATTGCTTATCCGCATCAGACAGCACAATCTCCACCGTAACGACAACCGAATCTCTCGAAGCAACCGTAACGGTATTACCGTTCGCCGCCACACCGTCAACCGATTTAACGGTCATTTTTGCGCCACTCAAAAGGTAGCCGTCTTGCGTAACCGTCGTATCGTCGTGGCTGGTATAAGTCTCGCTAACACCCTCCGTAATCACGATCGCGCCAA
>JAGAIW010000148.1 GCA_017626305.1 Clostridia bacterium
CAGAGAGGTGCAAACGGTGGGCTACTTATTGTGGCGCAACGTTGCCAAAGCGGGCGGCGATATCACGCAAATGGGGCCGTATGCGGCGCTTGGTTTGATGATAACCGTCATAATCGTACCGCTTACCTTCTTGCTCCGTTGGGGTATGCAGAAGGTCGGTTGGAAGGAAGAGTAAGCGAGGTGAAAATATGAGTAAAAATAATATTAAACGAGATAAATTTTCACCCATTACCATTGCCATGTTGGTGGTTTTGAGTATTTACTGTTTTATCTTGCTGTTCATGCTTTTGTGGGCGTTGATGCAGGTATTCAAATTCCCCATGGACTTCAACAAGAATCCCGTTTGGTTTCCTACAACGAAAAACAAGCAAGTAGGTTTCACTTTCATAAACTTTAAAATTTTGTCAGCGTATACGGAAACGGAGTGGATGCCCGTAGATGCGGTGAATCCGAGAGTTCCCTTGATAGAAGTTTTTATAAACTCTATTGTCTATTCGTTGGGCGGATCGCTTATGAATGCAATGGTTATGTGCATTATGGCGTACCTGACGGCAAGATATGCGTATTTGTATTCTAAAATTATATACGCTATCGTTATCGTCGTTATGGTTATCCCCATCGTAGGCGCGCAGGCTTCGGAAATTCAAGTGTTATCAATGCTGGGGTTGTATAATACCCGTTTCGGATTCTTGGTCTTAAAAGCTAGCTTTGTCGGTATGTATTTCTTGGTATTTTACGAGACGTTTAAAAACATACCGATGACGTACAGCGAAGCGGCGATGATCGACGGCGCAAGCGATTGGTGTATCATGACCAAAATTTGCTTGCCCTTAGTTCTCAACGTATTTACGACGATTGCCCTCATCACCTTCATTCAGTTTTGGAACGATTATCAGATGGCTATGTTGTACATGCCTGATTATCCCACGCTTTCGTATTTCCTCTTCCAGGTGCAAAACCAAACGCAAGAGGTTAGGGTTTCGGGCTTGCCTTACGGCATGAAGACGATTCGAAGCGACTACGTTCCCATTAAGATGACGGCAACGGTTGTATTGATGACGCCGATACTTATCCTTTTCATTGCATTGCATGAAAGATTGATGGGCAACCTTTCCATCGGTGGTATCAAGGGTTAAAAGAGCAAAGAAAAAAAATAAGGAGAAAAAAATGAAGAAAAAATTGTGGATAACGTCTTTATTGGCGGCTTTGTCCATCGGCGTAGTGGCTGGGGGAACTGCATGCGTTGCAGCGCCCAACAAGGTTATTACCAAAGCCGAGGAAAATTGGACGGTAGCTACCGAGATAGACAACAAGTATTTGTACGGTACTTCGTTTGAAGTTCCCGCAGCGCAGGTAGAGGTAAACGGTCAAACGGTTTCCGCTACCGCTACGGTGACGTATCCCAACGGTTTGACGGTAAACACGGCAAGCGTTCCTCTCAATCAAGCGGGCGAATATACCATCACCTATCGCGCGGTTGTAGGGGATATTCATTGCTTGGAAGAAAAGACGTTTATCGTAGAGAGCAAGGGGTATTTGGTACAAAGCGAAGGGAGTTCCGTTGAATACGGTACGTATACCAAATATAAGGCAAATTCCGAAGGGCTTCTCGTTCGTTTGGCTGCAAACGACGCGCTTACCTTCTCAAAGCTTATCGATTTTAACGCGTTGACGGGTGAAGACGCCCTTGTCGAATTTTTCATCACGCCCGACACGCAAGGCGTGTACGATTTCAACACGCTTGTGTTTACATTTACCGACGCGATGGATGATTCGATTTATCTTCGCTATCAAATGAAACGTTACCCTGCGGAAGATAGAGGTATCAACTGGGGCTACGTTGACGTTGGCGGCAACGGACAAGAGCAAGTAGGCTGTGAAAACGGCGTCCATAGATCGGGCTGGGTAGGTACGCCTATCAGCTTTACCTTCTGCGCGGCTATGCACGAAGGTAATCAATGGTGGGGTACGGTTGTTGAACGTCAACCTGACATAGATAAGTGTAAGCTTTTCTTCAATCCCCAAACGATGGAAGCAACCACCAACGGCAGCCATATCGCGCACTTGAACAATCTTGAGTATTATGAAAACGCTTGGAACGGATTCCCCAGCGGACAGGCAAGATTGACGATTACCGCGCTTGACGTGCAGAGTGAAACGGCAAACTTCTGTATTACCAAATTCTTGGGTATGGAAGACCTTTCTCAAAACACGTTTACGGAATCGGGCGCGCCTATGATTGAAGCTTCAATGACGCAGGAAGAAATGCCGAACGGTATGGTAAACTATTTCTATAAAATTCCTGCGGCAACGGCGTACGATTATTATTCGGGCGCGTGTGCGGTAAAGACGAGCGTTTATCGCGACTATGCAAGCGACAGCCCTATCAGTGTCGGCGTTTCTAACGGTACGTTTAAGCCCATGAAGGCAGGCTGGTATACGATTGAGTATACGGCAGCCGACGCCTTGGGTAACGTGGGCAAAGCATTGCGTAACATTTACGTTGCGGAAACCCTCGGCGATATTCAAGTTACGTTGCCTGAAAACGCAGTTACGGAAACCACGCTTGGTACTTGGTTGACTTTTGGCGCGGCTGAGTACACGGGCGATTGCGGATTGGCAAACGTGAAAATAACGGCTACGCTTGGGGAAGAAACGTATGAGGTTACCGACGGCTTCCGTCCTGAAATTGCAGGGGAATGGAAGATTACGTATACGGTTACCGACTATATCGGCAGAGAGGGGAAAGCGGAGTATACCTTAAACGCAACAATCGGCAGCGGCTACGTTGCTTTGGAAGAACCTATATTGCCTAAAATCTTTATCTCCGACAGCGCTTAC
>JAGAIW010000149.1 GCA_017626305.1 Clostridia bacterium
CAAAGTATCATATCCACGCTTGCGTTCGGGATTCCGCGCATAAGTTCAAGACAATCCCCTTGTTTTATGTAGCCTTTCATACTTCATTCCCCCAACAATCCCATCCGTCCGCATACTGCCTTGCAAACAGTTCTATTCTCGGTCTATCCCCGAATAACTCGACAATGCGTTTCCGTGCTTCGTCGGGCTTTTTACTGTGCTGTTCAATATGCGATATGATAACCGATGAAACAGAATGAGACTTCCGTTCAAGCACTTTGCCTTTCGTTGCAAGCAGACAATACTCTGCATTTGCCCTCGTGTAATAACCCATTCCCATAAAAATCTTATCGCTTTTACAGCATTGTTTTATCCACGTAAACGCCACCGTTTTATATGTAAATCCCCACGCTTTGATTAGTTCCAACCCTTCGATTAAACACGGCGATGTTACCCATAAAAACAACACACAATCTTTTTGACATATATCCGAAATTGGTAATTGTTGTATTGCCGTTTTTTGCATCGTCGGGTAATGCTTGTCCGCCGACCTATCTTTCCCCTTATCCGACCATACGCGAAACGACCACGGCGGGTCTGCGTATATAACGTCGTATTTCTTATCTGTTGAAAAAATATCTACTCTTTCGCCTATTGTTCTTTCTCCTTTCCGCTAAAATATAACTCTTTTATACTTTTACCTTCACACGCCTTGCGTGGTGGAATATAGTCCATAAATTCACACTTACGATATATCCGTCGATTATTGCACCACCTCTGCAATTCCTTAACCACTTGTGGTGCGGTGGGCTTGCGATAGATACGAATATCGGGTAAAAAGCCAAGTTCTCTAACCTTTTGCACTCGGTATAAATCTTCTTCAATCGTCGTATTATAGTTCGTCAAAATATACACCACTTCACGGCTATCGCTTTTACTTTGCATTACCCTTTTATACGTTTCCAAACCGCGTAATACCGCTTTTTCATTTTTCATATAATCAAACGCAAAGTGTACCATTTTCTTTTTTACGCCCTTTAATGCAACCGCAACTTCTTCCGTTAAAAACCGCGCGTCCAAACCTTGATTAAAATTTACCCACGCTTGACTGTCCGCAAGTTGTTTCAATAAATCCAAACGCTCTTTGCAAGCAAGAATATTCGGATCTAACAACTCTATGTATTTTTGTCCGCACCAAAACTCGGATAAGTCCGCTACCTTTTGGCTACATCTCCCTTCCTTTTTGCTTACAATACAAAAATCACAATTATTAGGACAACCGCGCGTTAAAAATCCGTATGCCGTGTCTTTGGTCAATTCCCCGTATAATTCATAATCGGGGCAGATATGCTCGATTTCATAGGGCAAGTTTTTGTCTCTGTCTTTATGATAAACTTCTTTCCCGTTCTCTACCGTGATTGCAAATCCCGTACCGCCGAACACGATTTCATCTGCTTGCAAGCATATATTGGAAAGTTCGGAATATTCGTTCCCAAACACTTTGCTTACGTAGATTTTATCGTAATGTTTCAACGGCAACACAAACTCAACGTTGTCCCCTTGCGCTTTATGCCACGCGGATATTTTCATTAGCGGTAAATTTGGATAATTGTGGCTATCCACGTCCATCAACCCTATTTCCAATTTTTACATCTCCATTTCCTTTTGCCTATTCTGCGCTTTTTCTAACGCATAACGCGCTGTTCCCAAATATACGCTTTCCCCTGTATACGGATTTTTTCCAAATTCCTTTATCCATTTTTGTAATTCCTCTATGGACATATTTTCAAAGCGATACCTTGAGTCCATCTCGCTTTTCTGAAACGCTTTTACGCCGTCAAACGCTTTTCGCGCTTCCAGCTCATCAAAAAACAGTCTATCCAACGAAGGCTTTTCGCCTTTTCTCAAATTCCCGATATGCCATATTTCCCCCGTTTTCGATTTCAATAACGGTATATCGGGAACAAGGTCGAAACATTCATACGCCGTTTCCGCATAACCGCCTTTTGCTTCATCAACGACTTCCCAGCCCTTGCGCCACTTGACTTTCACCTTTACATCTCCGCTTCGTTTTGCTTTTCCTTTTGCCATTTACTTTCAAGTTCTTCCGCATATTTCGTAACTTCTTCGTTGGCTATGCCAATAAAATTAAACCGTTCCTCGCGTGTATATTCGCCGTCATCGCAATACCTACCAAAGCAAGCGTTTCCCCCTGAGCTTGGACGACAACCAAAACCGCCACTTAAACGAAACAACTGATATTCGGGTTTTTGAAATTCGGGTTTTAATATATCCAACTTCAAAATAGCAACAAGCCCTTCGTTATTTAAACCGCCGTTAGGTACGGGTTGATACATTGTCCGACAACAATCCGCATCCGTAAACGGCTCTATTCTCTTTTCCATTTTCTACACCACCCCCATTATTCTTTTCCCTGCCAACGTGCAATACTTCGGGTTAATATCAATCCCGATATATTCCCGTCCGTGTTTCTTTGCAACTACGCCCGTCGTACCGCTACCAAAGAACGGATCAAGCACGATACCGCCCTTTTCGCTACCTGCTAATACACAAGGCTCTATCAACTTTTCGGGATACATAGCAAAATGCTCGTCCATCTTAAAAGTGTTCGTGCTTACTTCCCACACGTCGCGCTTGCGCTTATATTCTTGGTCGAACATAGAAAAATCATCTCGTTGCCGATTGATATTCTGCTGTAAACCCTCCCCTGCATACTTGGAATGGTCTGAACGCCCACGCTTATATCTTTCCCTGCTTACCTGCTTTAACGGTTCTTGAATTGCCTTGTAATCATAGTAATACTTCCTTGACTTCGATAAAAGAAAAATATGCTCGTAACATTTTGTCGGACGATCTTTTACGCTTTCGGGCAAACAGTTCGTTTTATGCCATATAATATCCGAACGCAAATACCAACCCTTTGCTCGCAGAGAAAACGCCAACATCCACGGTATTCCTATCATATCTTTTGGCTTGATACCGTCCCACGTTTTCGGGACTTCGTGTACCTTACTGTTTTTTGCATATAGCGTGCTATTCTTCCCGTTCCCTGCCACCGCAAGACTCATCGGGCCTTTACCGCTACCTGCGTAACTGTCGCCTATATTTATCCATAACGTTCCCGTAGGCTTTAATACGCGGTGTACTTCCATAAAGATTTCCGTCAAATGCTCTATGTATTCCTGCGGCGTTTGTTCCATTCCAATTTGACCGCTTTCGCCGTAATCTCGCAATCCGTAATACGGCGGGCTTGTAACACACATATCCACGCTATTATCCGCAAGCGTTTTCAAAACCTCTAACGAATTGCCACATATAATTTTGTTCACATTTCCACCTCTGTTTTCTTCTCTAAAACAAAATCCTTATCATCTTCAACATCATTTTCATAAGCCTTTAACCAATCAACGCCTATCTCTATCATTTCATCTTTGGTAATCCCTAACGCTTGTTCAAACCATTTGTATTCATCGCCTACTGATGAAGTAAAAAAATTGCCATTTTCTTCTTCAATCCAAACGATTGCATTATACAATAATGTTTTTAGCCTATCCTTTTTCATTTTTTCAATGATATAACGCAAGACAAAATCGCCCTACATTTCTGCCTCCGATTGTTTTTGATTGGCTTGTTGATTGCTGATAAAGCGTTTTGCTGCCCAACGCGCATTTGCATTTAACTGTCTTTGATACGCGCCGTTCGTATGCGAAAACACAAAACCCAAACCACGCAATTCTTGATGCACTTCCCTCGACGTCCTATCAGGAAAGATAATCTGCAAGCGTTGTAATTCCTTGTTTTCCACTACTTCAAAACCCAACTTTTCCGTGTCGTAGGTTTCCGCTTCACGGTTTTGCTCGTGTTCCAATGCCTTTATACGCATTTTAATTCTGCGGATTTCTTGGTTAGAGTTCTGCAACTGCCAGCTTGCATACGGCTTTTTCTCATACGTTTCTTGAATAGATGCGTCCATTTTAGCCGCACGCTCGTCCGTAAAATCGCCGTAGCCTTTCATCGTTTTGTTCTTTAAGTAATACTTGTTCCTTGCCACCATTTCTTTATGCGTGGCTTCCATTCTCTCTAACTTTGCCTTTAATTCTTCCAATGCGTTCTCGTCCGTCGAACGAATAATCTTACTCAATTTCTATTTCCCCCTTTTTATCCGTATTGTCTTGCTTCCATTTCTTTGCAAATTCCTTTTTATTTGCATCTTTTTGTTGCGCTATTGCCCGTTTTTCACGTTGAATTATATTGCTCATCGCAAGCAATTCCGTGGGACTTTTCTCGATAAAGAAATTCGTAGGGTGTTCTGCGCGTAAAGCATTGATTTTGCCCGTCAATTTCTCCATTGTCGGAAACGGATTATCCAAAAGATTATATAAATATCCGTCGTTCTCGTTTACCGTAACTGCGCTATACCCAACAGTTTCACCATAATCGTCTTTTTCTTCAATTTTCGTAAAATAGATTTTTGACTTCCCTTGCTCCATTTTTCGTATTCGATTGATAAATCCATCTACAACAGCAGGGTGCGACTCTACCACAAAACACCTATTCAACGTATCTTCGGGAATTTGATATTCTCTCGCCCATTTCTTATTATCCGAAGAAAATCGTCCATCCCATTGCTTTTGTTGTATCGTGTTTGCAAGCACGTATAAGACGCGATCTATGCCGTGTTCGCGGATTATATCTTCTTCAAAATCTTTACCCAAGCGTAAGCCGTCATAGTTTTCTTTTATCCCTTTTTCGATTGACAGTTTACAAGCGATATTGTTCGGTAAATTCGTCATATCTCTTTCCTTTTCAATCAACGCTACTACGGCTCTTTCCATATTACTCTTTGCCATATCGATTTTCAGTTCCCTTTCTTCTATATCTCTGTCGATTTTCAAAAAGGTAATTCTATGTTTCGCTTTTATTTCAGGCGACAAACAACAAACAGGCGAAGCAATCACGTAATACTCGCACGGCTCTTTAATATCGTGTAACGCTTGGCTTGTCAACCCTTTGGGCATATAGTAGTACCCTATATCCGTTTCGTCTTTTCCAAAATACCGCGTTGCGTTTTCTTCTTCGTATATATCCGCATACCTATCCTTGCAATACATCGTGATTGCTTCCGCAAGCACGTACTCGTTATTTGCGGGAACGTAATTTTCCGCACACAACCCGTCATACAGATTTTTCAAAATTTCATCTCGTTCTTGATACAAAGCACGGTATTCCGTTGCGCTAATATAATCGCCGTCAAGCACGTCTAAAAGTTCTCTCTTGGTATTGATTTCCAAAGCCGCATCAAATACCTTTTGGGTATCGTTAGAAGCAAGTAACGTTTGCTTAAAATCTTCAAACTCCTTGTTTACACTTCCCCTAACGGCTTGCCTATAATTGACTTCTTCCATTAACACATTTCCCCCTCTTTCTGAAAATCTTTCATTATCCCTTTAACATCATCTTCGTCGATTATATTTTGCTCCACCAACTTATCCAAACAATACCGACGGTATTCTTCGTCTTTCCACTCCACGTCAAGAAACTCGTTCAAGCATACGGGGTCTTGTCCCGTGCGGTCAATATCTTCTGCAAATTCGGGCAAATACACCTTTTCATACGCTAAATACCCCTCAATCCAATGCCCTTCCTTGTCGCTATCCTCACAATCTTCGTCCCATAACGTTGTCGGAAAACTCCACGAAAGCCGTTCAAATAGATTTGTCGCCAACCGTTCCCCGCCCGTCAATTCAATAAGGTCTTTCCGCGTTACACCTACAACCATATCCTTATGGACGTTTTCTCTGCTATGGTCAGGGAAACCAAATTCGGGAATATATACAATTTCATCTTCGGGGTATTTGTCAGGCTCGAAAAACGCCGCATAATTCTTGTAGATATGTCCGTAATTTCCATACCGCGCATAAGCGTCTGCCGTATAGAATATCTCGCCGTCTCTTACTATCTTTTCCCCAACGTTTTCTTTTGCGTAATCTCTCATTCCGCCTCCATTTCCTTACCTAACTTCAACTTATTAAACGCTCCGATTTCTTCTGATTCCAAGCGTTTTCTAAAATAACGCATTGCCCTATTGATGTCTTGTTTTAACGAAAACGTCATTAGTCTGCTATCGTGTTCGCCTTTAACAATTACGCATAAATAATGTTTCCATTCGCCTTTCTCGTACACGTCAAAGATAGATACCTGTCTATCGTTTTCTTCGTCTTTTTGCACATCCAAGGCTATATGATCAACGATATTATGTAGCGTATTATTTTTCAAACCGTCCATAAGGAAATCATAGACTTCACGCGGATCGTACTGTAAATCCATAAACTTGAACTTTTCGGCAAATTCCTCGCGGGTATAGTCTTTATAAAACTCTGCATCGTCTTTCATATATGGTAAATAATCGTATAAACTCAACAATCCCCCTTCGCAATAAGTGAACTGTTCATCGCTTGGGTTACGTACCAAGAAGAAATTACCGCAGGGAATTACGTTCCTTTTTCGGGGAATATCTTTAGAGGAAATCCCGTAACAAACGTAATTATCTAAATCGTAATAAACGGCTTCCTTCTCCTGCTCGTCGGCAATTTGTTCTACAATTTTATTTTTAACAAGCATTACTCCGCCTCCATTTCCATATTTGATTTCCATTCTTCCCAATCCTGCGAATTAAGATGATACAGGGTATCCGATTTTTGATAGAAAAAGGGTTGCCCCTTGATATATCGTATCTTTTCCTTAAATCCCTCCATCGGTTCTTCCCCAACCGCCGCTAAAATCGTTACGTTTAATTCCCTGCAAATATCCTCTAAATTCGGACATTTTCCTTCACCTTTATTTGGATATACGTCCACGAAACAATCCCCTAAACTCCAACCCGAAGTAAAGTCTATTGCTAACTCCGAATTGCCCTTCATTGTCTTTTGCATATCGAATTTTTCTAACGTAGTACGATAAAAATGTCGTTCTTTTGCCATATTTGCAGATTTATTATGAGATAAGAATAACGCAATAAACTTATCCACATTCTCGCTCGGCAATTCTAACCACATAGTTCCAAAGGCATAATTTGACATTACTCTGCCTCCATTTCTTGCTTTAATAGCAGATCATACGCGCGTTCTTCCGTGTTCAAGCCGTTTTCGGTATAATGAAATTTTCCGTCTTTTAACGTCAACGTTTCGCGTAACATTTTATTTGCGTTAGCGGCAAATATTTCAAGTCTTTCCACGCCCGTTTTTCGGCAAACGTCAAGAATATCCGCATTACTGCCCTGCACTATACACGATTCCAAGCTGTCGTCGCAAAAAAGTTGATACTCGCGCTCACGCATATCTTCCCTACGATTCACGCGTTTGTTCGTCCACATCCTTACATCTACACCTATAAAATGTCGGGCGTTATCATCATTAAAATAATCTTCAAAATCGACAACTTTATCTTTCGGTAATACCACCGACATAAAGCCTACCGTGTTCGCTTTCATTATTCAGCCTCCATTTCTTCTTTTAAGGGTGTCAATTCCATTACCGTTACTTCTTCCGAACCCAGTTCACTTGCCGTATAAGTACATTTCCCTGCCTTAAAAATTACCTTTTCTGCAAATTCTTCCTCGTGATTTTTTACGTCTATATCCAACTCTTGCACTTTAAGCAAATCGCACACGTCGCGGATATTATAGCCGTAGCAATCAATCAGACAAGACTCTAAACTCAAACTACAAGAAAAATCGTAAAGCCGTTCTTCCAATTCTTCCGATATATCCGTAGTTGAATCCAATTTTATTTCCGCGTTCAAAAAAGAATCGTAATTATTTTCATCGAAAAAGCCTTCAAATTCTTTTACTTTGTCTTTGGACAGAACAACCGTCATAAGACCTATTGCTTGCGATGCCATTTATGCCGTTCTCCTATTCGCGTTATTGTTCTCACGATAGAGTTTTATAAGCTGTCGCAAATAATCACGGGTTTGTCGCGGTAATTCCGTAACCACGAACACGTCCCATAATTTCTCTATAATAGGCTCGCCTAAAAACTCTATGTACTCCTCATCGTGTAAAACGTCGTCCATAAGATAGCGGTAAACTTCCTTATAGAACGTTATTTTTAAGGAATGTTTGAATACGCTCTCAATTCCTGCCCTCATTTGCCGATAGCGAAATCTATCGTATTCTTCCTGCACCTGTGCAAAAAATTTCTTCTGCACTTCTTCTATATCCACTTTCTTTCTTACTGCCATTTTCTACCCCATTTCTGCTATATTTCCGTTAAATTCCCTGCTTTTTAATAAAGCTGTCGTGTTTTGTTGCTCTACTACCATCTCAATCGGGTTCTTTAACATAGGGAATTTTTTAAGTTGCTGTTGTGCGGCATCTTCCGTCAAAAAGACCTTTGCTTCTTCTATATCTTCCGTGAAAAGCAAGCGTTTATTTGACGATCTTCGATAATATATTTTCGTAGCTTCCTTATCTTCATTTTTTTGAAAACCAACAATCGCATACCATTGTTCCACGGAAGTTTCCTTTACCGTAAATTTCCCATACATATTCAACGGCAATAGATTTCGTTCCTCAAATCCGATATAAGCGTCCGCCCGTTTTTCTTGTTGAAAATCTTGCAAACGTTCAAGCATTTCTTCTTCCGTATCTACACGAAATTTTACCTCGTCTCCATTTTTTTCTTTATAGCCCACACAAAAATGGTTGTTTGCTGCCGTAAACTGTTCAAACGTCGCACGGCTTGTCAGTCCGTCCGTAAAAAATCGTCTTAAATGATTCGGATTGGAAAAATGCACGCCTTTTTTGTAAAGCAAATGCGTACTGCCGTCCTCTCGGATATTTTCTGCGATAAATTGGTATATGCGGTGTTGCAATTCGCCCATAGTAAAAAATATTTGATTGTTCTTATCAGAAAAAGCACGCCAATATTTGTGTATATAATGGCGACCGTTCAAAAAATCTTTTACGTTACTGTCGCCCATTTGCAACATCAACATATATCTACCGTCTTTCATCAAAACAAGTTTTCGATCAAATAAAACGTCTGCCATTCTTCCCTCACATCATTGCCGCATACGCCGATGAGTGTTTTTCCATCTTTCCGAACAATCCCTCATACTCCACGTTTACGTTATCTTTCATCTCTTTCAATACTTCGGATATGCTATTCCCGAAATATCCTTTATCTTCGTCAACAACCTTTCCATATTCATTACTGATTTTGAACGCATAACAATCTCCTTGAAAATATTGGTCATACGTTTTAACTTCGTCCAAAAGCAATTCTTTGATGCCTTCCCTATCTTGTTCTTTAATTTCTCGTCCAAAATACTCTTTTGCTTGTTCTTGCGTTACGTAGATGAAACCTACCTGCCTACTATCCCACTTATCCGCAAAAGGCGCGGTGGAAAACGCAAGCCCGGAATGGTCGTACATATACACGGGCAATACGACGATTGCATTTTTATATTCTTCACTTTCCAAAAAGTCCGACATTTCTTCAAACTCGTGTTCGTCTCCCAAATCGTACCTACTGTGCCAACACACCATTTTGCCAAGATTTTCCCATTGTCTCGGATTCGGTGCGTCCTCATCACGAAATACGCTTAATCTATAGCCACCGCTTGATACCGTCATTTTATCTTCCATACTCTTTCCCCTTAATCCATTTCAATACCTTTTGCAAGCCCTTGTGCAAAGCGTTTTGCTTGCCGCAAATCGTACCTTGCCATCGCCAAATTGATGCCAGTATCGTTTAACTCACGTTGCCGAATGTCTTGTAATAATTCCTGCGCTTCCTGCTCCGTTAAAGATACAAATTTCATATTCTCGCCTTTTTTTACAACAAGAATATTACCGCCCAACACTTCGTCTCTTTCTCCCAACACAACCGTTGCGGGATTATCCCAACTTTGTGCGTTAAGCCCGACAATAAAATCCACGTCCTTTTTCGGGTGCGGATAATATTCAATGCAAGGATCTTTTACAAACGTTTCGATTTCTTTTTCCACATCGTCCAACTCGACGATTTCCGCACTTTTACCTATTTCTTTCTTTATTACTCGTATTTTATCTAACATTTTTTATTTTTCCTTTTTATTTTTCTTGACAATTATTCTAATTTGGATTATAATAATCTTAATTAGAATTTCGGAGGGCCTGTATGAATTTTATCGGTAGAGACGCTGAATTAAATCAACTTGAAAACCTTTATAAATCCCCCAATTTTGAATTTCTCGTTATGTATGGTCGCCGTCGCATCGGAAAAACCACCATCTTGAAAAAATTTGCGTTTAATCATAAAGTCTTATTTTTTTCAGCAGAAGAAAAAAATTCTGCTTTGAATTTATCCGATTTCGGAGAACAAATACTGTCCTATTACGGCGAAACAAGCGGAATTAAATTCCCTTCTTGGAAATCTGCCTTTGAGTATATTTCCGACCATTCAAAAGATGATAAAACCGTTATCATTATCGACGAATTTCCCTTCATTGCCAAGGAAGAACCGTCTATAAAAAGCATTTTACAACACATCATCGACCATAAATGGCAAGAGCAAAATATTATGCTCGTTCTTTGCGGCAGTAGCGTTAGTTTTATGGTCAACGAAGTTATGGGATATAAAAGCCCTTTGTATGGTCGTAAAACTTCGGCGATGGAAATAAAACCGTTTGATTATACCATTACCGCACAATATTTCCCGAATTACTCCCCTATTGAACGACTTATCGTTTATGGAATTTTGGGTGGTATTCCCTACTATTTACAACAATTTTCCGATCGCTTGTCTATTCAAGAAAATATATCCAACGTTATCGTTTCCTCTCACGCCAATTTACGCGACGAGCCTTTAACATTACTTCGTGCGGAACTCCGCGAACCAATGATATATAACAGTATTATCGAAGCAATCGCAACAGGCGCAACCAAATCAGGCGAAATTGCAAGCAAAATCAATGATACCGCTTCTAAATGTTCCGTTTATCTTTCTAATCTTCGGGAGATGCGGTTAATTGAACGTATTACCCCTTGCGGTGAAAAGGAATCTGGAAAAATTTCCATATATCGTTTAGCGGATAATTTCTTTGCTTTTTGGTATAAATTCCTATTTTCCCAAAAAACGAAGTTGGAATTGATGGAGAGTTTCGATTTTTCATCTTTAATCGTTAAAAACATCTCCGACTTTATGGGAATTGCCTTTGAGAAAATCTGCGAACAATACATCATTAAGCAAGCAAAAATAGGCAATCTTCCTTTTATTCCCTCCGCGCTCGGAAAATGGTGGGGAAATAATCCAAAACTCAAAAAACAAGACGATATTGATATTCTCGGTATCGACGGAAAACAAGGGATTTTCTGCGAATGTAAATTCAAGGAAGAATTATTCTCTCTTTCCGATTTCAATGACCTGATCGCCGCAAGCGATATTTTCACGAATGTTACAGAAAGATACTATTATGTCTTTGTAAAAAGCGGATATACGCAAGCGGTACTTGATGAAAGCAAAAAGTACAATGTAAAACTTTTAACCGTAAACGATTTGTTTAACTAAAATAGCTTTTCTTGATAACCGTGTCGTATTCGGCGCGGTTATTTTTATTTACATTTCCACTACGTTACGGCTACTTTGCGCCGTGTCTAATGCACGCTGTATCGTTCTTCGCCCGTAATATCCGCCGTGCTTATCCCACTTTTCTCTATATAGACCGCTTGTTCGGAAAATGCTGTCTATCTGACTTTCGTCTTGAGTCCATATTGTAAGCATACGCACGAACGCAAAATCCGCCGAACTTTGCGATTGATAATCACTCCAATCTCCGCTATACAGCCTTTGGAATTTCTCGCCTTGTACACTTTTGGATATTCGCTCTATAATCGCCTTGTCCGTTTGAGTTGCTTGCCGTCTTATGGCTGGTTTATGTTCTATCGGTTTTCCCATATACCGCAAGTTTATATCGCCTATCTTGTCCGACAAATCCGCAAGCGGTTTTTTCTCGCCAAGTACGTTGCCCGTAATGCACACAAACCGCAAAGTGTCGTACATTTCAAGTCCATACTCATCTCTACGCTTGCGCGCATTTTCGGGTAATTTTCCTTTGCATAGAAAGTGAAAACCTTTGCCGCTGACGGAAGTTTCCGTATAAGTGTCAAGCTCGTCGCATAAAGCCCTCAATACGTTTTGTACGTCGTTGCTTTTATTTTCGTAATCGTCTATATCCACGAACACGATCCCCTCCGTCAACGCAAACGCCAAACCGTCCATACGGTATTTATCCGCATACCGTAACGCGCTTTCAAAATCCGTCCACGTCTTGGGGGAATTGCTTTTCGCATATCCCCCCGTCGTAGGCGAAATCATTTTTTTGCCCCAATGCCCGTCTTTCGGAAGCGCCTTAAAACAAACCCATTGTTTACATTCCCGAAGCTCGGCGGGTATGTTTTCAAGCGACTTCCATATCGCCCTTTCCTGCGCATTTATCCTGAAAATCGTCTTTATCGAAAAGGTCGTTAAGCGCGGAAATTCCCGTAGGCATCGCATTTTGCGCTTTCTCACGCTCGGCTCTTGCAAACGAACTCGTTACCCTGTCCATAACGACTTTCGTACCCGTACACACGGACGAAAGATTTTCACGCAAGGTCAGCAAATCGCTTTCGCCCAACTTTTGCATATACCCGAACTCCATACCACTCGTGTCCAAGCCGTAGCGCGCCGCCAAAATACACTTGATACTTGCGTCCTCGAAAATCTCCGCTTTCTTACCTTTCAAACCCTCGAAGTTACGGTTTTTATAAGCGCACAATGCTTTACTCGCACCCTCGATCGCCGCAAGCGACGTCTCCGCGTTCTTCATATTCTTCTTTACTTTCAAAGTACGGTTGTCAACGTCCACTTTGAAATTCTCGCCGTCCGCAAAATCCGCGCCGTTCGTGAATACCATACGATAGCGTTTCGTCTGCAAAGCACGTCTTACTCCCTCCAAAATAATGCTCTTTTCCGCATCGCTGATTTTCTCTCCGATTTTATACGATTCGTATTTATCCCCTTCCGTGTCCTTAACGTCGAATACGTAATTGGGGTGGAAGCCGATCGTCCTTTCGCGCTTGTTCATAATTTGTACGCCGTCCTCATCGTACATATCGTTACCAGCTTCATCCTTTGCCGCTACTTCGTATTCTTCTTTAGTGGGAGCCATAATTTCCATACTCTTTGCACCTTTCTTGATACTGCGCCCTGCGCGTTCCCACTCGCCCATACCTTTCGCCACCGTTGCGTTCGGGTTTTGCGACAGCATATACAAAAGATTGTTCAACGAATAATTCCCGTTCTGACCGAACTTGACGAGAATATCCTTATACTTGCCCTCTTTCGCCATTTTCAGGTATTGATCGTTCGCCTTGTTCGTGATTTCCGTTCTCTGATCGTCCGTGTAGTCCACCACAACTTCTTCATTCATAACGTTTTTGTTCTGTTCCATTTTCCTTTATCTCCTTTTCTTAAAATAATTTTTCCACGAAATCGCTTGTTACGATGTCGATATTCGTTCTACTTTGCGGCGACGATATAAAGAACGCCGTTCCGCGCTTGTTGTGCATAATGTAATTCTGCTCTGCCTCGTTGATCTGCCCTGCCCGTGAATACAACTCGCATAAATCTTTCATATCGTTAGGCGAAAGACTAAATATCAAACTGTATTGACAAACGTCTATCAGGGCTTGACTTTTTCTTGCTATTTCGGGCGTTCCCGCAACGTCCTTGACGCTCTGCGTAATCGTGATGAGCATACCTTCGTATTTTCTTATTCGTTTTGCCAAACTTGCCAAAAAGTCCAATGCAATCGGGTATTTTTCGTCAATGAAAAGATGTGCCTCGTCCACAGCGACTACCAACTTTCTCGATACGCGATAACGTTGATTGTAGTCTCTATTTTTCACGACTTCGTTTTCCAACCATTTTACGATCAGAAGCATCTGCGCGTTTGCCACGATATTGTTTTTGTTCGACAACAGCTTTTGAAAATCGAATACAACAAAATTTTCTCTCGGATTAAAACTCGTTGCCCCGTTCCAAAGATTGCTATACCGTCCACCCCTGCGGAATTTCGAGATATAGTTTGTCAACACTTTCAAACAACCACGGTTGTATTCGTCCGTTTCGTTTTCTCTGCGTTCGTCTATCAAGTACGCCAAATCGTCAAACGTCGGATATTGTTCTGCGGAATACCCTTTCAACTTCGTGTACGCCGTAATGCCTTTTTTCTCGTACAATTCTTGCGTGAGCTTGTTCAAAAGTTCCAACGAATCGGAGTTTATCCCCGGCAATACCACGCGGTAAAATTCTTCCAAAAACTGCAAGTGTGCGAAATAATCGTTGCTCGTCCCGTCGCTGTTTTCGTCGTCTTCGCTTTGAATGATGTGGAAAGGATTGATTTTCCCGAACTTGCCACTCGATACGTCCAACACCTTACCGCCGAAATTCTGACACAACTTTCCGTACTCGCTTTCGGGATCCAACACAAACACTCTCGTATTGCAACTTGCCAAATGCGCTATGATACTTTTACAAGCATAGCTTTTCCCGCTACCCGGCTTACCAAGCACAATCATATTCGATGATAAATGCGAATCGTCGCGCTTGTTAAAGTCCACGAACACGGGCAATTTATTCTCGCCTATCAAAAGTCCTTTATCGTCCACGATTGCATTGCTGACGAACGGGAATACTGCCGCAAGGCTACTCGTCGGAATCCCCCTTGACAGTTTCACTTTGTCCGTCGTGCAAATTTGGCTCGTTAAGTACACGTCCTTTTGCCGTCCGATCATCTCATTGAACCCAAAGCCCATTTCCCGAAGTCTGCGACGTACTTGTTTTTTTACAACGTTCTTTCCTTTCTCGTCGTATGCGGTTACGATAACCGTTACATCGAACAGTACGTCGTTTTCGTTCTGCAAATTCACGAGCAAGTCCTGTAAACTCTGCAAATGCGTGTCCTTTTCGATCTCGTCGCTTGCTCGATTTTTCAAAGTCTGCGTTTGGAGTTCCAAAATCGCATTGTCGATACGCCGTACCGCTTTGTATTTTTCTACGGGGTTTACTTTCATCACGACTTTCGTATTCGGTAAATCAAACAACCCCTCGCCCCAACCGTTGCATACGCGCAAAGGATAATTATTGATAACAAAATGCGTTAAAACCTTTCCGTCTTGCACCGTTGACGCGAACCCGAATTTGAGTTCTTTCGGCATAAAAAACGGTCTGTAATTTTTCGCCTTTGTCAGCACTCTTTCGTCAAAATCGCTGTCGGTATTATATCGGATAAACGCCGCCAATTCCTTTTGATTGAGTACCCTCGCGCCTACCCCTGCGTTTTGCAACGTTGCTACCGTACGGTACATTAGAGAAGATAATTCTTTTTGACTTCCACTATGGAATACAAGGTAATATCGGCTATACAAAATCTTATCGTCGTTGTTCATCGCCTCGATCGTCAACATTCGATCTTGTATCACGTCCACCCGCGCCTCGTATTCCAACTTCGTGAGTTCCCTGCGTTCACTACTGTCGATAACGTCGATAACCCTTTGCATTTCGTCTGCCATAAAGTTATCCAAAATCAACGGGCGTTCGATTTTCACGACATCAATTTCCTGCCCCACGGCAATCGAATTAAGCACTCGCGCCAACCCTGTATCCATCATTTGCGCTTGTGAGAAATCGTCTAACATTCTGAAATCGACGGGCGATACTTCCACGACTCCCGCAAACCGCAAGTCTTTAAGCTCGATAATCCCGTCTGCGTTCACGCTTTGATAGGGTATGACGTCCTCGATCTCGCCTTTGGCTTTGCTGTATTTTTTCTTGCATATCAAATGCTTGAAAAAATACGCTACCACCAAATACAACCTATCGCCGTTTATTGTGATATATAACGGTACGAACGCCACGAATATCGCACCGCCGATCAATGCGCGAAAGGCAAGGTTACTCGAAAGCGCGATCGCTACCAACACCAAACCGATAAATCCGATGATAATGTCGGGTATCGTAACGCTTTTATAAAACGTCATCTTGACTTTTGTATTTTTAGGTATTATTCTCATATCATTCATTTCACTCCTTTTTAGGCGTCGGCTTTACAGTCTTTCCCGAATCCGATTTGGAAGTATTATCCGATTTTGCCGTTGTCGTACCTTTTTTTGAGCCTTTATCGGGTAAAGATATTCCACGATCCGAAGAAGTGTCCGTTGTCGCTGTTGTTCCCGTAGTCTTATCATCGGTGCTTTCTGATTTTCCAGCCTCCGCTTTCAAAATCGACTCACCCGAATTTACAGCCTCCGTTGCCGCCGTCGTATTTTTCGTTTCATCTTCGCTTGTATCCGTACTGACTTGTGGAATTTTCGGTCTTACTTCTGCACGGTTGGTCAACGTTGTACCTGTCGCTATATTACGAAGGCGCGGTCCCAAGTTCTTGGTCGCTTGAATAATACCGCCCTGCATAAAGTCTTTGAGTACCCCTACGGGCATTGTTGCAAGCCTCGTTACTGCACCGCCGTACTGCTTTGCTTTCTGCCCTTTGGTCTTTTGTCCCTGCTGCATCGTTTGTTGGTTTCGTGTACTATGCAACGCCATATTCAAACTCTCGCCTTTCGTATTGCCTTTCTTTCGGTTTTTCAAATAGTCCGTACCGCCGACCACTCTGCCGACCGTACCGCCGATAATACCGCCCGTCGCACGCATAAACGCCAAGCCCGAACGGAAGTTATAAATCATCTGCGCGAACTCTCTACCGCCCGCTTGCGCTCCGCAAAGTTGAGATATTACAAGATTTGCTTTCGTTACCGCAAACGCACCACCGATTAAAAACAAAATGTCGACTATTCCATTTTCAAAAGAACTATCAAAGAATTGCATTTGATTGACTTGTGGCATTATCAGGAAAAACAAATTCATCACAAGAATTATTCCGTATGCCCCCAACATTTTTGCAATAAGCATATCTTTCCAAACCCTGAAACGGTTGCCGTCGTCAAGCGGTATCGTGCTGATCGAAACGGGAGAAATGATATACAAAAGGATAATATCGAAAATTCTTTGTATGAACGTGATCGCCGAAAGTGCAAACATTACAAGCAATACCAACCCACCGAAAATTCCAACAACAAAGTTCATATCCGAAAGATTATAATACTGCTTTACCACGGAAAGCTTATTATAGTTTAATGCTCCCGTCATAAACATTTCTTCTATCATAGCACGATCAGCCGCAGGGCCTATATACGCCTCATTCCCCGTTGTTATCAACATTTGACCGCCTATCTGCGTAGGTGCATCCGTGATATGTAATTGCATTGCATTATTTATGGAAGCCATTATCGTGCTTACGAGCGTCATACCCGCAAGCAATAAAAACGGTACGAGCAAGCATATCAGAAAACTCTGTCCTGCTTTCGCCATTATCGCGCCCCTGCTCTTTTTCTCGTTCCCTTGATAATTCGCCCGTATTAGGGCTATAATCAGGAAAATTACGAGCAATATTACGCCGATAAGGAAAACGGTCAAGAATACTCTATGTATCGTATTTGACTGCACAAGGCTCGATACAAGGTCTTTATCCTCGCCGTTTACCTTTACCGTGTCGAGTCCGCAGAGTTTGAAAAACACTTCTTTGATAAAGTCAATTAAATAGCATATCCCCGATTGCAATTTATACATCAGTTCATAAAACCAATCTTTTAACTCATCTAAAATCATTGTTTTTCACTACCCCTTGTTACGTAATTTGACTTTGTACCCAATCCTGCAAAATAGGCAATGCTATCTTTAACGCTACGATTAAAACAAATATCAGCACAAAGCCGACTATCGCACCGATTAAGTCTTTCTTTGCCTTTTCACGCGAGTTTTGTTCGTCCGACTTCGCAAGTTTCACGCCGAGTACGATACAGTAAATCGTACCGACCGCACCGACAAGCGCAATAGCGGGCCACAAAATCGCGTTCAAGATTTCAAGAATAGGCGCAATTACGGGCGTAAAATCTACTGCCAACAACGCACTTTTTCTTACTGCGCTTAATAATAAATTCAATTTCCAAAACCTCCTTTTCTGTCCTTAAAATCGAAGGTGGGTATCCCACTTCCGATAGAGTTTTTGTGTAGGGCGATTTACCGCTTTGACGGCAAATCGCGCCAACACGTTAACCTGCTACCCTAAAATTGGGGTTTTACCCCTTCTTTTCAGGGCGTTTCGCCTTCCTCACTTGCACCCGTTTCCGAGCCGTTTTCGTCGCCGTTTTCGTCCTCATAATCCTCCTCGTCGTCCTCATCGGTTTCCTGTGCGACTTTCTTTTTGTACGTCGCTCTTTTGCCTAAAATGATTGCAAGGATAATGCCGAGAATTGCCAACACGCCGATAACGATAAGCGCAATCGCACCGCCGTTCATCTTGTAAAGAATCTCAAATTCGTACTCTGCTACGTTCCCTGCCTCGTCCGTCAATACCACGCGGTATTTACCGAGTTCCGTCAACTCCGCGCCGAGCGTGTATTCGATTTCGGTATCGTTGAGATAGACTTTCATCGTTGCCTTTTCCGACAAGTCAGAAAGCGTAACGCTTTCTTTCGTTTCCCCACCGTTCTCTACGCCGCTTAACGTAAGTGCGGGGGCTGTGCCGTCCACCGTTACTGCGAAGTTGTAAGTTTTTCCACCCACAATCACGCCTACCTCATAGCTACCGTCGTCGAATAATTCGAGCGTTCCATAGTTCAAACGCTTGTCCGCACCGTTTACAAGCACTCCGCCAAAGCCCTCAATGTCGTCAAAGTTATGCGTAAATTCTTGCACCAAAGGCTGAATGATGCGGAAAGTAATGACTTCGTTATTGCCAAGCGCGTCCGTCAATACGAGCGTATAATCCCCGATTTCTTTAATCGCGCTACCGAGCGCATAATCTACCTTTTCGCCGTCTTTCGTAAGCTGTGTCGTCAAAATTTCGTGCGACGTTACCACTACGGAATTAGACAAGCCCTTGTCGTAAACGTTGATGTCGTATTCCACCGTTTTGTCGATAGAAAATTCTACGGATACTTCGTTCCCTGCAACGTCATAAACGCGTACACGGTACTGCCCATCTGCGGAAATAGGATTGCCCGAAACGTACTCTCCAAGCGATTTACCGTCTTTGAAAAGTTCCGCCTTTAAGTTTTCCTCCGTATAAAACACCTTTACGTCCTCGTTTACCGCTTCGCGGTGGCTTGCGCCTTCCATCGTAACTTCGGGAGCTTCCGTGTCGATCGTAAACGTGTACGTTGCTTTATAGCCGTCGAAGTTTTCAAAGGTCAATACATAGTTTCCGTCCACCGTCAGTTTGTGCCCCGAAATGTACGTGATCGCCTCGCCGTCTTTCGTCAATACAACCGTCGCCTCGTCCGTCCATTCAAACGATACCGCACCATTCGTATAGCCGCCGTTTTCCACGCCGATGAGTTCCCCTTCGGGAAGTTTCTGCTCGTAACTTGCTTGCGCCGTTACCGCGTCGATACCTGTTCTGAACTCGTCCGTTACGACTACTTTATACGTCGCCGTCGTTCTGAACGCATAGTCAAGTCTTTCCGTCGTGATCAGATGTCCGTAATCGTCTCTTTCCAAAATCTCCCACGTTTCGCCGCCGTCAACCGACTTGAAAATTTCCAAAGTCTGCAAACTCGATTCCTTATCCGCGCTCTTGGTTACGGTAATTTCAAGTTTTTTACCTTCGGTATTTTCCGTGATTTCTACCTTCGGCGCATCGCGGGAAATAATCAAAGCAAACGTTTCAGAAAGCCCTGCGTGGTTTACTGCCACCACCGTATAACTTCCGCTTTCGGTTATCACATACGTTTCATCTCGTAAGAAACTACCAAGCAAATTGCCGTTTTCGTCGTACACGTTAAACATTGCCATCTCATCAAACTCATCCCTGATTCTCACGGTTACTTGGTCTTTGAAAAAATACGTTCTATCAAACGTTACCGTATTCGTTACGTCTTCGCCTTCCCCGACAACGTATCCAATGATAGGGGCATTACGAACAATCGTTAAATTATATTCACAAGTATTCCCCCATTCATCGACTACCGTTAAAGTATGGAAACCGTTGATTTCATAAGACGTATCTACGTATTCTTCGCCGTCAATGAAGTGTGCCACCGTACCGTCAAACTTAACCGTGTTTGCCAAAATCGTTTTCGCATCGCTATACGAGAACAAGTTTTCCCCATCTGCAATCGTAGCAGGTTCTTTTTCCCAATAGTAATAATCGTTGATGCCGATTGCCGCATATTCCGCAATGACTTCGCCCAATCTTTCCGCCGTGAAATACGCCACTTCTTCTTCGGGTTTGCCACTCTTTTTATAGATGAAATACGTGCCGTTCAATGCGTTCACGCTGTCTTTCGAGTCCATGGCGAGGCCTGTATTCCAGCTCGTACCGTTCCACACTCCCGTTCTCACGTAGCTCTTTTCTCTTTCTACCGCAAACGCAAACGCGCTGTCGTAGCTTGCGAACGAGAAATATTCGCCGTTGACATCGTGAATTTCGTAGTATTCTTGTTGCAAAGTTTGCGTATATACATTTCGTCTGCTCGACGAAAATTCTGTTTCCCAAGTATTACCCGCTTCGTCTAAAACGGATACGACATAAACACCCGTATTGATGGTATAAATCGTTTGTCCTTTCGTGTAAGATTTTCCGTTTACCGTTACGCTCTTGATCGGCGCGAACTCGTCGGGATTGCCGTCCGTCCACGAAATTATCACTTCGCCGTCCGTTTCCCCGTCAGTAACGTTCTGCAAATCTACCGTCTTAATCGTTCGGTCGATAACTACGCTGTATTCTTCCGTCAAAGTACCTGAAACGGATTCGCCGTAGAATACATATTTACCTGCCTTATAATATTCCGATCCCGAAAGATACTCAACAAAGGTATCGCTATCGGGAAGTTTTACATAACATTTCACAGCATCGCACTCAAAACTGATATGCCCACCGTTTGTATAACCGTTATTATCAATCGGATTTCCGTCTACATAAAGCTGTGCAACGGGAATTTGTCTGTCAAGTGTTACCGTATAGGTTTGCGATACGTTCCCTGCCTTATCCACCGAATAGAAATTGTACGTACCTTCCGTCGTGAATTGTGTTCCCGACGTATAGCTTACATACGAGCTTTCATTCGGCTTTTTGACATACATTGCGGAAAGTCCGATACTGTCATACGGTACAAATTTTACGTAAGCCGCGTTCGTTGCTGTTCCGCTTGTTACCGCCGAATTGCCCGCGTAAAGCGTTCCCGTTGGCTTGGTTTTATCAAGCGTAATGCTTACTTTCGCCGTTTCGTTTCCGCTTTTATCTACTGCATAGAAATAATATAACCCTTCCGTTGCCAACTGCGTACCGCTTGCATACGTCGAATAGAAAGACGAATTTGGCATTTTCACGTAGCAATTCGCAAGTCCGGAATAGCTATCGCTTGCTGTAAACTTCACATATTCCGCATTGGTATAAGCACCACTCGCTTTGCTCGTTGTTCCACCGTACAACGTATAACTCGGTGCGCCCGTATCATAGTACACTTTATATTCTTCCGAATAGTTACCTGCTCTATCATACGAACGGAAGGTATGCCAACCCGTTCCCGTTACCGCCGTTCCCGACGTGTAAGAACTCCAACTTGTCGCGCCCGGCTTTTTGTATTGATAGCCCGATACTCCGCTACCCGAATCCGTTGCCGTGTACTTAATTGCGCTGTTCGTATAACCGCCGTTTGCAATCGTCGTTCCGCTTGCGTTCGTTACTTTCCCTACGGGCAATACGGTGTCAAGATAAAAGCTCACCGTAGAGTTCGTATTTCCAATATAGTCTTCCGCGTACACATAGTACCAACCGTTCGTCGAACCAGTAGATACGGTATAGGAATTGGAATACGTGTTGGAATAACTACTGTAATTCGGACGAAGATAACGAATACGGTAAACGCTACGATTATCCGTTGCCGTATATACTACTTGTTTATTCGTATAGCTACCGCTATTGATGGTATAGCCACCTGCTTTCAAGGTATAACTCGGCGCATCGACGTCTACCGTGAAACGATACGTGTAGGTGTACGTCGTGGTGATCCACAAGAAACCTACCTTCTTTCCCACGTATTGCATTTCGTAATCCCCACTCGACAACGCCTCCGAAAACATCGTCATATCGCTACTGCCCGACAACGATTTATTCACATACAAATAATCATTTTTGTAGAGCTTGAAAGATACGTGTTCAATGTCGATTGCATCAATATAGAAATTGTAATACGACCAATTCGATACAATATCTTGTCCGCGCGTTGTTGAACTGCCGTCCAAATAACTGCCATACGTATAAATCTTAAAATTTGACGGACAACCGTTCGAGTTCGAGCTACCGTCGTTCGTCGTACCCACCGTCAAATATTTAGGCGTCGTGTATGTAAGCGCCGATGCGGTTTTCGTTTCCGTACTCAATGCGCCTACACTCATCCCTACACACGACAACGCAAGAAAACCCAACAGTCCTAACC
Organism: Clostridia bacterium; assembly: GCA_017626305.1. GTDB lineage: Bacteria > Bacillota > Clostridia > Christensenellales > Borkfalkiaceae > Scatosoma. Next base: position 22,583 of record JAGAIW010000149.1, read on the forward strand.
ATTTACTTTTTCTCTTTTTATTGTTCAAGTATGATTTTCCTCCTTTTTTTATCTTGTTTCCATACGGATCTCTCCGTCTCGCATTTCTTCAAGCCGTTCTATAACGTCTTGAATTGCCGCCGCGCGGTCGCTCGTCTCGCCCACGCGTTCCTTTAATTCTTCCATTTTCATTATCGCGTCGTCGTATTCGTTCGTTTGAATCATCAGGAATATGTCCGCCATTTCCTGCTCGGATACAATGCCTCTTACGCATTGTGTAACGTATTTTTGGAGTTTGTCCAACATATTCATCATTCGCCTACGCTCTGCGATATTTTCTCTCGTCGAACCGCCGTTCCCGCCGCTTTGCTTGCGCCGTTTCATCTCTAACAGTATCGCATTTCGCTTTTTCATATCGTAAAATGCGGCGGCTTCGTCGAAGTACCTTCCGACGGGTAATTCCTGCTTGGTCATCTTCATCTTATAAAAATGACTTGCATAGCTCGGCGTAAACCTTGCCCGTATCGGCTGATACCCGAATACTGTTACGATCGCGTTGCCCATATTCCCCTTGCTGTTCAACTGTTGTAATTCGGACGGATAAATCAACGGTCTTTCCTTTACGCTCGTGTTTGAGTTTACGTCGTCCGCTTTCACGGTATTAACCCCCACCGACCTTTGCACGATGCTATAATTCCCACAACGCTTTGAAAATTCCTCTGTCGTTTTATAGTCCGTCGTACCGATAAAGATTTGCGTATTGCAATTCGATTTGATGATGTCCGCGCTCTTATCGTCGTACACTTTGGCAAGTTGAGCATAACTCTGAACGACAAGGTTAAGCCAAATGTTCCGCGAACGCCCGACCGTTATCATCTGCTCTAACCGTAAAACTTTGGGCAACTGCCCGAACTCGTCGCAAAGGAAATACACGGGGCGCGGCAACGATAACGTCGGATAGGTGTTCGCCTTGTAAACCAACTCTTTATATGCTTGCAGAATAACCATTGCCGCCAACGTATGCCGCGTTTCCTTTTCGTCGGGGATTTGCAAAAATAACGCGATCGGCTTTTCCCCCATATCCCCGAACTCGATCTCGTTCTCGCTCGTCAAGGCACACAAGGAAAGGTCGGCAAACATTGAAATCTTATCGAACGTACTCGATAAATAACTCCCCCTTGTCTTTTCCGAACTGTCAAGCACTTGTTTCGACAGCGATACCGCTTTGGATAAAGGACTACGCCCCCTAAAATAATTGAGCATTTCCGCGCAATCGTCGTCCGTGTTCGTCGCCACTTTCATAAGCGAATAGAAATTGTACTTCTCCTTCGTCATTCCAAATTCGGGGTTTGCGCTGTCCTCTAACATCGCAAGTGCGATTGCCAACACAAAGTTTTTCGCACCGCTTTCCCACATAGGCTCGTTCTTGTTCGTTACGGGACAAAGTACGGATATTATGTCGTTCAGATCTTCGTACACAATATCGTTCAACTGCTGCCGTTTTACTTGTATCGCCGCATCGCGTTCACGGGGGTTATAATACTCTTTGCCGTCGAAAATATAAGTACCCTTCTTCTCGTTCAGCCTGACTTCTTCCTCCAAATGTAAGGCGCGTTGATAATTCTCATACGCTCTCTGCATCGGATTCCACCGCACGCTGTTGTACGGGTTTCGCAAATCAAGGATTTTAACCGTATATCCCGCCCTTTTCAGCTTTCGGGCGTGGGATTGATACAATTCCCCTTTGGGATCGGTAATAAGCATTGACGGTTTCGTTTTGCTCTCGGCTAAAATCTGCACCGCAGGGTTGACAAACGTCGTTGTCTTACCGCTACCCGTCGTACCGATCACAAGCGTATGCGTAGGCGGGGAAAACGTGATTTTCAACCGATTATTTTCTTCGTATGCCTGAATCGGTATGCCTTTCACTTCCGTATTCGGCAATTCGCTGTAATCCACCGTTTGAAAGTTCTCCGCTATCTCCCGTTCGCTTTGAAAGCGCGCTTGTTCAAGGTTTGCGAAAATATGCTTATCTCTTTCCCTGCCTTTGATGATATTCTTGGAATTGAACAACCAATAATGCGTATAGTAGTAGAACAACGCCACGAACCCCGACAAAAGCAGGAACAAACCCGCGAAAACGTAGGTTTTTTCGTCCAACAACAAGCGTGCCTTTAAGTTAGGGCGGTACCCCGCTTGGATAAAACAGTTTAGCGAGAACCCAAGAAGAAAGCACCCCAACAACACAACCCCGGCGGTTATCCCCCACTTTATCAATTTTTTCCGCCGCCTTTGCGCCCACGCCCACCACTTTCTCGGTAGGTCTTTCAACCATTTCATAAATCTTTTCATTATTCCGACTCAATTTCTCCTTCCTCTACCAATCGGTTATATTCCGCACGGGCAAGCCGTCTGCGGTATTCTTCAAAACAGCGTATTGCCTCGTCGTCCACGTCCGCGCTTATTCTTGTGGCACGTTCCAATAAATACGCTCGATTTTTCTTTTCTGCTTGCTTTTTTAATACTACCGTTTTACATAATCGTGCCTCCGTTTCACTTTTTCGCTTGATAGCCACCGCCGCTTTGATGACTTTATCGCCTAAACGTCTATAAATATCTTTCGTGTACTTGTCCGCGACAAGATATTTTTCCACGTTCTCGATTTTCTGATCTTCGCATATTCGTTTGCGGTTTGCATCAAACCTTGCCAACTCACTACAAAACGCCATATAATCACGCCGTAAACTCGGATTTGTCCGTATAATGTAGGTTGTCAATTCGTCGATTTGACCGCGCAAGCCGTCCAAATTTTTACTGTTGTAACTGATACGCCCTGACGTAGGCAAGGCACGGTATAACGCAAGCAATCTGCGCTTTAATTCCCGTTCTTCGCTGTTCGCGCCGTTTAAGTGAAATAGCGTATTTGTCGCCGTTTCCGTTAGGTTTCTTCGACTGCGTTTTAAGTCAAACCCCACGTCCGTCAATCGTTCTTCTATGCCGATACGGAATTTATCCATAGCGTCTTGTCCGATCGTGCCGTAACGATAACGCTTTTCTTCGCTATTTGCCGTCGTAAATCTCGGCTCTTTTTCAAAAAAACCTAAATGGATATGCTGATTATCCGTATTTTCGTGCAAGCCCGCATACCACACGACGTTATCTTCCGCTATGCCTATACTTTTGAAAAACTTGGGTAATTCCGCTTTCAAAAGCTCAAGCGCATCTTCATAAGAAGTCATATATTTCTCGCCAAATTCTTCCGTAAAACTGATGACCGCGTGCCAAATATTGCTATCCGTCGTTCGTAACATTTGCCGTAGTTCTTTGATTTGTTTTGCCGTTAGTAACCCACCCGCGCCAAACAGTCCGCTACTCTTTTCGGGATTTCCCGCATATCCCAAAAAATCTCCTGCCGTAATGCCTTTATTGACGTATTTCAAAAAATCGTCCGTCTGTCGGCAGGAATAAAATTTGCGTTCCGTGATATATTTGGCTTTTACCACCCTCAAACGGCTCAACGTTGCGTCGTTCGGCGCGTACCCGATACTGAATAAGACGTTAGGTACACTCATTCGTTAGCTTTTTAGGTCACCCCCTTTCTTGCCGCCGCCCGAATCGTCTGCCTTGAATACCAAACTTAACAGTTCGTTCAGATATTCTTCAAAACGGTCGGGGACTTCATCGAAAATTCCCATATTGATTTGCACTTCCGTTACAGGCTCGTCCGTCGCCACCGCAAGCAAAGTATTGTAAATCGCCGCAGATAATCTTTCCGACATTTTTAAGTGCGCTACAATCCCCTCGATTTGCTTTTGGTTATGTACGTGCATACTTTCGATAAGCTGTTTCACTTGCTTTAACGAGCCGACAAAATCGCCGTTGATATTCGGTACGGTTTCGCTCTTTACGTCGTAGGAAAGCGGTACGATTTCTTTCAACTTTTCTTGCATACCGATTTCCAACAATTCCACAAGCAACTGATTTTTCGTTTGGTATTGGTTCGGGTTCTTCTTGAAAAGGTAATTCAGCTTTTCAATCACTTTTGTGTCGTAAATACGAACGGTTAATTTGGTTTCAAATTGTTTCATATCGGTTTCTCCTTAAATAATTTTCGCTTTCAGTTTCTCGAAAAAATCTCGTATCATTCTTTCGACTTTCACTTGTTCATATCCACGGATAAGAACGAAAAAACGAAACGTCTTATCCTCGCGGAATAGTTCTTGATAAAACTTGCTTTTTTCTTTCGGATATTCCGTGATCTGTAAATGGAAAGCATCGTAATAACGCTGTTCTTCCATTACATCTTCAAGTTCAAAGATAAATTCCGAACACATACGCACAGCATTTCTTTCTATTGTGCCTTTATAAAGGTTTCGCTTTTGGGCTATGTATTTTTTATGATTTAATCGCTTGTCCGCAAGCATTATCATTCGACCAAGCTTTTCATTGACGGGGATATACATTTCTCTTTGCCCGACGATTGCTTTTATAAATTCCATATCACGTTCTCCTTTACTATGTTCGTCAGTACAGTTTATTCCCGACCTTTATGTATTTACTTTTAATGCTGTTTATCGTTTCATTTTCAAAGTCAATCACATCAAGCGTAATTTCTTCCCCGAAACGGTTATATATCTCTGCTACAATACCGCCACCGATACGACCGCCTTTTTTCAATAACGGGTACGTCGCATCTCCGCAACCTATCGCAAGCGATAATTCATAGCCGTTGCGATACCCCTCGTGCTTTGCCAATTTTTCAAATTTATCAATTCTTAATTTCATAGCCTTTTCTCCTTTGAGACGGGTTGAAAATTTTGCCCTCTCAATAGGTAGCCAGCGAAAACGGCAAAAATATTCCATTTTTACAAATTTTCTTCGAAAAATTTTTTTAAGGCGGTAATTTTTTTTGAAATTGTCCCTTGTTTTACGTTAAATCGACGGGCTATTTCCTTTTGCGTTAAACCCTCAATGTACCATTCCGTCAGCAATTCTAAATCTTCCGTATTTAGTTTTTTTATTGCTTTTGCCAATTTCTCATTTCCTATTTCTTCAATCCAACTAAAACGCCCTATGTAAGAACAATCTATCTCTACACTCATCTTTTCCATAAATTTTTGAAATAAAGGATTGTCCGTTTCTTTGTCATCAAATTCAATAGAATCAAAATCAAGACTTTGCGTGTGTGTTGCCTCACTACGACGGCTATGTAAATATTCCAAGTCAAAATTATACATCGCTTGTATTTGTTCTTCCGTCATTCCGTTTGCAAGATAAATCTTCCTTAATTCTGCCTGTTCCTTTTCAAATTTTTTTCTTTCTTTTCCATTGTTCCAAGCCATTTATTTATCATCCTGTGGCTGAAATTTTTGTGCAGCCTCACAGGGGGATTTTTGTTGGAGATGATGAGATTTTTCCAAAAAGAAAAACGCCCCCTGCTTCCGAACTAAACTCGGCTGCAAGGGGTGTTTCAGGTTTTTAGGACAAAAAAATACGCCCTACAAATCAGACTAACCCCGTAATGGTTTAGTTCGACTTGTAAGGCGTGGATAGTTTCCTTTTCGGATAACTTCGGTTTCTCACAACTTAATATATCATCGCGCGTTGGCTTTACCTCTCCGATCACTCGGCTACCGCTGTCCGCTTTAATATACCGTTATTTTATCTATTTAATTGTATGTAGGTTTCCGTTGTCGTAATAGGGCTTTGATAACTTCTTATTCGGATAGCTTCGGTTTCCTATATTGTACTTCGGAGAAAAATCAAATTGCCGTTCTTTGAGTTGTGGCAATTTCCTGATCGTTTTGTAACGGCTCAACACTTAATCTCATTCGTCCGTTTCGGTCGATGTCCGCTAATATGGAAGCATTGCATTGGGGGCATACGATAATTACTCCTTCACAATGACCTGCCACTTCCATTAGTTTGGTCATACAAGACGGACAAGATAAAGGGTTTTTCTTTTTTGCCATAAACGTCCTCCTTCTTCTATCTTGGATTTTCCTGCTTTTGTTCTGTGTGTATTCACTTCGGGTTAAATACGCATTTATGTTAACATCATAGAACGGGGATCTATGATACTTGTTATCACGATATATTTTTCAATACTTTTACCGCAACGCCTACGATTTTCGCATCGTCCACGATTATATCTTCCATTTCCCTATTTTCGGGGTGCAATCTTATTTTATGCTTGTCCCTATAAAAGCGTTTCAGCGTTGCCGTCACACCGCCGTCCTCGGCATCTTCTATAATAGCTACAACAACTTGTCCATCTTCCGCCGTGGGTTGATAACGAACGAATACTATATCGCCGTCGCTTATCCCCGCTTCGATCATAGACTCGCCGTTTGCTCTCAATGCGAAAAATTCGCCGTTCCCCAACAACCGCTTGTCCACAGGAATATACGTTTGCAATTCTTCCTGTGCGCTTCTTGGCATTCCGCAAGCCACCATACCGATCAATGGTATTCTTTCTACGGGCGCGGCGTTTTGCTTGGTTACGATTTGGTTTCTTCCGTATTTTTCGATATACCCTTCTTCTTCCAAGCGAACAAGGTATTTATGCACCGTGCTTTTCGCGCATCTCATTCCGTCCGCTATCTCCGTGATGGACGGACATACGCCGTATTCTTTGATAAATTCATTTATATAATTATATATCTCTATCTTTCGTGTTTCGTTACGCTCTATCATTTGAATATCCCCTCCCGTGAACTTAATTTCGTGGGTATATTATAACACAAACATACGTTCGCCTGCAACCATTTCACTTCCCATAAACGGGTAGTGAACGCCTTTTTAACATAATACACCCGAATTTTTTTTCTTCGGGTGTACTTCGTTTAATATTCTTTTTTTATCGTATCGACAAATGCGGTAAATTGTTCTTTTACATCAAGCGGCGATATTATATGTACTTTTCCTCTCGATCCGATAACCCAAGAGAAAAACGTGGGACTTATCTGAATTTGAACGAGAACTTGATATTTATCCCCTACCGTTTCTACTGAAACGTTCTCTCCGAACTTGTCATATATATCGTCAAGCATTTCGGGAACAAACTGCAAGCCCACTTCTTTCAATTCCCCACCAAACATAGAAAACACTTGCATCCTGTATTTTTCCACGTTGAAATCCACAAACTCTTTTTTCTTTACAATACGCTCATCTTCTATCCTGACATCTTCCATTCGGTCAATTCGATAAGTGATTGTATTGTTATGATGATCGGGATACGCTATTAAATAGTAATTATCCTTATTCCAAACCATAACAAGTGGATTCGTTATATATCTGTTTCCCTCTTTTCGGTATATTTTCTTCTTTTCCGCGTCAAGAGAATAATATAAGAAAGAAATTTTCTTTTGTTCGCTGATCGCACGATCAATGGCATCTATGCTATAAATAATTCGATTATTAGAACGTTTCGGTTCATCGTAATTTATAATGTTCTTTGAAATTTTCTCCGCCTGATGGTTTCCGATCATTTCTCCCAACTTTTGAATAAGCATTGATTTTTGCTCTAAACTTAATTTAGACGCCTTTATAACGTCGGCAAGCATAGCGATCTCTGCGGTATCAAAATGTCGATTGACTACGTAATAATAATGATACTTTTTCTTATACGAAAGAACTTCATATCCATACTTGTTTAATAAAGCAATATCCGAAGGTAAAACCTTTCTCGATACTTCGATATTATGCTTTGCAAGTTCGGCGATAATCTCATCGGAATTGAGTGCGTGATTTTCGTCTGTTAACCGACAAAGTATATCGTATAAAACAAGTAATTTTGCTTTTTGTTCTGTATTCCTTGACATTTAGCTTTCTTTTATTTTCTGATCTGATATACGTCCAATAAATTCTTCCACTTGCACTCTTGTATGCAACGAAGGAATCGCGCCTTTTTCCGTTACAGTAAGCGCCCCCATTGCGTTCGCAAATTGCACCGCTTCTTTCAGCGTTTTTCCTTCGGTCAACGCAACCGCCAACGCGCCGTTGAAACTGTCCCCTGCCGCAACGGTATCTACCGCTTTTACCTTATAGCCGCTGATAATTTCCACATTATCCTGCGTTGCAATCAATGCGCCGCGACTACCAATTGTCGCCACTACCGTTTTTGTGCCATAGGATAAAAGTTCCTTTGCTGCCGCAATTACTTCTTCGTCCGTATCCGTAGGCATATCCGTCAAAATGGAAAGCTCTGTTTCATTAGGCGTAATATAATCCACCATTCCGAGAATTTCTTTTTCCAACTTTACGGCAGGAGCAGGATTGAGCAAAACCTTTACGCCATACCCGTGTGCGCGACGAATAATTTCTTTCGTTACGTCCAAGCGGAGTTCAAGTTGTAAAATTACAAGTTCCGTTTCCTTAATAACGCTATCCACCTTATCAAGTTCATCAAAGCCAAACACAAAATTTGCCGAGGGAATCACGCAAATACGGTTTTGTCCCTCTGCGTTGATTTGCACTTGGGCAACTGCCGTCGGTTTATCACACGAAAACACGTTATCCGCTTTTATCCCGTCTTCTTTCATTATCTTGCGAAAAACTTCGCCGTTAGCATCTTTTCCAAGCATACCGACCATTTCCACGTCACCACCAAGGCGAGCTACCGATACGCATTGATTGATACCTTTTCCACCTGGGAACAATTCCAAAGATTCCCCTAAAATCGTTTCCCCTGCTTGTGGAAACTTTACCATTTTCGCTACGTTATCCATAACGAACGAGCCGATTACCGTTATTTTCGACATCTTATTTTTGCTCCTTTTTTAACATTGCGCCAAGCGCGCCGTTGGGGTGGAATTTATAGAAATCTTCTCGTCTAAAATTCTTTCTTGCCGAAAGCTCGCAAGCAATCGCGTCGCCCAATACCAAAGTCAACGTACTCGATACCGTCGGAGCAAGATTAAGTGCGTCCGCTTCCGCGATCTTCGGGTACAATAAAACATAATCACACGCATTTGCAAGTTTACTGTCTTTTCCCGACGTAAACGCTACCGTAGCCACCCCATTTCTTTTCAAAGGTTCTACGTTCTGCACCACTTCTTGTGTGTTTCCACTGTTGGAAATTAAAATCGCAATATCTTTCGATTCGATCATACCTAAATCTCCGTGCATTGCTTCCGTACTATGTACGTAAAAAGACGGAATACCAAGCGAAGCAAACGTTGCAGCAAGCTTTTCCCCAATATGACCGCTTTTGCCTACACCCATAAACACGAGCTTGCCTTTGCAATACTGAAATAAATTCAAAACCGTATCATATTGCTTGTCAGTTTCTTCTATCATTTGCGTAATCGCATCACGCTCTTTCATCATCACTTCTTTTAACATATTACATTACTCTCCTTTCTTTATCTTAAATACGTATTTTTTTACTTTCATAGACTCATCAATCGCTACACCCGGTTTATGTAAATCATCTACGTCCAATACTAAAAAGTTACTTCCGTCTAAAATATACGCCTTGGCATCGTTGGATTTATAGAAAATGATATCCTTTTGCGCGTCATATTCCGTCGTAGAGATTCCCTGCTTAATATCCTGCACAAAGATATATTCTCTCCCACGCAACACAATTTGCACGTCGATATATTCCCTATGCGCTTCAAAATCCTTACCTGCACCCGTTTCGTATTCCGAAACCGCAACATAGCAATTCTCGTCGATTTCGTATTTTCCGTCGTCAAGAATTGTTCCGTTCTGCTTGTCCAAGAATTTCTTTACTCTTACAAGACTTGGATATTTACTTAAATTTTTAAGTGTATCGTAAATCATAACGTACCTTTCTTTAAGATGATATTTGCATACAGCGCCTTTTCTCCCGTTTGCACAACGGCAAATGCGTTCTTCGCTCTATCGTAAAACGCATAACGCTCTAATTCTTCCACTTTCACGTTATCCGTTTCGTATTTTTTCATAATATCCTCGTACTCTTTCCAAATAGGCGGATTGGGTACGTTCTTTTCGGAAACCGCCATCAAAAGAGCGTTCTTTTCCGCAACTTTATCCAAGGGGAATAACGCCAAAATCGCTTCAAGCATATCCGTTCCGCTATGTCCGTCCGCACGCACTAACCGTTTCGCACAGGTTACGGCGGGGAAGTTCGCATCCGCAATTACAATTTCGTCACCGTGTCCCATTTCGCAAAGTATTTTCAAAAGTTCGGGACTGATAATTGGATTGATACCTTTTAACATACTTATTCTCCTATACCGATTTGTTTTTTAATAGAATCGCCAAGCGTTTTCATTTGAGCCAAACAACTCTTTTGGTATTCCGTAATTAAATTGCAATCTACCGCGCGGGAAATCGGCTCAATCTCAATCCCTTCGTGAGCATTTACGTAATACTTTGCCGTCGCGGGATATGCCAAGCTTTCCGTAAACGCCGTCATACAAACAAACGCTTGCACGATTTCCGCTTCCTTTTTATCCGCATTATCAAAAGGCCACTTGTAAATTTCGGGGTGGAAATTCGCCATGACGCCACAATATCCGTCTGCACCTGCACGGAGCGTTTCCAAAAGCGTTTGCGCATTTGCGTTATAAAGACCTATATCGCAACCCTTTAATACTTCGATTCTTTCTTTAATCATTTCCGCGTCACAGCAGGTATCTTTAATAAATGCAAATCTACCCGTCGCCTTGCACGCTTCAAGCATTTTCTTGGTGAGCAAACGCTTATAAGGTTTCGGACATTCATATACACCTAAAGGCATATTTGTAGGAATCTTCGCGATAAGCTTATGTAAATCTTCAATCCACTTTTCGTCCGTCGTGTTTGCAATATCCATACGGTTGGAAATCAAAATAAGCGCGTCGGCTCCAATTCCCGACATAGCGGTAAGTTCTTCTACTTGGTCTTCAAACGAATCGGAAACGTGTCCTGAAACAACGACTTTCATAGGCTTGCGAGTTTTATCCACTTCTGCCAAAGCTTTCGCTTTTTCCACAACCGTTTTACCAATGTTCACTCTTTCTTCAAGCGTTAAAAAGAAAATTTCGCTCGATTGACAAACGGCAAAAATCCCGTCGCAACCTTTTTTCCAATACCATTCCACAAGTGCTTCTACGCCCTTATAATCCACTTTCCCTTCTTTCGTGTATGGTGTTACCATCGTAGGAAATACACCCAACTTCTTGTTCATAATTTTACTTCTCCTTTTACCCAATTTTTTATACCACGTGTACAGTTGCATTGATTTTCCAATCGTTTAATCTCAACGGCTTTGTCGAATCTTCGCCCGTAAACGACAAAATATCTTCATCAAGCTCGTCAATCTTATCAATCTCGCCCAAAGTAAACTTCGTTAATTTTTTCAAGCACGATTTCGTTCGGAGTAACAATCCGCCAAGCCGCAATTCTTGCACGTCAAACCCAAACGGCTTATTATAGTTATGCCATTGTTTTTCAAATGAAACGTAAAACTTTTCAATAAGCGGTATCAACTTTTCATAATCGGCAATAACGGCTTTTAACTGTTCTATATCTTTTTCTCTATATGCCGAACGTGTTCGAACGCCAAGATTATGTTTAATCGACAAAATACTACTCAAATCATACGCCGTTTCAAACAAATCCCCAAACTTTCCGCCTTTACAAACTGCCGCCAATTTGTTCTTGTTACCATCATAGAAATCTTGTTCGACAAAAATATTTTTATCAAGCAAGCCGTTGAAATAATCGTTGTAGAAAACGTATTTGCTCGGATTACAAACAATATTTTGTTCTTTCGTTAAAATGTTCGGCGCATCCAATAAGTTAAAGGTATCGTATTCAATCCCCACTAAATTTAAGAATTTTTCTTTTACGTGGGCATTATCCATACCGTAACTCGTTTCGCCCAAATAATACATTGACGTCAAGCTTGCAAAAATCGGACATTCTCCGCCACCGTCGCCCCAATCAGTATAAATATAATGCTGTACGCCATATTCTTTACAACTTGCCACGGAAGCATCGATTACCCCTTCTACAAAGGCGTTCATAGGCGAAAAACCTTGCCAAGCAAGCGTACCGCCGGCAAACCATATCTCATTCTTGAACTTCTTATGACGAGCCATCATTCTATCATAGCCCTTTTTATCGTTATTATAATAATGCCAATAACAAAGAGCCACTTCTTCAGGAACACCGTCGATTACTTCTTGCGTAATCGGTAAATCGGTATAATAGAATCCATCGCCAAGAAGCTTAAAGAACATATCGCTCCACATAATCGGCTTTAATCCGTATTTATTCGTAATGGCGATAACCTTTCTCAAATGCTCAAACAACAATTCGTAACGATCTCTATATCCGTGCTTATCAAAATATTTGCCAAGCCCGACCATGTGCGCTTCGTCAAAACCGATATTGATTTTCTTGGAGCGCACGCACGAGGAAATTTGACCGACCATCTTATCAAGCAAATTGTATGTAGCGTCTTCGCCCACCATTAAAATATCGTTACAATCGTTAATCGCTGCATACGGTTTCCAACGGAAGATGGAATTAAGGTGCGCGAGTGTTTGAATACACGGCACTACTTCAATACCAAACGCATTTGCGTAATCGTCAATTTCACGAATTTCGTCTTGCGTGTATCTACCGCGCAAATACCCAAAATACGGTTCGCCTTTAAGCTCATACGTATCTTCCACGTAAAACTCTAATTGATTGTAGCCAAATACCGCCAAATAACGTATAAGCCGTTTCAATGCGGAAACCGTCATAACGGCATTACGAGAACAATCAATCATTACGGCAAGCGTTTCAAACGTGGAAACAAACTCCCGATTTTCATTCGCACCTTTAACTGCTATCATTTCCCCGATTGCCTTAAATATTTGATTATAGGACACATATTCAACGATAGCTTTTCCTTTTTCTTTTCGAAGTATAAAACGTTTTGAATTTCTCGTTTCTAATTCAATCGTTTCGCCTTCCGACAAAGGAAACTCCAAAGCAAGTTCGTCAAGCGCATATTGTAAGTTTTTATCTTCATTTTTAAGAATTATTTTCATAATAACCTCAAAGTTTTACTTTATGGAACGTAATCGCGTTCGTATTGTGGAAATCATCAGCTTTATTAAATCCTGTACGAGATAAAATATAAGCATAGCCATTTTCAATAAAGAAGCTGGGATATTGAAATCCCACTTCTTTGGGGGGCATATCCGCATAGTTTAACACGTCTTTATATACTTCCCAATGCTCGCCGTCAACTGACTTTGCAAGCGCAAGTACGTTTCTTGCGGGCGCAAGATTTCCGCAAGCATAATATACGCCGTCGTACTTTTGTATATAAAATTTCGTATGTGCGAACGGGAAGTCAATCATTTTCTCAAACGCAGGCGCACAATCAAAATCGTCAACACGTAAAACCATTGCTTGATTTTCACCATAACGTAAAATATCCTTAACCGTCCCATCAGGCATTTGAACAAGATTGCCTTCGATTGCACAAGCTCCTTCTCTTGGAAGCTGTTCTGCTTCGTGTGTACGAGAAACGCAACCCGTCGTGTGCCAATTATCAACGTTCATAAGATCCGCCGTTTTGTCTACCGAATATACGACTTGACAAAACGTTTTTGCCCAACAGCCGTATTCCACAGCAATCGCGAGTTTATCTCCCGTATCGAGAATAGGAACGGGCGCTTTATGGAAACCGCAAATATCACCGAAGCTACTACCGCGTCCTAAAACAATCGGTTCACTCCAAGTAACGCCTTCGTCTACGGAACACCCTAAAAGCAAGTCGCCGTATTCTTTGGAACACGCAATACTATACACTTTGTTTTGATGAACAAACAACGTTCCCCAAAAACAAGGGTATAAATCGGTTACGTATTGCCACGTTTTTCCATCGTCAACGCTTTTGAATACCTTGGAAAGATTCTGCGGGTATTTCAAAGAAAATACGTCCATACTCACAAGCAACGCGCCCGAAGGTAAACGAACGATAGACGGGCTTGCAAGGAATCTACCCGAAAAATAATAAGCATTATCGTTCGGATGCAAGTAATTGATAACAATCCCCGGAAAATCCCCCGAACGAGCCAAACGGGTAATACTTACTTTACCGCCAACACGAATATAGAACTCATATTCTTTATCATCTTCCACATCGAAAAACGCCGTGTCTTTGCTACAAATCTTACAATTTTTATCCTTACCCGTTTCCCCATAAAAAACTTCACATTCCGTAAATGCGGCATAAGCCCATTCAAAAGAGATTTTCTCTTTTGACGGGCGTATGGCTAAAATTTCAGGTCTATCCTGTTCTATGTGGAAAGGGTTATAAGGTTTATAATCCCAATTCGCTTTTACTTTCATAAAACAATCCTTTTTCTACTATGCAACGATACAAACAATTTCCTTATATACCGTACTGTTTGCAAAAGAACGCACAATAATCGTAAACGTCGTTCCGCTTTGAACGGAAGAATCTACAACGATATTCGCATTTTCCGTAATCGTTACACCTGTCGTCGCCGTTTTAAGCGATACAATATAGTTTCCCGTTGCAGTAATTACAAGTGTCGTCGAACCGTTTGCGGTTACGTTCAAAGTTTCCGTACAGGAAAGGGTAGGCGTAAAGCTCGTGTTCTTTAACATTGCTACGCTATCCGCAGTCACATTCCAAATCTCTTTATCAAACTTGGAATAGTCCGCTTTATAGATTTCGTCGTTCCCGTAAACTTCGCTGTCAATGATATTATCCGTGTTCGTCGGCAAGGAAACAAGATTTAACCCAAAAGAATTGAACGCATAGCAGTTTTTCATCGTCGCTTGGTTACCCATATAGCCAACAATCGTACCATACTTGTCAATCGCTTGACCTTGCGTCGTGTTATATTCTTTACCTGCCGCAAGATTCATGTGAACTACACAATTTTCAATCGACGATTGTAATTGCATTTTCGTGATCACACCTGCAAGCGGATTATTCTTCGTCAACGCAGTCGTAGAGCCACTAATATTCATTTCCAAATAAATATTTTCAACGCGTCCTTCGCACCAATATACAAGTGCAGAGCCACCAAGATACATACTTGCATTGATAAGAGAAACGTTACGGATAATACCATTTTCACCCAATGTGCCGAACAAAGCGTTTTGCGTATTATTGCCCGCATACGGCGTATAGTTCATAAGCGCATATCCATTCCCGTCGAAAATCCCTTCAAATTCATTCTCTTGGGGATAATAGCTCGTATCTTTCGACGCACCTGTATTTGCATAAGGAGCAATAGTCGATACTCTCGTCGGCTTACCCGAAGTTGCAAAATCAATAGATTTTGTAAGTACGTAGTTTGCCGTCAAATCGTTGGCAATATTCGCAAAATCCGTCGCGCTTGCTACGGGGATATACGTACCGAACGTCATTTCACTTTCTACATCGCCTACAACGCCTTTTACCGTAAACATACCCGATTTTGCAGTCGTCGTCAAAACTCCGTTGGAAAGACTTGCAATCGCACTATCCGAAACCGTCCATTCTATATCCGAAGCGTTCCCTGCAACTCCGTTTTTCTCATACGTATAATCCAAGGTGTACGTTTTGCTTAAACCGAGATATTTTTCAACTTCTTCAACACCGTTAATCGTCAATGCATATTTATCCGTAATGGAAACGGGCAATGTTGCCGTAACCCCGTGCACAACGACGGAAATCGTGCTGTTTCCCGTTTTATTTGCTTTAATCGTTGCTTCGCATTGATTATTCGCAATCGTTGTTTCCGACGATACGATTTCAAGGTTTTCCGATTCGTCAACCGACCAAACAACCGTTGCACCATCCCCGTTCGTACAGGTCAAAACAACAGTATACTCGTCCGTTACTTTCAAGCCAAGCTCTTCATCGTAAAAGTGCAAACTGATAGGCGGCGTCGTAACCGTGACGGTACAAGTAGCCGTTTTTTCTTCTACGGCAGCCGTAATCGTAACCGTACCGACAGCAATAGCCGTTACTTTTCCCGTTTCGCTAACGGTTGCAATTTCGGGATTGCTACTCGTCCAAACAACATCTTCTTCGCTGTTTTCCACCGTTGCAACAAGCGTTTCTTCTTCGGGGATTTCAAGCGTTAAAGCCGTTTTATTTAAGATTATCGAAACCTCATCTTCGACCACGGATGAATTAGAACTATCCCCCGAAGTATCCGTACTGTTATCGGGAGTATTGTTACAACCAACAGCAAAAGCCATTGAGCAACAAAAAATTGTCAAAATAGATAAAATTGCCAATAATTTCTTTTTCATTTTTTATTTTCCTCTCTTATAATAATTTCGTTCTCCAATCGGCAACAAGCGTTGCTATACTCTTATCTGCACCAGCCGCCGCATTGTACTCTGCCCAACGATCAATACCAATCGCATTACAAATACTTTCAAATTCGTCTATTTTTTGAGCAATTTGTTCTTTCGTAAAGTAATCTTTCCAAAATGTTAATTGCCAATAAATATAAGATGTTTTTTCAGCGTCAATTCGATTTTTCAGCTTTTGATATAATGCGTTGTCCGTTTGTTTTAAGGGCGCTATCTTATTCAAAGCTTCTTCAATTATCAATTCTTGTTGACGCAAATATTCTTTCGTGAAAATTGTATTCTCGAAGAAATAGTTACCCCCTTTGTTTGCCGACGGGATAAAGCAAAGATTGTGTTCCCCGTCATTCTCCAACTTGGCAAAATACATCTCTTGCAATTCCAAAAGCTCTTTCATCGGCTCGTAAGCGTCTTTATAGTATGCTTTCATAAAGTCATCAATCAAATCACGGACGTTTTGCGAATAATTCCACATAAGCTCCGACTGCAAATATGCAAGCAAATCTTGGAAACCGCTTGTCCTCGATTCGCCTACGGCAGTATCAAAAATGTATTCGGCACCATACTCGTCTGTAATCTCATAATTTTTTGCCATATTCCCGTATTGTACAAAGGGAACGAAATAATACGCATATTGAGCCGAATAGAACCGAGCGTATATCGTAGCGTTTACTTTTTGCCAACCTTCAAACGTTTGTTTTGCTATAGCATTACAATCAGCATTGTTAATAGGGTGAGAATAGCACGCTGTTAAAGGTGCAATAATGATAGAAACGTTATTCGCAGGATACACGGACGGATCCAAAACGTTTCCGTTATCATCTACGGGCGGTACTTGCGTTTTTTGATACGCATAGGTAGCAAATTGAATTTTTCGCCCTTCCCCTTTTTCATCAAAATGCGCTTGCACAGCGTTTGCAACTTTATTTACAAACCGAACCATAACACCACTTTCTTTATATTTCAAAACTTGTGGAGCACAATTCGAACATTCGCAAAATGAATTATCATCTTGTTGTCCAAGCGTTACGATTTCTTCATTCGGATTTTCTTCCAAAAACGCAATAACGTTCTTAATCATTTCCGCCGTCATTTCTTCGTTTGTCAAGCAAAGCTGTGTTGCCTCAGCATCCGGAGAATACCAATCCCGATGTTTTTCATAATACGTTTCCTTTGGAATAAACGCAAAATGCGAATGCGTCCAATACGTCCAATTTTCCGTATGTAACATAAAACGCATACGACGGCGATACGTACTGTTATTCGTTATGTGATAACTGCTAATGGCACGGCGAGCAATATCGGGGACTTCCCGAATATCCATATTCAAAAGCTTTATGTTTTTGCTTGGCGTAAATACGATTTCATCTACAGCATAAACCTTTGCTTTCAAATTTCGCTCAATAAATTCATACGTGGAATACAATGAACCGTAACTACTTCCACCAAGCAAAATCACGTCGTCGTCAACCGTTTTTACAACGTAACCGTCATTGCCTAAATCCTTTTTCCATTCGACAAGATTTTCCCCAACAACGATAGACGTTTCTCCAATAGAAATATACTTACCACTGCTTGCCTCGGTAACCGTATCATCCGTAACAACGGGTAACGTCGTCCCCGAAGTATTTTCAAGGAAATAATTTAATTCACTTACGGCAAAATCAATCAAAGTATCCGTCGTAGCAGGAATTAAAATTTTATATTCGCTTGCTCCGCTTTTTACAAAATATCCGTCGCTTTCGGTTATTTGAGCCAAATGGTTTTTATCAATCGTCGAAGAAGAATCGTCATCTTCATCATTTTTACATCCTACGCAAGAAAATAAAAGCGAAGTTGCCAAAGCGATGATTGCAATATTTCTAAATTTTTTCATGATACTACCACCTTAAAGGTTTTCTTTGCATAGTTCCCGGCTAAATCCCGTACAAGGAAAACAATTTCATACGTACCTTTCTCGCTGAACGTCAACGTTTTATCTTTATAGATACGACAATCCCCTCGCGGATAATACACGTATACTTCTACCGATAAATCTTTATCGTTATTATCCATAGCCGTCGCCACAGGTAAAGTTACCTTGTCCCCTTTTTTCGCCGTCATTACGTTCCACTCTACGTTCAAAATCGGGGGTTCTTCGTCTTGAACGTATATAGAATAAATCGTCTTATCAAAAAAGTTTCCACGCCAATCTTTCACAACGTACATAACTTTATAGGTTTGATAGCTGTCTGCTACAAATTCAAACCCTTTCTCTGAAACGTCCACGTTTGAATACAAAACGTTTTTTCCTTGCGATACCGTTACCGTTACCGTTGCTGATGGATCGATTCCGTCCGCCACGTATGCTTGGGGAACTTTCACCACGTCGTTTATTCCAACAAGAGTTTTGATAGACTCAGCAAGATCAAGTTCAGGCGCTAAAAGGTCTAACCCCAAGCCATTAAAAGATTGATTAGAAATTTTAGACAGGTAAATAGCTGAATCACCCGTTACCCCCTTAAATGCCATAGACACATAAATTTTACCGCTGGGGAATCCTTCAAATTTCGTTCCATTCACCGTTTGTTTCAAAGAACAAATCATCGCACTCGCCGTTTCATCTTTAATGGACAACACGTTTTTATTGTATGACAACTTAAACATATTCGTTGTCGTATCAAAGAATGATCCTTGCACCGCATAAATGCGCGAATCGTTACTCATACGTAAAGAACTCGTATCTTCTGTTTCATTTCCTTTTCCAATGGTAAGTGAAACCGCAATGTTTGAATCTACACTATCAGTAAGCGTAATTACGATACTTTGAAAATTATTTGCTTGTTTGTCAATGTCAAACCAAATCGCAAAATTATTTGCAATTAAAGGATTTACATAAGAAATTTCCGTATTTTTATTAAAAGAAATATGCAGTCTTGAACTTATGTGGATATTTACGTCGCCACCAACGAATAATGCTGCATAATCCAACTTATTTTCCTCGTAGGGATCTATCAAGTGAATTTCTCTTTCCACGTAATCGGAATGCGAACCGTCCACACTTTCCGCATAATATTTAACGTTAAGTTTATCGTAACCGCTTTGTATTTCGGGCGTATAGCTATCCCCCACAGAAAGTTCCGTTTCCTTTCCGGCATACGAAACAATGATTTTTTTGCTTGCTTCCTGCGGAATAGAAGAACTGCTGTAATCAATCGCCTCAAAATCCTTAAACGTATAAGCCATTTTAGAGAATAAATATTTCGGAACGTAGCCCACCTTAATAATAGGCTCGTCTTTTATTAACATTTCAAATGCAAATACTTGTTCAAATTGATCGCCTAAATAATCGACTGCGGAAACGACAAACTCATATTCGCCCGCGGTCTTGGGCAACCAACTTTCAGGGTTTTCCAAAACGGCGTTGCCCGATTTATCGCGCAAGAAAGTCTTCACAGCAGGAATACCCGAACCGCCTTCAATATTAGCGATAGGGAAAACAATTTCCTCTCCCACATAGTACGATTCTTGCAAATCAAAACCAACAAGTTTCATCGTTTCAATCGAAGACTCAACAATCAACGTGTATCCGTCGTAACGCGTATTTCCATTTGCATCAGTACACGCGTACTGCACGTAGTATTCCCCTGCGCTCGTCGGCATAAATTGTATAACATTATTGGCTACGACTTCTTGCGTAGGCGTATTATAATTCTTATAAATCGTCGTTACAACGTCCGTTTGTTTCATTGCGCCTTGACATCTGTCATACGCTTTTGCGGGAAAGAGCGAATACGCCTTTCCAACTTCCCCTTTCGGCAAGTCTTGATTTTCATATTCGCCGAAATCAATATCAATAATAGGAGCTTGCTTATCGTCGATTACCTTCTTCGTTAAATCGTTTCCGTTAACGTTAAAAATCATAATATCCGCTTCGGCCGCTTTCAACTTTTCCAAGGAAACGTTTAACGTTACTTCGCCTGTTGTAAAACCATCCCAAAGCAACGATTCAATAAAATAATCAGAACTATCAAAATCCACAACCAAACTACCTGCAACGTAAACGGCTTTTTCCGCATAGTCGTAAGCATAACTTAACGAACCGAATCCCGCTTCGTTTGCGCCCGTAAAGCTATGCGTAGCACCCGTACCCATACGGTATTCCGTTTGCAAAACCTTTTTCGTATGGTCGTAACCTGCAAGCGCTTGTCCTTTTGCCGCCGCACGCGTGAAACAATACGCTTTACCCCAACTTCCGCGATAGGTTACGATACGTACCTTATTCGTACTATCGTAAATATCGGTTAAAGTAATCGTAATTTGCCATAAGTCTTCCACGCCTTCTTCTCTCGGAATAACACCAAGCGTTAAAAGATTATCCTTTTTCGTGTTTCCAGACAAATCAATTACTTTGGAATAATTTACGTTGCCGCCGTCCGCCGTAGCCGTTACTTTTAAGCCCGTTGAATCCAAGCAATAATAATCGGGCGTATTTGCTCCCGAAGTAATTTTCGCGTTATTCACAACCGTAAACGCGTCCGCCGACAAATCTGCGCTATTAAACGAATAGACTTCTCTATGTTGCTTGGAATCAATCGTTGCAGAATAGGAAATCCGATATTCGCCTTTTTTAGAAAGTGTAAACGTTTTATCCGTGATGACTTCTTGATCAGGATCGTACACAACGGTATACGCCTTATACCGATTCCCCCCTGATACAAATTCCGCGTTCGGCACGGAAAATTCCGTACCGAACGCGTAATATTCGTTAATTACGCTTTGCATTTCAAAAGACGTCGTTTCTGCCGCCGCTACGTTGACCACAGCAAGACAAATAGACGCAAAGAAAAACACAAACGCACATATCAATGTTTTGACTTTATTTTTTATTTTCATTAGCCTTTTAATCCTCCCATCGTTAAATTCCCCATAATCTTATTTTTGAAAATAACAAATACAACAAAAATAGGGAAACTGACCAACAAACACGCCGTCATTTGCATTGGAACGGCTGTAATTGCCGATTTCGGAGAGAATCGGAAACAATACAAACCATAAGCAACCGTAGGGTTACTCGGCAAGAATACCATCGGCGTTGTATATTCATTCCAATACGTAATAAACGACAATAAGAAAATTGCTCCAAAAGTTGTTTTCACCAACGGAAGCATAATTTGCGTAAAAATTTTGAAATGCGATGCACCGTCCATTAAGCCTGCTTCTGCATATTCCCAAGAAATTGACTTAAACGCCGCATAGAATATCAAGAAATTAGATCCTAAGAAACTAAAACGCATAATAAACATTCCAAAGAAGGTATCATAAATTCCTAATCCTTTTACGATTGAAATTTCAGAAGCGAGCGTTCCTACGGACGGCAATAACATAGCAACAATTACGAAGTTATAAATAAATCCACTAAATTTGAATTTATATTTCGCAACCGCATAAGACACCAAACAAGGCGCAAGCGTATGCGCAAACCCACATCCAAGTGCATAAATTACTGAATTGAAAAACATTCGACTTAAATATACGTCTTTTCTTCCCAACGAATCGTAAACAGTAACTTGTAATAAATCAAAAGCGTTGATATAGTTATCAAAAGTCCATACTTTGGGTAGACCGAATTTGTTGGTAATAAAGTCTAAACGTTCCTTGAACGACGTAATAATTGCCCAGAAAGTAGGAATAAGCAAGCTTACCGTATAAAGCAACAACATAGACATACCGATAATAAGGAAAACCTTACTTGTTTTTTGTACTCCACCTTTACTCATACTTACTCCTCCTTATTCCACACTCGGACCAAACCGTTCAAGCAAGTATTTGACCAAAATCGTCAAAGGCGCAGCAATACACGTAAAAATTAACCCGGCTGCTGATGCCACAGGATAATCTCCAAGCGTAGCCTTACTACCTACGACTTTTACGAACAAATAATATCCCAACGTTTGAGTATATTCTTGAGCGTTCTGTCCAAAGAAATTATAAAGACTTGCTTGATTTGTGAAAAAACCAGCAATACCAATAACCAAATAGGTTGTAATCGTCGGGAAAATCAACGGCACAATAATTTTGAAAAATTCTCCAAACGTAGATAACCCGTCCAACTTGCCCGCTTCTATTAAAGATTCGTCAACGCCTGACATAGCCGTTCCGTAAATAATAAGTTGCGAACCAAAACCCGACCAAAGACAATAAAAGATTATCGTCGGAAAAGTATAAACGGGACCACTCAAAAGATTAGGGAAATCCGCCACCCCCATTTTTTCAAAAATGGCAGGAACTGCCCCTTCTACAAAATAGGCAAACATAATCGACGTTACGACGCCTGATAAGATTTGCGGCAAAAATAATATAACGCGGAAAAAGCCGGTTCCTGGTACTTTTTTATATAAGAAAAACGCAAAAATCAAATTTAACGGCAAACCGATAAACACGCCGATTAAATACAGTTTCAACGAGTTCTTAATTGCGTACGGCATAACCGTTGTCGTGCTTAAACTTATAATAAAATCTTTGAAATTGTTAAATCCGTTCCATACGTATTGACCAGTATCAGGATTATACTTCTCAAAAGCGAGCTTAATTGTGTTTACGTTAATCCCTATGTAGAAAATACACATCTGCAAAATAGGAAGCGCCAATATACAAATATAAAATATTAACGCCTCCCGTTTTGCCGCGCTATGGGATTTTGTTTTTTTATTCTTTGGCGTAAGTTTTACGGAAATATCGTAAAAGAAATCCTTAATGCCGTTTTTAATCCCTTTCATCTTTTAACCCCTTTTCTTAATTGGAAGGCCAAGTCGTATAATAATCTTTAAGCCCTTGGATATATTGTGCAACGGTTGCCTTGCTATAATCCTTAAAGCCTGTCAAAGGATCATCCGTCGTGCCTTGAGGCAACTTCGATCTCCACATCCAATCATGGAAGAAACTTGTATTATTAATTCGCAAATCACACGCCATAACGTCCAAAAATGCAACGTCAGTATTTTCGTCGAAAACCAAATCATAAGTAGATTTTTGGAAAGGCGTCATATAGTTATATTGCTCGGTCGTGAGTTCATAATCATAAGGACGAACACAACCCGAATACTTCGTGAAAAGTGCCATACTGTCCGCAGAGTTTGCGAAAAGGAAGAAATCTTTTGCAAGATCCGCTTTTTCCGTCTTTTTGTTAATTGCAACAACCGAACGACCGCCACCTACAATAACAGTATTTCTCTCTGCTGATTTTGCGCCCGCAAACGCAGTATCATCCGCTTTGGGGACAGGCAACATACCGAAACGACGCGTACCGTAAGCCAAGCTTTCATCATCTTTTGCCATACCGTTGAACGTGTCCTGCGCTTCGTTTTCCCACCATTGTCCTTCCGCGAGAATTGCAGTAGGATTCGACGTATTACAAGAAGCCAAAAATTCATCTTGCGCAGCCGTATGTGTTTGCGAACCCGAATTATAAGCAGCGTCATCAAAATATCCGCCACGTACTACATCGTAAGCAAATTGCGTTGCATATTGCTTACCTTTTTGTCCTTGTAACTTCAATGCAGTTTCAGGCGTAATCGTTTCTTTTAATCCTGTATCATAGCCGCTAAACGTAAGATTCAAGTTCCAATTATCCACACCTTCGTAGTCCGCCCACCAAGCCGCAAGCAATCTTTGACGGTAATATAAATCCTTGCCTGACCAAGTAAACGCATCCACGTTATACAACGACATATATTCCATTAAAGACTTGAATTGTGAATACGTTGCAGGCAAACCATCGTCAACCGTCCCAGTTTTGCCGTCGGGCCCCGCCGAAAGTGTACCCGCGCCTGTATATACTCCATCCGTAAAGGAATTCGGGTTTACAAAAGTTCCATCTGCCGTGAAATAAAATCCCTTTTCTTCAAACAAATCAATATCGTATACCATACCAAACGTTGCCATATAATAGGGGATTGCATAATACTTATCGTTAATTTCATAACTTTCTTTCAACACATCAACGTTCATTCTATCGAGAATCGAAGCTTCCCCTTCGTATTGTTGCCCTACAAGATCCGTAATATCCATAAAATAATCTTTCGCAACAAATTCATGCATATAAATATCGTTCACAAAATAAACGTCAATACCGCTTGTAGAAATCGAGGTGAGAAGGTTATTATGATTATACAACTCTTTTTCGTAAACAACCTCCACATCAACATCTGGATTTTTCGCCTTATAATTAGCAATAATCTCATCCATCCAAACTCTTCCGATACCGCCTTCCATCAACCCTACTTTAAGCAAAGTCTTATTCGGATCATAATTTTCTCTATGTTCACCCAAACCGCACGCCGTCATAGAAAGCGCCGTTCCAAGTGCCATCGTTAATGCTAATACTTTTTTTAATGCTTTCATAGTTTTCACTCCTTATTTTAAGACAAATCGGACTTTGCAGACGGATTCTATCTACAAAATCCGATTATCCAAATTAGTTTTTAATTTCCAATTACCAATAATTGCGGACTTATTTAATATCGTTCGCGTTTGCGTTCATCGAAATCGTTTGCGCCGTCGCGTTGATATTCCAATACTTGCTGTAATTTGCCGTATTTACCGTCGTATCCGTAAAGAATTTACCGATGGCAGGTGCTGTCGTTTGCTCCGCATAGCTCGAAATAATAACTTTCGCCGTGCTAATATCCCCTGCCGTTGTTTCAACCGCCATCGCAAGTTTAACTTTGGAGGTCTCTGTCCCCTCGCTATAAGTCCAATCTACAATTGCATAGCTGTTCTCAATCGCACCCGTATTACGAATAATATTACAGAATTGCGCTTGTCTTTCAAGCGTCCAACAAGAATTTGTAATCTTCAAAATACAGTTACGAATCAACCCTTCGTGATATATCGCAAAAGGAGAATTTCCCGTCGTAGCGGTAGTGCTACCTACTGCATTCATACTCATTTCCATATAAACGTTTTCAACGATACCTTGGTATCCCTTATAAGAGTAAATACCAAAGAACAAGATATTCGTTGCCGTTGCACTCGTCGTTTGGAATTGAGCGCCCGTAATCTTAAGATTTCTTACTACGCCAGTATGTCCCAAATTCCCCAATAAATTTTTACCCGTGTTTACAACCACGTTAGAAAGAGAATATCCAAGACCGTCCAGCGTTCCTGCAAAACGAGTTTTATAGCCATCTGTAGACGGAATTGCAACAGGCGTATCTACCGTTCCCTCAAACGTTAAGTCTTCACCTAAAACGTAATAGCCGCCGAAATGGGTAAACGAACCAACTGAATACTTCGCCTCATCATTATACAAGATTGCTTGGAAATCAGCCGCCGTATTGTTCGTCAAATCACTTTGACGGATAATCTTGGTTACGAACACCGTATTCAACGCATACTCCGCGTCCGCCGTGGAAATTACGACTTCTTTCGCACCCGTATCATTATAAATATCGGTAATATCCAAAACGGTTTCCACGTTGGCAACCGTAAGCGTATTTTCTTCCACAACAGGCGTTACTACCGTACCTGCCACCGTCATCTTCGTAACGTTGCCCGTGATACCGAGCGTCGTCAAATCCAACGTTAAATCGGTGGAAGCGCTCATATCGTAATATTTCGTTTGAGCAAGTGCCGTAGGCTCTGCAACCGTAACGGTAACCGTTTCCGTGAACGTACCGATTGTCGCTTCAAGCGTAACCGAGCCTTCGCCGACAACCGTCATCGTCGTTGCAATGCCGTGTTGATTATATTGCAATTCAATAGCCTCGCCATTTACAACCGACCAAATCGCCGTCAAGCCTTCGTTGCTATTCGTTTCGTCGAACAAAATCGACAAATCTTTTGCGCCCGTACCTGCAATGCTTGCATTTTGCATAGCAAAACCGTCCGTACCGAGAACGTAATCGCAAATACCTTTCAAGAAAGTACGTTGAGTATCATCCGTAATCTTACCGTCATCCGTCGTGTCGGCAAGAGCCATACTTGCAACGCCCGCCAAAGAACGTTCTACCGTTTCGGTATAATCTACAACGTTGCCTTCGCCGTCTTTTGCATACGAGCGCGCTACGATAGGCGCGTTATATTGGGATTTCGGGAAATTCGTAATCGAACCGCCGTTTTCTACGCCGCCGAGAACACTTGCGTACATATAAGGTTCATTTTCTTTCTTATCTTGCCATTTGCTCGTTTCAATATTCAACGCTTTCGCTGTGTTGACATCAAGCGTTGCTTCGCCAAGGTCTGCCTTGGGAATAATAAGCGTGCCGAACGTATAACTGTCTTTAATCGATTCGGGAACTTCCGTGATAAAACGCATACCCACGGGGGTTGCCATACGAATCGACGCACCTGCAATCTCAAAGCCTTCCAAGTTCGTTCCGTTTGCCGAAACAGATAAGCTCGTTACACCAAGAGATAAACTTCCTACTGCAAGCAATGCTGCGCTTGCCGCGATAATCTTTTTCATTCTTCCCAAACGCCTCCATCGTTTACAACATACCAACCCGTCCAGTCCGACCTACCTGCACCTACGTTATCGTTCAGCGAAGAAGTGATAACGTCATTGGTGTTAAACATTACAATTTTAACAACCGGTTCTTGATAATTCATCATTACATCTCCTCTAAGAAATTATTTTGATAGAATCCGTCTATTCTACATTTTATATTATATCACAAAGCATTTCCAATAAAAATGATTTGACAGACTGTTTTTTGTCTATTTCGGACATAAAAAAAGAAACGACTTAAAAAGCCATCTCTTAAAAAACGCGCAAATCGCCTTTATTTTAATAGGGAAAGGCGAAATTTTGCGGGAGATAATCCCTCCATTCGTTTGAACGCTTTACAAAACGCATAATAGTCGGCATAACCCACTTTATTCGCCACGTCTGCTATCGACAAATCAAAATCGCCCAACAAATGTTTTGCCTCCTCCATTTGTAAGGAACGGATATATTCTCCTGCGGACATACCATATTCGCGGTTGCATATTCTCGAAAGCTGTCTTTCTGAAATCGCGAATTCCCGTGCTAATTCCGTGATTGTTATCCCATTT
This sequence comes from Clostridia bacterium, assembly GCA_017626305.1. Lineage (GTDB taxonomy): Bacteria > Bacillota > Clostridia > Christensenellales > Borkfalkiaceae > Scatosoma. The sequence goes on from JAGAIW010000149.1 coordinate 49,919, forward strand.
GCCATATTATCCATAATGTACGGTGCTATTGCGTCCATTCTTACTTTATGGTCGTCATTATCCCCTTCTACCAACAAATTATTCTTGTCAATAAGACAACGAACAATCTCAACGAAGATTTCATATAGGTGCTGTTTCACCATTGAATACCACCCGATTTTCTTCTCGTCAAGATTATGGAACAATAAGTATAATATGTTAAGAGTATTAGGCGTGTACGACGCAACGATATACTGCGATAATTTTCTTATAATCAAAAGCTTATTGTAATCCGCGTCAGTTTTGTCTTTTTCAGACTTTGCATTAAACCCCCACACCAATTTCACGAAATCTTCGCTGATTTTTACAATCTGATGCGACATCTTTTTGGGTATAAATATAAATTCCCCTTCGTGTAAAACCAACTTTTCATTATTAAGAATAAATTCCGCACTCCCTTTTATGCAAAGATGAATTTCAAAAAAGGAATGAGCGTGCTGTTTATTCATAAACGTTTTAATTTCTTTTATGGCAGCCCGACACCAATAGGTTTTCAGGGCTATATTGTCCACGGAAAAAGAAAGATTTAATCTACTCAACTCTTTTGACAGCTTAATATTCTCAAACATTTTTCCACCCGTATAAGTATTTTTTTATACCGCAAAGCGGTATAAAGGGCGTACGCCCTACGTTTTTTAAGAAATTTTTCTATTTAATTGTATCATATTTTTAATTAAAAATCAATCCTTTTCTATATTACCCCCTTATTTTCAAATTATAATAAAAATTTCAAAATTTTTTTCGGATTTACAGTACGCCTATTATATCTTATTTTCAAAAATTGCTCAATAACTTTCTCTTAATTTTCATCTGTAAAATTCAACCAATTTTATATATGTAAAGTTCCTTAAATTTAAGAAATATTACAACTCGCTTTGTCTGTTTTCATTCTTCCTCTTTTGGTCTGTGACAATCCCCAGCACTTCACAATCCCAACAACCGCACGGCAACCCCTTATATTCTTTTTTTGTTAGATTCTTCAATCCACCTGTTCAGCCGCCAAAATCGCATAGTTTTCCCTACCTTGACTTCTTCCAACTTACAATTAAAAATATCGCCGCCCCCAATAAGATTGCCCCGCCTACACCAAGCCCTAAATACAAAATCCACATTCCATCCTTTTGTTGCGTGTTGTTATCAAGCGCATAGTCGGGATTTTTGTCGGCACTCATAATACAATATCCATCATCAATTTGTTGGTTTGACGTATAAGAAAAATCTTTAAGTCCAATATTTTGTTCCACCAAGCACGGCAATTTCTCCGATGGAATTATCGTCAACGAATATTCGGTTGCTTGCAAATAAGGGGTTATTGCTCTTATTGTATAGATATACGGTTTATATAAAGCGTTTACAAGCGGATAAACGCCCGAATTTACGACAATTTGAGAATTTCCGATAGGCAATTCAACTTTCATCAAAACGAACGTATAAGCCGAATAATCATATAACACGTCGCTAACGTCATACACCCCACCTGATAATTTTCTATTAAATTTGCTATAATAATACGGACGATATTCTTCTCCTAACTCGGCAATCCATTCATTCAAATAATAATCAACGTATTCTTTATAAGATATATTCGACACCGTATATTCCACGTTGGCTTGAAAATCTATCAACTCGCCATTCGACACAAAGACTTGATACGGATATTCTTCCATATCGCTATTTTTGCCCTTGAAAGAATAGCCGTTTACCCCTTGACTACTCCAACTTGCCCCATTATGAACTACGGTTTGTTCGGCGTTTTTTTGAAATGAAAATTCTATTTCTCCGCCGATTGCCTCAAACGTATAAACTTTTCCCGTTCCGTCTTTTATCGTTGTCGGTTGTACGCTCTTAATCGCGTCCGCAACCGATAAATAACCACTATCTTCCCCTGCGAAATAAAACGGATATTCTCCATATAAGCGTTCTGCTTGTACGGGTTGCCCGTTAACGAGAATTTCCACCTCATTCAACTCGTCCATTGTTCCCATATATGGAATACAAAACGTTGCCCCTGCTTGTGCATTGGAAATCGTATAGCTGCTTGTCGCCGTTATCTTTCCCGAATCAAAATCAATTCCACCTGCACCGTTATACTTTGACATATCAATTGCGGTACTATGTTTTGTAATGCTTGCTTTACTTGTATCTTCAACGTAACCCGAAAACAACGGCACAATGAAATCATCTTGACCTGCGCTTGCGGTTTGTACGTTGAATGCCCCGACAGAACCGACCGCAAGGACGGAAACGATAGCACCAACGATTATATGTTTAATCTTCATTTTCTTCCTCGTAAACGTTTATTATAGTAATATCTTTGCCGCCTCGTTTCCTTTGATAAGCATAATCGAGTGCAAGTTGCGTTCCGCTTTTGGGTTGATAATCCCCCACGGAACGTTTTGAATATTTACGCCTCGGCGGTTGGTAATAGGGATCATAGTAAAACATCGCATAATCGCTCAAATTTATCATATCCTGATTACGTTCGACATACGATGCCTTTCCTGCCGACCAAAGTCTATCCGACATCATTTCTCCTTCGTAGTCTTTCAATTTGACTTCCTTTTTTAACAGCTTGCTCCAACCTTCTTCAAGCTCGGCTTTTTCTTCCTTCTTTACGGCATATTCGCTTCGTCTTGTGAACATTATTCTCTTTATGTGGCTGTTTTCCTTTTGCAATTCCGTAACGATTTGATGACATAAATCATCAAACTGACTATTGCTCCCAAATAAGAAAGTTATAACCCCTTTATTTACCAATTCTCTGATGTGATTTTCTATTTTGTTTTTTAATTTGTCGGTACATTTTATTTCTCTATGCCCGATAAAACAACACGTTTTTCCGTCCATTTTGACCTTATATTCTCCCCACTCCATTTATCATTCTCCATAAGTACAAAAAGCCGTGAGAAACAGTTGTTTGCTTCCCTACGGCTTTATTTCTCTTTACGGGTATAAATTTCATATAAAGTCCCCTTTTAGAATAAAAATATGATATTTGCCAATAATTCTATTCAAAAATATTAACAAGGCGCGCTTTGTGTTCATATTTTCGACAAAAAATTTTCCATTATATTATCAGACTATAAACAAAATGCGCGTTTCGTCTATATCGTGCAAAGGTAAGTGATTATGCCCGTATCAACTGAATTTCAAAAAAGAATACGTGAATTTGCCGCAGAATCAAATCTCAATTATTCCGATTTAGTCAAGGCGATTGGAATAAACGAGCATCCTTTTTCTCACGCAATTCAGTACGGTATTATCCCCTCTACTCGTATTTTAATCCGTATAGCCGATTACTTTCAAGTATCCATTAGCTATCTTCTCGGCAAAACCGATGACGAAACGTTCTATCCATCTGAAACCAATGCGGACTTTTTCACACGTATAACCGACTTATGTGCGGAAAGAGATATAACTTTTTACGAAGCCGCAAAACAATGTCATCTTGATAAAAGTTATATTTCGCGCTGGGTGCGAACAAAATCATTACCCACTCTTGAACTTTTGGAACTTGTTGTTGACTTCTTTGACGTTTCGATTGATTACCTATTAGGTAGAACCGACGAAAGAGATTGAATTACAGAGCTGTTAAACCTGCCGTTTAACGGCTCTTTTAATTAAGAATGCCGCCCTCTTGCGAGAACGGCACCGTGAAATATACCCTCTCGTAAGCTACCACACTTTTTTTACGCTGATACTGTTACCATTGAACGGAACTTGTATAACGCGATTAGATATAATTCCACCAGAATTATATCCGTTCAATAATATTTATAAAATTGTAACAGTAAAGCGAAATACTCCTTATAGCGTAAATTAAAAGCGTGGTATGCTTATATTATATCTATTTCTTAAAATAAAGTCAATACTAAACACCCCTACTTACAAAAAATAATCTTTATCAAAATAGGCGACTTGATTTTACAAGCCGCCTATCATCTCTTATGAAAATTCAAATCCGTACACCTTTTGGGGTTGTTTATCCGTTTCTTTATTGATTATATCGCTTTTTTCAAAGCAAACCTCAATCTTTTTAGGTATGTAAATAGTATCAATTTGCTCTTTCGGGGATTTTGATATATGTCAACGACTCGCAATCACAGAATAGTTGTTCCCCCACAGCGGAAAGCCCTTGGGGCAGGGTAATCCCCTCCAGTTTTACACAATCATCAAATACGTAATTTCCCAAAGCCGTCGTATCG
>JAGAIW010000150.1 GCA_017626305.1 Clostridia bacterium
ACGTTTAAGTCGGTAAACGGAACGACCTCGGAAGGTCTTTACACGGTAACGGCTGAAAATGAAATTACCTTCTTCGTAGAAGAAGAGGAGAAAATCTACTATTTCGACTTGAAGGAGAATAGAAAGTATACCATTCGCGGTGAAGAATACGGCTCCTACCTTTTCGTGGAAAACCATGGCATTGAAGCGTTCATCGACCTTGACGGTTACGGCAAGGCAAGCATTTACACGTTGAAAGAAGTAGACGGTGAAAGCGTAGAAGACTATATCGATGCAAACGCGCAGTATGAAATCGACGGCGAAAAAATCACCGTTCGTTATTCAAGCGGCAATGAAACGGTTGAAGCGAAGCTCAGCACGATGACGGTAGACGGAACGGAATACAACGCAGTTATCATTGTAAACCGTGACGCGGTTCGCACCTATGTAAACGAAGAGGACTGGTCGATTTTGATTCTCGACGATATCGGCAACGCGGTGAAGTATAACGAAGAGGGCATCAAGGAAGAAGGCACTTACCTTCTCATCACGGAAAACTTCCTCTATTATGCAAATAATGAGCTTACGGACGCTTGCGTATACGAATATGACGCACAAAAGGGTACGGCAACTCCCGTTAAGTTTGATAGAAGAGCGTATTACACTTCCGATTTAGAGCGTTTGCTTTTCTCGGAATACGGCTACGCATACTTTGGTAATACCCGTTATTACTATCATGAAGACGATAAGGGCAACGTGCTTCTCTACCGTCAAGCAACGGAAGAAGAAACGCCTAACAAGTACGGCTTTGTAGAGGACGACACCTTCGGATCGTTTGATGGCGATAAAAAGGAGTACGGCGGAAAGACGTATTACAAGAGCACGGGCTTTGGTATCAACCTTGACCGTTTGGAAGCGACGAAGAACGATTATCCCGTACAAGTTTCCAACAGCAGCGATACAAAATATGCATTACAGCTTTTGACCTTCACGCCTGGCGCGGATGAAGAATACATTTCGCAGGGTTCGGTTGTCTTGAACGATCAATCGTATAACTGCTACGTTATTCGTGAACGCAACGAGCTTGGCGAGCTTGAGCTTTACGTCAACCTCGGCTATTACCGTTTCTATATCGACGTTACCTACAACGGAACGCAAAGCACCTATGAAGTAACGAGATTAGAATACGTTCGTTCGCTCTATTCGTACACCTATTTGTATATGTATTTCATGAACGCGATGTTCTTCAACACGGCGTTGGAAAACGATTACGGTATGGTGCACATTTGCGCGGAATACGCAGTAGACGGTACGATGACGAAGCAATACGTCGTCGGGGAGTTCTTAGAACGTTCTAATCTTGTAGACGAGGACGGCAACATCATTTCCTTTGAGGAAGCGGAATACACCTACGATAGAGGCATTTACGGCGCAACGTTCACCGCAAACGACGGCAATACCTACACCTTATATTTTGGTTTGCAATATCAAAGCGCAATGGGTAGATACGGTTATACGGTAGCGGCGCTTGCCCGTCATCAAACGATCAAGACGGAAAACGGCTATGACGTAACCGTAGAAAGAGTTGTTTACACGGAATTGCAAACAATCGCTGTCGGCGACATTTATACAGTATCCATGAAAAAGGACGGCGTAACCTTAGCCGCATCCGCATTGTTTGCTGTAAACGACGCAATCTACTACGTTGTTAGAGAAAGAGGAGAAGACGATAAAATCCTTTCCAGCAAGTATTATCAAATTAAGCTTGTGGAAGAAGAATCGGATGATTCGATAGACGGTGCAGAAAAGACAAAAGTACCTTTCTATAAGTCGGCAACGGTGGAAGAAGAGACGGTTACGACGTATTATATGGATAACGGTCTCGTTTACGTAGACGTATCCGAAACGAGGGGAGTAACCTATATCGCAATGGCGGACGGCGTTTACGTCGTAAAGGATTGCGCATACGATGAAGCGAGCAAGACCTATACGGGTACGTTGGTCGGCGGTGCAACCTTCACGGTGGTTCTTCTCGAAAACGGACTTGTAGACGTTACCATCGGTTCGGCAAGTCAAGCATAACCTTTTCAGGTAAAAATAAAAAACCTTCGCTTGGGAATCAAGCGAAGGTTTTTTTGTGTAAAAAA
>JAGAIW010000151.1 GCA_017626305.1 Clostridia bacterium
AGCGCACAGCCCGTAGATTTCTATGCGTTAAAAGAAAAAGGATTCCACTTTGCCGACGGCATTTTGTCCGTAAACGGAACGCTCCACACCGTACGTCCTACCAACTATAACCGTGATTATGCGGCAAGAGCATACGTTGGCGTAACGTACGCAGACGGTACGACAGCCAACGCATACGGGTGCTTCCAGGAAGAAAACAACGTCAGAAACATTTACGAAGTGGCTTCGAAAGCTCATAAAGCAGGAGAGGGCACGAGTACGCAACGATCCGTGCTCGTCGGGTACGCAAATAAAATTGCGGATGTAACCTTTGACGGTACGACCTTTACGGCAACGGCAGGAACGATTGGCTCTGCGATTTCTTCCATTCAGACGCAATCGATTGCAGACGGCGTAGTAACGCTTTCTATCGTTACGACTCAGAATGAAGAACCCTTGCTTATCGTAAACGGCAAGCCTATCCGTAGCTCGGAGATTTTGGAAAAATCGTTTGCGACCAACTTGTTCACCGTTTCTTTCCTTTACGAAACGGAATCGAACTTGACCTACTATGCGTCGGACGACGCAATGCAACAGTTCTTCCAGGATTATTTCGAGTTGTATACCATGTCGGGTCAATATGCAGTAACGCATAGCCCTGTTTCCAACGGTCCTACCTATCAACAGGACTGGTACATGAATGCGATTTCGTGGTTCAATGCAACGAATTTGGTTGTCAACGAGAATAGCGCAACGCAAAACGGAACGTATAGCGCAGAGGCGTATGCCTTGTATTATCTGAATAATATCGATATCGACAAAAACGGTAACGTTTATGCGGACATGAACGATAAATCGTTTAGTACTGCGGACGGCGGTCCCGCTTATTCGACGGTTACGTCCTACTACCTCATGAGCAGTCAGGGTTGGGCGTTGCCGAATATGGAATCGATAGGTTGGAAGGCTTATCACGCAGAGTTTAACGCCAACGTGACGGACACAACCCTTTCCAAGGAATTGAGCAGTCAATCGGGCTATGCTACCGCTCAGGAAAGCAGTAAAGGTTGGAAGGTAAACGGTAGTGCGGTTACGCAGTCGAACGGCGTTGCCGGATATGTCGGTACGGCAAAAACGGGGCTTTCTAACGTAACGGGCGCAACGAATGCGATCGTATACGAAGTAACGGATATTTCCTATTCTGCGTTCAACGCACCTTTCGTGGAAGTACGTTTGCTCCTTGACGATCCCAATGCGGTGATCACCGATTATGCAATCGAGTGGCAAACGGGCGGCTCGTGGTATTCCGTAAAACAATCGGAATTTGCAAATAATCCTTACGAAATGCCGAACGCAACGGGTATGTACCGTTCTCATTTCCCCTTGTACACGCATGCAAATTACGGTGCAGGGAGGTTAGTTACAAGTAACGAAAGCGCAAGCAATCATAAGACGATTACGGGTTTGCGGGTTGTTTTGATTGCGAAAGACACAACCACTTCCGTGACGGCTAAGTTGGATTACGTTCGTGCGACGGCAGATTCCCGTCACAGCGTGAACGGTCCTAAATACGTCGTTGCGCTCAACGAATATGCGTCCAACCATAACGATATCGAATTGCTCGTAAACAACATTACGCGTGCAAGAAGAGCGATGTTGTTCCAGTTGGAGCCTTTGCAGGGTAAAAACGGGCTTGTAAATCTTTCCTACCTGCATAGACACGATTCTTACCAAGGCGCACCGAACAGCTACTGGGATATTTATCCCGCAGGATGCTTGAACACC
>JAGAIW010000152.1 GCA_017626305.1 Clostridia bacterium
CAAGAGGAAAATGATAGTGTTGTCATCGAGGAAGAAATTTCCAGTCTGCTTACAGAAACGGAAACAATCGCCCGTTTTGCAACCAAACAGCTCACGCCTACGGTAAAGGGTACGCAAAAGGCTGTCAGTTGGTCTTCTTCTAACCCCGCCGTGGCAACCGTTGAAAACGGTTTGGTTACCGCATTGACGATTGGTGAAACGGTTATCACGGCGTCAATCGGTGAGGTTAGCGCAAGCTGCGTTGTAACGGTTACGGAAACGAACGTTCCTCACGAAATTGAAGTTTCGATGGAAGAAATTATCGTTTTTGAAGGGGCTGAATCGGAAGCAATCGACGTAAGCGTTCGTTATAACGGCGAAGCGGTTGAAGGGGATTTTGAATATACGTGGACGCTTGTAGAAGGGGACGAAGGGGTTGCAACCATCGCTTCTCTCGGCGAAAAGGGACAATCGGCAGTTTTCCAAGGCGTGAAGGCTGGCAAGGTAACGTATGCAATCTATACGGAAGCGCGCGGCTATAAGACGGTGAAAAACATCACCGTTACGGTAAGAGAAAACAGCTATACGCTCGGTATTGCGCACAAGGAAATTCTCCCTGTTGCAAACGGTTATGCCGTGGGCTTGACGCTTGGCAGCGAAGAAACGGACAACGTGACCTTCGGGGATGCGTACCTTGCGGTAAACGGTATCGAATCGGAAGAAAAGATATCGGTTGCATGGAACCTTGTAGGGGATAACGTAACCTTTGTAGACGGTAAAATTACCGCGCTTAAAGCAGGCGTCGCTACCTTGACGGGTACGGCTACCTATCAAGAAAAGCAGCTTAGCATTCTTCTTACGGTAAGCGTTGAGAAGGGCAGAGAAGCGATTGACGCGCACAGCGTAATCGAAACCGCAACCATGGAAACGTACACGATTCCCGACGAGGTTGAAAAGGGCGAAGTAGAAAAAATCTATATCGGCAACGCAGTATTCTTCGATAAAGCAAACGCAAAGTGCTCTCTCAGCGGCAAGGTTGCGACGATAGATTCTGCTTGCTTGCCCGCAAAGATGGCGGATCTTGGCGATGATAAGGAAATGACGATTGAAACCGACCTCATGATTTATACCATGACGGCGGATGTCTACACGATGGTGATCGACAGCGCGGAAGAGCTTGACAAGTGGCAAGAAACTGCGGCTGAAAACGCTGTGAGGGCAGGTACATGTATTGAAGCGCAAAAGGGCTTGGCGTACGACGGCTACTTTGTTCTTGGCGGCGATATCGAATACAACAAGGAATGGGCGTCCTACAAAAAGTACGGCGATCTTTGGGGACTTTGCTACAACAACAAGGGCATTTGGAAAGATCCAAATAAATATGTAAACGGTCAGGCTCCTGGGGACAACGATAGAGTAGAAGGCGCAATCGTAGAAGACTGGGGCGCAGGCGCAAGCGGCGGCTTCCAGGGTATCTTCGACGGTAAGGGCTATGCAATCGAAGGCTTAAACGTACAAGGTCAATACAACGGCTTTATCACGACGATGGGCTTGAACGGCGTCGTAAGAAATATTGCGTTTACCCAAACGAAAATCGGGGAACAAGCAGGCTTGATTGAACGTGGCGGCAGAGGCGGTCTTGTTGAAAACGTTTACGTAGAAGTGAAGGAAATGGCAAGCAATGCCAAGTTGATTACGATGCACGGCTGGACGAAGATGACGAACGTTATCGTCAACGTAACCGATTGTAGCTTCTACGGCATTGAAAATTCCTATTTCCTCAATCTTGCTTACGTGGACGCGCAAAATGCGTACGTTATCGATAGAGACTACTTAGAAGATTCTAAAATGGACTTCAAGACGTCCACGGCGCCCAGCGCATTCTTGCACCTTCATCCTACCAAGGACTTGGGCGGCAGCTTTGCAACGGTAGAGGCGCTTTTGGCGGATGAGACGCACGGAAAGAACGTAAGAGGGTTTGGCGGCTATTGGAAGGTGGAAGACGGCAAGCTTTACTTTGGCGACGTGCGTGTTGCTACGGCGGCTGAAAGAGTGATGGACGAAACGGAATATAAGACGGACGAAGAGAATAAGGTCGTCTTTGAAAACGAAGCGTTTACGGCAGGTAGCGAATGGACGTTGTATATCGGCGACGTGGCAAGCTCCGTTACGGTGACGGAAGCAGGTAAGGTAGAAGTTGAAATCGATCCCGCAACCATCAACGGTTATAGAACGGTAGTGAGGCTGCAATCGGAAGAGATGATTCTTAGCTACGTAAACGTAATCGCTGTTACGTATATTCATAATGCGGCAGAGCTTAGAGCGCTCGGCGTTGGTACAAGCGCTATTTCTAGCGTGGAAGGCAACGACAAGAAGGGTTACTATATGCTCGCTGACGATATCGACTGCGCAGAAGAAAACGCATTTGCGGCAGGGTATTCCTATCAAAAATCCTATTTCAAGGGCGTATTCGACGGCAACAGTAAGACGATTAGCAATATCACCGTAAACGAAGGCGGTATCTTCGGCGGTATGTCTGGCGCGGTTGTGAAGAACGTAAACTTCACGGGCGTTAAGTATAATGCAAAACTCGGCAACTATGCAGGGAATTGGAGCAACTACACAGCGCTTCTTGGTCAGCTTGCAAACAACGGTACGGTTATTGAAAACATTAACGTTCAAGTGGCGGTAACGGACTTCCAGTACGGCGTTGATAATATGAAAGAAGCCTTGCTCTTTGCGTATGCTTGGGGCGGCGTTGTGGTTAGAAACGTAACCGTAGACGCAAGCTATTTGGATCTTGAAAACGTTCTCGGCGAAAACATTACTCCCGAAAACACGATCTTTGAAAACTACGTAATCAAGGCGGCAAGCTATGCGATGATTGGCTACGGCGCTGACAGCGCGGGGAAACCTCTCCTTGTCGAATGGCCTGAAGGGGTTGAATTCCAAACGGTAGCAAAGCTTGGTATTACCAACAAAGAAACGACGGTTATGCTTGGCACTTCTTTGAAGATCACGACGGTTGCTTCTTCGGACGTAACCATCAGCTTGAAAGCACCCGTAGACGGCGTAACCCTTGAAGGAGACGTGGTAAGCGTAGCGGAAACGGCAACGGTAGGCGCAACCTTCACGATTGTCGTATCGACGGCGGACGGTGAATCGGTTGAAAAGACGTTCACCATCTTTAGACAGTATGCAACGCCCGAGCATTTTGTAACGGATACGAACGGCGTGGCGTTATCTCAATATTCGGGTATGGAAACGGCGTTTGGCTTCGAGCAAGGTACGTACGTATTTGAAGTTCCTGCAACGACGGACGTTTGGAATGGACGCGTTATCATTGAGGCGAATTCCTCTTACGACTACGTGCAATTTAACCTTTATCTTACGAAGGATGCGGGACACTTGACCGCTTGGCCTGCAAAGGATAAAGCGACGAAGGGTTCGCTTATGTTGAACGGCGGCGGTATGACGACGAGCGACGGCGCGATAAGAACGGTACAGGTCTTTGACGCAAACGGCAACACGATGGCTCAGCAGCATACAAGCGGCTTTAAAGCAAACACGTTGTACACCGTACGCGTATGCTTCAATAAGGGTGAAGATCTTAATCAATTCCATATCAGTACGAGTACGGACCAAAAAATTTATATTGCCAACGTAACGTGGAGCAACTTCACCGTGCGCAACGACGTATATCTTTGCGCTTCCGGTGCGCTTCTTGCGAAATACGACGGCGACGTAACGGCAATCGGTTTTGACGCAGGTTCGGTTGTTACCAAGGCGGAAATTACCGACGGTTGGGCTAACCGTGTGAGAGTGGACGGTTGCGTGAAATACGATTACGTAGACGTTGAATTTGCGCTTGGCGATAACCGTGCGGTTAGCAGCCTTTGCCTTTGGGGATACAAGCCCGGCGCAACGATTTTGAGCGGTAACTATACGGTTACGGCTACGGAAGCGACGGCGCAAAGCGGTGCGGCGGAAAGAAAGATTCAAATTTTGGATGCGGACGGCAATGCGATTACGGAATTGAAGGCGAACACCGTTTACACCTTACGCATATACTTAAACGGCGGTACGGATTCGGCGGCGAATATGATTGCAATCAGTACCTTTAATGCAAGCGCGGATTCTCCCGCAAACATGTACTTTGGCGACATTACTTACGGCAACGACGCCAACTAAAAACAACAAAATGGGGGGCGGGGCGAGAAGCTCCGCTCCCACAATGGTTTTAAATAGAAAGGTAGACAGTGTTTATGAACGACGTGTTAGAATTGAGAAGAATTGGACGGTTGAATACGAAGATAAAAAGCTTCCCGCTACGGTGCCCGGGGACGTTACCTTAGACCTCTATAACAACGGCATTATTAAAAACCCTTATTACGGGCTTAATCACCGCGATTTGCATTGGATTACGGACAGGGATTTTGTTTACGAAAACGAGTTTTCGTTATCCGATGAGATTTTCAACGCGGAAGAAATTTTGCTTGAATTTGACGGAATCGATACCTTTGCAGAAATCTATTTGAACGATACGCTGCTTGGGTATTGTGACAATATGTTTTTGCAGTTTAGCTTTTCCATTAAGGAGCTTGCAAAAAAAGAGGGGAACATTCTTCGCGTGAAGATGCTTTCCACCACGCAAAAGATGAAGACCTTTGACGGCAGCGATTATTTTGCCGTTTTCAACGTAGAGCGTTTGTTTATCCGCAAAGCGCAATGCCATTTCGGTTGGGATTGGGCTCCCGATATGCCTGGCTACGGCATTTGGAACACCATTCGCGTGAAGGGAGTAAACAAAGCTCGTTTCACCGACGTTTACTACAAGGCGCACAACGACGGATACCTCTCCATTTTTACGGAATTGAACTTCGGCGTTCGTCCGCAAATCGACTTCAACGGCAATCCCATTGCGGAAAATAACGTTGACCACAGCGAGGACGAAATCCGTTATACGGTGGCGACGCGCCCGAATGAAGCGCTTTCCGAGGAAAATGCAAAGACGTGTACCTATAAGATTACAGGCAGAAAGAACTTTGCCAACGTCAAGGTGGACGACGCGCAGCTTTGGTGGCCCATCGGCTATGGCGAGCAGCCCTTGTATGCGTACAAGGTGGAGCTTATCCATAAAGGCAAAGTTATCGACGAAAGAGAGGGTAGGTTTGCGTTTAGAACGGTCAAGCTCGAACAAAAACCTGTTGACGGCGGTATGATGGGGTATAAAATTCTCATCAACGACAGGGAAGTGTTCATTAAAGGCTCGAATTGGGTTCCTGCGGAATGCTTCATGGGTTGCATGCAAGACGAAAAATACGATATGCTGACTGACCGCGCGGTGGACGGAAACTTCAATATGCTTCGCGTATGGGGCGGCGGTATTTATGAAAAGGATATTTTCTACGAGCTTTGCGATAAGAAGGGTATTTTGGTGTGGCAGGATATTATGCTTGCCTGCGCGGATATTCCCGAAACGGACGAAGCCTTCGTGGAAAATATGAAGAAGGAAGTTGTTTATCAGGTGAAGAGATTGAGAAATCACCCTTCGCTTGTATATTGGTGCGGCGGCAATGAAAAGACGGGTACGTACGGCTTGCAAATTTGCCACGGCGACTATTTCGTAGACGTCGTGCTTCGCGGTATTATCACCGACTTAGACGACACCCGTCCTTACGCTCGTCAAAGCCCTTGCGCCTTGACGGAAATCGGCAACGACAAGACCTCGGGGGAATCGCACGCAGGCAGCTTCGAGCCTGCTCTTTCCGCAGGTATGGACAAGTATAGAGAGCTTGTAAGCAATACGGACGTGCCTTTCATTTCCGAATGCGCAATCATGGGCCCTTCTTCGAGAGAAACGCTTGTAAAAATCTTCCCCGAAGATCAGCTTTGGCCGATGAACGAATATTGGGACGATAGACTTATGGACAATCCTTACGCCGCCATTTTGATGACTTTTGCAAAGCGCGAGGATTATTACGCAACCTCTCTTTACGGTGAAAGCAGCAGGGTAGAGCAATTCATTGCCAAGGGTATGACGGTACACGCGGAAACGATGCGCGCCGAAATGGAGTATGCAAGAGCCAACAAAGAAAGATGCGGAGGTTTTATGAATTGGATGTATTCTGAAATTTGGCCTTCCGCTACTTGGGCGATCATCGATTACTATGGCGAGCCTAAGCAGGTTTACTATCAAATGAAGAAGAGCTATGCGCCCGTTTTGCTCACGTTTGTGCAAAAGAAGGGGGGCATGACCGCGTTGACGCTTGTAAACGACACCGATCAAGCAATAAAGACGAAGGTTACCTACGGCGTGAAAACGTTGTCTGGGGCGAGCGTTTGGAAGAAGACGGCAACCCTCAACGTTGCGGCAAACGGCGTAGCGCAGATAATCGTCGAGGGCGAAATTACGCAAGAAAACGCTTATCTCTACGCCGAGTGTAAGGCAAACGGCGAAAGCTTGTCCACCGTATATTCCTACGATATGTGGCATACTTGTAGATTTGCGAGCAAGTACACCTACAAGGTAAAGAAGACGGAAAACGGACTTGCCATAACCATCAAAGCGAAGGAATTTGCCAAAGGGATCACCTTGCGTTTGCCCGACAATTATAAGTATACCTACTCCGACAACTACTTCGATATGCAAGCAGGGGAGAAAAAGACGGTGTATATTGTCGGCGAAGCGAAGGCGGAAGACCTTGTTGTGACCGATTTTGCTAAGGAGATTAAAAATGCGTGAGTTGGTAGGAAAAAAACTCAACAACGTAGAATTCCTTGAAAGAGATGGGAAAACCTATGGCAGAGTAACGGGAAGCGGCGTCGTTGCCGATTATGAAATCAAGCCCGTAACGGTGCAAGGGCCTATCGAAGCCATTTTGATGGATCTTGACGGCACGACGGTAACGAGCGAGGAGTTTTGGATTTACATCATCGAACGCACGATGCAGGAGCTGGTTCAAGACGCATCCTTTAAGCTGAAGGAAGAGGACGTTCCCTTTGTTTCGGGCTTTACGACGGC
>JAGAIW010000153.1 GCA_017626305.1 Clostridia bacterium
GCGATAAAGGAGTACATAGAAAATCAGTTGAAAGCGGATAAAGAAGCAGACCAACTGAGTATTTTTGACCCACATGACCCTTTTAAGGGTGGCAAGTAATTAAAGCACGCTGCCAGGCATCCCGAAAGGGCACTTGTGCCCCGCTGGTAGTATTAGGGCTATGCCCGAAAAGTAAAAACCACTGGCTATGCCAGTGGATATTTATTTTACAAAGTGCCTAAAAGCCATACGGCGAACAGGCAATATACCGTTAAGGACAATACGTCAATAATCGTCGTGATAAACGGGGACGCGACCACCGCAGGGTCTAAGCGGCATTTTTTGGCGAGCAGGGGAAGAATCGCCCCGATAAGCTTGGCAAGCAAAATGGTGACGAACATGGAAAGGCAAATCACCAGCGCTACCCATACGCCGTTTTCTACGGCGTATACACCGTCAAGGAACATAACCTTAGCAAAGCAAGCTACGGCAAGTAATGCGCCCATCAAAACGGATACGCGGATTTCTTTCCATACGACCTTGCAAAAATCGGAAAATTCCACTTCGCCGATAGCAAGCCCGCGGATAATCATTGCCGACGCTTGCGAGCCTGCGTTCCCGCCAGTACCCATGAGCATGGGCATGCACGCCGTTAAAATAATGCCGTACACGGGCATATTCAAGGTCGATTCGTTTTGCGAGATAATCCAACCTGAAAAAGTAGAAGAAATCAACAATAGGATAAGCCACGGCAAACGGTTGAAACAAATGCGCCAAACGCTCGTTTTCAAATAGGGCTTATCGGTAGGGGTAACAGCCGCCATTTTGGCGATATCTTCGGTGTTTTCTTCTTGGATAACGGTCATGGCGTCGTCAACGGTAACGATACCTACAAGCCGCGTTTCTCTATCGACAATCGGCAGGGCAAGGAAACCGTAGTCGGAAATCATACGCGCCACTTCTTCCTTATCGTCTTGGGTATGCGCGTAAATGACGTTCTCGTTCATGATATCCGCAATTTGCGCTTTTTGGTCGGCGAGCATTAAATCTTTCGCCGTCACAAGCCCAAGCAGCTTTTTCGTTTCGTCCGTTACGTAGCAGGTGTAAATGGTTTCCTTATCAATCGCCGTTCGGCGGATACGGGTAAACGCATCTTCTACCGTCATAGTAGGCTTTAAGGAAACGAATTCTATCGTCATGATACTGCCTGCGCTGTCCTTGGGATATTGCAGCAGTTCGTTGATATACGCGCGCGTTTCGTTGTCGCTTTGCGCCAAAATACGTTTGACGACGCTGGCAGGCATTTCTTCGATAAAGTCTACCGTGTCGTCCAAAAACAGTTCGTCCATGACGGCGCGAAGTTCTTTATCGTTCAGCTTTTTTAAAAGCTTTTCCTTTTGCTCGCCGTCCATTTCCACAAACGTTTCCGCCGCCAAATCCTTGGGCAAAATACGGAAGAGTACGGCGAGCTCCGTTTCCGTTTTTAAACGGTTGAAAACGTCGGCAAGGTCAATGGCGTTCATGGAAAAAAGTAGGGGCTTTAATACGGCGAAGTTACGCTGAGAAAGTAGCTGAATAATTTCGTCCGTTTCGGCGATACGCCGCACGATTTCCTGCGGCATTTCTTCTATCATGTCCACCGTTTCGTCGACGGACATTTCGTCGAGTACCTTTTCTAGTTCGTCGTCACGCAGACTGTTGATGACGTCTTCTTGTAACGCTTTATCGAGTAAGGGTAACGTTTCGGCAAGCGTATCCGAATCAAGCGCGCGGCAAAGCGCGGGGATATCCGTTGCGTTTGCTTGGGTGAAAAGAGCGGCAAGCTCTTCGCTTGACAGTTTTTCGCAAAGAGTTGCGGCGCTTACATAGTCCTGTAAGCGCAAATATTCAAAAATTTGTTGCATAGCATTCTACCTCCGTGTGTTCTCTAATCTTGGTAGGTAGCGTGCTTTTTTATACGGTTTTTAACGTGTGGCGGAACGATCCGCGACGCGATTTTGCCGTAGGGGCACGCTGATACTACTTAGACTGTCCATGAGATCGTTCCTCCTTTTGTAAGATAGTTATTCCTTATTCTTCGTCGCCGGGTTTGCGGCGGAGAATGAGATAATCGACTAAAATGGCTATCGCGGCGCACCCTAACGTGATATAGGCAAAACGCCATACGTTATCCGTCGTTGCGCTTTCCGTTCCTTTGGAAACGGGAGTAACTTCGGGCGCGGACGGGTCGAACAGCGTCACGAACGCCTTGGGTACGTAGCCCGTGTACGTTTCGCCGTCTGCCGTGTACGATACTTTATAATAAGCGTAATGCGGCTCGTTAATTTCTCCAAGCAAGGTCACTTGACCGCTGCGCGGTAACGTCGTTACGGTGAGCAGCGGAGAAAGATAAGGGAATTTATACAGCCGTACGTCGTTGGTGAGATACGCCGAACATTGTTGTTCGTTTGTATACGGCAGGGAATATTCCGTCGGGTCGAGCACGGCGCAGTTTGCTTTGGGCGTGAGATAGGTGAGATATTCCTTTTTCGTATTATCGAATACGGCGAGCAGGTTGTATTCTTCCGTCGCGCCCAAAACGAGCGCCGTCACGCTTTCTTCTTCGCGGTGATGGGAAAGATAGGGGAAGTATTTCTCGTCTTCCAGCGTTTTCCCGTCGCGTAAATTGCCTAATTCAAAGCGAATAAGCAAGCTTTTTGGCTGTGTTTTGACAACCGTGGTGTTTTCCACGCTCTCTTCGGCAAACACCGTTTGCGCTACGTTTTGCGTGTCTATCGTGTGCAGGTTGGGAATATCCAGCTCCTGCGACCAAACGATATACGTACCGTCGAATAAGACGTATACGGTAGACGCGTAATCGTCTGCTGCAAAGGTAAAGGACAGCGCGCTGGGCGTATACCCTTCGCCGCCGTAAACGTACGGCTTTTGCGAAAGCGCGGCAAAGGGCGTCGTTTCGCCGTTTTTATAGAGATTGCCGTTTTTTAACGCGTATACGTTTTTCTCGTAATCGACAAGCAGTTTATCCGTTTCGGCGGGAATACCTGCTAGAAATTGTCTGCCGTCCTTGGTGGTATCGGCAAGCTCGTCTTGCGTAAAGGTGTAGACGAGATTGCCCGTCGCTACGTATAAATTGCCGTGTAAATCGTTGGTAAGCAAATACGGGGAAACGAAGGACGCGCAGTTCTTTTTGACGTCCGTTTGTGTCCAACTGCCGTCTTCGCCTTGCGCGAGAATATAGGCGTAACCGTCGGAGATGAGATAGTGCGTGCCGTAAACGGACGCCGCGCCTTTAATTTCACCGTTAAAACGGTCGAACGTTTGCAACGCTTGACCGTCTGCCGCGGAAAACAAAGTCGCTTTGTTCTCCCCTGCGGCAAGCAGGACGTTTCCGTCCGTGGAAAGACGTTTCACGGGAAACGCCGTCGTGATGGGGGTGCGATAGCTATTCGAGCTTGTTTCGTATACGCTGATACGGTTATTACCGCTGTCGGCGGTGTACAAAATTCCGTCGAATAAGCATACGTCCGTCGCGCCGTTTAAGCGGTTGATTGCCGCGCTTTGCGCGCCGATTTCAAAGGAAGTAAATTGCTTGTCCGTCGTGGAATACCGACGGATAAGCCCTTTTTGCGTTTGGGTGGCGTATACGTATTCCCCGAAAGACGAAAGAGTGGTATAGCTGCCGTCCGTTGCTTTGGTGAGCAGTCCTTCTTCGTTGATTTGCGCAAGGGAATAGGCGTAAAAATCGCGCGATTCCGTGGTGCAGGCGAGCACGCCTGCGGTAATCGTCATGTGTTGAATACGCGGTTCAAGCGTGGCAATCGGCGTTGCCGTATTCTTATTAACGTGGGGGTTGATTTTATATAGCGTTTGCGAAACGCCGTTGTCCGTAAAATACAGCTCGTTATTATAAAACGCAAGCGTTGGCTCGGTTGGAGAATAGGCAAGGTCAAAATGTACGGGCGTGGATTTTTCCGTTAAGGAATAGCTATATAAAGAACCTACGCTGTTGGCAAAGTACAGCTCCGTTCCGTGAATGACGAACGTTTTACAGGCAATATCCACGCGCGTTTTGGTCATAGTGGGCAGCTGCAACTCATAAAAGTTCGCCCCTGGGGAGTTATCCGCAAAATACAAATTCCCGTTTTCGCAAAATTGCAGTTTTTTGATTGCATACTCGGGAAGTCCGCTTTGCTCGTGTTCGTATTTCACGTACGTTTGGCTGTGGCTATCGTAGACGTAAATAACGTTGCCGTCGGCTACCGCCGTATAGTTTGTACTTACCGCCGCACTGCTGGGCGCAGACAAGGGAAGATATTCTTCGTACGTTTGCGGCAGGAGAAGTCCGCTTTGCGTTTCCTGCGTAGCGGTATCCGCTTGCGCGGAAATGGGCGCAAGCGAAACTGCCGCGCCCGTAATACACAGGGCGGCGCAACACGCAAATGTCGTTATCGTCAACGCAAATTTCTTCATAATAACATTATTATACCACGAATACGTAAAAAAAGCAATAGGACGGCGCAAAAAAGTTGTACAGAAAGACATTTTCTTTTTGGAAGGGGTAAGGGGAGATAGAACGGGACGGTTGCGCTCTTCCACGGGATTTTTCCGCTTGCGCGACAAAATGACGGATAAAGTAGATTTTTATTAAATAGTTTACAATATGCAGGTAAAACTTGGAAAAATATACCAAAATAGGCATACGCTTGTCAAGGTTTATTTATCTTTTTGTGTGCAAAAACGAACAAATGTTCGGATTTTATTCAAAAAAACGAACGGAAGGGGTTGCAAAAAGGAAAAAACGGGTGCATAATAAATGCGCTTTCGGGGCGAGAGCTTGGACGAAAGAAGATGTAGGTAAAAAGTGAGGTGAGTAAGGTTTGAAAAATTACGTGAAGGCGGTGTTGTACGCTTATCCCGTATTAAAAACGGTGGAGAAGGAGTACAATCAGCATATTTCAAATATGGCGTTGCTGTCCTACCGTAGCGACGCTCCGGCGGAAGTCGTGGCGGAGCGAATCGTGGGGCAAATCGTGGAAAAGGACGATTTGCTTTGGTTGAAGGATCAAACGGAAAAAATCATGGAGCAGCTTAGCGAATTAGAACGAACCTTGCTTGCCGTCAAATTTTTTGGCAAGGAACGCAAATTAAAACGCACCCTGCCAAAAGCTGACGGGCGCAAGTTTCCGTTTAGTGAGAGTAAATATTTTCGCATGCAAATGCGCTTGGGGGAAAAGATGGGCGCAAAGCTGTGTGCTATCGGTTTGACGGAAAACGAATTTGAAAAGCGGTTTTCGCAAATGGAATTATTTCAGCTGATTTTTACATACATGCAACGACGGGAAAACAGGGGACTTAGCGATAGGGAACGGCGCTGGCTGAAAGGGTAGGAGAGATGCCGTCTAACAACGGATTACATACCGCTGACGCGGATTACATACCGTCTTGCGACGGATTTATCCCAAAAAGTCATATTGAGCAAAAGCGAAATATCCCTTAATACGTAGTCCGTACTTTCGTCCAAGGGATTCTTCGCTTCGTTCAGAATGACGGTTGGGGATGGTTTAGACCGCTAACGCGGATTATGTATAGGAAAAGAGCAAGGCGATTACAGCTCGGGTTCGTAAGGCGGACGGCGGGGCGGTTTTAAAATCAGCGCGGCTAAGATGGGAACGAGCAGGCACAGCGCAATCAAAATGGCGATTTGCGCGGGTTGGGTTTGGTTGGAGCTTTCGTCGGGCGTGGGCGTCGTAGACGGCGGCGTATAGTTGTCCGCGTATTCCGTGCTCTTTTCCACGGTAAGGTCGGCGGGCTTGGGGACGTAGCCAAACTCTTCCCCCTGCAAAACGTAGCAGTACGTTTTCGAACCGACGGTATAATCCCCGTAATAGGTACACGTAACGGTGATTTCGTCTAAAAAGGTATCGCCTGCGATAGAACCGTCTAAACGGTAATGCACGTTGAAAAGACAGTAATAATAGGGGCGTTTGGGTACGAAATCCACGGCGGTGAGCTGTTCGCTTTTCGCGTAGCCCGTCAGCTTTTTGACCTGCGTATCGTCGTAAAGATATTCGATTTTGGTATACGGCTCGCCCACTTCCACAATCTTGACGAAATACGTTTCGGGCAAAAGGAATAAGCCGCTTTTTTCGTCTGTTTCGGCGTAAAAATAGGCGGAGTTTGACAGAATACAGGCATAGCCGCCCACCGAAAGTTCGGGGACGGGAGCGGTATTTGACGCGGCTAAAACCGCGGTTTGTTGTACGGGCGAACATAGCGCGAACAGCCATAGCAATGCGGCAATCGCCCATGAAATATACTTTTTCATAAACGCTATTATAACGCAGGTAAATCGGGCGATTTTGTCTATTTGGTGTGAATTATGAGAGAAATTGTAGAAAAACTCAAACGGGTAGAAACGGAGCTTGCCAAACGCAAAAAGCAAGACGCTCTTGCCAGATACAATACGGGGGAAACCGTTCATAAAAAACAGGTCGCCTTTCATAAATCCCCTAAGCGTAGCCGTTGGGTGTTCGGGGGAAACCGTTCGGGAAAAACGGAGTGCGGCGCGGTGGAGTGCGTATACATGGCGCGCGGCGTGCATCCCTATCGGCAAAATAAGCCCGACGTTTGCGGTTGGGTGGTGTCCTTGTCCACGCAGGTGCAAAGGGACGTTGCGCAAAAAAAAATTCTCCATTATCTGCGTAAAGACTGGATTGAAGACATCGTCATGCTCAGCGGCAGAAAGGATAGCCCGGAAAGCGGGATTATCGACTTAATCCGTATCAAAAACGTGTTTGGGGGGAGCTCGGTAATCGGGTTTAAAAGCTGCGATCAGGGCAGAGAAAAATTTCAAGGTACGTCGCTGGATTTCGTGTGGTTTGACGAAGAACCGCCCAAGGATATTTATTTGGAATGTCGTATGCGCGTGTTGGACAAGCGTGGAGATATCTTCGCGACAATGACCCCTTTGAAGGGCTTGACGTTTGTCTATAACGATATCTTTTGCAATCGTGGAAACGACCCCGAAATTTGGTATGAGTTCATGGAATGGAGTGACAATCCCTATCTCAACGGAGAAGAAATCTCGCTGTTGGAAGGCTGTATGGACGAGCGCGCTTTGCAATCTCGAAGATATGGGCGGTTTGCCGCCGAAGAAGGCTTGGTGTATCCTGAATTTGACGAAAGTATACACGTAATCGAACCGTTTGACGTGCCTGCGGAATGGCAGGACAATATCTCTATCGACCCCGGTTTGAATAATCCCTTGTCGGCACATTGGTACGCGGTGGACTTCGACGACAACGTGTACGTGATTTACGAGCATTACGAAGCGGGTAGGGATATCGATTACCACGCGGCGAAAATTAAGGAGATCTGTGGGCGTATCGGTTGGAAACGGGATAGCGGCGGCAGGGTGTGCGCGCTAATCGACAGCGCGGCGAAACAAAAAACGCTGTCTGCGCTGCAAAGCGTGGCGGATTTGTTCTATCAACGCGGCATACTCGTCAACCCTGACGTGAACAAGGATTTATTTTCGGGGATTGCTCGGGTGAAAAGCTATCTCAACCAACAAAACGGCTTGCCGAATATTTACATTTTCAACAACTGCGTTAAGCTGATATCCGAGCTAAAAGGGTATTTTTGGGGGAGCGGCGACGCGCCGAGAAAGGCGGACGACCACGCTTTGGATGAAATGCGCTATTATTTGATGAGCCGTCCGCATAAAGTGCCGCCAAAGCAAGGGAAGACTGCCATTCAAAAGGATAAGGAAAGCTTACTGCGGCGTTTGAAAAGGACTAGGGGGAAGTAGAGAGAACAGTCGTGTGCTTTTCTTTACCGCCACGTTTAGCGGTAGCGAAATATGTCATTATACGAAGTTTGTAATCTCTTCCATGGGATTCTTCCCTACGGTCAGAATGACGGGTAGAAGAGAGAGTAGGGATTCTTCCCTACGGTCAGAATGACGGGTAGAAGAGAGAGTAGGGATTCTTCCCTACGGTCAGAATGACGGGTGGAAAAGAGAGTAGGAATAGGTGAAAAGGAGAGAGAAAATGGAAAAGGAAGAAAAGCTTGGGGACGCGTTGTTAAAGGTGGCGCTTGGGTATCAGGTTTCCGAAATCACCGAAGAGTATGCGGAAGTGGACGGGACGTTAAAGCTCACCAAACGCAAGAAGACGAAAAAGGATATTCCGCCCGATTTGAAAGCGGTGCAAATGCTTTTGGAAGGACGGGAAAACGGCGATATGGCAGCCATGACGGACGAAGAACTGGAAACGGAAAGAAAACGTTTGTTGGCTTTGCTAATCGACGAAGAAAAACAAAAAAAGGGGGAGCAGGTATGCGTTGAAACAAAAAAGACGGCGGCAAAGCCGCGCAAACGGGTAGTGAGAAAAACGGTAAAAAGGAGTAAGGAAACATGAGCAAGGAACAATTTACGGATAAGCAGGCGGCGGAAGAAAAAAGGAAACAAAAGCTTGCCGCGGAAGTGGCGGCGGATTTTCAGCGCCGCAGGGAACAAAGACGGAGTGTGGAAAGCGGTTGGCTTTTGAATATGCGCTTTTACAGCGGCGATCAGTATTGCGACGTTTCGCCGCTTGGCGGTATCGTAGAAGAAAACGACGGGTATTACTGGCAATCGCGCAGGGTGTTTAATCATATCGCGCCGCTGGTGGATTCCCGTATTGCAAAGCTCGAAAAGCTGCGCCCCGTGCTGCGCGTTCGCGCATTCTCCGACGAAGAAGGGGACGTCAAAACGGCAAAGCTTGCCACGGGCGTTTTACAGTACGCGCAAAGCCGTATCGCGTTTGCGGAAACGGTATCGAAGGCGACGGTGTGGTCGGAAACCTGCGGTTCGGCGTTTTACAAAGTTACTTGGAACGAGCAGGGCGGTAAAAAGGTAGGCGTGGACGAGCATGGGAACGCCGTGTTTGAAGGGGAAGTTAGCGTTGCGGCTTTGTCGCCCTTTGAAGTGTATCCCGACGATTTAACCGCCGACGGGGTGGAAAATATGCGCAGCATTATCCATGCAAGGGCGGTCAGCGTCGATTACGTAAAGGATAATTACGGCGTAGAAGTGGCGGCGGAAGCTCCTGACCTTTTGACAAAAGTAGGCTACTGCGCGCCGTCGTCGGCAATCGCGCGTATGGGACAAGCGGATGAAGTGGCGTTGGACGAAAGCGTAGTGCTTATCGAACGCTATACCCGTCCAAACGGTGATTTACCGCAAGGAAAATTAGAAATCGTCGCAGGGGGAAAGCTGTTGTATGAAGGGGAATTACCCTATCGCAACGGCGAACGCGGCGAGAGAATCTTCCCGTTTGTCAAACAGGATTGCTTGACGCTCCCCGGTGCTTTTTTCGGGGCGAGCGTTATCGACAGAATGATTCCCGTACAGCGCGCGTATAACGCCGTGCGCAATAGAAAACACGAGTTTTTAAACCGTGTATCCATGGGCGTTTTAACGGTGGAAGACGGGTCGGTGGACACGGACGAGCTGGCGGAAGAAGGATTAAACCCCGGGAAAATTCTCGTTTACCGTCAAGGGGGAAAAGCGCCTGAAATGCTGGATTGCGGCAAAGTGCCTACGGAGTTTTCTTTGGAAGAAGAATGGCTGGAACAGGAGTTTTCTTTGATTAGCGGCATTAGCGAGCTTTCGCAAAATTCCACGCCTGCAAGGGTGACCAGCGCAACGGGCTTGCAGTTGCTTTTATCCCAAGACGATTCGCGCTTGGCGGCGACTTTGGGTAGTTTGGAACGGGCTATTAAAGAAGTGGGTAGGCAGATTTTACGGCTGTATCGGCAGTTTGCGGGCTCGGCAAGATTGATGACCTTGACGGGCGAAAACAAGAAAACGCAGGTGTATTATTTCAACGCCGCCGACCTTTCGGTAAGCGACGTGCAGTTTGAAACGCAGGAAGCGGTTACGCCCGAAGAAAAGCGCGCGACCATTTTAAAATTGTACGAATGTGGCGTATTGACGGACGAAAACGGTAAGCTTTCTCCGGAAAATAAAAGCCGTGTTTTGGAAGCGTTCGGCTTTGGCAGTTATGAAAACGCGCAGGATATTTCCGCGTTGCATATCGCAAAAGCAGGCGAAGAAAATTTGAATATGCTCGTTGGGGAAACGGCGGTGGACGAGTACGACGACCATAGTTTACATATCACCGAGCATACCAGATTTTTGCTTTCGTCAGAGTTTAGAAAAAAACAAAACGAAGGGTTAAAGCAACGTTTTGTTGCGCATATCGCGGCGCATAAGCAAAAGGCGATACAATAAAATGAAGGAGAAAAAAATATGAAAAAGGACAACGAATACGTACAGGAAACGGGCACGGAAGATATCGTAATGGCGAAAGACGGGGAAAATACGGAGCGAAACGCCCCCGCGCAGGCTTCGGCGGTGCTTGGAAAATTTAAGGACGTGGACGCCCTTGCTAAGGCGTACGGCTGCTTACAGGCGGAATTTACGCGACGTAGCCAAATGCTGAAACAGTTACAAAAGGAAATGGACAATCTCAAAGCTGAAAAGGTGGAAAGCACGCAAAATACAGGGGTGGAAAAGCTCCGCAAAAATGCTGCCGCAAGACGCGCGGAAGAAGAAAAGTTCGACGCGTATATCCACGGCTTAGAACAGGCGAGCGTACGCGCCGACGAGTCGGAAATTGAGCTCCATGACCAACAACCGCAGCCTATCGAAGGCGTAAGCGAAAGCATGGAAACGGGGACTTTGCAGGAAAACGCGCAAAGGGATATTGCCGTTTCGGACGACGTGAAAAACGTCGCGCCGTTACAGCCGAGCCGCGGAATGACCGCGCTTTCGGACGACGAACTTTTCGACAAGGTAATGCAAAACGAAGGGGTGCGCTTGAAAATCGTCGGGAGTTATTTATCTTCCTTGACGAAAAGCGGCGCGCCGCTTCTCACGGGCGGAACGGGGGCGCTTGCCGCTCCGCAGCAAAAGGCGAAAAATTTTTCGGAAGCGGGCAACATGGCGTTGCATATGTTCCGTAAAAGCACGCAACAAGCGTAAAATAAAGTTTTAGGAGAAAAAAATTATGATTACAGTAGAAACTGCGGATAACGCATTGAAATCTTTTTATTTGGACGCCGTAACGGAAGCGTTGAACTTAAAAGCAAATCCCTTACTGGCGCAATTTAAACGTTCGTCTGCCGACGTAGTGGGCAAGGACGTGCGTAAGCTTGTCAGAATTGGCATTAACGCCGGTATCGGCGCGGGCAGCGAAACGGGAGATCTTCCTTCCGCTAGAAGTGGCGATAGGGTGGAATTTGTCACGACGCTGAAAAACTTGTACGGTACGATTGAAATCTCGGATAAAGCCATTCGCGCGTCGGCGAATAACGAAGGCGCGTTCGTCAATCTTTTAAACGACGAAATGGAATCGCTGGTAAAAAGCGCGTCCTTAAACTTTGGCAGAATGTTGTTCGGTAACGGAACGGGATATCTCAGCGACGTTAGCGAAGCAAAAGGCAAGCAAGTTTACGTTGGCGATATTGCGCCGTTTTTGGAAGGTATGTACGTCGATTTTATCGACACGTTGGACGTAGCGATTCCCGAAGCACAAAACGTAAAAATTACACACGTAGACAGAAAAAACGGCATCATTATGACGGAAAAGGATTGCAGCGAATACTTGCTGGAAGGATGTCTTATCTATATGCACGGTTCGCGTGATTACGAGTTGACGGGGCTTGGCGCGCTCTTTGACGAGTACCACGATATGTACGGTTTGAACAGAACGGAATTTCCAAGCATCCGCCCTTATCGAATGAATAACGTCGGGGAAATTAGCGATATCAAAATTCAAAAGGCAATCGACGACATTGAAGCAAACTCGGGCAACCAAATCAATTTTATCGTTTGCTCTTTGGACGTAAAACGCACGTTGATGGATTATTTCCGTAAGATGTCTATCGTACTTCCTACAATGGAAATCGAAGGCGGCTTTAAGGCGCTGAACTTTAACGGTATTCCCCTTGTCGCCGACAGATTTTGTCCAGCGAGTACCATGTATCTGTTGAATACCAACGACTTTATTATTCATCAGCTTTGCGACTGGAAATGGTTGGAAGGCGAAGACGGAAAAATCTTGAAACAAGTACCCGGTAAGCCCGTGTATACGGCTACGCTTGTTAAGTATGCAGAGCTTATGTGTACTCGTCCGAATGGACAAGGTATCTTACTGGATATTCAAACGAATATAGAGTAAGCATAGGCGGTAGACGCCGTAAAAAGAAGAGAATGAAGGGAAAGGGGTGCGCCGCTTTGGGCGGCGCGTGGGGTGAAATATGAAAAATACGCCGCTACGTATGTCTAAAAAACGTACCTGCGGCGGAAGGAGAGAATTATGATCACGGTAAAAGAAGCGGTACAAGCAGCAGCGGAAACGTTGGGGCTTGGAGAAAAGGTAAACGCTTATTTGAACGGAGAAACTTCGGAAGGACAGGCGGAAACCGAGCACTTAACGCGTTGTTTTTCCGTCGTGGAAAACGAGCTTGCCTTGGATTATTTTCCGTTGACGGCGGAAGAAACTTTGCAAACGGATACGGGCGCGGTGTATTTTTCCGAATTTTCAAAAAGTATCGTGCGCGTGTTAAAGGTTACGGACGAATGGGGGAATAACGTTCCGTTTAAGCTCTATCCCGAATATCTCAAAGCGCAAAGCGGTCAGCTTACCGTTACGTATAGCTACGTGCCTTTGGAGAAGGATATAGACGGCGTTAGCGATTTTACGCTGTTCGTTTGCGTGCGGCATTTTGCCTACGGTATGGCGGCGGAGTATGCGCTTTCGCTGGGATTGTTTGAAGAAGCGGCGGTGTATTCCAAAAAATACAAGGACGCTATTGCGGCAACCTATCGTTTATCGCCGTCTAAAAAAATACGCGCGAGAAGGTGGGTGTAATCATGGGCAAACAAGTGAAAACGGTTGCGGCTTTTTCGCAAGACGAGCTGGGTGAAAAGATATGGAAAGTGCGCTCGGCTAAAAACGTGGAATTTTCAGACGGTACGGCGAAGACGGGCGTGGGGATTTCTACCGCTTTCACGCAAGACGGTAGTGCGCTTTCGTTAAATGGCGTACCGCTGGTTGACAGCGTATTTACCGTGCAGGAATACGCGGACGGTAGCTATAAAGAACGGTACGCGTTGTTGGCAGACGGGGATTTATACGCGTGGAACGACGCCGAGCAGACGTTTGAAGACCTGAGAATGCTTGGCGGCAGAATGAAAGCGGTTGGCGTAACGTCGGCGGTGGACAAAGGAGAAGTGCAGGACGTCATGTTGGCGGGGAAAGGCGGCGTGTTGTTTATGCGCGGTTTGGAAACGACTGTGGAAAGCGTTGCGCCCGTTTTGCCTTCGGCTTGTTTTGCGCTGGGGAGATATTTTTTCGTGGAAAAGCCGTACACGCTATGGTATTCCAAGCCGTATGCTCCGCGCGACCATGCGGACAGTATTAACGACGGCGGTAACATACGCTTGCCTTCCGAATACGGCACGATCGTGGGGATTGCCGCTGTCAAAGAATACGTATACGTCTTTTACGAATACGGAATATCCCGTATCAAAGTTGGGGGCTCGGCAAGAGAATTTCGTGTGTATCCGTTGGCGTATGGCGGCGGTAAAATTCACGGGGACAGCTTGGGCGTTAGCGCTATCGGAGAGCAACAAATCGTGTTTCTTGCCGACGACGGCTTGTACTCGCTACACGGCGAACACGCCAAGCGCATATGCAAAGAGCTTGCGATAAGACCTTTACATGGGGAATATCCTTGTTATCACGCGGAGTTTGACGGAAAGTATTTCCTGTCGTATATGAGCGACGACGGGACGCGGAAAGCCGTAGTTGCGGATATGGAAACGGGGAAAGGATATTTTGCGTTCGCGCCAGCGGGGCTGTCCGGCTTTGCCGGAAAAGCGTACTGCTGCGACGGGGGATATTTAAGACGTTTGTCCGCCTTTGACGGCGAGTTGCCGAGCGGGGAAACGTATACGTTTGAAACGGAAAACGTCGCGATAGGGAAAGGACGTAAAACCTTGGACTATTTAGAACTGCTAGGCGAAGGCGAATGTCACGTTTGGGTGCGTTCGGATATGGGCGAATGGAAGGGCGATTTTTCTATGCAAAACGGCAAGGCAAGCCGTTCGCTTGCGCTGCGTGGAAAGGACTTCGTCTTTACGTTCACCTTGGAAAAAGGTTGTATCTTACGCGGTTTGCGCGCGGAATTTCAAAGCCCTGACGGGAAAGGAGTATAAGCGTTATGGAAATTGATATTATCGATTACACGGAGCAGCAATACGCCGCTTTGACGGAAAGTCAGGTGCTTAGAGTGCAGGACGCGCAGCTACAAAAAAACAATTTGGTTCGTAGGCGTGAACAGGAAAAGAAGGACGAAAAATCCCGACTGTTAGAACAGGGGATTTTCCTTTCTCCCATATGGGAATTGTACTGCGCGGAGCTGGACGAAAGCTATGAAAAGCGTATTGAAAACGTACGGGATAGCCTGCTCTTTTATTTGCGCTATACGCAAAAGGCGAGCTCGGAAGAAATTTCCAAAGCGCCGTATACCGTCAATTACGCTTTGTCGGACGTGGAGCGTCTGAATATCGTTCGTAGTTATTACGAAACGACCTATCCCGATCCGGTCGAGCGCTTTGAAGCGTTTAAGCTGGACACGGTTGCGCCGAATTATATCGCCTATTTTTACGGGGCGTTATACGACACGTTTTTGGAAGCGTCGAAAGAAGCGGAAAGCGGGGCTTGATAGCTCCGCTTTTTTCTCTTTGAGAAAAACAGGGGTAATTCGCTTGCTTTTTTTCGTGGGCTTTGTTATAATGATTAGCGGATAAATAACCTACTACGGAGAAAAAAATGATGCCTAAGGTTCAAGTAAAAAAACTCAACGAAAAAGCGGTGTTGCCCACCTACGGTAGCGCGTATGCGGCAGGAGCGGATTTATACGCTGTGTGTGAAGAAGATATCGTTATCGCGCCGAGCCAAACGGTGCTGGTGCATACGGGGCTTGCTATGGAAATTCCCGAAGGCTACGCAGGGCTTATCTATGCAAGGAGCGGTTTGGCGTCCAAGCGCGGTCTTGCGCCTGCCAACAAAGTCGGTGTGGTGGACGCGGACTATCGCGGTGAAGTGATGGTGGCGCTGCATAATCATTCGGATAAAGAGCAAACGATTACCTGTGGCGAGCGTATTGCGCAGCTTGTCGTCGCGCCCTTTTTGCGCGTGGATTACGCCGAAACGCAAACGCTGTCCGATACCGTGCGCGGCGAAGGCGGCTTTGGAAGTACGGGTACGAAATGAGAAGGTAAAAACGTATGTCAATGAGAATGAGAAAAAAGAGAAACTTCGACGCGCGTATGCAAGCGTGCGGAGATTTGTTGTTGGCTAAGGGTGCAAACGGCATACTTAATATGAAGGAAGCGGCGGAACATTTCCGCGCGTTGATTGATTTTTCGGCGGCGTTTGGAAACGACGCGCCTATCGAGCTGGAAATCGGTTGCGGAAAGGGCGGTTTTATTTGCGAATTAGCCTGCAAAAAACCCAACGTGAATTATTTGGCTTTGGAAAAGATGAGCAACGTGATTTTAACGCCGATGGAAGCGGTGAAAGCGCAGGGAATAGAAAACGTTCGTTTTCTCAATATCCGCGCGGAATGTATTCCCTGTTACATTCCCGAAAACAGTTTGGATACTATCTATTTGAACTTCTCGACGCCGCTGCCAAAGCTTGGATATGCGTCGCAAAGACTTACCCATAGGAACTTTTTAAACGTGTATAAAAAGCTGTTGAAAAACGGCGGGCGTATCGTTCAAAAAACGGACGATAGGGATTTTTTTGACTTTTCCTTGGAAGAATACAAAGCCTGCGGTTTTGCTTTGGAAAACGTTACGTATAACCTGCACGAAAACGGCAATCCCGAATGGAATATCGTAACGGAATACGAAAACAAATGGGTGGAAAAAGGCTTTCCTATCCATAGAGTAGAAGCGGTGGTGATAAAATGAAAAAAGCATGGAAAAAGTGTACGGCAGTTTTTGCCGCGGTAATGACGTTTGCGTTGAGCGCGGCTTGCGGGGAAACGAAAACGGACGTGACGGTGTATATGCCCGACGGCGCGCCGTCTATGGCGTTTGCCGCTATGATGAAGGACGATAAAGCGGACGACGGGGTTAGCTATAAGGTCGTTGACCCGAAACTCATCAAAAACGCGGTTACGTATAAGGAAGAAAGTGACAACGCCGATTTGTGCGTATTGCCCGTTACGGCGGCGGCAAAGCTGCTGGGCAGCGGTGAAAAGTATCAAATGCTGGGTACGGTTACGCACGGTAATCTCTATTTGATTGCCAAAGGCGATACGGCATATACGTCGGAAAATCTCAACGGGCTTATCGGGAAAACGGTAGGCGTTTTACAAATTGCCGAAGTGCCAGGGCTGACGCTCAAAAGTGTGCTTGCTAAGTTGGAACTTCCCTATCAAGAAGTGACTTCCGTAGAAAATGCGGCGGCGGACAAAATCAATCTCTTGCCCTTAACGGGCGCAGGGGACGTGGGCGCTTTGCCAGGCGTAGAAACCTATTTGCTTGGCGAGCCTGCCGTTACCGCAAAGGTAAAAGCCTTGCAGGGATATACCATAGCAGGGGATTTGCAGGCGCTTTACGGCGGCGAAAACGGGTATCCCCAAGCGGTGCTCGTGGCGAAAAAATCACTTTTAGAAAGCCGCAAGACTTGGGTGGAAGATTTTGTCGACGACGTCGCGGAGAGTGCGGCGTGGCTGGAAACGGCTACGGGCGCGGAAATCGTTTCGGCGGTAACGGCGCACTTGGCGGATAAAGATTATCAATCGACCTTAAAGCCTGCCATGTTACAGGCGGAAACCGTATCGCGTTGCGGCGTATACTTCACTTCGGCAAAAGCCTGTTTGGCGGAAGTAAACGCCTATTTGACGGGAATCGGCAACGTGGACGGCAAGACGACTCCGCCACAAGCGGCGTTCTACTGCACGTGGGATTTTTAAGGAAACGGACTACCTAATTTGGGATTCTTCATTACGCTGACGCTCCATTCAGAATGACGTTGGGGCGAGTTGACGCTCCATTCAAAATGACGTTTGGGGACTGAATGAAGAAAGGCGCGGCGCAAATGTGGTGAGCCGACGCTCCGTTTAACGGGAACGTTGATAGAGAAAAAGGAAGAAAAAAGTGAAAAAAAGGACTTGGAGAAACAACGTAATAACGGTAGCGGCGGCAATCGCCGTACTCCTTACGGTATGGGCAATCGCCTACGCCGTAGTGGGGAACGATTTACTGCTCCCGTCCTTTGCCGAGTGTATGCGCGCGGCAGGGGAGTTGCTCCTTTCGTCTGTTTTTTGGACGGCGTTTTTCGGTACGCTTTTGCGCGTGCTGATTGCCTTTTGCATTTCCTTTGTTTTTGCGACAATTTTTGCGGTGATTGCATACATGCTACCCACCTTTCGCGCATTTTTTGCACCGATTGTGGGGGCGATACGCGCTTTACCCGTGCTTGCCGTACTGCTTATCATACTCGTTTGGACAAGCGCAGGGACTGCCCCGACGGTGGTGGCGTTTTTGTCCTTGTTTCCTATGCTGTATACGGGGATTTCGGCGGCGCTCATGCGCGTGGATACCAAGTTAATTGAAATGAGTCGCGTATATAAAGTGCCTTTAAGAAAACAAATCACGACGCTGTATCTCCCGTCGGCTTTGCCTGCGGTGTGTTTAGAGTGCGGCGCGGCGTTTGCGTTTGGTTTAAAAGCGGTGGTTAGCGCGGAAGTGCTTGCCCGCGCGGCAAACGGTTTAGGGACAATGGCAAACGATATGCAAATTTACAGTCAAATTCCTGCGTTGTTTGCGTTGGTTATCGTCGTGTGTATCACGGGGATTTTAGCGGAAAGCTTGGGCAGTATCGTAGGAAGATGGGCGGAGAGGAGAATGGATAATGCGGATTGACGTTTCCAAAACTTACGGAAAACAAACGGTGTTTTCTCGTTTGCAATTAGCCTTTTCCGACGGGGAAATCGTTTGCATTTTAGGCGCGTCGGGCGTGGGGAAGACGACGCTTTTGCATATTTTGGCAAGGCAAATCCCGTTTGAAGGTACGTTGACCGACGTTCCCGACGGCGTGGGATATGCCTATCAAGAGCCGCGGCTTTTGCCCCACCTTTCGGCAAAAGAAAATCTTATCTACGTTGGCGCGGACGAAAACGCCGCAAACGAGCTTTTAATCAAAGTGGGGCTGGAAACGCAAAAGGATAAGCCTTCTTCCCAGCTTTCCGGGGGCGAACAGCAACGCGTTGCGCTTTGTCGGGCGTTTTGGGGAAAGAATAAGCTGTTGTTATTAGACGAGCCGTTTTCGTCGCTGGACGTAATCCGAAAGCAAGATTTATATCAAGCGTTTATCGCGCTTTGGCAGGAAAACAAGCCGACGACGGTGCTGGTAACGCACGATATTGAAGAATCGTGGGAGCTGGCGCAACGGGTAATCGTACTCAAAAACGGAAAGGTGGCGCTGGATATGCGCTTGCCTGATACGGCTCTGCCCCGTAAAATTGACGACGGCGCGGACGTGAAAGCGCAAATTTTACGTGCTATGCGCGATTAAAAGAGCTTTAAAAAAGAAGGCTCTTTTTTTGTTTAATCGCTTGCTTTTTATCGATTGTTTTGCTATACTAAACGTATGAAGAATAAATTTAGCGAAAAAACGGAGAAAGGAATTTCCAAGGCAACGCTTGCGCGGATGCCGTTATATTTGCACTATTTACAGGAAGAAAGCGCGAAAGGCGCGCAGTATATTTCATCTAGCGTGATTGCGCAAAGTATTAACGTTTCGTCGGTGCTCGTGCGGAAGGATTTGGCTTTGGTTGCGTCCGAAGCGGGACGGCCGCGTCTGGGTTTTGCCATCAGTCGTTTGATGGTGGATATTGAAAAATTTCTTGGCTATGATAATCTTTCCGACGCGATTATCGTCGGCGCAGGCGGTTTGGGTAGAGCGTTTTTGGGCTATGAAGGGTTTAAAAATAACGGGCTCAACGTCTTGGCGGCGTTTGACGTTGCGCCGTCTTTGGTGGGGACGAGCGTGGCGGGAAAAACCATTTATCCCATGACGGAGCTTGCGGCGTTTGTCAAACGGCATAACGTTAAAATCGGGATTATTACCGTGCCTAAGCAGGCGGCGCAGGAAGTGCTCAACGCTATGGTAGACGCGGGGATTAAGGCGGTGTGGAATTTTGCGCCTGCGCCCTTGCGCGTACCCAAAGGCATTGTGTTAAAGACGGAAGATTTGGCGGCGTCTTTGGCGATTTTGGCAGGACAGTTATATCAATTAGAGCAGGAATAACGATAAGAATATAAAAGTAAACGAAGCGGTTAGTCATTCAACCAACGGTTGAGTGAAATAAACGCTTTTTTACTTGCCGTAAAGGGAAAAGAGATATACAATATAGATAATCTGTATGCAGATGCAATCAAAAGCTTTTATGGAGGTAATATTATGAAAAAAAGATGGTGGCTTGCAAGCGCACTTGCCGTGATGATGACGTGCTCGATAGGACTTGCGGCATGCGGCGGCGGAGAAACGTCAAGCGCAAACGGCAGTAACGGCAGTTCGGTGGAAGACAGCAGCGTGGAAACGCCAAAAAAACCGACGGCAGCGGAAGTTGTGGCGGCGAGAAAAAAAGCGAAAGAAGTTACGCTGCAAGGGTATGATTTCAGCTTGGATTTGTCGGCGGATTTGCAAATTCTAGGCTTGGGCGGCGGCGTGAACGGCAGATACGACGGGCAATACCGTGAAAACACGGAAACGGGCGAAATGCAATTCAAACGCGTAACGAGCGGCGCGCTGCTCAACGATTCTACGGCGTACGTCATGCAGGACGGCGTACAAAAAATTAAAATCACCATGGACGACGGAAAGGTGAAAAAAGCGTCCGTGGTAACGGACGACGACGGGGCAACCTTTATTCATAAGCCGTTTGTCGCGCTTATCGATTCGCTTACCGCTACGGAAATCTCCGACGTCGTAGAGCTGGAAGGCGGCGAATACGAATATCAATCGCAACTTGTTTTTTCGGCAAATAACCCCGTTTTGGACAAAGTTTTAGGCGTCGTTGGAAAGCTTGGCACGACCATTTCCGTTAAGGGCGCGGAAATCGACAATCCCGTTAACGGTTTAAAATTACAATATAATATTGACGACGACGGCGCGCTGAGCGATTTTGCGTTGGCAATTAACGTCGTCGTGCCCATTAAGATGGCGACGGCTACCATTTGTTTGTCCTACGAACAAAAAGCGGCGAGCTCGGCGGTAGAAGTGCCTTCGTCGGCAGGTATATTATATAAACAAGCGGATATGCAAACGGACGTTGCGGTTATCAATAACGCTTTGACGGAGCTGAAAAACGACGACGATTATTCGTTGGATCTCGTTGCGGAAAATGAATTTGACCCCGGTTGGAATAAGCTGGCTACCGTGGATAAATATACGGCGCGTTTGTACAAAAATACGACGGAAGAAGGGGTATGGTTCAACCATTCGTACGAATACAAAGCACATCATGAAGAAGACGGCGCGGAAACGTATAAATATACCATAGGGAATATTCAAGACGGCAGCGTACATATCGTTTCGAGAAAGGGCGGGAACGTAGTCACGGCGGCGGAAGGAATTACGCTGGATACGCAATTCACCTACCTTACCGAAGCGGTTATGCAATCGGCAAGCAACCTTGAATGTATGCGGAAAGAAACGAAAAACGGTAGTACGTTCTATCATTTGTATCTCAACGCTACGGCGGCTGCGTCTACGCAGGATATTATACTCGATTTGATCAATTCCAACGACGCGCAAGGAGTGGTGGACGTAAACAACTACTTCGACGCAGAAAACTATACCGTAAAAGAAGCGGAAATCGTCGTGGAAATGAAAAACGGAAAAATAGTCGATATTTCTTGTTTGACCGAGCTGCAATACACGCCGACGGACGGAGAACACGTGGAGTACGTCGTCACCTTGACGAATAAAATTCAATTAAAAGTAAACGAAAATTTAGAAAAAGCGTCTAAATACGAAGCGCCGTCGAAAGCGGCGGGCGCTATCCTTGGTTTGGAAGCGTTTACGAAGTATATTTTATAACCGTTGACGAAAGCAACAAAGCGCAGGGGAACAAAACACCCGTGCGCTTTTCTCTTTGGAATTTTGCTTTCGGCGCTGAAAAAGCTTGCAAGTTTTTCGTCCGTGTGCTATACTGAAATTATGATGAACTTGCGTACATTCCAAAACAAAACGATATGCGTGGCAATCAGCGGCGGAGCGGACTCCGTCGCGCTTACCCATTATCTCAAAACGCAGTCGAAGGAATACGGTTTTTCTCTGCGCGCACTCCATTGTCAACACGGTATTCGCGGGGAAGAAAGTTTGGAAGATATGCGTTTTGTGGCTGCGCTTTGTAAGGAATGGGATATTTCGCTCACCGTTGTGGAAGGGGATTGTCTTGCGCTTGCCAAACAAAACGGTCAAAGCGTAGAAACGGCGGCAAGGGAGTTCCGTCGCGCGGCGTATGCGCGTATGATTGATGAGAAAAAAGCGGATTTTATCGCTACGGCACACCATTTATCCGATCAAGCGGAAACGGTTTTGTTTCGTCTTGCGCGCGGCAGCGCACTTTCGGGAGTCGCCGGCATGCGCGAACAGGACGGATATATCCTGCGCCCGTTTTTGACGAAAACGAAAGAAGACATTTATGCATATTGTCAAACATACGGACTTGCTTATCGGGTAGATAAGACGAATTTATCCACCGAATATACACGCAATCAGCTCCGTTTGGAAGTGTTGCCTGCTTTGGAAAACGCCGTTTGTGGGGCGCAGGAGAACTTGGCGCGCTTTGCGGCAATCGCCGCCGAAGATGACGAGTATTTATACGCGTTAAGCGAAAAGCTCCTTACGGTAGGGGATAGGGAAATGCGCGTAGCGTTTGCAAAAGAAAAACCGTTATTTCGCCGCGCGTGCTTGTTGGCACTCAAACGCTTGGGGCTTACGAAAGATTATACCTTTGCGCATTTGGAAAGCTTATATGCGCTACAATACGCTCAAAGGGGAGCGCGGTGCGACCTGCCGTGCGGGGTTACGGCAAGCAAGGAAACGGACGGTTTGCGCATTTTCTACGCGTGCGATACGCCCGTGTTTCCCCCTGCACCTACAACCAGCGCACCCTTTTCAGAAGGGGAATTTGACGGGGGTATGTATAAGGTGAGCGTTTCTAAAACGCCCCCGACTACGGGAAATGCCTTGCGTATTGACGGGGATAGTATTCCCCAAAACGCCGTCTTCCGTTTTCGGCAGGACGGCGACGAAATACAAGCGTTTGGCGGCGGCACGAAAACCTTGAAGAAGTTTTTTAACGAGAAAAAAACGGACGTAAGACAGCGCGCGTATTTGCCGCTGATTGCGGCGGATAAGGAAGTATACGTCGTTTGCGGCGTGGATATTTCCCGAAAATGTATGGTTACAAAAAACACGAAAACCGTGTACTATATTACGATAGAAAAAGCGAAAAACGCAACCGATTAGTCGGTTGCGTTTTTGCGTAAGCGGATATATTCCGCGCCGTTTTTCATGCTTACGCCGTGCGCTTTTGCCATAGCGGAAAGGGTTACCGCTTGATAACCGTTTTCGTATAACTTGGGCAGTAACGTTTTTACGGCGTCTACCGTGTTTTGCTTGCTGTCGTGTAGTAAAACAATCGCGCCGTCGAATGTATTTTGCAAAACTTCCAGCTGTATTTCTTCGGGGCTTTTGCCTGTCCAGTCCAGCGTGTCAATCGTCCAGTTGACGATAGGCACGGGTAAAAGCGCTTTCCATTCCCGTTCAAGCTTGCCAAACGGCGGGCGGAACAAGTGTCGTTCTTTTCCGTCAATTGCTTGTAGCAGCGCGTCGGTGTCGCTTATCTCACGCCATTTTTCTTGGACGGATAGAGTGGTTAGGTCGGTATGAGAAAAGGCGTGATTGCCCAGCTCCCAGCCCATAGCGCAGGCGGCGGAAAGGGTGTGTTTGTTTTCGTTATGAATAAGCCTTCCGTTGCAAAATACCGTCGCCGTTGCTGGGAAATTTGGGCGTGTTTGATTAAAATTTGCGAATACGGCAAGCAGATTTTCAAGCATGGACTGCGGCGCGTCGTCAAAGGTGAGCGCAACTAATTTGCGCGTTTTATCGACTGTGGAAATATTTACGTTGGAAACGTCCCATACGTTTTGCTCGGGTATGGGCGCGCTTTGCGGTGGTAGTTCGGCGGGGAAGATAATCGTTTTATTCCTATCCAAAGGCAAACGGCTTTCTTGGTTGGAAGAGCAAGCGGAGAGAAAAAACGAACAAAGAAGAAGACCGATAAAAGCTTTTTTACGAACAGTATTCATATAGTTACCATGGGCAAATTTTCGCTTTTTTATGATTTTTGGGCTATTTTTAGCAAAAGAATGGCGTAAAAGAAGGAAAAAGGGGGTTGACAATTACGCGCGGTTATGGTATACTAATATGGTAAGCTGTAAAAATTCCACGGTAGACGGTTGTCGAAAAGATAAGTCGTTTGCATACTATGGAATATCCGTTTTCAAAAACGGAAAAAAACACATTGGGGAATGGAATGAATAGAGAAGAACAGCAGATCATCTCGGTATGTCAGCGTTTTGCTATCGCGGGGGAATATTCCCGTTATGAAGTAATCAATAGCGGACATATCAACACAACGTATCGCGTATATTTCATACGCCATGGGGAAGAAAAGGATTATATTTTACAAAAGGTAAACACCTACGTCTTCACGAAACCCGTGGACGTAATGGAAAACATTTCGGCGGTAACCGAATTCATTCGCGCCAAAATCAAGGCAACGGGTGTAACGGCAAAACGCAGCGTACTGCACTATGCGAAAACCGACCATGACGAGTATTATACCACTATGCCCGACGGCGGTTTTTGGAGATGCTGTCGATACATTAACGGCTCGGTGTCCTTTACGCAAACGGACGATTTGAAGATTATCGAAGAATCGGGTAAGGCGTTTGGAGAGTTCCAAAATTATTTAATCGATTTTCCCGTAGACAAATTGCATATCGTTATTCCGCATTTCCATAATACCGTTATGCGTTTTGACGCCTTGGAACAGGCGGCAAAGGACGATTTGGCGGGCAGAGCAAAAGAAGTGGAAGACGTTTTGCAAGGATATCGTGAAATACGCGAGCTTGCGACCAAGCCGTACCGTATGCAACGGGAAGGCATACTGCCCTTGCGCGTTACGCACAACGATACCAAAACGAGCAACGTCCTTTTTGACGCGGAAACGTATGAAAAGCTTGCGGTTATTGATTTGGATACCGTTATGCCCGGGCTTGTGGCGTTTGACTTTGGTGACGCCATTCGCGTGGCGGGCTCTACCGTAGACGAAGACGAAAAAGACCTTTCCAAGGTCGCGTTGGATTTGGAAAAGTACGAAGCGTTCACGCGCGGATTTGTCGGCATGGTCAAGGATACGATTACGGACGAAGAAAAACGCTCGTTGGCGCTTGGCGCAATCGCCATGACGGCGGAATGTGGCGCGCGGTTTTTAACCGACTATTTAAACGGGGATAAATACTTCCGTATTCATTATCCCGATCAAAACTTGGCGCGGGCAAAGTGCCATTTAACGTTGACCCTTGATATGATTGCCAAGCTGGCTCAAATGCAAGAGATTGTGGAAAAATACTGTAAAGCATAAGGAAACGGAGCAGCCGTAGCTGCTCCGTTTTACATTTTATTCGCTTTAAATAACGCCATAGTAATCACGCCGATATTGCCGCCGATAACAAGTCCGATACAAAGTCCCAACCAAAACATAGTTTTTCTCCTTCTCTTTTTAAGGAGTATTCCCCCTTTGTTGGCAAGATATGCAAAAAGGATAAAAAAAGTTCTTTATAGATTAAGGAACTTTTTTTGTATGCCAAGGATATACTGTATGCAGGAGGGGTTTATGCAAGTTTGTTTCGTCAGCCGCGGTGGGCTTCGCGCCTTTGCAGATGCGTACGTCGGGGAAAAGCCGCCTAAGCTGTTTGTGTTTGGCTTTGCGGACAACGGGGAAGTGAGTTATGAAAAGGAACTCAAAGGAGAAACGGGCTTTTTTGAAACGGCTGCCCGTTTTTCTAAACGCGTGCAATCGGTGGTCGTGTGCGGCTGTATCACCGAAACGCTAGGACATAGACGCAAATCGGTGTTGGTAGCGGAAAACGGTAAGTTACTTGGTGTTTCGGATATGCTCCACGCCGTAGACGGCGAGCTGTCCGCAGGCGCAACGGCGCGGGTGTATTCGACGAAAGCAGGGCGAATGGGCGTTATCGTCGACGAAGATTTATTATTCCCCGATATAGCGCAGGCGCTTGGGGTGTGCGGTTGTGATTTTATCGTTTGTCCGTTCGGTCAGGTAGACGGAGTGCAGGGGGTACTACTTCGTGCGGAAGCGTATTTATACGGCGCGCCTATTTTATTTTGCGCGGACGGGTATTGCGCGGTGGCAAACGTCAAGGGAGAGATGGAATTTGCTTCGCCGATTAGCCCTATGCAAACGGAATTCAACTGGAAAAAGGAGTATCATTTGGTGGAAACACGGCGGCGGGGGAGAGTATAAAAAACGCGCCGTTTGTCCAAAAACGGCGCATACGTATGCTTAAAATCCTGCATTTTTAATGTCGCGGTCTACGCTGCGTTTAACGTCGCGCGCGGCGATAGCCTGCTTTTTATCAAAGGTGTGTTTACCGCGGCAAAGGGCGACTTCCATTTTAATCAACGCGTCTTTAAAATACAGCTTTAACGGAACAAGCGTATACCCTTGTCGGTTGATTTTTCCTACGATTTTGGCAATCTCATTTTTATGCAAAAGCAGTTTTCTATCCCGACGGGTATTCTTACTGGTAAAGCCGTCCGTCTTTTCATAGAAAGCGATATGCATATTTTTGACAAACGCTTCGCCGTTGACGACGAAACAAAAGCTGTCGTTCATATTCACGTTGCCAAGGCGCAGCGATTTAACTTCGTTGCCGTCAAGCACGATACCCGCTTCGTATTTTTCTTCGATAAAATATTCAAACGAAGCGCTTTTATTTACGGCGATCATTTTCATACCCGTTCTCCTTCTTGGATTTTAGCAATTAACCGAAACTCCGTCCTGCGGCGCTCGAAGTCCACGTCGATAACCTTCACGCGAATACGCTCACCGATACCGTAAACGGCGTACGAGCCGACAAGGCGTAACCTGTCGGGGTCGAACGCGTACGTGCCGTATAAGCTTTCGATAGGAATAAACCCTTCAATGGTGTTTTCCAGTTCGGCAAAAAGCCCAAACGTAGCGACGCCCGATATTACGGCGTCGTACTCCTTGCCGATACGCTCGCTCATGAACATGGTCTTATACAAATCGTCCACGTCCCGTTCGGCTTCGGTAGCGCGGCGTTCACGCTCGGACGATTGCAAAGCGGCTTGTGACACAAAATCTTTATACCGTATAGCCGTTTCTTCGTATTTACCGTGTAATATTTCCTTGATAATGCGGTGAATACACAGGTCGGGATAACGCCGAATGGGGGAAGTAAAATGACAATAGCACGTGCTTGCTAAACCGAAATGCCCCACGTTTTCAGGGGAATAGCGCGCCTTTTGCATAGAGCGGAGCATGACGCGGTTGAGCACGGAAAAGGACGGTAAATCCTTAGCGGCGTCGAGTAGATTTTTATAATCGTAGGGCTTGACGTCGTCCACGTGTAAACGGGGCGTAAGTCCTAAGGACTGCGCAAACGTTTTTAAGGTATTAGCCTTTTCTTCCGTCGGTTTTTCGTGAATACGGTAGATAAACGGCGCGTCCATCGAGTGCATATACTCGGCAACCGTTTCGTTGGCAAGCACCATAAACGCTTCGATAATCTCGTGAGAGAACATATGCGGACGGTCGGGAATGACGATTTCGTTTTTCT
Source organism: Clostridia bacterium (assembly GCA_017626305.1). Taxonomy (GTDB): domain Bacteria; phylum Bacillota; class Clostridia; order Christensenellales; family Borkfalkiaceae; genus Scatosoma. The sequence continues at coordinate 27,017 of JAGAIW010000153.1, forward strand.
CGGATAAGAAAATTTTCGCTTCCTTAACGTCCAAAGCCACGTTTCCGCGCGCCGCTCGGCGTGCTTGTAAAATACGGGTTAAGTCGGCGAAAAGCCGTACCTGTTCTACGACGTCGGCGTATTGCTTGCACGTTTTTTCGTCGCCGTCCAAAATGAGCATAATCTCGTCGTACGTCATTTTATGCGCCGAACGGATAACGCCTTCAACGATTTCGCTTTTGGTAACGACGCCCTTGTCATTTACGTGCATAACGCACGAAAGGGTCAGCCTGTCTTCCCCTTCGTTGAGCGAACAAATGCCGTTGGATAACGCTTTGGGCAGCATGGGCAGGACGCAGTCGGGGAAATATACGCTCGTACCGCGCTCATACGCTTCTTTGTCCAAAGCGGAACGGGATAAAACGTAATGGGAAACGTCGGCGATATGCACGCCAAGGATATACCCGTCTTCCGTTTTTTCAAGGTGCACGGCGTCGTCAATATCCCGCGTATCCGCGCCGTCAATGGTGACAATAAGTTGCTGCCTAAAATCCGTTCTATTGAGTAAATCGCTTTGCGTAATGCCACGGCGTTCTTGTTTTTGCGCTTCCTTTTCCACGTGCGCGGGGAATTCTTCCCGTAAATCGTAAGAACGGATAATGGAAAGCTCTTCCGCGAAAAAGTCGTTTTCTTCACCGAGCACTTCGATAATTTTCCCGCCGGGCGCTTTGCCCTTGGGATAGTCGGTGATTTTGGCTACCGCCTTAACGCCGTTGGGGATTTGGTGACAATCGGATAAGGGAATATAGATATCGGTGGAAAAACGTTTTTCGTCTGGGATAAGATAGCCCGCCCGTCTATCGCGGCGGAACGTGCCGACGACGTTTGTATACCCACGGGAAAGAATTTTGACGACGGCGGCTTCGTTGCCTTCTCTGCCTTCGACGCGGCAAACGAGCACGCTGTCCCCGTGCAACGCGCCGTATAAGCGGTTGCGTGAGATAAAGAAATCTTCCCCGTAACGCTCTTTATCGTCGGGGATAAGAAAGGCAAAGCCGCGCTCGTTTCCCGAAATAACGCCCTTAATCAGGTCTAACTGTGTAGGCGTACCGTACCTGCCGTTTTCGTCGGCGTATAAGACGCCGTCTTCAATAAGCTCGGTTAAAAGGGAAAGCAGCCTGCCGCGTTCGCGGTAGGGGATTTGCATTTGTTTGCAAAGCTCGCCAAGCGTTTTGCCTGCGAAATTTCCGTTTTCAAATTCTTGTAAAATGCGCTGTTTCGCGCCCATGGGATACTCCTTGTGAATAAAAAAGGCGGCTTTACCAAGCCGCCGAAAGTTGTGTAGTTGTTATGCCGCCCAGAATACGGGGATTTGAAGTACGTAGAAAACGATAGCAAGGACGACAAGAACGGCAAGGCAAATCCACGTCCACTTTTTCATCTTCGCTTCAATCGATTTTCCTTTGTTTTTACCGAAAAACGTTTCGCTTGACCCGCCCAACGCGTCGATACCGCTGGAATTGCTGGGTTGCATTAAAACGAGTACGATAGCCACGAGCGCCGCAATACACATCAAAACAATCATTGTGGTATTCAAAATACCGTGGATGACTTCGTGTGTAGGGCTCTTATAAGTAAAATCGGCAGTAGCCAACAAATTGATTACATTAAACATTTTGTTTCAATCCTTTTCCAAAAATGCGTTTTTATTCAAAATACTCATTGATTATAGCATACTTACGAAAAGAACGCAAGTATTTTTCGCGCGGTTTTGGTAATTTTTTTATTTTTCGCGGCAAAGCAAGGCGCTTTGCCGCTTTATTCGTACGTTCTTATTTAACGATCAGCGTTTTACCCGTCATTTCTTTGGGTTGCGCTACGTTCATCATATCCAAAAGCGTGGGCGCAAGGTCGGCAAGAACGCCGTCGCCACGTAACGTAACGTTTTTCAGCTCGTTAGAAACGAGAATAACGGGAACGGGGAAGGTGGTGTGTTGCGTGAACGCCGTTTCACCGTCGTCCGCAATCATTTGGTCGGCGTTGCCGTGGTCGGCGGTGACCAGCGCGCTGCCGCCCATAGCCAAAATCTTATCCGTAACCTTCTTTACACATTCGTCTACGGTGTGTACGGCTTTGATTGCCGCGTCCATAACGCCCGTGTGTCCGACCATGTCGCAGTTGGCATAGTTGAGAATAACGACGTCGTAAACGCCCTTGTCCAGCTCTTCCAAAACCTTTTCCGTTACGAGATACGCGCTCATTTCAGGCTGCAAATCGTAGGTAGCCACCTTTGGAGAAGGGATTACGATACGCGTTTCCCCTTCGACGGGAGCTTCTAACTTCGCGTTGAAAAAGAAGGTAACGTGTGCGTACTTTTCCGTTTCGGCAATATGCAGCTGTTTCATGCCCAAAGACGCAATATATTGCGGCAGGGTGTTGGTGATTTCATCAGGCGGGAACGCCACTCCGACGTCTTCAAAGGACGAATCGTACACCGCAAACCCAACGTACGTGGGGTTTAAGAACCCCGTCTTTCTTTTAAAACCAAGGGTTGCGCCCGTCTTTGCGTCGGTGAAGGGGAAGTTCTTTTGAGAGAACATTCTCGAAATTTGGCGCGCTCTGTCGGGGCGGAAGTTAAAGCAAATAATGCTGTCGTTTTTGCCGATCAGCGCAACGGGTTTGCCGTTTTCCGTCAAGTTGGTAGGCAGGATAAATTCGTCGGTAACGCCGTTTTCATACGACGCCTTTGCCGCGGCTTCCGCCGTGCCTTCAAAAGCAACGCCCGTGCCAAGCGTCAACATATCGTACGCTTTTTCTTCTCTGTCCCAGTTGTTGTCGCGGTCCATTGCGTAATATCTGCCCGAAACGGACGCAATTTTACCAAAGTGCAATTCGTCAAGCTTAGCTTGCAAATCTTTCAAGAAGTCCGCGCCCGAAGTCGGGGCAACGTCGCGCCCGTCGGTAAAAGCGTGAATATATACGTTGTCAAGCCCCTGCGCTTTTGCCATTTCCACCAAAGCGTACAAATGCTCGGTATGGCTATGCACGCCGCCCGTCGAAACTAAGCCGAACAGGTGCAGTTTCGTTCCTGCGTTTTTTGCCGCTTGCATAGCGCGAATGAGTTCGGGATTTTTGAAAAATGCGCCGTCGCGGATATCCTTGGTGATTTTCGTCAAGTCTTGATAGACGATACGGCCTGCGCCGATATTTAAATGTCCGACTTCGCTGTTGCCCATTTGCCCGTCGGGTAAACCAACCGACATACCGCTTGCGCCAAGCTGCGCGCTGGGGTAGTTGTTTTTCAGTTCGTTGACGTATTTACTGCCGTCCGCGCAAATGGCGTTGCCGTTGCAGCTGGGATTCAGTCCATACCCGTCCATAATAATGATTGCAAAGGGAGTTTTCATTCTATTTATCTCCTAATCTTCAAAATAGTAGGGCAGATATCACTCAACGCATACCTGCCCCCGTGATTTTCATGTTTTTGCTTACTTATCGAAGTTGACGATTGTTGCAAAATCAGGCGCTTTCAAGGACGCGCCGCCGATCAAACCGCCGTCGATTTCTTCCATCGCCATAAGCTCTTTGCAGTTGCCTGCGTTCATGCTGCCGCCGTATTGAATACGGAGCTTTTCCGCGCACTTAGGGCAGAAAAGTTCGCCCACCGTTTTACGGATAAACGCAATCGTTTCGTTGGCTTGGGCAGCCGTAGCCGTCTTGCCCGTACCGATTGCCCAAACGGGTTCGTACGCGATAACGATTTTCGTGATATCTTCAATATCCTTCAAGCCGTCTTTAAGCTGCGTGTACAAAACTTCTTCCGTTTTGCCCGTTTCTCTTTCTTCTAACGATTCGCCTACGCAAACGATAGGGGTAAGCCCAGCTTTGAGCGCGGTAAGCGTTCTCTTGTTGACCGTTTCGTCCGTTTCCGCGAAGTATTGACGGCGTTCGCTGTGGCCGATAATGACGTATTCTACGCCGTATTCAAGGAGCATTGCCGCGGAAATTTCGCCCGTGTAAGCGCCTTTTTCGGCAAAGTGTACGTTTTCCGCGCCAAGCTTAATATTCGTACCTTTCAAAGCTTCGCTAACGGCAGGGATATCGATAGCGGGTACGCAAACGACGACGTCGCAGTTGGCTTCCGTTACAAGGGGAGCAATCGCTTTGACAAGCGCGACGCCTTCGGAAGCGGTGTTGTTCATTTTCCAGTTACCTGCAATAATAGGTCTTCTCATGTTTATCATTCCTTTTTTTTATTTTCTTTATCGTAGCTACGGGAGCGAACGCCGTCGCTCCCGTAAAACGTGTTCTTATTTATCGTTCAGACAAGCGATACCGGGGAGAACCTTACCTTCGAAGAGCTCCAACGACGCGCCGCCGCCCGTGGAGATGTGGGTCATCTTGTCCGCATAGCCAAGTACTTGTACAGCCGCCGCGCTGTCACCGCCGCCGATAATCGTCGTTGCTTTGCCGTATGCGTTTGCAAGCGCCGCTGCAACCGCCTTCGTGCCTTCCGCCAAAATGGGATTTTCAAATACGCCCATAGGGCCGTTCCAAATCACCGCTTTTGCTTGGGCAACTACGCTTGCGAAGAGTTCTTTGGTCTTAGGACCGATATCCAAGCCCATCATATCGTCGGGGATTTCATTCGAAGGGCAAACCGCCGTTTCGATAACCGCGTCGATAGGGTTGGGGAATTCTTTCGCGATAACGGTATCTACGGGAAGAACGATTTTCTTGCCAAGGCTTTCGGCTTTTGCAAGCATTTCGTTGCAGTAAGAGATTTTTTCGTCGTCGACAAGGGACGTACCGATTTTGCCGCCCTTTGCTTTAATGAAGGTGTAAGCCATACCGCCGCCGATAATCAACGTGTCGCATTTTTCAAGCAAGTTGGAGATAACGTTGAGTTTGTCCGCAACCTTTGCGCCGCCGAGAATGGCTACGAAAGGACGGTTGGGGTTTTCCAACGTATCCGCCATAACGGAAAGTTCTTTTTCAATCAAGAAACCGCAAGCCGCCGTTTCCACCAAGCCTTCTTCCACGATACCTGCGGTGGACGCGTGCGAACGGTGCGCCGTACCGAAAGCGTCGTTGACGTATACTTCGGCGTAGCTTGCCAAAGCTTGCATAAATTCGGGGAATTTCTTTTCTTCGCCCTTGTGGAAACGAAGGTTTTCAAGCAATACGCATTCGCCTTCCTTGCAAGCGGCAACCTTTGCCTTTGCGTCTTCGCCGACTACGTCGGTTGCAAACGTAACTTTACCGCCGAGCAGCTCGTTCAATCTTGCCGCAACGGGGGCAAGGGTGAGCTTTTTCACGTCCTTTTTCGCCTTTTCCAAAGCTTCCGCCGTAGCGGCAGCCTGTTCTTCTTCGGGAAGAGCGGCAATCTTCGCCTTTTCCTTTTTATTGAGTTCTAATTTTTCGTCAAAGACGTTGTGGGGTTTGCCCATGTGCGAGCAAAGCACGACCTTTGCGCCCTGTTCCATTAAATACTGGATGGTGGGAAGTGCGCCGACGATACGGTTTTCGTCCGTAATAACGCCGTCCTTCATGGGTACGTTGAAGTCGCATCTGACAAGGACTTTTTTGCCCTTGACTTGAATGTCTTTTACCGTTTTCTTGTTCATAAGATACAGTTTCTCCTTGTATTAAATATTTTATCCGTATATATAATACCCGTTTTTTTTGCATTTGTCAACTTTTTACAAAAATAAACGCAAAAAAGATTTTGCAGTTTGGTAAATTTTCGGTGAAAATCTCCCCGTACCCTTGACGAACGGGGTTGGAATGTGCTATACTTTATCATAGAATATAAAAGGACGGTGTTTTACGAATGAGCAGAGCTGACGAGATTTTTGCGCAAAACATGCGCGATATTATGGAAAACGGATTTTGGGATACAAACTTACAGGTTCGCCCCAAATGGGACGACGGGACGCCCGCCCATACGGTGAAAAAATTCGGCGTGGTCAATCGCTATAATTTACAGGAAGAATTTCCCATACTCACCCTGCGTAGAACGGCGTTCCGCTCCTGCGTGGACGAACTTTTGTGGATTTGGCAAAAAAAGAGCAATAATATCCACGATTTGAACTCGCATATTTGGGATAGCTGGGCGGACGAACAGGGTTCTATCGGCAAGGCGTACGGCTATCAGCTCGGCGTAAAACACAAATATAAAGAAGGGGAGTTCGACCAAGTGGACAGGGTGCTATTCGACTTAAAAAACAACCCTGCAAGCCGTCGTATTATGACGAATATTTACAACTTCCAAGACCTGCATGAAATGAACTTATACCCTTGCGCGTACTCCATGACGTTCAACGTCTCAGGGGATACGCTGAACGGGATTTTAAACCAACGCTCTAACGATATGTTGACGGCAAACAACTGGAACGTGGTGCAATACGCCGTGCTTTTGATTATGATGGCGCAGGTTTCGGGGTTGAAAGCAGGCGAGCTGGTGCACGTGATTGCCGACGCGCATATTTACGACAGACACGTACCCCTTGTTCAAGAAATTTTGGAAAAGCCCCGTCACGCCGCTCCTAAGCTTATCGTTGACCCGTCGATTACCAACTTCTACGATTTTACGGTGGATAGTTTCCAACTTGTCGATTACGAATACGAAAAGCTGGATAAAAAAATCCCCGTTGCGATTTAAGGTGCGCTTATGATTAGAGCTATCGTCCACGCCGATAAAGAATGGGGAATCGGCAAAGGGAACGACATGATGTTTTCCCTGCCCAAGGATATGAAATTTTTCCGCGAAACGACCGTGGGGCATACCGTGGTGATGGGGGGAAATACGCTGCGTTCTTTCCCGAATCAAAAACCGTTGAAAAATCGGGTAAATATCGTACTTTCTAGGGGGCATGTACAAGACGAATGTATTTTCGTGCGTTCGTTTGACGAGCTGAAAGCCGAGCTGAAAAAGCGGGAAACCGAAGAGATTTATATTATCGGCGGCGGCGAAATTTACAAGGAATTATTACCCTATTGCCACGAAGCCTTAGTGACGAAGGTGGACGCCGTAGGGGGCGCGGAAGTATTCTTCCCGAACTTAGACGAAAACGCCAACTTTACCTGCGTATACCAAAGCGAGCCGATAGACGATAACGGCTTAACGATCCGTTTCACAACGTATAGAAACGATAAAAGGATTCCGCTATAAGCGGAATTTTTTTAAGTAATTGAGAAAAACCTATCGTTTTTCCTTGTCAATTTCAAGAAAAAGTATTACAATAATAAGGTTGAAAAGTTCACTAGCAAAGGAGAAAGACATTGATTAGAGAAGATTTGAGAAACGTGGCGATTATCGCGCACGTAGACCACGGCAAAACGACGCTCGTCAACGAAATGTTGGCGCAGGGCGGTGTATTCCGCGAAAATCAACAGGTACAAGACAGAGTAATGGACTCGGGCGATTTGGAAAGAGAACGCGGCATTACCATTTTAGCGAAAAACACTTCGGCGCATTATAAGGGCGTGAAGATTAACATTATCGACACCCCTGGACACGCTGACTTTTCGGGCGAAGTAGAACGCGTTTTGAAAATGGTAAACGGCGCAATCATTCTCGTGGACGCTGCGGAAGGCCCGTTGCCGCAAACCCGTTTCGTTATGCAAAAGGCGCTTTCGCTTGGCTTAAAGACGATTATCGTTATCAATAAAGTCGACCGTCCCGACGCGCGTATTGAAGAAGTAGTGGAAGAAATGCAACTGCTTATGATGGATTTAGACGCAACGGACGAACAGCTGGAAAGCCCTATCGTGTACTGCTGCGGTCGTCAAGGCACGGCGTCGCTTACGCCCGACAAACAGGAAGAAAATCTCAATCCCCTGTTCGATACCATTTTGGAAACCATTCCGCCCATGGATATGGACGTCGACGGCAAAGGACAGCTCCTTGTTTCGTGTATTGACTATAACGAATTTGTCGGCCGTATCGGTATCGGTAGAATCGAAAGGGGCGTCATTCGCGCAAACGAACCCGTTTCCATTTGTAATTTTAACGAACCCAAGGTTCGCACGAATTGCCGTATCGTCAATTTGTATCAAATCGAAGGGTTAGAGCGTGTGTCCGTTCCCGAAGCCAAAGCGGGGGATATCGTCGTCTTTTCGGGGATTGATGGCTTGAATATCGGGGATACGGTGTGCGAACCGTCGGCGGTTGAGCCCGTAGAGTTTGTCCGTATTGAAGACCCGACGGTGGAAATGACCTTCTCCGTCAACGATAGCCCGTTTGCGGGTAAGGAAGGGAAATTCGTCACCACCCGTCAGCTCCGCGATAGATTGTATAAGGAATTGCTCCGCGACGTTTCTTTGCGTGTAAACGACACCGAAAGCGCGGACAGTTTCCGCGTTTGCGGGCGTGGGGAAATGCACCTGTCCATTCTCATTGAAACCATGCGCCGCGAAGGGTATGAATTTCAAGTTTCTACCCCCAAGGTGCTGTATAAGGATATTGACGGCGTTCGTCACGAGCCTATCGAGCGTTTCGTCGCCGACGTGCCCGAAGATATGACGGGCCCCGTATTCTCCGCCATGGGTAACCGTAAAGGGAATTTGGTGCAAATGACGGCAATCGGTACGCGTATGCGTTTGGAATTTACCGTTCCTTCCCGTGGCTTGTTCGGCTATAAGAGCGAATTTTTGACGGATACCAAGGGTCAAGGGATTATGAATACTATTTTCTATTCCTACGAACCGTACAAAGGGGATATGCAACGCCGTAATACGGGTTCTTTGGTGGCGTTTGAAACGGGTGAAGCGGTTGCGTACGGCTTGTTCAACGCACAGGGCCGCGGAAACCTGTTTATCACCCCCGGCACGCCCGTATATCAAGGTATGGTCGTGGGGTATACCAACCTTTCGGACGATATCAACGTCAACGTATGTAAGACCAAACACTTGACGAATACCCGTTCGTCCAGCAGCGACGACGCGCTGACGCTCATTCCCGTATCTAAAATGAGCTTGGAAGAATGTTTGGAATTTATCGCCGACGACGAGCTTTTGGAAGTAACGCCCAAATCCTTGCGTATTCGTAAGCGTATTTTGGATAGCGAACTGCGCGCAAAAGCACGTTTTAAGGAGAAAAATAAATAATGAAAGGTAAGGTTTACATTTTCGATATGGACGGAACGCTTGCCGATTCCATGCCCGCCGTTTGGGGGACAATGCCCTTGCGCTTTTTGGAAGAACAGAATATTGCGTATCCCGACGATTATTTGAAAAACGTTATCGCGTTGGGGATTCCCGGGCTGATTGCTTACACGAAGGAGCATTTTCCCGTCGCGGAAACGGCGGAAGAAATGTATGCTTGGTTTATTCAAAACGGCAAAACGCATTACGAAACCACCGTTCCCGAAAAGCCGTTTACGACGCAAACGCTGCTTGCTTTAAAGGCAAGCGGAGCTCGCCTAAATATCCTTACGGGCAGTCCGCACGTCTTTCTTGATCCGTGGGTGCGCCGCTTAGGGATAGAGCGTTTGTTTGACAATCTTTGGTCGGTAGACGATTTTCCCATGAATAAGGCAAACCCGTTACTCTACGAAGAAATTGCCCGTCGGCTTGGCGTAAAAGCGAGTGATTGCGTGATGGTGGACGACAGTATCGTGCCGCTTTCGGCGGCAAAGCAAGCTGGCTGGAAAACGGTGGGAATATACGACGAAGTATCCAAGGACAAAGAACGCGAAATGCGTGAAATTGCGGATACGTACGTGCATTTTTTGAACGAACTGTTGTAAGGCGCAATAAAGGAGAAGAAAAATGCATAAAAAAATTCCAAGTGCTGCTTATGAAATTGCCTTTGATAAAGTACGTTCCCGTTTTTTTCTTGTGGGAAGGGGTAACGTTCGTGTATTCGACGTAAATACGAATGAGAAAATAGCGGTGCTTCGTGGTATACCAAATCCAAGCCAAGTTTTCGTATCTCAGAAAAATGGAATTATTGCGGTAAAATCAACGGAAGCTCGGTTTGCTTTTTATGGAATAGATACGTTTGAACTGCTTGGATTGTTAAAAATACGCGGGGCGGCAAATACCGACCCCGATTTCTATTACGACGAAGATGAAAATATGCTTTATGGTCTTACGTATTATAAAACGCTTGACGAGTATTTGTATCAAGTGTCACCTGCAACGTTAAACTATTCTACCGTTCCGTTAAAAAGTGTGGAAATGAAAGTGGGGGAAGGGGAAAAGCCGTATACCCGTTATAGGTTGCATAAACATGAAAACGGCGGGGCGTATCTGATCCGTTCGTGTTATAATCTCAAACGGCCCTATAACAAAGGGGTTTACGAATCCTGTTACGGTAGATACGAACTGGAAAACGGCGAATACGTTTTGAAGGAGAAATATATTTCAACCAACGAATACTGTTTAGATTTAAAAGATTTTATTGCGCCCGAAGCGTATCGCCGTTTCTGTGCTTATTTAAAGGACGATTGTGGAATGGGTGCTTTCTACCGTGTGCGCCGATGCGAAAAGGAAACGTACTTTATTCACTTGGGTAAGGCTGTATACCGCGAACGCGAATTGGGTGAGTTTGAGACGGTATTTGAAGATAAATATACGTGGGACTATGCGGAATTCCAAGGTCGCACGTATGCGTGCACTTGGGAGTATTGCATGATACGCTGGTGAATAAAAGCTCATTGATAAAAAGCCTTCTCTAAAAAAGGGAAGGCTTTCTCTATACGTGCGCGCGCACGCATATATAAAATAAGGAAGTATAAAAGGGCGCGTAAGGGGGAATATATACAAAAACGCTTGAAAAATACCCTAAAAACAAAAATATGCATAATTTTGAAAAAAAGTTAAAAAAAATTAAAAATATTTGTTTCAAACGCTTGACTTCCCCTTGCAAATTTGATATTATAGTTAGGCTGTATAAATATGCGGTGTATAGGGTTGAGACGGGAAGTTACTGAAATTTGGGGCAAAAAGCCGCCCCGACAGATAATTTCCGTTGACAAAAGTGGGGGCAAGACTCCTGCGACTAACCGAGGCTTTGCGTAAGAACGCTCGGTAAAAAACGAGAGTTTTTATTTTGCGGAAAGGCTCGATACACACGGATGAGTTGATACAGTAAATAAAACGTTAGTATAAACAGTAAAAGGAGTAACACAAACATGGCAGTACAGAAAATCAGAATTAAGTTAGCGGCATACGACCACGAACTTGTAGACGAAGCGGCAAGCCGTATCGTTGAAACAATGAAGAAGAGCGGGGCAAAGATCTCCGGTCCTATTCCCCTTCCTACGGAAAGAGAAATCGTAACCATTCTCCGTTCGCCCCACAAAGACAAGGATTCGCGCGAACAGTTCGAAATGAGAACGTATAAGAGAATTATCGATATCTATTCCCCCAACGCAAAGCTTTTGGATTCCATTCACTTGCCCGCAGGTGTGGATATCAAAATTAGGCTCTAATCAACAAGCCGAGAAATACTTTCAAAGGTATTCGAGAATAAAAATTTTTAAGGAGTGAACTTTATCAATGAATAAAGCAATCATCGGTCGCAAGGTCGGCATGACGCAGATCTTCGCAGAAGACGGGAGAATGATCCCCGTTACGGTAGTGGAGGCAGGTCCCTGCCCCGTAGTGCAAGTAAAGACGGTGGAAAACGACGGTTACGCCGCGTTGAAACTGGGCTTTATCGAAACGAGTGAAAAGGCGCTTACCAAGCCCGAGCTCGGTCAGTACAAAAAAGCAGGCGTTAAGCCCCACAAAGTGCTGAAAGAAATCAGAGTAGCTAATGCGGAAACGTACGCAGTCGGCGCAGAGCTGAAAGCTGACGTGTTTGCGGCAGGCGATAAGGTGGACGTTTCGGGTGTGACGAAAGGTCACGGTTTCACGGGTGTTATCAAGAGATGGAATCAACAAAGATTGAAGATGACCCACGGTACTGGCCCTGTGCACAGAGAACCTGGTTCTATGGGTTCTATCAGTTCCCCTTCGAGAGTATTCAAGAATAAGCATCTCGCCGGTCAATACGGTGTGGAGAACGTTACCATTCAAAATCTTGAAGTCGTAAAGGTAGATCTTGAAAGAAACGCGATTCTCATCAAAGGCGCTATCCCCGGACCCAAAGGTAGTATCGTTACCATTTCGGACAGCGTGAAGAGCAAATAAGGAGAGTAAGGTAAAATGGCGGCTATTAAAGTATTAAATATGAGCGGCGCAGAAGTCGGCGAAATCGAACTCAACGATAACGTATTCGGCGTCGAATTTAAAGAATCTTTGATTCATCAGGCAGTCGTTACCCGCTTGGCTAACGAAAGACAGGGTACGAAATCCACCCTTACGAGAACGGAAGTCCGCGGCGGCGGTATCAAACCTTGGAGACAAAAAGGTACGGGTCGTGCCCGTCAAGGTTCTATCCGCGCACCTCAATGGATTAAGGGCGGCGTAGTATTCGCACCCAAATCCCGCGACTTCTCCAAGAAGATGAACCAAAAAGCGAAAAAGACGGCTCTTTTGTCCGCGCTTTCCAAGAAGGTTGCTGACGGCGAATTTATCGTTGTAGACGAATTGAAAGTAACCGCAGCGAAGACGAAGGAAATGGCGGCGTTTGCAAAAGCGCTGGGCTTGAACAAAACGGCGCTCGTTGTTATGGATAACGACGACGTGAACGTGATCCGCGCGGCGGCAAACCTTCCCAAGTTGGCTACGTTGCCCCTTGTGCAACTCAGCACCTACGAAGTTGTTGTAAACAACAAAATCGTTATGACGAAGGCTGCTGTTGAGAAATTCCAGGAGGTCAACGCGTAATGTTTGCAGAAGATATCATTTTGAAACCCGTTCTCACCGAAAAGGGCTACGACGGGATCGCGTCTAAGAAGTACACCTTCTACGTAAAGAAAGATGCGAATAAAGTGGAAATCAAGTTGGCAGTTGAAAAGCTTTTCGGCGTACAGGTTGCTAGCGTAAACACCGTTGCTTGCAAAGGCAAGCTTAAAAGAATGGGCAGAAACCAAGGTTATACGCCCGATCGTAAGAAAGCCATCGTTACTTTGAAAGAAGATAGCAAAGCTATTGAATTCTTCGAGTCGTTGACTTAATCTCAGGAGGAAAAAAGAAAATGGCTATTAAAACGTATAAACCCACGTCGGCAGGTCGCCGTTTCGTAACCGTCCTGACCAACGACGACTTAACGCCCGGTGCAAAACCCGAACGCTCGTTGATGCACGATCAACGTCATAGCGGCGGTAGAAACAACTTGGGCAGAATCACCACCAGACATATCGGCGGCGGCAACCGCAGAAAATACCGTATTATCGACTTCAAGAGATTGAAGGACGATATCCCCGCAACGGTGCAAAGCATTCAGTACGACCCCAACCGTAGCGCACATATCGCGCTCTTGGTTTACGCGGACGGCGTGAAGAGCTATATCCTTGCTCCCGTTGGTTTGAACGTAGGGGACAAGGTAATGAGCGGCGTAAACGCAGACATCAAAGTAGGTAACGCGTTGCCCCTTGAAAACATTCCCGTCGGTACGATGGTACACAATATCGAACTTACCCCCGGTAAGGGCGGTCAAATTGCGAGAAGTGCTGGTATTTCCGCGCAAATCATGGCTGTGGAAGGTAAGTACGCTACCATCAGAATGCCCAGCGGCGAAATGAGATACGTGCTCTTAAAGTGCCGTGCGACGATCGGTCAAGTCGGCAACGTTGACCACGAGCTCGTTTCCTTGGGTAAAGCAGGTAAAGCAAGATATCTCGGTTTAAGACCGGAAGTTCGCGGTTCGGTAATGAACCCCGTTGACCACCCTCACGGCGGTGGTGAAGGTAAGTCGCCTATCGGTCATGCAGGCCCGTTGACGCCTTGGGGCAAGCCCGCGCTTGGTTACAAGACGAGAAAGAAGAAGAATGCAACGAACAAGTTCATTCTTAAAAGAATTAACTAATCGGAGGATCGTATAATGTCAAGAAGCGTAAAGAAAGGACCTTATGTCGAAGCAAAACTTTATAGCAGAATTCAGGCGATGAACGACGCAAACGAAAAGAAAGTCATCAAGACTTGGTCGAGAGCGTCCACGATTTTCCCCGAGTTCGTTGGTCACACCATTGCGGTATACGACGGTCGTAAGCACGTACCCGTATACGTAACGGAAGACATGATCGGTTGCAAGCTTGGTGAGTTTGCGCCGACGAGAACGTTCCACGGTCATACCGCGAAGACGACTACCCCGGGTAAATAAGGAGAATAGATAAATGGCAACGAATATGAAGAAAAAGACGGAAAGGGTTGCGGCAAAAAGAGAAAAGCGCCCCTTCGCAGTCGCTAAATATATCAGAGTATCCCCTTACAAAGTAAGAACGGTTCTTGCTTTGATTCGTGGAAAGAGTTACAGAGAGGCAAAAGCGATTCTCGATTACAGCGTAAACGGAAGCGCGCTTGCGGTTAAGAAAGTGTTGATGTCTGCTGCGGCAAACGCAGAACACAACATGGGCATGGACAGAAACGACCTGTTCGTTGCGGAATGTTTCGCAGACGGCGGTCAAATGCTCAAAAGAATGCAACCCGTATCCAAAGGTCGCGGTCATGCAATCTTGAAGAGAACCAGCCACATCACCGTTATTTTGGACGTAAAGAAATTGGAAGGAGAAGTATAACATGGGACAGAAAGTAAATCCTCACGGTTTGAGAGTCGGCGTTATCGCGGATTGGAATACCACTTGGTATGCAGACAAAAAAGAATTCTCCAAATTCCTTAAAGAAGACAACGTTATTCGTACCTTCCTTAAAAAGAAGTACTATCAAGCGGCTGTCAGCAAAATCTTGATTGAACGTGCGGCGGCAAGAATCGTCGTTACCATCTACACGGCACGTCCCGGCGTTATTATCGGTAAGGGCGGCGCAGAAGTAGAAGTTATCAAGAAAGACCTTGCAAAGCTTACGGGCGGTAAGATGGTAAGCATCAATATCACCGAAGTTAGAAAGCCCGATTGCGACGCGCAGCTCGTTGCAGAAGGCGTTGCGGCTCAGCTTGAAAAGCGTATGTCTTTCAGACGTTGTATGAAACAGGCTATCGGCCGTTCTATGCGTGCGGGCGTTAAGGGCATCAAGATGATGGTTAGCGGTCGTTTGGACGGTGCGGAAATCGCAAGAAGCGAACATTACCATGAAGGTTCTATTCCCCTTCAAACGCTTCGTGCGGATATCGATTACGGTTTTGCGGAAGCGCACACCACCTTCGGTATGATCGGCGTTAAGTGCTGGATCTACAAGGGCGAAGTGATTAAAACCGCCAAGAAAGCCGTAGAAGGAGGCGAACAGTAATGTTAATTCCCAAGAGAGTAAAAAGACGTAGACAGCATCGCGGTACAATGAAGGGTAAGGCGACGAAGGGTAACGTAATCGCATACGGCGAATACGGCCTTGTTTCCGAAGAACTTGGCTGGATTAAATCCAACCAAATCGAAGCAGCCCGTATCGCAATGACGAGATTCATCAAGCGTGGCGGTAAAGTATGGATTGACATCTTCCCCCACAAGCCTATCACGAAAAAACCTGCGGAAACGCGTATGGGTTCCGGTAAAGGTTCGGTTGAATATTGGGTAGCCGTTGTAAAACCCGGCCGCGTAATGTTCGAAATGTCGGGCGTAAGCGAAGACGTAGCAAGAGAAGCTATGCGTCTTGCAGCGCACAAGTTGCCCGTAAAATGCAAGTTTGTTAAGAAAGAAGTCGTTGCGGCTGCGCCCGAAACGGCAGAAGGCGGTGAACAATAATGAAAGCGAAAGAAGTAAAAGAAATGACCAGCGAAGAGTTGACGGCAAAGCTCGCAGAGCTGAAAAGCGAACTGTTCAATCTTCGTTTCCGTTTGGCGTCCGGTCAGCTTGAAAATCCCGTTTCCATCAGAACCTGCAAGAAAGATATCGCGCGTGTGAACACGGAAATCCGCGCGAGAGAATTGAAGGCGTAACGGAGGAGAAGACAATGGAAAGAAATCTTAGAAAAGAAAGAGTAGGCTTGGTCGTATCCGATAAAATGGATAAGACGGTCGTTGTAGAAATCACCGACAAGAGCAAGCACCCCCTTTACAAAAAGACCATCACCAAGAGTAAGCGCATTAAAGCGCACGACGAAGCGAACGAATGTGGCGTAGGCGACAAGGTTCGTATCGTTGAGACGAGAAAGCTCAGCAAGGACAAGAACTGGCGCGTTGCTGAAATCGTCGAGAAAGCAAAGTAATTATAAGGAGAGTAATAAGTTATGATACAACCTCAATCGAGGCTCAAAGCTGCGGACAACAGCGGCGCAAAAGAGCTTATGTGTATTAGAGTATTAGGCGGCTCCTTCCGTAAAACTGGCAACATCGGCGACGTAATCGTAGCATCCGTTAAATCGGCTACGCCCGGTGGTGCGGTAAAGAAAGGCGACGTTGTAAAAGCCGTTATCGTAAGAAGCGCTAAGGGCATCAGAAGAGCAGACGGAACGTTCGTTAAATTTGACGAAAACGCCGCTGTTATTATCGACAACCAAAAACAACCCAAGGGTACGCGTATCTTTGGGCCGATCGCGAGAGAATTGAGAGATAAAGATTACATGAAGATTATCTCCCTTGCTCCCGAAGTACTGTAAGGTATTAGGAGGACTAAAACAATGAACGTAAAAGTAAATGATAACGTACTTGTAATTGCCGGTAAAGATAAAGGCGTACAGGGAAAAGTCCTTGCCACGTCCCCTAAGGCAAATACGGTAGTCGTGGAAGGCGTGCGTATCCAAAAGAAGCACGAAAAAGCAAGAAAAGCGAACGAAACGAGCAAAATCGTAGAAGTTCCCGGACCTATTGACGCGTCCAACGTAAAAGTGGTTTGCCCTACCTGTGGTAAAGCAGTAAGAGTAAAGCACGCCGTTGTAGACGGTAAGAACGTAAGAGTATGCGCTTGTGGCGCTGTTCTCGACAAAGCGTATTCCAAGAAGGCTGCTGCAAAAGCGGCTGCTACGGTGGAAGAAGCGCCTAAGAAGAGAACGAGAAAGCGTGCGGCGAAAGCTACCGAAGCGCAACCCGAGACCACGGAAAACAAGTAACGAGGTAAGGTAAAATGGCAGAAAAAGTGTATAAAAACAGAGTAAAAGAAAAGTACGAAAAAGAAGTAGTACCTTTCCTTATGAAGAAATTTGGATACAAGTCCGTAATGCAATGCCCTAGACTCGTTAAGATTGTTATCAACACGGGTCTTGGCGATATCAAAGACAACGCGAAGTCCATTCAAATGACGGAAAACGAAATCAAGCTCATCTCCGGTCAACAACCCATCTTGACGAAAGCAAAGAAATCAGTTGCAAACTTCAAGGTAAGAGAAGGCCAAAACGTGGGTATTAAGGTAACGCTCCGCGGTGAAAGAATGTACAACTTCTACGACAAGTTCGTATCCATCGCGCTTCCCCGTCTCCGCGACTTCCGCGGTGTATCGGATAAGGCGTTCGACGGACGCGGCAACTACTCGGTAGGCTTGAAAGAACAGCTTATTTTCCCCGAAATCACGTACGATCAGGTGGAAAAAATCAGAGGTATGGACGTTGCGATCGTAACTACGGCGAACACGGACGAAGAGGCAAGAGAGTTGCTCCGCGCACTCGGTATGCCTTTCAAGAAGTAAGGAGAAACGAACATGGCAAAGAAGTCAATGATAAATAAACAGCAAAAGACGCCCAAGTTCTCTACGAGAGCTTACACGAGATGCACCATTTGCGGAAGACCCCATGCGGTTTTGAGAAAGTACGGTGTTTGCCGTATCTGCTTCCGTAACCTTGCGTATAAGGGAGAAATTCCCGGCGTTAAGAAGTCTAGCTGGTAATAGGAGGTAAAAAGAAATGACAGATCCTATCGCAGATATGCTCACGAGAATTAGAAACGCCATTACGGCGAAGAAGGAATGCGTGGAAGTTCCCGCATCTAACGAAAAGAAGGCAATTGCGGAAATTTTACTTAACGAAGGTTGGGTAAAAGACGTTAAAATCGTAGAAGACGGTTACAACGGTAAAATTGCAATCACCTTGAAATACGACGACAAGAAATCGGTTATCAGCGGTTTGCAAAGAGTATCCAAGCCCGGCTTGCGTACCTATGCAGGCGTTGCAAATATGCCCCGCGTACTCGGTGGTTTCGGTACGGTTATCCTTTCCACCAACAAGGGCATCATGACCGGTAAGAAGGCAAAGGCAGCCAACGTAGGTGGCGAAGTTCTTTGCTACGTCTGGTAAGGGAGGTATAGGCAAAATGTCGAGAATCGGTAAAATGCCCATCGCGCTTCCCGCAGGCGTAACGGTTGAATTTAAGGACAGCGTTGTTACGGTAAAAGGCCCGAAAGGCACGTTGACGAGAGAAGTCGTCGGCAACGTATCCGTAGAAACGGAAGGCGCAAACGTAGTGCTTAAAGCACTTGACGACAGCGCTGAAACCAACGCAAAGCACGGCTTGTACAGAGCGCTTGTAAACGGTATGGTTACGGGCGTATCCGCAGGCTTTGTAAAGGCGTTGGAAGTAAAAGGTGTAGGTTGGAAAGCAGCCGTTCAAGGCAACAAGCTTGTTTTGAACGTAGGTTTCTCTCATCCCGTAGAAGTGATCGCACCCGAAGGCATCAAATTCGAATGTCCTACGCTTACGGAAGTACAAGTTTCCGGTATCAGCAAGGAACTCGTTGGTCAAATCGCGGCGAACATTCGTGCAATCAGATTGCCCGAACCTTATCACGGATACGGTATTCGCTATAAGGGCGAAGTAGTAGAGCACAAGGAAGGTAAGACTTCCGGTAAGGGCAAGAAATAAGGAGCGTTGAAGTATGATTACGAAAATTGATAAAAATGCAGTCAGACAAAGACGTCATGCGCGTGTTAGAAAGAACGTTGTCGGCACCGCGGAAGCGCCCCGTATGAACGTTTATAGAAGTCTTAACCACATTTACGTACAAGTGATCGACGACAGAGCAGGCAACGCGAAAGGCGGCGTAACCTTAGCGGCAGCGTCCACGATGGACAAAGCGGTTAAGGAAAAAATCGCAGGTCTTTCTAAGACGGAAGCTGCAAAGGTAGTCGGCGCAGTCGTAGCGGAAAGAGCTATGGCAAAAGGCGTAAAAGCTGTCGTATTCGACAGAGGCGGCTATCTCTACACGGGACGTGTAAAGGCAGTTGCAGACGGCGCAAGAGAAGCCGGACTTAATTTCTAAGGAGTGAATACAATGGCAGACGAAAAGAGAGAAAGAAGACCTCAAAGAAGACAAGCAGAAGACGACGGTCTTATCAAAAAGCTCATTGAAGTAAACCGTGTAACCAAGGTTGTAAAGGGTGGTAAAAACATGCGTTTTGCCGCACTCGTAATCGTTGGTGACGGTAACGGCAAAATCGGTGTTGCAACGGGTAAAGCGAAAGAAGTTCCCGAAGCAATCGAAAAGGCTACGCTTCGTGCGAAGAAGAACATGGCTCCCGTATCCATCGTAAACGGTTCGATTCCCCACCAAGTAATCGGTAGATTCGGCCGCGGTGCGGTTTTGATGATGCCCGCCGAAGAAGGTACTGGCGTTATTGCCGGCGGTCCTGTACGTGCGGTTATGGAAGCTGTTGGCGTAAAGAATATCAGAACGAAATCTCACGGTACGCAAAACCCCGGCAACTGTGTAAAAGCAGCTATCGAAGGTTTGAAAGAACTCAAATCGGTAGAACAGGTTGCGGCGCTTCGCGGCAAGACCGTTGATGAAATTTTGAGCTGATTAGACGGAGGAACAAGAAATGGCTAAAATTAAAGTTACGCTCGTAAAGAGCACGATCGGACAAGTGGAATCCGTAAAAGCTACGGTAGCAGCGCTTGGTTTAAGAAAGATCCGTTCTTCCAAAGAACTTGACGATTGCCCTGCTGTACAGGGTATGGTTGCGAAAGTTAAGCACCTTGTCAAAGTAGAAAACGTTTAAGGAGATATAGTATGAGAATAGATACTCTTGCGCCCGCAGAAGGCGCAGTAAAAGCGACGAAAAGACTTGGTCGCGGTATCGGTTCGGGCACGGGTAAAACTTCCGGTAAGGGCCACAAAGGTCAATGGGCTCGTTCCGGTGGCGGTGTACGTCCCGGGTTTGAAGGCGGTCAGATGCCTATTGCTCGCCGCGTACCTAAGAGAGGTTTCAATCATACCGCAAAGAAAGTATACGTTATCGTAAACCTTTCCGATTTGGCGGAACTTCCCGAAGGAACGGTAGTAGATTACGGTTTCGTTATGTCGAACGGTCTTGCGAAAGAAGTGAAGAACAACTGCGGCTTGAAAGTTCTCGGTAAGGGCGAATTGAAAGTAGCGCTCACCGTGAAAGCGGCAAAATTCTCCGCGACCGCAAAAGAAGCTATCGAAGCGGCTAAGGGCACGGCGGAGACCCTTTAATCGAAGCAACCGTAACACGGAAAATTGCCGAAAGGTAGTTTTCCGTAGTTCGCGTTATTTCTCCCCTTAACGCTTTTAGCGTATTCGTTACCCTGCGGCTTGCCGTTTTGGCAGTATGCGGAGTAATTAGAAATCTTTTAACGGAGAAAAAAATGTTACAGACACTTATCAATGCATTTAAGGTAAAGGAAATCCGACGCAAAGTGTACATGATGCTCCTTTTGCTGTTGGTGTTCCGTATCGGCTGTTTCATTCCCGTCCCTGGACTTTTGCATGAAACGTTCGGCGACGCAGTTGCGGGAAACGACTTCTTGCAGCTGATGAGCAGCATTACGGGTGGCGCGTTATCGCAAGGTACGATTTTTGCTTTGGGTATCGGGCCGTACATCAACGCTTCGATTATCATGCAACTGTTAAGCGTTGGTATCCCTGCGCTGGAAAGATTGTCCAAACAAGGCGAAGAAGGCCGTAAAAAGATTGCGCAATATACCCGCTACGTAACCATTTTACTTGCGGTAGTGCAATCTATCGGTATTATCGTCAGCTTCGGTAACAGTCAATCCGCTATTCAGCTGTCCCTGTTCGGCGGTCAGCTGTGGCTTGCAGGCGTATTCATGACCGTGGTATATACGGCAGGTGCGCTTGTCGTTATGTGGTTGGGTGAACGTATCACCGACTATGGCGTAGGCAACGGACAATCCATGATTATTTTCGTTGGTATCCTTGCTACGGCTGGTCAAGCAATCGTTGCAAAATTCCAAACCATGTTTGGTTGGGGTGACGCAGGCGTTACGGCACTTTGGGAACTTATTGCGTTCTTGCTCGTTTGCGTAGTCATCTTCTTTGCAATTGTTTACGTTGACCTTTCCGAAAGAAAAGTTCCCGTTCAGTACGCGAAACAAATCAAAGGTAGAAAGATGTACGGCGGTCAATCGTCTTCGATTCCCATCAGAATCTCTGGCGGTGGCGTTATGCCCTTGATTTTCTCCTTCTCGATTCTCAGCTTCCCGCAAATGATTTGCAGTATGGTAGACCCTAATGCGGAAGGTTGGTTCACGCAGTTCTGGAACAATTATATGTCCGCTTCGGCGCAAGGCTGGGGTGCGGTTGTATACGCGCTTGTGCTTTGCTTGTTGATTTTTGCATTCTCGTTCTTCTATGCGCAAATGCAGTTCAATCCCGAAGACGTATCTAAGAGTATTCAACAAAACGGTGGTTTCATTCAAGGTATTCGTCCTGGTAAGGCAACGGAAAACTACTTGAAGAAAATCTCCAACCGTATCACGTTGTTTGGTGCTATCTACCTTTCGTTGATTGCGTTTATCCCTTCGGTTGCGTTCGCTTGGGCGTCGCTCGATTTGGTTAACGTATTCTCCACGACGGGTATTCTGATTGTCGTTTCCTGTGCTATGGAATTCGAAAAGCAGTTGCAAGCACAACTCATGATGAAGAACTATAAAGGGTTCTTGAAGTAAGAAACACGAAGGCGCAGCGCCTTGTTGCAAAGCAGGGCGCGCGCTTAAAAACGTTTTTTGAAGCCGCTGCGTATGATAATAAAAAACAAGGAGTGGCACATGAACATCATTTTACTCGGTGCACCGGGTGCGGGCAAAGGCACGCAAGCGACGAAAATTGCGGATAAATATGCGTTACCGCATATCTCCACCGGTGATATTTTCAGAGAAAACATCAAAAACCAAACGGAAATCGGCTTGCTTGCCAAATCGTTTATCGATAAAGGTCAGCTTGTTCCCGACGAAGTAACCTGTAAAATCGTGGAAGAACGTATTTCGCGCGCCGACTGTAAAGACGGCTACATGTTAGACGGTTTTCCCCGCACTATTGCGCAGGCGGAAGCTTTGGAAAAAATCACGAAGATCGATCTCGTTATCAATATCGACGTGGACTTTTCCTTACTGATGGAACGTTTATGCGGTAGACGCGTTTGTAAAGACTGTGGCGAAAGCTATCACGTATCCCGTTTAAACGGAACAACGACGTGCGCGCGCTGCGGTGGCGAGTTGTATCAAAGAAAGGACGATAATCCCGAAACGGTACAAAGCCGCTTAGACGTATACAACGCGCAAACTGCGCCGCTGATTGCCTACTACACGGAGAAGGGAAACATCTTCAACGTGATCAGCGATACTCGTCCACCCGAAGCGGTGTTCGAGAAAATCGTGGAAAAGTTGGATACTCTTCGTAAGTAATTATGGTTTATATCAAAAGCGAAAACGAAATCGATTTGATGCGCGAACCGTGCAAAATTGTCAAGGATACCTTGGCTTTTATAGGCTCTAAGATTCAAGCCGGTATGAGCACGAAAGAAGTAGACGAACTTGTTGAAAGATACATTCGTGCTTCGGGCGCATATCCTTCCTGCTTAGGTTACGGCGGTTTCCCTGCGTCCGCTTGTATTTCGGTCAACGAAACGGTAGTACATGGGATTCCTAGCGAAGATATTCTTCTCAAAGAAGGCGATATCGTCAGCGTAGATTTATGCGCGTATAAAAACGGTTACCACGGCGACGCTTGCCGAACGTTTAAAATCGGCAAAGTTTCCGAAGAACTGGAAAAACTAGTGCAAGTAACGGAAGAATGCTTTTTTAAGGGCATTGAAGGTTTGAAAGCGGGCACGCCGTTATACGATATCGGCTATCGCGTGCAAAAGCACGCCGAATCGCATGGGTACGGCGTAATCCGTTCGTATACAGGTCACGGTATCGGTAAAGAAATGCATGAAGATCCGTCCGTTCCTAACTATGGACGTGCGGGTACGGGTATGCGTTTAAAGGCAGGCACGGTCATTTGCGTTGAACCCATGATTGCGCAAGGCAACTGGCGGGTGAAAATTTTACCCGACGGCTGGACGGCGGTAACGGTAGACGGTAAATGCGCTGCGCATTACGAAAACACGTTAGTGGTGCGCGAAGACGGCGTGGAAATTCTCACGCTGTAACGTAAAAATAACGATAAAAAAATCGGAGGAAATTTCTGTGTCCAAAGACGACGTAATCGAAGCGGAAGGTAAAGTTGTGGAAGCGTTGCCGAATGCAACCTTCAAAGTACAGCTTTCCAACGGTCATACCATCACGGCGTATATATCCGGAAAACTTCGTATGAACTATATTAGAATCATTGAAGGGGATACGGTAAAATTAGAAATGAGCCCGTACGATCTGACGAAAGGCAGAATCACGTGGCGTAGCAAGTCGTAATCAAACGACAAAATTTGTTTAATAATCAAGGAGAAAAGATCATGAAAGTAAGACCTTCTGTAAAGCCTATGTGCGACAAATGCAAAGTTATTAAAAGAAACGGCAGAGTTATGGTTATCTGCTCTAAGAGCAAGAGCCACAAGCAAAGACAGGGCTAAAAAAACTTTCCGTATTTACAAATTTTCCCAAAAAAATGCTTGACAGCTATTGTATAGCTATGATATAATATTATCATGCCGTACTTTGGGAAACCCTGTATTACAGCGGAAAAAACTCCCAAAAAACCAAATGTAATTAAGCTGAATTTCCGTAAAATTACGGAAACTCAGTTTTGTTGCGTTGTTACGCGTACGCATATACGCACGCGAGAACGCTGAAAACAATACAGCGCGCTTTACAATCGTATTTTCCACTACGGTAATCGGCGCGTTCGTTAGCGATAAATACTAATAAATAAAAAAAAATCATTACTAAAAAAACGGAGGACAGAAATCAATGGCACGTATTGCCGGTGTAGATTTACCCAGAGAAAAAAGAATCGAAATCGGTCTGACCTATATCTACGGTATCGGTTTGACGACTTCCAAAAAGATTCTCGCGGAAACGGGCATCAATCCCGATACGAGAGTAAAAGATCTCGACGAAAACGACGTTTCCAAATTGAGAGAATATATCGACCACAATTTGAGAGTAGAAGGTGAACTTCGCAGCGAAGTATCCCTGAACATCAAGCGCCTTATGGAAATCGGATGCTATCGCGGTATCCGCCACAGAAAAGGCTTGCCCGTACGCGGACAAAGCACGAAGAGAAACGCTCGTACGCGTAAAGGACCTGCTCGCGCAATTGCAGGTAAGAAGAAATAATTCGAGGAGACGATAAAATATTATGGCAGAAATGAAAAAGAAAGTCGCTTCTCGTAAGCGCAAAGAGATTAAGAAGGTTGACAAAGGACAAGTTCATATCCAGTCGACGTTCAACAACACTATCGTTACCGTTACCGATATGAACGGCAACGCAATTTCGCAATCCAGCGCAGGCGCTCTTGGTTATAAGGGCAGCAGAAAGGGTACTCCCTTTGCAGCGCAAATGGCGTCGGAAACGGCAGCAAAGGTTGCTAAGGAACACGGTCTTCGTAGCGTAGAAGTTTACGTAAAAGGCCCTGGCGCAGGTAGAGAATCCGCAATCCGCGCGTTGTCCGCTTGCGAATTGGAGATCACGTTGATTTCGGACGTATCGCCCATTCCCCACAACGGTTGCAGACCCCCGAAACGTCGTAGAGTATAATCAGGAGGCAGTAAAGAATTATGGCAAGATACAGAGAAGCAAAATGTAAGCTTTGCAGAAGAGAAGGCGCAAAGTTGTTCTTAAAAGGCGACAAGTGCTATATGGATAAATGCCCGTTCAACAAACGTCCGGTAGCTCCCGGTCAGCACGGTGCAGATAGAAAGAAGGTTTCCGAATACGGTTTGCAGCTTCGCGAAAAGCAAAAGACCAAGAGAATTTACGGCGTACAAGAAGGTCAATTCCGTAAATATTATGAAATGGCGGACCGTATGAAGGGCGTTACGGGTGAAAACATGCTTTCCCTTTTGGAAAGACGTTTGGATAACGTTGTATACAGAATGGGTATTGCTCCTTCCAGAACGTTGGCTCGTCAACTTGTAAGCCACGCGCATTTGTCCGTAAACGGCAGAACGGTAACCGTTCCTTCCTATATCGTGAAGGCAGGCGACGTTGTCGTTGTTAAGGAAAACAGAAAGGGCAACAAATATTTCACCGAATTGAAAGAGACGAAGGCAAGCAACACCCTTGCAAAATGGGTAGAGTTTGACAGAGAAAAGCTTGAAGGAAAGGTATTAGCGCTTCCCACCAGAGAAGATATCGACAGCCAGATCGCAGAACACATGATTGTCGAATTGTACTCCAAATAATTGACGAAAAGAAGGAGGTAACATATGATCGAAATGGATATGCCCAAGCTCGAAGTGCTCGAAAACGACGACTTCTATGCGAAAGTCGTATGCGAGCCTTTGGAAAAGGGTTTCGGTCTTACCATAGGAAACTGCTTGCGTAGAATTTTGCTTGCCGCATTACCCGGTGCAGCGGTAGAAGGCATCAAGTTCACGGACGGCAGCGTAAAACACGAATTTTCCGCAGTTGAAGGCGTAAAAGAAGACGTTACGGAAATCATTCTCAACTTAAAAACGCTTGCAATTAGAACGAAGGTAATTGATAAAGATTACGAAAAAGTTCTTCATATTTGCAAGGAAGGTCCTGCCGTTTTGACGGGTAAGGATCTCAACGTAGATGCGGAAATCGAAGTTGTAAACAGCGACCAGTATATTTGTACGATTGACGAAGGCGCAAAGCTTGACGTGGAAATCACCATTGGCCGCGGCAGGGGTTATAAACCTGCAAAAGAAAACAAAAAACCCGTCGTCGATTATATCGCGGTGGACTCCATCTATACTCCCGTACAGCGCGTGAACTATACGGTAGACCCTACTCGTGTTGGTCAAGCAGTCGACTATGACAAACTGACGTTGGAAGTATGGACGGACGGCACGTTCTCGGGCAAGGAAATCATTTCTCTTGCAGCGAAGATCATGCAAGACCATATCAATCTTTTCGTCAACCTTAGCGAAACGATTAAGGGTATGGATATCCTTGTTAAGACGGAAGACGACAAGCAACAACAAATTCTCAAAATGGCGATTGAAGAAATGGATTTATCCGTCCGTTCGTACAACTGCTTGAAGAGAGCTAACATTCACACGGTCGAAGACCTTACGAAGAAAACGGAAGACGATATGTTGAAGGTAAGAAACCTTGGCAGAAAGTCTTTGGAAGAAGTTATTCAGAAGTTGGATTCTTACGGCCTTGCATTAAGACAACAGGAGGATTAAAATTATGCCCGGTAAATTGGGAAGAACGTCCAAAGAAAGAAACGCTCTTTTGAGAGGTCTTGCGTCGCAACTTCTTTGGTATGGAAAAATTGAAACGACGGCTGCGAAGGCGAAAGAACTTCGTCCTTACGTAGAAAAACTTATCACCAAAGCCGTAAATACCTATGCTGACACCATTGAATTCGAAGTAACGAAGAAAGATAGCAAGGGCAAAGAAGTTACGGTAACCAGCGTTAAAGACGGCGCTAAAAAGCTTGCTGCTCGTCGTGCAATCATGGCAAAAACTTATGACTTGCAGGAAATCAAAGCCTTCACCGAAAAGAAGAGCGAATACAAGGCGAGAACGGCTGACGTTCAACACCCCTTGATGGACAAACTCTTCAACGAAATCGCACCTAAATATGCGGCTCGTAAAGAAGAACTTGGTCAAGGTGGCGGTTATACGAGAATTTATCTTCTCGGCGAACGTCGTGGCGACGCTGCGGAAAAAGCGATTATCGAATTAGTATAATCGTTATACGTGAATGATAATACCCGTGGATATTCCACGGGTATTTTTCGTGATAAAATACTTGCTTGCGTTTTAAATGTACGTATTGTTTTTTTTGGTTGTCTGTCATAAAAACAGGCACACGTATATGTATTTTTGTTACATTTTATATAATTATCGGCAGTTTGTTTTACAAAATCAGAAAAGTGTGTTATAATATAAGCATGACGACCCATAGGGGGAAAATTTATGAAATCATTAAGAGAACTATACCGTATCGGTCGTGGACCGTCGTCTTCGCATACTATCGGTCCGGAACGGGCTTGTAAATTGTTTTTAAGCGAGAATCCTAATGCGGATAAGTATTCGGTCGTCTTGTACGGTTCTTTGGCAAAAACAGGCAAAGGACACGGCACAAATCGCATTATTGAAGACGTTTTGCCAAACGTGAAGGTGGCTTTTGATATGCAAACGGACGTTCCGCATCCAAATACAATGGATTTAGCGGCGTACGTCGACAAAAAGCCCGTTGCGACAATGCGCGTTTACAGCGTTGGTGGTGGAGCAATTCGTATAGAAGGCAGAGAAGATGAGCAAAAGGACGTGTATCCCTTGTCTACGCTTAGTCAAATCCGCGCGTATTGCGAAGAAAGAGATATGCGTTTATACGAGTACGTGTATGCCTACGAAGGAGAAGAACTTCGTTCATTTTTGCAATCAGTTTGGGGTGTTATGAAAAACGCTATTGCGCGTGGAATTACCAAAACGGGAACGCTGCCTGGTGGCTTGGACGTGGAACGCCGCGCCAAAGTTTTATTTGATGGGAAACATTTAGAAGAAAGCGCAGAGACGCGTGAAAACCGCTTGGTTTGCGCGTATGCGTTTGCGGTTGGGGAAGAGAACGCGTCGGGCGGAGAAATCGTTACAGCGCCAACCTGCGGCGCTTGCGGGGTTTTGCCCGCTGTATTGCAATATGAACAAGAGCGTATGGGGTATACCGACGAAGAAATTTGTAATGCTTTGGCGACGGCAGGGCTAATCGGCAATCTTATCAAAACGAATGCGTCGATATCAGGCGCGGAATGTGGTTGTCAAGCGGAAATCGGCAGCGCATGCTGTATGGCAACGGCAGCTTTGAGCGAGCTGAGAAACATGTCGTTGGAACAAATCGAGTATGCCGCAGAAGTGGCTATGGAGCATCATTTGGGACTGACGTGTGACCCGATTTGTGGTTTGGTGCAAATTCCGTGTATCGAACGAAACGCCGTGGCGGCAATGCGCGCCATCAATGCGTCGTCGCTTGCATATTTCTTATCGGGTAGTAGAAAAATTTCTTTTGATTTGGTTGTGAAAACCATGTATGAAACGGGAAAAGATTTACGTAGACCCTACCGTGAAACGGCAGAAGGCGGGTTGGCTAAGCTGTATAAAAAGTAAAAATGTGGCAGGCATGTATGCGTTGAACGCAAAAAATGTACATCTATAAAAAAAATCAAATTTTTTTTGTAAAATTGCGCAAAACCGCAAAAAAACGCTTGACAAAAAGTTTGAAATAGATTATTATATACAGGCATTGTTTAAGTGCATCTTTTGGTATGGCCCAATAGCTCAGTTGGTTAGAGCGCCAGCCTGTCACGCTGGAGGTCGACGGTTCGAGCCCGTTTTGGGTCGCCAAATATGCCTTGGTAGCTCAGTCGGTAGAGCAGCAGACTGAAAATCTGCCTGTCGGTGGTTCGATTCCGCCCCAAGGCACCACCAAAACGGTGAAGTACACCCATGCCGGTGTAGCTCAATTGGCAGAGCAGCTGATTTGTAATCAGCAGGTTGTGGGTTCAAGTCCAATCGCCGGCTCCATTCAACAATAATTTCATATGGGCAGATTCCAGAGCGGCCAAATGGATCAGACTGTAAATCTGACGTCTTCGACTTCGGTGGTTCGAATCCACCTCTGCCCACCAAAAACGAGTATTTATGCAAAAAACTATGTATAAATGCTCGTTTTTCTTGTATATTTGCATAAATATTCTCTCGATTTTGCGTTTTTGGTAGGGTTTGGCGAAAGATTTGGCGAAAGATTTTGCCGTTTTTGCCTTTATTTTCAAGGGGTTAAAGTGGGAATTTCACCAAGTCCATTTGCTCGCGCATAAATTTGTCGGAGAAGTGTGTATATACTCTTCCAACGAGTCTATCGGGGCTGTCACCCATCCAAATATCAACGATATCAGGACGAACGTATTGCTGACATATCGTTGCGAAAGTGTGTCGTAAACAATACGCTGTTTTGTCTGCAAGCAATTCTTTCATAACGTCGTTTATTTTCAATCGGTGTAAATCGGTCGTTAAAGGTTTATCCCAGTCAATCAATCCCTGTGCCTGCGTAGGTATGGGGATTTTCTTATACTCAATTTTACCGTTCTTACGTTTGCGGTTACGAGCAATCAAGAACTCGCCTTCGCGGTGCGTTTCTTCGTCGATTTCGCAAGGGCGTAAACCGAAGAAATAAAGCGTATAAGCAAACTGTCTTACATTATTATATTTTACGTCTTTAATGCGCTCTAAAAACGCTTTAATTTCGTCTTCGGATAAACACTCGCGGTTTTGTCTTTCTGCGCGTTTGAACTTGATTAAAGCCACTGGGTTGTTTTGTATAACACCCGTTGCGGTTGCGTATTTGAAAATTCCGTTGAAAAGGGTACGTAATTCTTCGTATTTGCGCGGTTGCACGTCTTTCATTATAGCGTCTAAATCTACGGCTCGAATTTCGGTGATAGGGGTATATCGTAATTCTTCGGGTAAATTGTTAAAGTTTGTTTCAAAGCGTTTTATTTCTTTATCTAAAATCGTTCCTTTCTTCAAGGAAAGCCATTCGTTGAAAAGTATGTGTAAAGCATATTTTTCATTGCGATTGCGTGAAGCTTCTTTTACTTTGTATTTTTCAATTTCTTTCGGAGTGGTTTTCTCTAAAAATTTTGCTTTTGCTACTTGTAAGTTGGTAGATGAAGCTCTTATGTCAAAACCATTTGCGCGATAACGAATTTCATAAGAAAAAGTATTTTTTCCGCAGGGCTTTTTGAGTACGTGTGCAACGAGCCCGTTTGCAATAAATTGTTTCTTAAAAGTTGTTGCCATTTTTTCTATCTCCTTTTGTGTAAATCTTATAGACGTGGAAATCGTTTGGCTGTTTGAATTTGATTGCACGTCAAAATTATCTTTTTGTGGATAACTCGCAAAAAGATTAGTAAGTAGAAGTTTAATTTTTTCTTCGGCGTTCGGTTGATTTGCCAAAGCCATAATGCAGGTTGTCGTTACGTTGATTTCATTTTCATTCATTCTTCTCCTTTTTTGAAAATTTCGGTCAGTCGCCCCGTCGAGCGACATAAACGCGTTCACTTTTACCTGATTTTCGTGTCGTGCCGTATAGCACAAAATCAGTATAAAAGAAAATTTTTTTAATTGTTAGCAACTCGATCTATAAGGTTTAGCAACGCATATATAGAGTTTTGAAAACTAAACCCAAATTTCCCCCAAACAAACCAAAAGTGCAATCGCAAGATTGCACCGACCACCAACCATCAAAAAAGACCTAAATTGTCAAGGAAAAGGGAACCGAAGAAAAAAGATTTTGTGCGAAAATGAAAAGCACCGTGCCAAAAAGCTCGGTGCTATAAATTATTTAAAATGTTTTTTCCCTTGACAATGACGGGCTTTTTTGATACCTGAAAGGGGAAAATTGTTGATGGTTTTATTTTACAAATAAAAATTAGGTGAAAAGGTATTGACAAGATTTTGAGAAAACGGTATAATAATTATGCTACATTGTTCCGAATATTTTTCCACGTAGATATAGTTCTGATAGGACTATATCTTCATTCGCGTTTACAAAAATCTGCGTGGTTTTCGTGAACAGTGTAGCAACTTTGCGAGAGAAGATATATTCTATGGTGCCGTTCTCGCATGAGAACGGCATTTTAATTATTTGTTTTTTTGAGACAGTCTATATTCGCTAGCGGTACAACCATATAAATTTTTGAAGGTATATAAAAAATGAGTATAGCTATTAAATCCAGACATAAAACAAATATCATAGATGCTATAATTGGTGTTTTTTAGCAAATGTCGAGCATGTAGCATTTTTTGCTTAGTAATATAGGAAATTAAGGTGACATTTGTATTTTTTTTGAATACTTTTGAGAGATGGGAATAGGAGATGTGGAATTCATTGGCTATTGTGGATACTGAAAAATTTACGTCTAAACAATGTATTTTTATATAACTTTTTATTTCTTTAATAAAATCTGTTTTTATGGAAATTTTAGTTTCATCTCTTGGACAAAGCGAGGATAAAATTTGTAAAAATACAGAAAGTTTCTCATAGTAGGGAACCTGTTTTTTGTCGTATAATTTGGAAAAAAGTGAAAAAATAATTTCAGTTATTTGTATAGGAGTGGGGCAAGTAAGCACGGGGGTATCAAGAGAAAAACCGCAATCAGTTAGATATGTTTGCGCCAAAGAACCATTGAATTCAAAAAAGGCATAAGAATAAGGGTCCTTTTCGTCGTGATAATAACGGAAGGGACAAGAGTTTGGAATAGCAAAGATGTCGTTTTCTTTAACTTCAAAGATTTTATTATTGATTTCTAACGTTCCTCGACCTGAAACAATGAAATGAATCGTATAAAAGGGTTGGATGCGACGTCTGTAATTTTCGTGGTGCGCTTTAAAGTCGGTATAGCCAAGCCCGATTACGCGAATCTCGGTTTCTTTTCTTGCTATGATTCGATTTGTGCAATGTGTAAAATAAAAAGTTCTCTGATTATTCATAGTAAATTTATTATAGCATAATAGGAAATAAAAGTCAATTAAAAAGATAATTCCGTAATATAAATGGCTTTAATTTTGAAAAAATGACAAAAAATCGTAGTTTCAAACACAAAAAACAATATTTCAAATTTTTATCGGTATGTTATAATATAAAATGTGAAGAAGTCCAAAGTGATAGGCGATAATGTGCTTTTGGGGGAAAAATAGTGAAAAAGGTTTTATTTGAGAACGAAGCAATCTTTTGGTGGGTTAGGGAAACTGCAAATTTAAAAGTTGATTATCGAATTTACTTAAATGGGGAATTCTTTAAGCAAACGGACAAGACGCAT
Organism: Clostridia bacterium; assembly: GCA_017626305.1. Classification (GTDB taxonomy): domain Bacteria; phylum Bacillota; class Clostridia; order Christensenellales; family Borkfalkiaceae; genus Scatosoma. Next base: position 59,148 of record JAGAIW010000153.1, read on the forward strand.
GTGCGTATCGACGGATTAACACCGCTTGTAAATTATACGATTCTTGTTGAAACTGTAAACCATAATGGCGAGATTTTAAGCACGAATAAGGAAACTTTTACTACTCTCGCAAAAAAACGGATAATAGATGTAACGAAAGCACCCTATTATGCGGTTGGTGATGGTAAGACAATGAATACAATTATGCTCCAAAAAGCGTTGGATGATTGTAAGTCTACGGATATGGTGTTTTTCCCTGCGGGTGTTTATGTGACAGGTGCGCTTAATCTACATAGTGATACGGAAATTTATATTTCGCCCGACGCTGTTTTGCAAGGGACAAAAAATGCAATAGATTATTTGCCGAAAATTAAAAGTCGCTTCGAGGGGATAGAGCAATTATGTTATAGCTCTCTTTTGAATATGGGGGAGCTTAACCATAAACAAGGCGCGAATTGCAAAAATATTATTATACGTGGAGGTGGTACAATTTCAGGCGGCGGAAGAAGTTTGGCTGAAAATGTAATTGAAACAGAGAAGAAGAACAGTACGGTCGAGCGTGAAAAAACTGTTGATTGCGATAATGAAAATACTGTATATGGTCGTGCGAGACCGCGTCTTATCAACGTAAGCAATTCGGAAAATGTTATAATTGCAGATATTACGGTGCAACATGGACCTTCATGGAATATCCATATGATTTATTCCAAAAATGTTGTAACGTATGGTTGTAACTTTTATTCTGAAAACGTTTGGAATGGTGATGGTTGGGATCCAGATTCCAGTGAGAATTGTACGATTTTTGATTGTACTTTTAATACGGGTGACGATTGTATTGCTATAAAGTCGGGAAAAAATCCGGAAGGGAACAAGATATCAAGAGTCACAAAAAATATTGATATTTTTGATTGTAAAAGCGTATATGGGCATGGGGTTGCAATAGGTAGTGAGGTTTCTGGCGGCGTAGAAAACGTGCGAATATGGGATTGTGATTTCAAAGATTCGTGGACGGGAATTACGTTGAAAAGTCATAAAAAACGTGGTGGATATATTCGTAATGTGTCCGTATTTAATAGTGAGTTTTCGGGAGTTTTAATTATTGGTAGTGTTTGGTATAATCAAGATGGTGAAAGTGCTCCTACGATTACCTTTTTTGAAGATTTAAGATTTGAGAATATCTTTTTGACGGGTAAATGTTACTCTTCAAAAAAGGAACGTTATTGTATTCCGCCCATAGATATAAGAGGCTACGACGATAGTAAAGAGTATTTTCGTGATATAAAATTTGAGAATATTTATTTGCAAAGACATTCAAAAGATGAAGCCAAGGAAATTTCTGTGAAAGACGTGGAAGACATTGTTTTTGAAAATATTACGTTTGTTGAATAAATGATGTAATTTACTATTTTAAGTTGAGGCTGAAATGAGAGAAAACATGTGTATTGATAAAGAAGAAAATCCGCTTGCGGAAATAATTAGTGACGGTGGATATACGGCTATATTTCGTACCATCGGTTGCATAGGTGATTCACTTAGTTCTGGGGAACACGAATCTCTTGATGAGGAAGGAAATAAAGGATACCACGATTATTATGAATATTCTTGGGGTCAATTTATTGCAAGAGCTTGTGGGTTGAAAGCTTATAACTTCTCAGTAGGAGGCTTGACAGCGAAAGAATTTCAAAGACTTGCACGATATATGAAGTGCTTTACGCCCGAAAAAGCTTGCCAAGCGTATATTATTGCTCTTGGAGTAAACGATTTGAAGGACGTAAATTTTCATTATAGCGGCGGTTTTGGGACTATGCCAGATTTTGAAAACAAAGAAGATACTTTAATTGGTGCTTACGTGCGAATTATTCAACAGATTAAAGACTTGCAACCTAAGGCTAGGGTTTTTGTAGTGACTCCGCCCGTAAGAAATTATGATGATGTGGAAAGGATGGAACGAGAAGAAAAGTTTGCGGATTTCTTACGTTCCTTGCCACAGTATTTTGAGTTTTTGTACGTCATTGATTTGCGGAAATACGACCAGGTTTATGATAAGGAGTTCTTCGCCAAATACAATCTTGGTGGGCATATGAGCGCAATTGGTTACAAGCGAATGGCAAATGTTATATCTACCTATATAGATTGGATAATAAGAAACAACTATGATGATTTTAAGCAGGTAGGTTTTATAGGAACAAAGTTCCATAATTGTTCGGAAA
>JAGAIW010000154.1 GCA_017626305.1 Clostridia bacterium
GCAAAACTATTTCTCTTATTTGTTAATGTGTTCAATTCGCCAATTTTCCAAAACTTGACGATAATTGTCATATTTGTTATGGAATAATGGCTACAATAGGAGAATTATGCTATGAAGAAAGGCTATTTGCCGTATTTACATAATGGGAAGAAATTTCATACATTGCCCGACGGACAATGTTTATACCGCTATCCAAAAGACGACGGCGTTGAAATTGTTAAAGTATCGAAAGAATTACGGCGACAACTTTTTGAACTTGACAAGCGAGAATATAACGACGACCACCGTGAATATCGTCGGCGTGCTAAATTGCCTACTTATGACGATACCTTTTCAACGGTCTGCCAGCAGTACGTTCGCCCTGATATCGTCGATATTTGGATGGGCGATTCACCACAACGGCTCGTTGGAAAAGTCTATACACACTTCCCCGACGAGTTTATGTGCGAGCAAATGCAAAAGGTACAATTCCCGTTGCCGTAAAAAGACGATTTACAACCCAAATTACAACCCAAAGGTTAAGTTTATCGCAAAATTGAGCGAATATTTATGCAAAAATGCAAAGAAAAACACGACTTTATGCGCTAATTCTTGCATAAAAGTCGTGTTTTGGTGGGCTATTGGGGATTGAGTTTGAACACCTTGCAAGCCGTTCAATACTGCGTTTGTTTCCGCAAGACGTATTTTTGATATTGACTTGTCAACGCCAAAATTCAAAAACGTTACGATTTGGTCGTCGTAAACAAACACTTGAAAAATAAGAAAATCAATCACTTTTCTTTGATATTGTTTGTCGTCGGGGTTGCCTTTGATAAGTTCGGCAATAAACGAAAGTATATCTTTCTTTGTAATTCTTCGACCACGTTCTAAAACGATTTGCGACTTTTCGGCTTGTAGGTCGTTCAAAAGTATTTCATACTCTTGCATTTTCTTTTCAATGTTCGCACGCAGTAAATTGTTTTGCGCCATTATAAACGCATTAGTCAAGTTTTCAATTTCTTGCTCGGCTTTGGCAATTCTCGTTTCAATGCTCCGCAGTCCGTTGTCGCCCGTGCGTTGCTCGTAATAGTTTATAGTGTCCATTGTGGCTTTCTCGGCGTTCTTCTTATCGCTTAAAAAGTCAATAACCATTTGGGCGACTTGCCTTTCCAACTTGTCTTTGCTTTCGCGCGACTTGTCGCAAGTGCCTTTTTTACGGCTCTTGCAAGCATAATAATAGTGCTTTTTGCCGTTTCGACTTGTACCGCCGTCGGCTACCATCGGGGTTTCACAATGTCCGCAATACGCTTTGCCCGTCAACAAATACGGCTCTATCGCGGAATTTGCTCCTGCTAAATGCTTGTTTTGTGCAAGGCGTTTTTGAACTTTCGCAAACAAAGCCTTGTCAATGATTTGCGGATAAACTGTCGTGCAAAGCCTTTCGCCAAAATAGAACTCGCCCGTGTATTTGGCATTATTCAACCACTTTTCAAACGTGCGGAAAGTGAAAGGCTTTCCACCGCAACGCAAGCCCTTTGCGTTCAAGGCGGTTGCAATTTCCTTTTTGTCCTTGCCGTTGGCGTACTCGTTAAAGATATAACGGACGACTTCGGCTTTTTCTTCGTCAATAGCGACCTTGTGTATAGTGCCTTTTTTGCCTTTGCGCTCGGTGTCTATGAGTTTATACCCGTAAATCAAATAGCCACCGCAATATGTTCCGTTTTCTACGCTCGTGGTCAATCCGTTCATAACGCGCTTTGAAAGGCGTTTGCTATATTTCTCGTCGTTCCACTCTAAAAACATTTCGTAGAACTCACCGCCTTCGTCGTCGCTTATGGGTTGCGTTGCCGACAATACCCGTATGCCGTAATCTTGCTTTAACATTTCTTTATACAAAATACTGTCTTTGCGGTTACGTGCAAAGCGGTCAAACATATATACGATTATGTATTGAAACGCGCCACTTTCCGCGTCCTTTATCATACGTTGAAATTCGGGGCGGCTGTCGTTCGTTCCCGTGCGTGCTTTTTCGGGGTAAACGTTGACGACGTTCAAACCCTGACTTTCGGCAAATTCGCGGCAAATGCGGATTTGACTTTCAATAGACTGCTCATTTTGTCCTTGTGAACTGAAACGTGCATAAATAACTGCGTTTTTCATAAGTGTTTTTGCTCCTTAAATTAAATTTTTGTCGTTCGCTGATGTGCTTACAGCCTTAATTAGCCAAGAAATACCGCCGAAGATAAATTGTCAAGGGTGTAACTTGCCTTTGGCAAGCGACGGTTTATGCCTAACGGGAGATAAATAGTCGCCCTTTACCATTTATCAAGGCGGTGATACTCGCCGTAGGCAGTAAGCACACGCGAACAACAAAAAATATGAAAATACTAAC
>JAGAIW010000155.1 GCA_017626305.1 Clostridia bacterium
GTCGTTTTGAAAACGGCGTATTTGAGCTGAATTATTACCAAATCATTGTCCTTTGCAAACTATATGAAATTACCCCTAACGAATTGTTTAACGTAGATTAAAAGCCTACCGTGAATGCGTACACGGTAGGCTCTTTTTTTGTTTTTAATTCTTGGGGTTGTTGGGGAAGAAGGGCAGTTCGTCCTCGCCGCCGCCTAATCCTTCATTAGAAGCATTATCAGCCGCGGTAAGTACGTCGTTAAACATAAACTCGATAACTTCCATTTCAAGCTCTTGATACATTCTCTCTTTTTTCATATTACTCGACCTCCTCCGTCGTTGGATTGAAATATGCGTATGCTGCTTTGTGGTACAAATATAAGCTTTTAACCGCATCCACCGTAGATTGACCAAATCCGCCTCTACTCAAAATGCCGTGCGCATAGCTCAACGCCGAATATTCAAGCTTGATGCCGTCTAAGTCAACCTTGTACATATACCCCAGGTTTTGCGCGGTAACGTTGGTGATTTCGATATAATAGTAGCTTCCGCTCTTTTTCGGAGTTACGGCGTTGCCGTTGACGGTAATCTTCGCGTCGTTGATGTTTTTCCCGCTGTTGAGGGTAAGATAGAAACGAATGGTCGTTGTCGATTGTAAGAACAAGGTAACGCCTGCATAGTTGATATTTTCGCTTGCACCTTCTTGCTTTTCCGCGTACGCCGTAAGGTCTTCCGCGGTTACGCCTTCCACCAACGTTGCCATAGCTGCCGTCGGCGCATACGTAGACGCAATGCCAAAGTGATAGCTTGCAGCCATGCAATAGTTTTGCATCTTCTCCGCAACGTCTTTCGCCTTATCGTACGTACCCGTCGTGTCGTTGATAATTCCATTCAAATACTTATTTACCGTTACGGACATACCTGCCCATACGTTGGTGCCGTCCGTAAACGAACAGCTTATATTCTTTTGGTAATCCTTAGCGGAAACAGCTAAGCTGAACACGTACATGCTGCCGTTCTTTACCGCATCATTCGCGGTATATTCCATTCTTTCCCCTTTGTACACGATTACCACACGGGCATCTGGATTGTTGAGGAAAGCCTCTTCCATGGTCACGTAGAAGTTCACCATGATATCGCCCTTCAAGCTGAGCGTATACCCTGCAACCTGTGCCGTTGCCGTAAAGCCCTCGTCATTAGGAATGACGGTCAATTCTCCGTTTTCACCGATGGTTGCGTTGCTGACCGTTGCAGGAACAACGTTGCCCGCAATGGAAGGATCTACCGTAGCGCTTGTACCCGCTTCTTTAACAGCCACTTCATAAGTATTTTCCAGCGTTGTGCCTTCCGCTTTCGTCATGGTTGCGCCGTCGCCAAGTAGAATGTCCGCCGTATAATCAGCGCCGTCTGCCCCAGGGCCTTCCACGTTAATCGTTACGTCGTCGCCTAAAACCAGCGCGCTTCCCGTTGCAACCCCGATACATTGCTCGGAGCTTATACCCGAGTCGTCTTCGTCTTCAAGCGGCAATCCCGCCTGTTTATACGTTTCCGAATCCAACGCGCCTGCGTTTATCGTTCCGCCGTTTAAATAAATATCTGCGCCGGGAGCCGCATCACCTGCGTCAAAGTTAGAACCAACGCCTACCATAACTGCGGAAATCTCGCCGTCATTTACCGTAATGTCACCAGATTGTCCGATAACACCCAAAGCCGCGCTGTGAACTTCGCCGCCGTTCATTGTAAAGGTCGGATTTTCCAAGCCTTGCATGCCTTCAAAAACTTCCTCAGCTTGCGCAACGCCTGCTAATACGCCAACTATCGTACCGCCGTCCATCGTCGCTTCACCGCCGTTCAGCAACGGCGCCATACCAACAAGCTGTCCGCTTTTTAAGGTAAACGAGCCGAGGTTTTGCACAGCCGATGCTAACAATGCCCCCAAGCCTTGCATATTGTCCATGTCTACGGCTATTTTACCCGTTTGATTTGCTGAACAATCGCAAACGGTAAGGCTTGCGCCTTTCATAACTTGTATCGCCGTACAGCATACGTTGTTTTCCGTGCCGTTTACAATATCCGTCGTTCCCCAAATGATTTGAGGAGAGGTAATCGTAAAGCCGTTTAAGCAAAGCTTAACGGTACAGCCCTCGGGGATGATAATCGTCTTATCAAGCTTGACGTCGCCAAGCAAGCAAAAGGTATAATCACCCTTTTCCTTAATCATACCGCTGTTTACGTCTAACCATTGAGAATAGTTTGTTTTCGTGAGAAATTCCGCCGTTTCGCCGTCTAATTCTTCACAGGCGTGCGGGCCGATATTCGAGCAGTCGATTAAGCGAACGGTTGCGCCGTTTGCCGTCATATACTCTAAGTTGTTGATCGTATATCCGCAAGTACAAAACGTGATAGAGTTAGAAGCGTCAATTCCCCACAGCGCTTGATTTGTCAAGGTAATATCTCCGCCAAGAGCCATAGCCGCTCCGCTGCCAAATTCTATCTCACCGCCCTGCTTTGCCATGATCTCTTCCATCAAGGAAACGTATCCGGGGGACAAGACCATCAAAGAATCGCCCATGATTTGACAATCGTGCAAACCGCATTGCATTAAGTAAATACCGCCGTCTACCGTCTTCGAGTTGTCGATGTCGCCCGTAACCGTGTGCCCGTTTACACAAAGCGCAATGTATACGCCGTCGGGTGCGGAAAGCGTGCCTTCCCAAGAAATATCCTCGTAAAGATATACGGCATAAGGCTCGTCACTCGCCGACATACCCCAAGCCTCGGGGGTGCGACCTGCCGCAATTAAACCGTCTACGTCTTTTTGACCGATGCCCATCGCGGAAGAGCCGAAATAGTAGCAATCATGCAACAAAGAGCAATCGATAAGCGTAACCGTACCGCCGTGCGCCGTCATGTACTCGACACCCGTCAAGGTGTAGCCGTTGGTGCAAACCGTCAAGTTGGAAGAAGAACTGAGTACCCACTCCTCTCCAACGGTAACGTCCGCGCCAAGCGCAAGAAACATATCGACGTCAATCTCTACAGCCGTTTCTTCCGTTGCGCCTTCTTCTGCATTTAAGCTGGCTTGTTTTTCAAACACCTTCAGCATTAAATCGAAATAGACTTGGTCAACCAAAGGCGCCGTCGTATTTCTCTCTAAGCAGTTATGCTGCGCGCATTGAAAATAGTAAATGCCGCCAGTCGTGCCTTCGTTGATGCACGTACCGTTTACCGTATGCCCGTTTAAACAAATCGCCATGACGATACCTTCGGGCGCAACAAATTCTCCCTCCCAAGCAATGTCCTCGGTCAAGAAGAAGGTGTACGGCTCTTCACTCGGCGTCAAGCCCATGTTTTCAGGGGTTTCACGGTTGGCAATCAAAGCGTCCACTTCCGTCTGTCCGATACCTTGGCTTGCGCTCATCGACCCCACGTAATAACAGTTATGCGCCGTTTCCGCCGTTACAGGCGTAACAAACGCGGGGAAGCTTAACAATAACGTAAGCGCAAAAACCGCCGCTAATTTCATCCAAATTTTTTTAATAAATACAATTCCTTTCAAGTTCGTCCTCCTCATTTAACACAGAAAATACGTCCTTTACTTCTTCCGCAATTTCCCTTGCGGAATTACTTACATTTTACCTGCCCTGATATTTATATTTTTTTCGATTGCGTCTTGCAACCAAATTTGTTTGCCGTTAATCCTTCCATAAAATTTCCTTACCCATTAAATGTTTTTGTTTGTTGTTGATAGACAAAAAACAACCCCGCGGGGTTGAAAATTTTACCTTACCGTCCTACATTATATTATTAAATATACGAGCACCCTATCTCAAAAAA
>JAGAIW010000156.1 GCA_017626305.1 Clostridia bacterium
AAGGTATTGCATTAGAGCAAGAAATAGACGTTGCTGTTATAAGTGATTTGTATATCGGTGCAAGCTTCGATAGCGATTTCACTCTCGTAAAGGGCGGTTATGAAAAGCAACTCACTTATGCCTTTGAATTAGAGGGCTATGATAAATCTTTTGGATTGGAAGATTTTCAGGTCTATAACAAAGACGTTATCGTGGAAGATGCAACGCTTACGTGGGAAACGTCCAACCCTGACGTAGCAAAGATTGAAAACGGAAGCGTAATTTCTTGCGGTAAAGGTACGGCAAACGTAATAGGTACGTATACCGATGCGCAAACGGGTGAAAAGGTAAACGTAATCATTAAGGTCAGCGTAGACGAAATGTTTACGGAAAAAGTGTTCAACGTGAACCTTGGCAATAATGTAAACGTTGACGGCTTAAAGCTTACATTCCGTAATACGAGCGATGAAAACGACGTACGTACGGTTGCGTTGGCTGACGGAAAGGCAACGTTGACGCTTCTTAAAGATGCGCAGGCGGAATACGAGATAACGTCTCAAATTTACGGCATAACGGTTAACTTTGGTTCTGTGACTATTACAGAGGAAACGGAATACTCTTTAACAACACCTGACTTTTATAATACTACGGCAGAGGGAAGCACTTGCGAATCGTTTAATGCGGCAAACATGAGTGTAACCTTTAAGGGCCAAGGTAGCTCCAAGTATTATTTTGTGCAAGGACAAGAAATTTCGGGTGAATATTGGGTTGGTTTAAAATTCAAGCGAATGGCAACTGATGGCGTTTTATCCACCTTCTATTACTTTAACGACGGCGGAATGGGAATTTACGTTTATTTGGTTTCTGTACCTGGGCAGTTAGCTGTTCGAGTTTCAACGGGTGAAAACGGTTGGACAGAATATCAGGTAAACGGAGAAATGTTTGGTTATCCTGGTATCAATGATCCGTATGTATTCATTCGTCGTCATAACAATAACGGTAAGGTTGCGTATACACTTTATCAAAGCGTAATGCTCTCGCTTGACAATGCTTGGTCGTATACCTGTACGACGGGATTGGATTATAGTGAGGATAGAGTAATATCTACGTTGGGGATTAGTTCCGAGGGTAGTAATTACGGTGAAGGTGTTACGTTTGAAAAAATATATAGCGCGGAAAGCCAAGAAAAATTATTTGAAGCATATTCTTCTAATGACGCAGAGGAAGTAGTAGATGGGAAAGCCTTTTACGTTTCGCTTGGCAATAATGCGAACGTGAACGGGTTGACGCTTACTTTCCGTAATAAAGCAGACGCAAACGACGTGCAGACGGCAGTGGTGACAAATGGAAAGGCAATCGCGTTTGATGAAAGCGCGCAAGGCAATGAATATGAAGTTACGGCTGAAATTTTTGGCGCTACGGTTAGCTTCGGGACGGTAACGATTGGCGAAGATAAGGAATATACCTTAACGACGTTTGATTTTTCGAATACTACGGAAGCTGGAAGTTCATGCGAATCGTTCAACGCGGAAAATATGAGTGTGGCGTTTGCGGGACAGGGCAGTTCCAAACATTATTTTGTGCAAAACCAGACGATTACGGGCGAATATTGGGTTGGCATGAAATTCAATGGGAATGCGAGTGATGGCGTTCTGTCCACCTTCTATTATTTTAACGATGGTGGAATTGGTATTTACGTCTATTTGATTTCCGTGCCTGGACAATTGGCGGTAAGAGTTGCTACGGGGGAAAACGGTTGGACACAATATCAGGTAAACGGGGAATCGTTCGGTTATCCTGGTATCAATAATCCTTATGTATTTATCCGCCGTCATAACGACAACGGTAAAGTAGCGTATACAATTTATCAAAACGCAACCCCTTCGTTAGAGGGTGCGTGGTCTTATACTTGCACGACTGGATTGGATTACAGCGACGATAGAGTGATATGTACGTTTGGTATCAATTCGGAAGTTGTTGACTACGGAACAGGGATTTCGTTTGTCAATATGTATAGTGCAGAAAGTCAAGAAAAATTGTTAAAAAAATATGAATAATAAAAAACAAATAATTGGAGGAAAATAGTATGAGAAAAACAAAAATCACTTTGCTTGCATGCTTTTTGATGGCGACGATAGGATTGACGGGCTGTTTTTACCTCGTAGACAGCTCTTCGTCGGACATTTTGGATGAAAGCTCGAGTAGCGGTGTGATTGAAAATTCGGGGGATAGCTCTGAAGATACGTCTTCTGATTCTTCGACTGAACACACACATGAATACGTATTGCAAGAAAAAGTAGACGCAACTTGTATAGCAGAAGGTGTAGAGGCTCATTACCTCTGTGACGGCTGTGGAAAGTTATTTGTAAAAGAGGGTGATACCTACACGGAAACGACGGCAGACGCGCTTAAAATTTCAATAGCAGACCACGCAATAACGGGGATTGAAGTCGTTACGCAGCCTACAAAAACGGTCTACGGTGCATATGAAACGTTTGCTACCGAAGGAATGGTTGTAAAAGCGGTTTGCTCTACGGAAGGGTGCGACGGTGTTACGCTCGATAATGAAGCGATTGAGATTGTTTATCAAACGGAAGGCGCGACGGCTTTGAAGGTAGGCGATACGAAGGTTACGCTCAAATACGAGGACTATTCGGCAGACGTTGCGGTTTCCGTAGAGGCTACAACTGTTGTGAAACCTATTGCCGACGCTACTGTATTTACATATACGGGAGAAGAACAAACGTACGGCATAGCAGAAAGCTCGCAATATACTATCACGAGCAACAAACAGACGAATGCAGGGGAATATACGGTTACCGTTTCGCTTGTGGATAAAGAGGTTTGCATATGGGAAGATGGAACGACGGACGATTTGACGTTTACGTTCAATATTGGGCAAGCAACGAATGCAATTACCGCATTGACTTGTGATGAAATTCTTTGCCATGGTACGCCTGCTCCGCAAGTCAGCGCAAGCTTTGGCGCTGATACCGTTGTTTACACGGTTGCAGCGGACGGCACAACGGAATTTACGGCGTTGCAAGAAACTACCTTTACGGCAGGTAAATACATTTTGAAAGCGACAATCGCAGGCACGGATAATTATACGGCGGCGGAACAGACCGTTGAATTTGACGTAAAACACGAGATGGCTTGGTCGGAAGATAATTCAGTTTATGGCTGCGTATGTGGCGTAAAAGAGAAAGCTCGTTATACAATGTCTGCAAAATTTACCGTGGAAGATGGCGAACCTATGCAAATGGCGGACGGCACGGAGATTGTCTTTGCTCATGAAGACGGAAGCGAAGAAAAGGTTGTCGTTAGCGAAGGAAATATTGTAGTGGTTGTAAAGAACGGAACGTATACCGTATCCGCAAATTATCACAATTCCATTCAACTGACGGTGGAAGATTTTGTGATTACGGAAACGGAAATCGTAATGGCTAGACAGACGGCTGAAAAAACGTTTACGGTTTCGCTTGGGAATAATGCTAGCGCAGATACGTTAAATCTTACTTTTACAAACAACGTAGTAGAAGGCGCAACGGAGACGGCAGTTGTAACGGATGGAAAAGTAACAAAAACTGTAATTGTCGGCGCTGAATATACGATTACTTCTGAAATTTTCGGTGCAAAAGTAAGCATTGGTAGTGTAACGATTGGTGAAAATGCTGAATATGCGTTGACTGCTACCGATTTTACGAATTCTACTTTGGCAGGAAGCACGGGAGAGTATTTCGATGCTGAAACGATGAGTGTGACGTTTGTTGGCCCAGTTGCGAACAAAGGATTTTTAGTGCAAGGACAAAACTTTACGGGTGAGCATTGGTTTGGCTTTAAATTTAGCAGCCAAGTATATTCGGGCGGTACGCACTATTATATCAATGATGGCGATACGGGTATTTACGTATATTTCACCGCAACGGGAAATCAACTTGCGACCAGAATAGCAACGAGTGAAAACGGTTGGACGGAATATCAAGTAAACGGAGAATTTTTCGGCTATCCTGGTATAAAAGATCCGTACGTATTTATTAAGCGTCATAACGATAACGGTAAATTGGCGTATACGATTTATCAAAGCGCAGCGCTTTCGTTGGAAGGGGCATGGTCTTATACTTGCACGACGGGAA
>JAGAIW010000157.1 GCA_017626305.1 Clostridia bacterium
CATTACCGCTTGCGAGGGTGTCAACCGTTTCTATTCTTTATCCATTGAAAACAACTAAATATATAGTCCAAAAAGTCCTGTAAACAACTACGTTTACAGGACTTTTTATCATTTATTCAGCATTCTTTTCCCAATGCGCATATAAGGTCATATCTCCAAAAATAGGCGTTAAATCAGTGAATCTACCGTGATTTACTGTCAGCAAGTCGGGATTTTCCACAGTATACCAACCAACAAACGTATAACCCGTTTTTGTAGGAATAGGTATGTTTCCATACTCGGAAACCTTAACAGCAAAAGATTCCCCTTCTTTAATTTCATATATTTGTAGAGGACCAGTATAATTCATACCGGCACTAATAGCAAATGTTACTTTATAGGTATTCTTTTCTTTTTCCAAATTCGCAATCACTTCCCATTTATTCTCTTCGACTTTCAAATGAATAATTTTAAGCGTTTTATCAAAATAATAATCCCCAACGATACCGAGCGTAGGCAAAGGATCGCCGTATCCGCTCAACCAAGCCGTCGGACGGAAAGTGAAATCTACTGTCGTATCGTCCGTATAAGTAAAGATAATTTTATATTCGTGGGTATTCACATCGTACGTCGATTGAATATCCGAAACGCCTTTGCCTGCGGGAATGGTAAATTCTTTCGGTTCCCCGTCGTTATAAGACACCTTTACGACAACCGAACCATCTTCCGTTTCCGTATCTGCCGTAATATCCGTGATTTTCGAGCCGTCCTCGCCTGCGGGAATCAAAATCGGTTCGCCGATATCGTTTCCGTTGCTATCGACAAACGCAATTCTAACCGACCCGTCGGGCAACTCTTCTACCGTCCGAATCCCCGAAATAGAAATCCCGTCCTCACCGTCTTTCCCATCGACGCCGTCTTTCAAAATGACGGACACGGGGTCGCTTCCGTCTGTGAAATAAATCAAAAGTTTCGTCGTGCCCTTTTCGTCGCCAGGCATCGTTTTTACTTCGCGTATGCCGTTCCCCGTTTGCCCGACGTCACCCTGTGCGCCTTTGGGGATTTCAAACACGAGCGGCTCTTCGATATCGTCGAGATAACGAATGGTTACAGTCGTCACGCCTGTCTTTTCGTCGTAAACGGCGCTAACGCCCGATATTTCCAACGAATCGCCCACGCCAAAGCCGCCGCACCCCGTCAAAAAGTTTGCGCAAAATATAATCGTTAAAAGAAAAGCTGCAAGTTTTTTCATAGTTTTATCCTTTTATATTTTCCCGAAGTTCGGATACGTTAGGAGCTTTCCCGTACAAATATCCGTTCCCTTTCATACACGTAAATTTAAATTCTTCAAAGCCCGTCACGACGGTAACCATTCTTTGCACCATTTTTTTCAGCGAGCTCAAATCGTCCTCACTAACGTCATCGCTGTTTGAAAGGTATTCGTTGATCCAGTCAAGCGGCAATGTTTCGCCGTACTCGGCTACGTTTTCGATATTCGTAAAGCTTACCGTGGACAAATTCAATCCCCCGCCGTAATACGCCACGGGCACGTTCAAATACGTCTTTCCGTCCACGCTGTACGTTTGTCCTTTTTTCCCTGCCGA
>JAGAIW010000158.1 GCA_017626305.1 Clostridia bacterium
ACGCCCGATCCTGCGACCGATTCTCGCGCAGTACCTATCTATGCAACAACCTCTTACGTGTTTCATAACAGCGAACACGCGGCTGCTCGTTTTGGACTTGCCGACGCAGGAAATATCTACGGCAGACTTACGAATACAACGCAAGACGTTTTTGAAAAACGCATTGCGGCGCTTGAAGGCGGTGTAGCGGCGTTGGCGCTTGCCTCGGGCGCGGCGGCAATTACGTATACCATACAAGCACTCGCACAAAACGGGGGACATATCGTTGCTCAAAAGACCATCTACGGCGGCAGTTATAATCTGCTTGCGCATACTTTGCCAAACTTCGGCATTACCGCAAGTTTTGTCAATATTCACGATTTGACAGAAGTGGAAAAAGCGATTCAACCGAATACGCGGGCGATTTATATAGAAACACTTGGTAATCCAAACAGCGATATTCCCGATATCGACGCATTGTCGGCGCTTGCACACAAACACGGTTTACCGCTTGTCGTAGATAATACATTTGCAACGCCGTATCTTCTTCGACCTATCGAACACGGCGCGGACGTCGTAGTACATTCTGCAACGAAGTTTATCGGTGGACATGGTACGACGCTTGGTGGCGTCATTGTCGATTCGGGAAATTTCGATTGGGAAAAATCAGGGAATTATCCGCAAATCTCCGCGCCGAACCCCAGCTATCACGGCGTATCGTTTACAAAAGCGGTTGGAAAAGCAGCGTTCGTTACCTATATCCGTGCAATTTTGCTTCGTGATACGGGTGCAACGATTTCCCCGTTTGCGGCGTTCCTTTTGTTGCAGGGTACGGAAACGCTTTCCTTGCGACTGGAAAGACACGCGGAAAACACGAAAAAGGTCGTAGAATTTTTATCCAATCATCCGCAGGTAGAGAAAGTAAATCACCCGTCTTTGCCTGCTCATCCAGACCATGCCCTGTATGAAAGGTATTTTCCGAACGGAGGAGCGTCTATCTTTACTTTTGAAATTAAAGGCGGACAAAAGGAAGCGCATAAGTTTATAGATAGCCTTAAAATATTCTCGCTTCTTGCCAACGTAGCGGACGTAAAGAGCCTTGTTATCCACCCTGCAACGACTACGCATAGTCAGCTTTCCGCAAAAGAACTTGCCGAGCAGAATATTAAACCGAACACGATTCGACTTTCTATCGGCACGGAGCATATCGACGATATTATCAACGATTTGGAGGGTGGCTTTAACGCCGTTAAACAAATATGAGAAATTTCACGACAAAAAAATAGTTTTAACTGCACTTTTTATGGCACTTACCATTGTGGCGACAATGTTTATAAGAGTACCGTTGCCGCTTGGATACGTAAATTTAGGCGACGCTTTCGTTTTGCTTTCGGTTTTTATTTTAGGTC
This sequence comes from Clostridia bacterium, assembly GCA_017626305.1. Lineage (GTDB taxonomy): Bacteria > Bacillota > Clostridia > Christensenellales > Borkfalkiaceae > Scatosoma. The sequence goes on from JAGAIW010000158.1 coordinate 1,389, forward strand.
CCATTTACGGAACGATAGCGGCAGGCGTCGGCTCGGCGCTTGCAGACCTTTTCGGGTATATCACTTATGCACCGGGGACTCTAATTATCAAAACGGCAATGGCGATAGTTGCTTATCTTTTGTACAAACTGCTATTGAAAGCGACAAAAAAAACCTTGCTTGCCGAAATTGTCGGCGGAGTGGCAGGTGCTATTATAATGGCTTTCGGATATTTCTTTTACGAAACGCTATTTTTTGAAACGGCAGCTGTTGCAATAATAAACGTACCGTGGAATCTTGTTCAAGGCGCGATAGGCGTAGTTATATCGACGGCTGTAATGAGAATACTCTGCGCTACCAAAATCATTGATAAATTACAAGAAAAAAAGGAGAATTAATATGTCGAAAATTTATAAATATGCGGATGAACTTATCGGAAAAACTCCGCTTTTAGAACTTACTCATATAGAAAAAACGTACGGCTTAAAAGCAAAAATTTTTGCAAAACTCGAATATTTTAACCCCGCAGGCTCGGTGAAGGATAGAATTGCAAAAGCCATGATTGACGACGCGGAAGCAAGCGGGAAACTTTGCCCTGCTTCCGTGATTATCGAGCCGACTTCGGGCAATACGGGTATCGGGCTTGCCTTCGTTGCCACGGCAAGGGGCTACCATGTGATTCTCGTTATGCCCGAAACGATGCCCGTGGAGCGCAGACAACTGATGAAAGCCTACGGCGCAGAACTCGTTTTAACCGAAGGTGCAAAAGGTATGAAAGGTGCAATTGCAAAAGCGCAGGAGCTTGCAAACGAAATTCCTAACAGTTTTATTCCAAGTCAATTTACAAATCCTGCCAACCCCAAAGCACACAAAGAAAATACGGGGCCTGAAATTTACGAGGATACGGACGGAAAGGTGGATATTTTTGTGGCAGGCGTCGGTACGGGCGGTACGGTCACAGGCGTCGGAGAATATCTGAAATCGAAAAATCCGAACGTGAAAGTTGTGGCGGTAGAGCCGGCTACTTCTGCAGTGCTTTCCACAGGCGTTGCGGGTGCGCATAAGATACAGGGTATCGGCGCCGGATTTGTTCCCGAAGTTTTGAATACGAAGATTTATGA
>JAGAIW010000159.1 GCA_017626305.1 Clostridia bacterium
AAAAATCAGAATGGCACAAATCGCAACGGGGCACGATTATGCGGGGATAACCTACGCGCGCTTCGTCGTATGACGGATATTTTTGAAGTGGTGGGCTATGCCGAAGTTCCCGAAGAAGATTTAGAGACCGTATCTATTGAAACGTTCGATTTGAATTTAGTAAAATGCGCGCAAATGGCGTTGGATTTGGAAACGGAAGCGTTGGTAGAGCGTTGTTTGCTTGCCACCGACGGGATTGAATGTGATTATAAAGGAAAAATAGAGTTGTAAAAGAAGAAATCACGCAAGGCAGATAAAACCAAGCGTGATTTTTTAATATTCGCGTCGTATGGATCGCGAGACGAACGCGTTTTATACCAAGGATTCTTCTTTGCGATATTTAGACGGGCTTTTTCCAAAGCTTTTTTTGAATAACCGCTCAAAGTAGATAGGACTAACGAAACCGTGGTTACGAGCGATTTCTCTTATCGGTTTTTCCTTATTGGACAACAACTCCTGCGCGGAATTTTGAATGGCGATTCTATTTTTATAAACGATAGGGGAGACGCCCGTTTGTTCTTTAAATAAATAATAAAAACGCGACGGACTTAAAAAACAAAGATCGGCAAGATATTGTACGCTGAATTGCTTGCGATAATTTTGTTCTATGTACGTAAGCGCAGGAGAAAGCGTTGTATAGGGAGGTTTTTCCAATTCAAATTTTACGTTGTGAAGTAACGTACCGCAAAGCTGATAAAAAGCGGCAAGGGCAAGGAAAGAGTTTGTGTCTTTACAAAATTGGTATCGCTCAATATCTTTAAGTAAATCGTATAAATGGTTGAAATTTAAGGAATCAAGAAGTTGAACGGGTATTTTCATATTGGCGAGAGAATCGTTTTTTGGAAAAAAAGAAAAATGCAAAGAATGAAAAACCGCTTTGGGTTTTGCGATCCATTGCGCCGTATAAATAGTATTTTTAGGGATAAAAAGTATATTTCCTGCTTTTAAAAGTATCCGCTCACCATTTGATTGAATAATTGCTTTCCCCTCTAACATAAAAACGAAATTGTGGCAAGGGCGCGGTTGCGTAGAATAATCGTATTTAACGTTCTTTTCGTGTACGTATTGAACGGACAACAATAAAGAGAGAATTTCTTGCATTTTTGCGTAAATCATAATGCCTCACAGTAGAATTGGTTTATTTTTTAGTAGTATTATATATTATATTTCCTTGCAAAAAATTTGTCAATCGTTTATAATAGTATTAAGAAATATTCCAAGGAGGTTTTTTATGGATTTTACAGGAAAAACTGCAATTTCAACGGGCGCAGCGTCTGGAATGGGGTTATTGTTCGCTCAAAACTTTGCTTCGCTTGGTGGTAACGTAGTGCTTTGCGACGTAAACGAGCAGGTATTAAACGAAAGCGTCGCGGAGATTAACGAGAAGGGACAAGGCAGGGCAATCGGTGTGCTTTGCGACGTACGCGATTATAAGCAAGTATGCAATGCAAGGGATAAAGCCGTGGAAGCGTTTGGCTCGATCGACGTAATGGCAAACTTTGCAGGTGGTACGGCTGTCCGTATGCGAAAAGTAGATAGAGCGGTATATCCCGAATTTCCCGACGTTCCGATAGACGTCTACGACTGGGGTATTGACGTTAATTTAAAAGGTCCGTTCTACTTTGCACACGCCGTACTTTCACAGATGCGAGCACAAAACAGCGGCTTAATTATCAATATCGGCTCTATTACAGGCGCGGAAGGGAGTGCCTACGGCATGGATTATTCTACGTCGAAAGCAGGGCTTATGTACGGTTTGACGAAATCCATTGCGCAATACGGCAGCAAATATAATATCCGTTGCGTATGCGTTTCACCCGGTCCCGTGTTGACGAGAGCGGCTATGGCAAAAATGACAACGCTTTTAGGGCGCGCCGCCGAACCACAAGAGATTATCGATTTGTGTTTATTCTTGGCGAGCGAAAAAGGTCAGTTTATTAACGGCGAAAATATTATGATTGACGGCGGAAGAAACGCTATGACGAGAAAATAAAACGTAATAAAATTATGGAGAATGAAATAATATGAAAAATAAAGTAGCAATGATTACAGGCGCGGCGGTCGGTATTGGGCGTGCGGTAGCGCTTCAAATGGCGGAAAAAGGCGCAAAGCTCGTATTGGTAGATATGAACCAAGAAACGTTGGCAAACTTGGAAGAAGAGCTGAAAGCGGTAAATGCCGAATTTATGACGGCTGTTTGCGACGTTTCCGATGAGCAAGCGGTAAACGGTGTCGTACAAGCAGCAACGGAAAAATTCGGCGGCATTGACATTCTCGTTAATAACGCTGCGATATGGAGAGTTCGAGGTTTATTTTGGGAAAATTCGATGGACACGTGGCGCAAGCTTTTAGACGTGAACGTAATGGGCGTGGTTTATTGTACGAACGCCGTGTTGCCTAAAATGATGGAAAAAGGGTATGGGCGTATTGTAAACGTTGCCTCGGTTGCAGGCGTATATGGAAACGCTAATATGTCCGTGTATTCCGCGACGAAGGGCGCGTTGATTGCTATGTCGAAAGCGTTAGCGAAAGAAGTTGTGGAGAAAGGCATTGTTGTAAATGCCGTATCTCCTGGAATGGTAAGTACGTCTGCGGAACTTGATATGGAATATACCAAGGAAACGAATAAATGCTACGCAGGGCGCACGGGCTCGGATAGAGAAAACGCGGATTTGATTTGTTTCTTGGCAAGCGAAAAGAACGGATACGTCGTTGGGCAAAATATTCAAATCGACGGTTGTCGTAAAGAAATATAAGATAAGGAGTGATTATGAAAAAGAGTTTTTTAAACGCAGGA
>JAGAIW010000160.1 GCA_017626305.1 Clostridia bacterium
ATACTCGTAAGCGCAAGCCGTCGTCTTATAAGGAGCAACGACCACGTCGCCAGCCGCCGTAGTAACGGATACGGTATATTCCGTACCTGCTGCAAGAGCTTGTACGGAAACGGAATAGGTTGCGCCCTTTACCATCAATTCTGCGGGAATAGCAAATTCCGTAACGTTTGCTTCAACGGTGTATTCCTGATCGTTTACCTTAACGACGTAACCCGTTGCGTTTTCAACCGCATTCCATTGCAACTTATTATAGTTGAGAACGGCTGCGGGCGTTACGAGCTTCGCGTTGGTATAGCTATATTCGGTTGCAGCCGCGCTGTTGTAGCCGCCTGCTACCGCCTTAACCTTTACGGAAACGTTACCGGTATAGCCCTTCAGGGAAAGAGCCGTGCCGTTCACGTTGTAAGTATACGTCGTTTCGCCTACGGTAACTTCCACCGCATAGCCAAGCGCCTTTTCAACTGCATTCCAGGTAAGCATACCCGTCTCTGCGTTGAACTTCACGTTTGCAACCGCACCGAGCTCACGGTTATAAACGTACGTAGCGGACGTGGACGAAGCGTAACCGTTCGCCATTGCCGTTACCGTAAACGTAATACCGCCTTCCTTCATCGTGCAGTTTGCGAAGTTGAAGTTGGTGGACGTACCGTTGTCGTACGCCGTGTGCTTGTGCGAGCTTTCGCCGCATTCGATTGCGATTACGTACTTTTGCGCGTTTTCAACAGGGTTGAAGATAAGCATCGAAGGTTCAGCAACCGTGAATCCGGATACGCGAGCAAGCGCTTTGTTCTTATAGTATGCCTTTTCCGTTTGATCGTTTGCCGCAATGCTAACCACGTAGTCGCCTGCGTCAGCGGAAGCGAAGTCATACTCGTAAGCGCAAGCCGTCGTCTTATAAGGAGCAACGACCACGTCGCCAGCCGCCGTAGTAACGGATACGGTATATTCCGTACCTGCTGCAAGAGCAGACCATACGATACCCGTAGCGTTTACGGAAACCTGCACGCCGCTTTCTTTCCATACTGCGTACAAATTAACGTCTTGCGCCAAAGCTTGACCTTCGTATTTATAGGTGAGCTTATCAGCCGCCTGGTAGTCACTTACCCACCAACCGGCAAACGTCTTACCTTGCGCCGAAGGAGTAGGAAGATCGTACAAAACGCCGCCTACCGTACCTTCGCTGTCCCAAACAACGCCGTCTACAACCATCGTTGCAACGTATTCCGTGTCGTTGTCGGACTTTTCAGCAAAGCGTGCGTACAAGGTCATGTTCGACGTAACGAGGTCCGCGCCGAATGCAAACGGAGTCGTAAACGCTTCGTCCGCATACCAACCGATGAAATAGTAACCGTCCTTTACAGGATCGGCAGGCTTTGCCAACGTTTTACCGTTGATAACCGAGCTTGCGTCGATTGCGCTGCCTTCATCTACGTCATAGCTAACCGTGTAGGTAACTTTCTTATAGAATCTGTATGTACCGCCGTTGTATTCAATCGTAAGTACGTTGTCGCCCATCGTTGCAGGGATCGTAGCCGTCGTGCCTTCAATCACCGCGTCCATGTCGTCAGCTTCGTACAATTTCAGGGTAGTGCCGTCGTAGCTGTACACACCAGATTTAAATTCTTCACCGATTGCCAACGTGTAGCGCCCCGCATCCAAGGTGAGGCTGTACTCGTCTTCAACCGCCGTGAAGTAGTAGATGCCCGTTTCGCCGTAAGTTTGCGGCGGCTCTTTCTTAGACTCTTCAGGTTTACAACCGACGAGACCGATTGAGACAGCCGAAAGCATTACTGCAGACAGGATCTTGAGTAAAAAGTTTTTCGTGCTTTTCATAAAAAACCTCCAATTATATTTCTCGCAAAATAGCGTCCCTGTTACGCTTTTCCGCAATTTGGTTTCGTTTTTATTGTTCGAATTAGGATATTTATTTGCTATGGTAATAGCAAATAGCCCTAGGGCTATTTTGGATTTCCTTGCACAACTTCTATATCCGACATCGAAATCGAATAAATATGCAACACTTTTCTTATAAACATTCACAACAAAAACGTTTATATTGTAATACATTTTATCATATTCACGGCTTTGTGTCAATTTATATTCGCGCGTTTTTGCACCATTTTTTTAATTGAAGCAATTTATTTTTTTAATAATGCGTCCACATCCCCCAAAAAGCTAATATTTTTTTACAAAAAAACGCACACTTTATTCAACTAAAATGTATAAATATTCAAAAAATGCAAATTTTTTCGCCGTTTATACAGACAAAAACTTTTCTCAGCCGTCACCGCAATCCCTGAAAAAACACTTTAAAAGGCTAAAGAGTAACAGTTTGCGCACACCATGTCCGCGTTGAACGCAAAAAACGGC
>JAGAIW010000161.1 GCA_017626305.1 Clostridia bacterium
AGCGGTACGGGCGCGAAAATGGACTGGAACGGCGAAGGCTGGGGAAGCTTCGGTAATCAAGGAGGGGAAAATTAAGATGAAAACGATTAGAGAAAAGACGAAAAAAGCGATACTTTTTGCAATCAGTACGGTAGCGGCGCTCTCTCTCGGCGGAGGTGTAGGCGCAATCACCGCAAGCGCGGCAAACGATACGACGAAACTTGAATCTTTGACGACGGGCGGCGCAAGCGTTCGCGTAAAAGGCGAGGCAGGTATTCGTTTCCAAAGCACGATGGACGATACTGATTATCAAGATCTTACTGCGGAAAACAGCGGTTTTGAAACGGGCGTTATCGCAATCCCTGCCGATTTGTTGGATAATTTAAACGACCTCACGCTTGATAATCCCAACGTTGCGAACGGCGTAACGACGGGCGAATGGTCAGACCGCGAAGACGGCGAGGAGGGCAAAGAAGCGTATGCGTATTTCACCGCTTTGGAAATGACGGAAGAAAACTATACCCGTAATATTGCTTTCCGTAGCTATTACACGATAAACGGCGCGACGGAATACGGCAACGTATTAACCCGTTCGTTGACCTACGTTGCAAACGCGGCTGCAAACGATACGACGGATGAAGGCAAGGCAAAATACGAAGAAAACAAAACCACGATTGACAGCTATATCAAAGACTACACGGTGAAATACGTCAACGGCGTAACGGAAGAAGTCATTGATTATAAAGGCGTAACGGAAAGCGAGCCGACGGCAGAAGAAGCGGCGTTATTTGGCGGCGAATTCAAGGCTTGGACGACGCTTGGCGCGGCTTGGGACGAAACGGCGAAGAACGCAATCACGGGCGACACGGTCGTAAAATCAAACTACACGGCAAGCGAAACGCTTGATTTCACGCAAGCCACCGAAGTCCCTACGCATTTGTTAAATACAATACAAAAGAGTACACAACAACCCAAACCGTTAGATTCAATATCGGTTAGCGGTGAGAAAGGGCTAGTTGTTGAAGACGTATATAACTCCGATTATATGCAAATTTCATTCTTAAACGAATTAACTCTTACAGAAAACGACGTGATTGCCGTGAAAGTAAAAGTAATTACGGTAAAAGAATGTACGAATAACTGGATGAATATTTATGTGAATCCTACTTCGAGCAATCCAGGGACTAATTCAGATTCCTATATTGGATGTTTAAAAACAGGTAAGCTTGTAGATGGTGTTGAAACGGGTGACGGTCAGACTGAAATTTATCAAACGTTTATTTATAAAGTAGATGCAGATGGACTTGTTTTGAAAACGTTGGGTTTTGCTAGTTCGACAGACTCACTTCCCATAGATTATTCGTTTGAATACATTCGGATTGAAAGATATGAAGAATATGCTTCTGAAAGCGTAGATTTCTCTAATTATAATTTATTACCTGGTTTTGTAACGTATACGACAGCGAGTGCTCCTTATATGGAAAACGGAAAGGTAAGAGCTTGGGTTGGGAATACACAATATATAAAGATTAACTACAACGGGTTAATATTAAATAAGGGCGATATAATTAGATATGTGGTTACTACTCCCTCTGCTGCTGGTTTAAATTTGGATATAAATGGTTCTTATAAGCAGTGGGTTAACGGAAATCAGACTGATGTTCAAATGGAGTTTCCGATTCAAGAAACGATGACGGTAAACAGTATTGAGTTTAGATGTTCTTCGAAAACCGG
>JAGAIW010000162.1 GCA_017626305.1 Clostridia bacterium
CCGTTGCGGCTATGCCGCAACGGCGGGGCGTTCGTTTATACTATAAACTTTTTAAGAATGCCATTAAAAGTTGTTTCTGCTTGGGGGTAAGATTGGCGAGAGCACCAAAAAAATCATCTTGACCTTCATCGATATCAAAAAACTCTTTTAACGTAATACCCAACGCATCGCAAACCATTTGCAGATGGTCAACCGTGATACCTGCCTGCCCGAGTTCTACACGGCGCAAGTGCGTTTGAGAAACATCTGCTCTACCTGCAAGCTCATTTTGAGAAAAGCCTGCTTTTTCTCTTAATAGTTTTATACGTTCGCCGACATCCATTATTATCACCTTACTTAGCCTTATATAACTAATTTTAAGATATTTTTCTAAAAACTATTAGTCTTTTACGCTTGCTTTGTTAGTCTTAAAGTGCTATAATTATATTTATAAGACTAAAAGGAGCATCGGCAGATGAATGTGTTATCCTTGTTTTCAGGTTGTGGTGGTATGGATATAGGATTTGAGGGTGGATTTAACTGTTTAAAAGTTTCTATAAACAGCCAATTACATCCCGATTGGATTGAAACGGAACACGGTGAATGGGTTACGGTTAAAAGGACGGGATTCGATACGGTTTTTGCAAATGATATTCGCCCCGATGCAAAAGCGGCGTGGGTTTCCTATTTTGAAAAGATAAAAAAGAATGCGAATACAATTTACCATATTGAAAGTATTGTCGATTTAGTCAAAAAAGCGAAAAAAGGCGAAAACGTATTCCCAAAAAATATCGATATTGTTACGGGCGGCTTCCCTTGTCAAGATTTCTCTATCGCAGGGAAACGTTTGGGGTTTAATTCACAAAAGAGCCACGACGGAAAAACCCTTGAAGTTGGCGAGCCCTCTATAGAAAGTCGTGGGCAATTATATATGTGGATGCGCGAGGTTATCACTTTAACCGAACCGAAATTATTTATTGCGGAAAACGTAAAAGGATTAACAAATCTTGAAGACGTAAAAGAGATCATCGAGCGCGATTTTTCAAAGGCTGGTGGTAATGGTTATATCGTCATTCCTGCGCAAGTTTTACATGCGGCGGATTACGGCGTACCACAATCAAGAGAAAGAGTTATCTTTTTCGGTTTTAAAAAATCTGCTTTAACTTCAAATTCAATAAAAGCTTTAAAAAAGAAAACTATCCCCAATGAATACAATCCTTATCCTCCGAAGACACACGCTTATACGGTTAAAGATAATACGCTTATGTCGCCTGTAACTTGTCGAAAAGCCTTTATAGAACTGGACGAACCGTTCGTCTCCGCAGACGCCTCGCAAAAAATTTATTCCAAAGCAAAGTTTATGGGAAAACATTGCCAGGGACAGGCAGAAATTAAAATAGATTCGATTGCCCCGACAATACGTTCCGAGCATCACGGAAATATTGAATTTAGGAGATTATCCGCAGAACACGGCGGAATTATTTTTGATGAATTAGAGCAGGGTTTGGAAGAACGCCGCTTAACCGTTCGAGAATGTGCAAGGATTCAAACTTTCCCAGACAACTATCAGTTTATTTTAAAACGCACGAATGAAAATGTTGCAGTCTCGTCCAGTGACGCCTATAAAATCATCGGTAATGCCGTGCCCTGCGTATTAGCTTATAATATCGCAAAAAACCTCGCTGAAAAGTGGGATAAATTTTTTCGTACAAATGAGTAACTATGATAATATCTGAAAATAATAAACCCTCGCTTGATGAATTTAAATCCATAATGAGAAAAACGGATTTTATCTTGAATAGTGATGCGGGTACAAAGGAAAAGTATTACGCCAATCGCAACGGTACTCAATTAGAAATAGACGTGTGTGATGCGGTACGGGAAGCGACGAAAAATACTGTATTTGAAAATACAATACAGTTGATTTCGGGTGCATCTTTTCCCGATATTGTTGCTAATAAATTTTTTGGGGTAGAGGTAAAAAGCACCAATAAAAATTATTGGCACTCTATCGGCAGTAGTATTTTGGAATCGACAAGAGATAAAAACGTTGAACGCATATTTTTAACATTCGGTAAACTTGGTAGCCCTGTTGAATTTAAGAGTCGTCCATACGAAGAATGTTTGGCAGGGATTTCCGTTACGCACTATCCACGCTATCAAATCAATATGGAATTGGCGCAGGGTGAAACAATTTTCGACAAAATGGGGATTTCTTACGATGAATTACGGTCTATGGAAAATCCCGTTGCCCCCGTTGCAAAATATTACAAGAGTCAACTGAAAGCAGGCGAAAGCCTTTGGTGGGCTACCGATGAAAATATTGAAGAAACCGTTGCGCCTGTAACGGTTAGACTATGGAGCGGATTATCCCCCGATACTAAAAACAATTATACGATACAAGGATATGCACTTTTTCCCGAAATATTAAGCAATTCAACGACAAAATATCAAAGGTATGCCTTGTGGCTTGCTACGCATTGCGGTATTATCAACACAAATATCCGCGACCAATTTTCTGCGGGTGGTAAAAAAGATATACTGACAATTCGTGGCAAGTTTGAAAAAATGCCTGCTGCCTTTTTTCGTATTGCGCAGCATAAGGATTTGATAATCGACACAATTTTAGCGACCCCTGATGCAAACTTGAAAGAATTTTGGCAAGTAGCGAACTTGGCAGAAAATCGTTTAGCTCAATGGTGTCAACTTGTAGCGGCGCAAGCGGAAGACAATATCGGTTATGCTACTACGTACAATTTATTACATAGCATTTTTAATATCTGATAGGATAACGGATAGGCTACTGAAAGGCAAACGATAGGATAATATCAGCAGGGGGATTTTTTGAATAATTTCAAAGAATATTTTGGGTACTATAATAGAATGTTCTTCAAATAAAAACAAATGAATTCTGTGGGAAACAGAATTCATTTGTGGAATTTAATAATTTTTTTTCTAAACTCAAAGGTTTATACTTGGACGGCGGGGCGTTCGTTCATGCAAAGGGGATTTGTCAGATTTTTTTCTTCAATTCGCGGACGGCGTTTTGTAAGAAATATTCCGCCGTCGTGCCCTTGCGAATGAGCTCGAGCGCCTCTTCGGGCGTGCACCAACGCGCCTCGGCGATCTCGTCTTCCTTGATCTTGACGGGCGTTTCTTCCACGACGACGATGAAGTTCAGCATCAAAATGTCCTTGGGCGCATGATAGCGCGAGGACATATATTTGGCTTTGACGACGTTCAAGCCCAGCTCTTCCTTAATTTCTCTGGGAACGGTCTTTTCGGCGTTCTCACCCTTTTTGATGTACCCTGCGAAGAGGATAAAATCCTCGTCTTCGACGTGCTTGGCAAGCAAAATCTTGTTCTGCGCGCGGTTGGTGACGACCATGGACACCGCCACGGGGAACTGCGGAAACATATACGCGCTGCACTTTTCGCAATAGGGCACCAAACCCTCGTTTTCACAAAATCGAAGCGTCAATTTTTCCCCGCATTCTCTACAATACATACGATTTCCTCCTGTAATCGATTTTTCGAACGGGAGACTTTCCCCCGTCGGATTCGTTTTTCTTCCTGATTTATTATATAATCATACACCTTTTTTGCGTGCTTGTCAATCCATAACGGAAGATTTTTCATGAAATTTGAGAAAAATCTCTTTCAAATGCGCGAAAAAGGGCGAGAAAAGGGAGTTTTCGGCTTTGAAAAAATTTTTTCGGAAATATGGAAAAGGCAGGCTGTCTACTTGACAACGGGCGTGAAATGCGTTATAATAAATTGCACATAGCCATTCGGCAGATGTATTTTCAAAGGACGGATCGGGGCTTTTCGTGCGCGAAAGGCTCCGTTTTATTTGTGTAAAAGAGGAAAATCCAACAAGGAGAATAAAAATATGCTTACATCTATTTGCGGTATCAACTGGGGCGACGAAGGCAAGGGCAGAATGGTCGACCTTTTGAGCGAGAAGTTCGACGTCGTCTGTCGTTATCAGGGTGGCAATAACGCCGGTCACACCGTTATCAACGAGCGCGGCAAATTCGTTCTGAACTTACTTCCTTCGGGAATTTTGCGCGAGGACGTCGTCAACGTGATGGGCCCCGGCATGGTCATCGATATCAAACACCTTTGCGGTGAAATGCAGAGATTGCAGGACGCCGGTATCAAAATCACCCCCGCAAATTTGAAGATTTCAGACAGAGCGGTCATCACGATGCCTTATCACGTACTGTTGGACGGCTTGGAAGAGGACAGACTCGCCGGCAAGAAATTCGGCTCCACCCGTCGCGGCATCGCACCCGTGTACGCGGATAAGTACATGAAGAAAGTGTTCCGCATGGGCGAGCTTCTCAACACGGAGAAAATGTACGCACGCGTGGCGGACATCGTGGAATGGAAAAACCTCACCGTCGTGGGCGGTTACCACGCCGAAGAAATCAAGACGGAGGATATGATCGCCTACTTCGAAGAATACGGCAAAAAGCTTGCCCCCTTCGTGTGCGACGTAGGCATGTATTTGACGAACGCCAACGCCGAGGGAAAAAACATCATGTTCGAAGCCCAGCTTGGCGCTATGCGCGACATCGATTTCGGTATTCATCCCTATACTTCGTCCTCGTCGACGATTGCGGCGTACGCGCCCATCGGCGCAGGCGTGCCGCAGCTCAAATTAGACAGCTCCATCGGCATCATGAAAGCGTACTCCACCTGCGTGGGCGAAGGCCCCTTCACGGCGGAATATTTCGGCGAAAAGGCGGAGAAATTGCGTGAACTCGGCGGCGAATACGGCGCGGCGACGGGCAGACCCAGACGTGTGGGTCCCTTCGATATCGTAGCGTCGAGATACGGGATTCGTTGTCAGGGCGCAACGGAGATTGCGCTCACCAAGATGGACGTGCTTTCGGGGTATGAAGAAATCGAGGTTTGCGTGGCGTACGAGCTCCACGGCGAGATCATTCACGAGTTCCCCTTCATCGACGTGCTGGACGATTGCAAACCCGTGTTCAAGACGGTCAAGGGCTGGCACTCGGATATTTCCAAATGCCGCAAGGTGGAGGATTTGCCCAA
>JAGAIW010000017.1 GCA_017626305.1 Clostridia bacterium
AGGACAAGATTTTGGACAAGCAAGAATGAAAAGTGAAGAAATTTTCTCCACTTTAGAAGAAATAGTCTTGTCTACTGAGACAGGAACTTTCTATGTGTTCTACGACAAATTGCAGTTAGTTCAAAGTTTCAATGTGCCAAAGTTTATCGAAAATGCAGATTGTAGATTGACTTTATATAAAAACTGTAGAAACACAAAGAAGATAGCTGAAACGTCTTTTAAACCTATAGGAAAAACGCCAAAACTTTTTGATTTTGCTATACACGGCGTTCTCCCCGAAATCTCTTTTGTTTCGGAAGAAGATATTAAAGAGCGCATTGATTTAATTATAAAACAAGCAAATGCTAACGGCATTAAAGATATTCAAATATTAAGTTGTGTCCCTAGTGGCGAAAGTATGTTAGAGAGTTATCTTGAAAATGATTTTTATAACTATAAAGGGCAAAAAATACCATTTACTACTTGTAGAAAATTTAAAGGCTTAGAGGCTGATAAGATAATTCTTGTGGATGTTAATAAAAATTCGATTATAGATAACAATAAGTTGTTCTACGTTGGTTCATCAAGAGCAAGGTTTGAGTTAAGTATTTTGGCAACTCTTTCTTATAGCGATTGTGTTGAAATCTTACAAAGCCTTAACTCTATCGTCAAGAAAAATAATCCACAATTAACCCTCTCAAAAGTATTGGGTTGTAAAATGATATAATAAAATTGCAATAGTATGGTTGGTTAAACATTTTCAAAATGGATGTTTAACCAACCTTTTACTTATCAAAAATTGCCGTTTTGGAGCAGGATAACGGCAAACCTGACCGCCTATCACTTCTTAGGCGGATTTTTATTTAGTTGTTCTTTTTTCCAGTTTTCAAACGCCTTTTTTCCTTCCTCCGTTTCAAAATATTTCTGTATCGCTGGTAATAATGCTCTTGCCAACGAATCCAAGACAAAATCAGGTATCCCCGTTTTGTTCGTCTTCTTTCTCGACATTTGCCTCTTTTTCGGGTGTTATCCCTAAAATTTTCTCAACCGTATCGATTGAAAAACAACGAATATTGATTTTCTTTGAAAAGAGTTCTTGGATAAAAGGTATTTGATGTTCAAAACAAACGATAGCGTCTACTTGCGTGCCTTTTTTCATTTGTTTCTTCATATAAAGCAACGATGCAACGTCGCAGTCTAAAAAATTGTAATAAAATGTTTTTCCGTTATCAACAGCAAAACGGTTATCCGTAGTTAACCAAGCACATTCTTTAGGGCAAATCTTTCTTGCAAGAATTTCTTGCCAATCCCCCAAATGAAACAACCGTAAAATACGCATACCGTCAGACGATAAAGGAATCGCATATACGTGCCGATAGAAACTGCTTTGCGTATAATCCTTATGCTTGTTTGCTCGTTTGTTATAAACGTATCGCAAAGTATTGACAACGTGCATTTCATTTTCCGTAAACATAATACAAGCAGGCGACTTTTCTAAAAATCCACCACCATTGTTTCTGTTTATAATGAATAAATTATCTTTCATCTTGGTTTCGGAATTTTCCCAAAGCTTTGCCATATCGCCACCAATATTATATAACGTTGTAAATTGTCCGTTAAAAAAGAATGCCCCCGTTGCTCTTGTAAAAACCGTTTCCTTCATTTCGTAATCTTTATCGCCTTTAATAGCACGAGCCGTATAGAAGCAAGGTTGTTCCTCAAACTCTACCGGAAGCGTTTCCGAACCTTCTGCTAAATCGGGGAGATGCGCTGGATTATACGCAAACTCTGCACCTCTACACATAGCAAGCGTTTCAGCAATCTTGAAATTTCTATCACGGTGCTTTTCTCCGCCAGAAAAATTATTTTGACCGAAAATTGTATCGTAATACTCATATAATTTCGTCCATTTCAATAGAGTTTCTGCACCTTTCAAAAGACGAATACCACGCCTTTTACCTTTACCTACAATGGTTAAAACTCTTGCCGTTACGGTTTCTTTGGTATAATCGTTGAGATAAGTTTGTTCTTCCGTCATTCTCGCAACCGTAGCACGATACATACGCCTGTTCCCAAGCATACCTAATCTATGTAAAGGAAACTCGCCTACGATTGCAACGACTTTTAGAATTTCAAAGGTTTGACAATTAGCGTTCAGGTGGATGGTCATACCAAATCCTCCTTTCCTTACGCCAAGCATCAAAATCGGTTTCAGGGATAACGTAGATATTCGTGCGGTTTTGCTTGCCAGCTTTGCTTACGTACACGTGCGAGCATACGTAAGGGCTGTCATCACGAAGGACAAACAACGCAATCATATCGGTTACGGTATTGATTTCTATGTTATCGTGATCTCGCCATTCTCTTTTCGGGATACGATGGTGATAGATATGCTCGTAGATAAGAATACATTTACCGAATCTTTGTATATTCTTATCCTTGCAATATTCGGAAAGTGCGTCATGCACGATTTCACGAATATATTGTGCGTTTCCTTTCTCTTTTCTGGGGAGCAAGGCAGGGATGGAGAGCACAAACCATCCTTCTTTTGTAAAATTAATTTCCACAGGCGCATTGTCTTGTATAGCCTGTTTTACGGCTTGTTCCGAACCTTTTCCGCCCTGACAGATTACTAAATCTCTCGAAAGGGGAACAAGCCTCTCTACCGTGCGCTCATATTCTAATGATAAATCATAAACGCTGTTTTCATCGTTGTAAGCCACGGCTTGTTGAATATCGCTCATTATTGTATTGGCTTTATTCAAATTGCGAATGTTTTTATTGATTAAATTTATATAAGTTTTTTCTATCATATTTTTATATCCTCTTTGTGTTATTATTTCAGCGCTTAACCCATTGCTGTGGTTGGGTAGGATTTTAACGGTTTATCCTAAAACCGAAATGTGATTTAATTCTAAACCCTAAAAACATATTACGAATACCGTTTAATGACACGAGTTATATAAAACGAATATCGTTTTCCATCCTAATACTGATTTTTGAAAATAAAAAAACGACTCTCCAAATAAAATGAAAAGTCGTGTTTTGAGCATAATATGCCCCTATCTTAAATTATATTTTGATGCATTTAATTGCATCCCTTAAAAATTATAGCGTAAACGCTTTTGATACATACGTGCAACTTTTATAAGTTGCCTAAAAATTCTAATACTTTATTAAGATTACATTAATAATTTCTTGCAACACAAAGTTGCCCTATAAAACAAAAAAGGCAATTATCCCCTAGGGTAATTGACACATTTTAATCGCTTAAGGGCATACTATCCCTTAGCAATTCTTACAATGACACTTTGTAACTCTGATAACGATTTCTTCCCTTTAGGAAAATCTGATACTCTTTTCGCCTTGCGAGATGCTGATACTGTGATACTTCTGATAACTGTATTCTTCTCAATGGAAGAATGTGAAACTTTACTACAAGACTGACATCTTGTGCATATATAATAGCAAAACAAAAAAGTATTGTCAATCGGAAATGATTGTATTTATAAAACTTTTTGAAAGAAAATATTTTTTATGACTGCCGGGGGAGTAGCTGCTTTTTCTTATCATTTTTATCTCGGTTTTAGATATACACCCTAACCCCAAAATTATCCCTATACCCATAATTATCTATATCGAGAATGTAGTATTCTTCTTTTGTTGCGAATACAACAAAGAAGAATTGATTATTTATACCGAGAGAGATAAAATTATATCCCCGCCCTCACTTTGTTCGGGCGGGGATATGCTTATATAATTCGTTTCGCACAGATTATGTCTCTCTCGGGCGAACATCGCCAATTTTTAGTCAAGGTCAAACATCCAAAAAGTTCTTTATTTTCCTACATTTTTAGGGGTTTTTTATATTCTCTTTTGCATATGTAAGAAAAATTTGGCGATTTTTTGCATTTTTTACAGGTGTTTTTGGCTCCATCTTTTAGGTGTTTGGAGATAAAAAGTAAATCCGAACCATTCGCTTGTTACAAGAATTTGGTTCGGATTATACTGACTTGGTGGAGCTGGTCGGAGTTGAACCGACGTCTTACGCGGCTGCCAAAAAACTTTCTACATACTTAGTTTATCTACTTTCTTAACCGTATACCGCGGGTAAACACGCTTTACACGGCGCAGGAAGCTAAATAATCTCCAAAAAACACTTCCCGATTTTAAGAAGATTTTTCCGTCTAATTGACGCCGCGACCCTATCCGACGGATAAAATAGGCGCGACGCTCGTTTTAAAAAACGAAGTTACGCTGCAAGAGCGTATGCATTATTATTTGCATTTAAATTTAGGTGGAATGTTTTTGCGCAGGCACTCCGTCTGCGGTATGCTTATCCTTTCGCTCACCGGCAATCGAATCCGGTACAGCCCCATATGAACAACGCCCATTTTTTAAGCGTTGTTATTTTTACGATATTATTATACACGTCTTTTACGAAAAAGTAAACGCTTTTGAGAAAAAAACTTATTTTTTCTTATGCAGCATTTTCTTAAACGAAGTATGGTGTTCTTCCCCAGCAAACAGCCGAACCAAATTTTCCTTATGCGCAATCCATGTAATTGCCACAATCGTAAACGGCAACAGGTATGCAAGACATAAAAACACGTCGCCTATCAAATAGGTATAACGGAAGAAGAACACGCAAATTTGAGCGATACAAAACAGCGAAACGCCCAACAGCGAACCCAAAGACCCCCATTCCGAAACGTAAATAAAAGCTACGACAACCAAAACGGTGCAAGCGCCAAATAAAATCCACAGTAAGTTTTCACACGAAAGCGCCGCCCAAAACAAACCGAACGTCGACGCTATTCCCTTACCGCCTTTAAAGCCAAGCGTTATAGGAAATACGTGACCGATAATGACGAACAATCCGCAAAAATACCTTGCGACGTCGCTAACGTACACCGCCGTATGCGCAAAAAACTGACCTTGATAGATAAGGTGCGCCGCTACGACGGGGATACCCCCTTTCAAGGCGTCGCAAATAAACGTCAACGCGCCAAGGCGCAACCCAAAGTTACGGAACATATTCATTGTTCCCGGGTTACCGCTACCCATTTTCGTGATATCGCCGCGGTTTGCCCGCGAAATGAGTTTAGCAAAATTCACGCTGCCGACGAGATAGCAAACAACCGCCATTATGACGAACTGCCACCAGCTTTGTTCCATTGAAAACATACTTCAAACTCCTTAAAAATCAATCGTCGTCTTTCTTTTCTCTAACGGAAATTTTAATGGGCGTACCCGAAAAATCGTAAGCGCGGCGAATGGTGTTTTCCAAATACCGTTGATAGGAAAAGTGCAACAGCCGTTCGTCGTTGACAAACAAGACGAAATGCGGCGGACAGGTTGCCACCTGCGACGAGAAAAATACGCGCATTCTTCTGCCTAAATAGGACGGCGGTTCTTGCAAACGCACCGCGTCGCCGATTAAATCGTTCAATTCCCCCGTAGGAACGCGGAAGGACGCGTGGGCGTAGGATTCTTCCGCCGCCGCCAAAATTTTCTCTACGCGTTGTCCCGTTTTCGCGGAAATATACACCGATTTGTAATAGTCCATAAACTTCAAATCTTCTTTCAAGATTTCTTCAAAACGGTTGACGGTGTGCGTATCCTTCTCCACCAAATCCCACTTATTCATGACGATAACCGACGGTTTGCCCTGTTCGTGTACGTAACCGATAATCTTTACGTCCTGTTCGGTAAGCCCTTCTTCGCTATCCACCACCAAAAGACAAACGTCGCTGCGGCGTACGGCGTCAAACGCGCGCATATTGCTGTAATATTCCACGTTATCGTCGACGCTCTTTTTCTTGCGAATACCTGCCGTATCAATAATAGTATACGCCTTATCGCCACGGTAAAACAGCGTATCAATAGCGTCGCGCGTCGTGCCCGCCATAGGCGTTACGATACTGCGTTCGCTGCCGATAAGCTTATTCACTAAGCTCGATTTTCCCGCGTTAGGTTTCCCCACCACCGCAATTTTCAAGGACGCGACGGGTTCTTCCGTCGTATCGGGGAAGTGCGCGATAGCTTCGTCGAGTACGTCGCCTATTCCTTGCGAATGTTCCGCCGAAACGGCAAACGGTTCGCCAAGCCCAAGCGAGTAAAACTCAAATACCTTTTCAGGCGAATAGTCGTCGATTTTATTAACGACGAGAATGACGGGTTTTTTACTGCGGCGCAAAATATCCGCCACGTCGTAATCGGACGGATGCAGCCCGTCCTTACCGTCCGTGAAAAACAAAATCACGTCCGCCGTTTCAATAGCGACGTCCGCTTGCTTGGCGATTTCTCTCCACATAACGTCTTCCGATTTGAGCTCTAACCCGCCCGTATCGACCATGGTAAAATGCTTGTCGCGCCAAGTGGCGTCGGCGTACAACCGATCGCGCGTGACCCCCGGTCTATCTTCCGTGATAGAGATTTTTCTCCCTGCTACTTTGTTGAAAAAGGTGCTTTTGCCGACGTTCGGCCGCCCCACCAAGGCGATTAAAGGATTTGCCATATTTCTCTCACTCCTTTTCACGTATTCTCTTTACAGAGTATTTCCACCAGCCCAAAGCCGCCGCCGCGATTGACGCGAATGGCGTTTGTGCCTAACGTCTTTTTCATTTCGTCCAACGTCATACCGCAAAGGAAGACGTCTTCAAATTCCTTCATGGTGTTCCCTGCAAGCAAAATTTCGTCGTACGTATTGCCGTTTTTCGTGTAATTTTGCACCGCCGAAACGATATCCCGCCCCGTCAACAGTCCCGTACAGGTAACCGTTTCTCCAAAAAAAGTATTGACGACGGGCAATAGCTTTACCCGCAAGCCCGTAATGGCTTTTTCACATTGTTCCACGATAGGCGCAAGCGTTTTCGCCGCCGAAACGCCGCAAATAAGCAAGCTCGTCTTCGGCGTTTTTAACGCGCAGCTTTCCTGCCGTAAGGCTTGGTTGACTTCGGATAAGAACTTACTCGTCAGCCCGACGCCGTTTTCGATTTGTTCAAAATCGCCGTAAAATGCCGTTTCCTTGACGGGCAAGCCTGCTTTAACGAAGTATTCGTCCGCAGGAAGGACGAAATTAACGCCGAATTCTTCGTTCAATTCGTCCACGATTTTCAAAAGCTTTCGACTATATTCCCCGTCAATATCCGCAATAGGATACAAGCCGTCGCGATAACGGGTAAGCCCCGTCGGCACGCAAGCCAAATCGCGTACGGTGGGATAGTACTTAAACAGCGCTCTTGCCGTGTATTTCAACTCTTCACCGTCGTTTTCGCCCGGCACGACCACCGCTTGACAATGCAGGCTTATCCCCCCTTTTGCCAACGTATCGATTTGCGAAACGATTTTTCCCGCAAAGCGGTTTCTCATGAGCTTTACGCGCAACTCGGGGTTCATGGTATGTACGGAAACGTACAACGGGGATAATTTTAAGCGCACGATACGCTGAATTTCTTCGTCTGAAACGTTGGTTAAGGTAACGAAGTTTCCGCAGGTAAAACTCATGGTATAGTCGTCGTCCTTGACGTACAGGCTTTCGCGCATATTACAGGGCATTTGGTCAACAAAGCAAAACACGCAACGGTTATGGCAGGTACGGATTTTTTCCGTCTTTTCTATCTCCACGCCCAAATCTTCGTCTTCGTCCTTTTCTATCTCCACCGTCATTTGTTTACCGCTACGGTGATCGCGCAGCGTCAAAGAAAAGCTTTCCATGCCCATATAGTAAAGATAATCCAGCTCGTCCACGCAAGGAAAATTGTCGAGCGCGATAATCTCGTCCCCGACTTCTATGCCAAGCTCTTTGGCAAGGCTACCGCGTTTTACCTTGGTGATTTTTACCATTATACTATCCCTTCTAATTCCTTTTCTTCTATCGCAAACCGCTTACAAAGCTTACGCAAAATTTCGGCAAACGCCGTAGGCAGGGGCGCGTTGAACGTCATTTCTTCCCCTGTCGTGGGGTGCGTTAAGCAAAGCTGAAACGCGTGCAAAAGCTGTCCGTTAGCGGCAAGCTTTTGTTTCTTAAAACCGTACACGGGGTCGCCTGCAACGGGGTGTCCCATGTGCTTGGCGTGTACCCTGATTTGGTGCGTTCTGCCTGTTTGCAAATCAAATCGGCACAGCGTAAATTCTTTCCCAAAACGGATTTTCACTTGAAAATCGGTGACGGCGATTTTGCCCGTTCCGTCGGGCAACACCGCCATTTTCAAACGGTCGGTGGGGTGTCTGCCGATATCCGTAACGATACGGCCGCTATCTTCCTTGACTTCCCCTTCCAGCAGCGCATAGTAGCTGCGTTTGCAGGTTTTTTGCGCGATTTGCGCGGCAAGACTTGCGTGCGCGCGGTCGTTTTTCGCCACGACGAGCAACCCCGTCGTATCCTTATCAATGCGGTGCACAATCCCCGGACGGAGCACGCCGCCGATACCGCTTAAACTGTCCAAATGGTATAAAAGCGCGTTGACGAGCGTTCCGTTTACCACGCCGTTGCCGATATGCACCGTCATGCCCTTGGGCTTATCCACCACGGCAAAATCGCCGTCTTGATAGACGATAGTAAGCGGAATGTTCTCCGCCTTTACGGCGTATTCCACCGCGTCGGGTACGGTTAAAACAATCTCGTCGCCCGCCTTAATATCCGCGCCCGCTTTGGTTTGCGGTTTACCATTGATAGTAACGTTCCCTTCTTCCACCAGCTTTTTCAAACGGGAACGAGTAAATTCGTCCGTTTGCTCGCTTAAAAAAGTATCCAAGCGTTTGCAAGGCGTTTCCGCAACGAAAAAACGTTTATCCATGTTTCTTCGCCTGCTTTTCCGCTTTCTTTTTATCCGTTTCTTCTTGGGCTTCTTTGGCGAGCGCCTTATATTTTTTCCCTATGGGGCAAAGCGCGTCTTTATCAAAGAAGAAGAGCGCGAAGAACAGCGCGATTGCACCGCCGACGATAAAGAAGTCGGCGAAGTTACACACGCCAAACCCGAACACGCTTAAATCGACCATATCGCGCACGCCGTAGCCCGACGGTATCCAAATTTGGTAATAGATACGGTCGATCAAATTGCCCACGCCGCCCGCCACGATAAACACAAGCGCGTTTCTCAACCACGCGCGGCGTTTATCCAAACGGAAATACAACACGGAAAGGGCAAGCATCATCACCGCCGTAACGGCGATAACGATTATTTTCACCGTGCCGTCCGCACCGCCAAGCATGCTAAAAGCAATCCCCGAATTGTAGCTTAAACACCACCAAATCAAGTTGGGGATAAGCTCTACCTTGGTATACGTATCTTCACCAAAATAGACTACGGTTAATAGTTTTGTCAGTTGGTCAATGAAAACGAGCACGAGAAAAATGAGTACGCCCCACCATCTTGAACCCTTCATAGACGTTTTTACTTGCTTATTTTGCACCTTAATTTTTCCCCTTTTTCGCGTTTTCGCGAATACCGTCAATCATGCCGATTTTCAAGGTATGCAGCGCGTTGGACAAGTCCACCTTATACAGCTGCGGCATATCCAAACGCAGATATTCTTCCCAAAACTTTGCAAGCTCTGCCTTGGAAAACGCCTGCACTTCCATAAGCGTCGGGAATTCGTACACGAGCTTACCGTTTTTGACGATAGTGTGTTGCAATTCTTCTGCGTAGAAGTTGTCCACTTCGTGCTTTTTCCACGTTTCTACGGGGTGGAACAGCGTCAACGGTTCGCTCTCGTCCACGACTTCTTCGCGCAGCGTAATCAAATCGGCAATCGCCATACCGTTTTCTTTATCGTACAAACGGTATAACCGCTTAAACGACGGGTTGGTGATTTTCGCCGTATTGTCCGAAAGCTTGATTTTCGGCATCATACTCCCGTCCTTACCAACGACCGCCGCCAGCTTATACACGCCGCCAAGCGCAGGCAAATCTTCGGACGTAATCAGCTTTGTGCCTACGCCCCAAGAATCGATTTTCGCGCCCTGTTGAATGAGTGAGTTAATCGAGCGTTCGTCCAAATCCCCCGAAACGCAAATTTTCGCTTCGGGAAAACCGGCTTCGTCCATCATTTTGCGCGCTTTCTTGGAAAGATATGCCAAGTCGCCGCTATCTAGACGAATACCCTTAGGCGTGTACCCTGCGGCTTTGAGTTCCTTAAAAACCTTAATGGCGTTGGGAACGCCGCTACGCAAAGTATCGTACGTATCGACAAGCAGCATACAATTTTCGGGATAGGCGTCGGCGTACGCGCGGAATGCGTCGTATTCCGTGGGATAGTCCATAATCCAGCTATGCGCCATCGTCCCTGCAACGGGTACGTTGAATTTTTGTCCCGCGATTACGTTGGACGTAGAAGAACAACCGCCGATAATCGCCGCTCTTGCGCCGTTGATACCGGCGTCAGGGCCTTGCGCTCGGCGCAAACCGAACTCCATAACCATGCCGTTTCCTGCCGTCGCACGGCAAATTTTAGACGATTTGGTTGCAATCAGCGTTTGATGGTTGATAATGTTGAGCAGCGCCGTTTCGGCAAATTGCGCTTGAATAAGGGGCGCTTTTACCGTCAAAATGGGCTCGCCGGGGAATACGGGCTCGCCTTCGCGTACGGCGTACACGTCGCCCGTGAATTTCATGTTTTTGAGATATTCCAAAAACCCTTCGTCAAACAGGTTTAACGAGCGAAGATACGCGATATCTTCGTCGTCGAAATGCCAGTTCAAAAGATAGTCCATTGCCTGTTCAAGACCAGCGAACAGGGAATAGGTAATCAAGTCGTTTTTACGAAAAAACAAGTCGAAGACCACTTCTTCTTCGTGTTTGTTTTGACGGTAAAAGCCGTAGCCCATCGTCAATTGATACAAGTCGGTAAGTAAAGTTAAATTTCTCATTCTTCTTTCTCCTTAGGCGGTTCTTCCGTCTTGTTTTCTTCTTTTTCGTACAGCTCGGGATAAATCGTGCAAACCAAGTTGAGCTTATCGTATTTGGGCTTTTCCGATTTACTTTCCCCGATAAATTTGGTGATAGCGCAAGGGTCGCCTTCTAGCGAGCCGAACAGCTTGCCTTCCTTTTTCTTGTTGGTCAGCAGCACGTAAACGAGCAAGCCGATACCCGCCGCAAGCAACACAAGCGAGAATACGAACGACCAAGGAATACCGCTATTGCCCGGCTCTTTACCCAAAATGTAGGTGGGGTCGCGCAAAGGTTCCATAATCGAACGGACAAGACCGTAAGTGATAAAGTAGCACGCCGTGTTAATGCCGTTGGGCTTGTTGGAATTTTTCCAAGCGTTGATAAACATCAACACCGCCGCCGTAAAAGTGGCTAAGCTTTCATAGAAGAAGAAGGCGTAATGCCAGCTTTGGTCGGCGTCGATAAATACCGCAAACGGAAACCATTGCAGGGCGGGATTATCCACCACCATGCCGTATACTTCTTGGTTGGCAAAATTCCCCCATCTGCCGATAGACTGCGCAAGCAGTAAGCCTACGACGATACAGTCCCCTGCGCGGAAAAAGTTGACTTTTTTGAAAAAGCACACGCCGACGACGCTTGCCGCACCGCCGATAATGCCGCCGATAATCGACAAGCCGCCGCTGCGAATAGACTCAAAGGAAAACCATTCTTCTATGGGCATGGCGCTTGTGATACAGTAAAAAAGGCGAGTGGTGACGATCGCAATCGGCAAACAAATGCAGAAAAAGGTCAAGAATAAATCGGTGGACATATTTCTGCGGCGGAATAACAGCGAGATAACGAAAAACGCCGCAATCATACCCGTGACGATAATCAATGCGTAGGCGTAAATCTTAAACCCGAAAATTTCGATATGCGGATTGTCCGCATTCAACAGCCAAAGTGTGTTCATAAACTTTGCTCCTTATAAGGTATACACGGTTATTATACCATATCAAAAAAAAATCGTCAACAGTTGTCAACGATTTTTTATAAGTTTTCACATACTTACCCTTATTAAAGGGTAATTTTTAACGCTTTTACGCGTGCAAGCGCAGGCACGGCGATACAAAACAACGCGTAATTGACCAAGCTATTGTAAATTTGCCCCTGCACTACCAAGCGGGAAACAAGGTAGGTAAAATACTCCACCTTAGGCGCATACAACAGCCAAAACGCCGTCGTATTTACCGCCACCGTACACAGCAAAAAGGTGAGCGCGCAGGAAAGCGCAAGCTTTATCGCAAGCCATAACCGACCTTCTTTTTGTACGCCGTTGACGATAAATCCCGTAATCATAGCCGCAAGTCCTAGCGCAATACCTATCCACGGCATATACGCATACCCTGCGTTGTGATATAAAAAGCCGACTAAATCCCCTAAAAAACAGGCGGCAAACCCAAACAGCGGACCGATAATCACACCCGTGAGCATGGACACGACTAAGGTAAAGGAAAACTGCGTTTGCGCCAGCTTGAACTCGAAAAACATGTTGACAATGACAATCAGCGCCGTCATAACGGCAATATACGCTATTTTGTGCGATTTGTTTTTGTGCTCTAACGTGGCGGAAAAGAGCAGTCGTTTCCAAGAAAACGTAGCTTTGGTATCCTGCATAAAAGAAAACCCTCCTTTGTGGAAAAAGAGAGTCCGCGAAAATTGTGAAGACGGCATAAAATACGGTGAACGCATACATGCCTACCCCATTTTTTGTAGCGGACGCGCCCAAGTCGCCGCAGAAAACCATATCTAACCGCGTTTTCTTTCGTGCGCCGACAACGTCCCGTTCGTCGCCACTTTACGCGTCAAGGGCTACTCATACATACTTGTTGTTTACATTATACTAAAAACGTGAAAAAAACGCAAGCGTTTGAAAGGCGCTCTATCAAAATAGCCGCATAATTTTTAAGCAATTACGCACAATAAGCGTATGGGACTTTTATTTATCCGCACCACGATTATATTCCTTGCGACGCTTGTCGTTATGCGGCTGATGGGCAAACGGCAAATCGGGGAAATGCAGCCGTACGAGCTTGTCATTACGCTGATTATCGCAGACCTTGCCTGTATCCCCATGGCGGATAATTCCGTCCCCCTTTTATACGGCATTATCGCCATACTCACGGTGTATTTGATACACCAAATTATTTGCTTAATCGACTTGAATTTTGCCAAAGCAAAAACGCTGATTAGCGGCAGCCCGAGCATTGTTTTGAATAAAAACGGCATAGACGATACGCAGCTGAAAAAGAACAACTTGGACGTTTCCGATTTGATTGAAAGTCTGCGCGTGGAAGGGTATTTTTCACTCGACGCCGTAGAGTACGCTTTGTACGAATCGGAAGGCACGTTTTCCGCTCTACCCAAAGCCGATTATGAAAAACTGCAAACGTCCTTGCCCGTCATTTTAATCGACGAAGGCAAATGGGATAAGCAAAACGTAGAACGGACGGGTCGGGATATTGCGTACTATGAAAACGCGTTGCGTTCGCAAGGGTGCACGGATATAAAAAAGGTACTCGTCATGACGGTAGACGGCAACGGCAAAACGTATTTACAGCTAAAAGGCGAAAAGTACAAGGTATTCCGTTTGCATTGGGAAAAAGCGGTATGGTAAGTAAAGGAGTGAAAACATGATACGAACGGCAATTAGCATTTTCGTGGCGTTTGGGTTGATACTCGGCGTTGCCATTTATGAAACCAACCATATTGAAAGCGTGTTTACGCTCTTTCGCAACGCGGTAATTGCGCTATACGACAAAACGGAAGGCAAAACCGCCACTTACGAAGACGGTACGGCGGTAGAACGGCTTTGGGAAGAACAAAAACGCACGCTGCACGTTTGGATTCCGCATACGTCCATTCAAGAAGTGGACTATCAATTATACGACGCCGTGGGATGCTTGTATATGCAGGACTATGAAAACGCTTTACCCAAATTAGAAGTGTTACTCGGCATGTGCGAAAATATCCCTTCGGCATACACCTTCCGTATAGAAAATATCTTTTAAGATAACCGCCCAAGGTCGATTAGCCTTGGGCGGTTTGTATTATGGTTCGGGTGTAAAGCTTGCGTATTTTTCATACTCCGTATGCACGTTGTCCGTCGTTACTTCGCCGTAGGCGTATTCCCACACCAACTGTTTACCGCGGATTTTGAATAGGTTGATGTCGCATTTGCCGTTTTGCAGATATACCGTCAGCGTTTCTTCTAAAACAATCACGGGCCCCCAGTCGGAAAACTCCCGTCTTGTATACGCAATACTACGCTGTAACTCCCCGTTTCGATACAGCTCGCAAACGCCGTTTTCTCGCAAAATAAGCTTTGTGTTCGCGGTATCGATTAGTTCATAGCGTTCCCCTGACGCATCTGGGGTATGCGGCTTGGTTTGCCAACCGCTAAAAGAATACGGCGTATCGAACGTTAGCGTAGGCGCAAGCAAATCTTCCGTCCAACCGTTTCCCCAGTAAATCGTAGCGGTCGCTTGCATGAGATAATAGGTAAAATTGTGATATCCTACTTTATATAAACTTCTCGTTTCGATATCGCTTCGCGCCGTTTGCTGTAAATCGCCCGTTACCGCGCCGCTGTTATCGGCGTATAGCGTAAACGCTTGCAGTCCAAGATGCGGATATTTTTCGTCCAGCACGACAAAAATTTTATTTTCTAGCGCATACCATTTTCCACCGCATTCTAAGCCGAAAAGCCAGTTTTCCGACGAACGGAAAGAAAGACTTCCGTTCTCTTGCAAATCAAGCTGTAATCTCACCTGCGCGCGGCTTAGGGAAACGTTTTGCATAGGGAATAACCGCCAAGAAATACCGCCGCCCGAAAGCGTACTTTCATACGGCACGGGCATAGATTTTGCCGCATACTCCACAATCGTCGTTTCAAACTTTCCCCCGCCAAAGGGTAGCTTTTCGTTTTCCGCAAGCAGCTTATAATAACAAGTGATATATTCTAATCCGTCTTCCGTCAAATAGCCCGTATTCCGTATAGCAGAAAAACCGTATTCCGTTATCGGTACGCTTTCAAACAAAAGATAGGAATATACGCCGCTCATTTGGTCTTTCACGCATTGTAAGACAATATCGCCCACCGCCACAAAATCGCAAGCCAAAACGATATCGTTCGTGCCGCAATAGGATTGCGTTTCGTCAATCAAATACCAGTCGAACGTAGCGCCGCGCGTACCGCCTTCGTTTTGCCGTATATCAAAGCACGTCCACACCCCGCTTTGCACTTGCATATCTTCTACAACGTTCAACGTTTTTTCTATTTTTTCTTCTTTCAGCGTACCCGAAAGCTCTGCTTTATCCCCTGTAAAGCGTACGGAAAGCTCGTCGCCTTTATAATCGGAAAGCACCGAAAGCGTGAATACGTCCGCGCGTTTTTCGGAAAGCGTGCAAGGATACACCCTTTCCCCTACGGTCAACGCAGCGTTATTGCCGTCGAGTATTTTTAAACGGGTATCCCCGTTGGACGTGGCATAAGAACGCATATACGCCTTATACGCTTGCGACGCAAAAACGTCTTCAAAGGTGAAAATATTGCTGTATGCAATCAAGAAGGTAAGCAACGCGACCACGCCAAGGAGAATTCCGCCGCGAATTTTTCTACGCCGCTTTTTGGCACGGACGGATTTTTGTAAAACGTCTTGCGTAAACGCTTCAATCGGCTTCATAGACGATATTCTCCTTTTCGAGTATTTCTTTCAGCGTCGACTTCGCCCGTTGCAATAAATTATACACCTGCTTTTTATTTTTTCGCAGTATCTTTGCAATATCGTCTACGGACAATTCTTCATAAAAACGGAGCAAAAGAACATCCCGATATTCGCCCTTCATTTTCCCGATTGCGGCAACCACAGCCCTACGCCGTTCTTCGCGGACAAGCGCCGATTCGGGCGTTTCCCCTTCGGATATACTTTCCTGTTCCAAAGGCACGCGCTTATTCTTGCGAAGATAGCTAAGCGCCGCATTTTTCCCCATGGAAAATAAATACGTTTTAAAATGCGTTTCATTTTTCATTTTCGGGCGTTTGATAAGCAACGTTGCAAACGCGTCGCTTGCTAAATCTTCCGCCACGTCAAGATTGCGTACGTAGCCGTTGATAAATAACACCAACCCCGTCCTATGTAGCGCGGCAAGTTCTGCCACGGCTTCCCGTTCTCCGCGGAAAAAGCGCGCATATATGGATACAGTTGTACTACTTTCTCTTTCCGCCATGATTTCACTCTCCGTATATTAGACGCGCCTATTCTGCTTTTTACTCACTCGAATAACAACTTTTTCCAAAAAATCGGCGCTGTGCTACGCACAACGCCGATTTTATTTCCTTTTTATGCCAAACCGTAGGCGTGAACGATATTTACCGTCGCTTGGAAAATGTTTTTCAAAAACCTTTTCACCGCGTCGCCCGTTACCTTGTCAAACCGTTCGTTTTCGTCGCTTTTTACCATGGTGACCACGGCGTTGAAGTTTTGACGAATGGTTTGCATGTCTTCTTCTATCGCCGTATACGCGTCTTCTTCGCCGACGCTTTGAATGGCGTACATTTCTTCCACCACGCCGTTCATGGTTTGCAACAGCTTAATATCCCCCGTCTTTAAGGCGTCCACCGTCAAGTGGTTGAGCTGCGCAAGCAAAGCGATAAAGCGTTGCAGTTTTTCATTCCCGACGAGATCGGTTGCCATTACAGCTCTACTCCGTTGAGTTTCAAAAGCTCACGCGCGGATTCTACGCTGTCTACGCCCGTCTTATTCTTAATGGGAGCAAATTCCTTCTCACGAACGACTTCAAAAGGCAAAACGCTGCCCATGGGCTTGATCAGGTCGACGGCAAGCGTTTCAAACTTTTTACCGTTTTCCTTTTCGGGCTTTCTCGTAACGCCGTCTGCGCAAACGCTTTCAATCTTCTTTTCTACGATATGCACGGGAATTTTTTGGCTAACGATTTCTTCCAGCTTGGAAAGACGGAACAAATAGTTCATGATTGCGCCGTAAATGTACGCCAAATCACCGTTTTCATCCTTCAAGTTCGCCATTTCTTCCGTGAGCTCGTAATATTCAATAATATCGGGCTTATCACCGTCCATGCAAAGCACGCCTACCTTTTCGTAAGGGTTGTTTTTGCAAATAACCTTCGCGCCGCAGTTTACGCCGCTGTCAATCGTCGCGCCGACGAATACGGGGTCGGCAATACGTTGCAATACGTTATCCACCGCGTAAATATTCAACCATTCTACGCCGCGTTTATGCAAGTCTTCGCCCAAGCCCGCGCGTATTAACGAACCGAACCAACCGCCGTTGCCGTTGGGGGATAATGCGGGAGTGTCTTTCGTTTCCAACAAAATTTTGCCGTCAAAATCTACGGCAGGCGCCATGTCCTGCTTGAAGAACTTGACTTCCGTTTCGGGATAGCCAAAGTAGCCGTGTTCCTTCCAAAAGCTAGTCGTTTGTTCGTGGTTTTTATCGCTGGTCATGATATACAAAGGCACGAATACACCGCACTTGTCGTTGACTTCTTGCAGGTTTTTCATTTGTTGCTCGAAAATGTACAAAGGCTTGGTAACCCCGATATCGTACGCGCCCTTAGGTCCGTCTACACCCAAACGCGTACCCATACCGCCTGCAAGCAATACGGCGGCAACCTTGCCTGCCTTAATCGCCTCGACGCCGAGTTTTTCGTATTCCGCTTTCTTTTGTTCAATCGCGCTAAGACGCAACCCCGAAATGGGTTTGATATCTCTGCCCTTACCGCTCATGTCCACGGGGTTCGCCAAAGCGTCTTCAAAATCCCAGTTCAAGTTTTCAATAGCGTTGAGCAGCTTTTCCTTGCCCGCCGCGTCCAGCTCGTCATAATAACGCAAAAGTTGCGTTTGTTTTTTGTTCTCTAATAAAGCTTTTGCCTGTTCGTACGTCATAACAGTAAAATCTCCTTGTTTTTTAGTAATTATATTGTAACAAATTCCACCGTCGATTGCAAGTTTTTTAGCGTAAGTTTTAAAAAAAATCTTTCCCTGTTTTTTGGTTTTCTTTCGCTTTGACTTTTCTTGAAATATTCCGCAATCTTATAACCGTCCCTTAGCAAGCGAAAACGCCTTATAAAGCGGCATAAACAACGCCGCCGTCGAAAGCGCGGCGCACGCCGTATGCACTCCCATAGCGGGCAACGACGCGTATACGTATAACTGCCAAGCTTTCGCCGAAAAGGATAAATACAGCGGCGTAATGATATCGTCCAAAAGAGTAAAGCAAACGGTGCAAATACTCACGGCAAGCACGATAAAAACCAAGCCCTTTAACGGATTTTTAACCACTCTTGCCAGCATGCCCATGACAAGAGAAAACGCATTGTAATACATCAAATACAGGATAAGCGCAGGCAGGGAAAAGCCGAAGATTAACATACGCAAAAGGGAAAACGCCGTTGCGGCTATCATACCGCGGCGCGCGCCAAAGACGTAGGCGTACGCGGCGAATAGCACCGTCACCAGCTCTATTCCCACGGCAACGGACAGCGCGGCTTGCACGGCGATAACCGCCGCGATAAATACGCCGATATACGCGCATTCCTTTGCGCTGTTTTTCCAAAAGGCTTTTGCTTTCATCTTATACATGCCCGTCCATTTTACTTAAAAAGACCAAAAATCGTAAGAGAGAATAACCGTTTCCCCTTGGGCAACCTTTAAGCCGTCCGCCCCAAAAGCGGCGCTGTAACATACGGTATCTCCATACGTTTTACTGCCGTATTCGGCATACGAAAGCTGAGTGTTCGACGTATAAATCATCCAAGAATACCCGCTGTTGGCGCTTTCCGTACGGTTTTGTTTGCCATTGATAGACGTAATCATTCCGCCCGATATCGTAACGGTAAGTTTGCCGTCCGTTTGCAAAGCATCTAGCACCTGCGTAAGAGCAACTTCGCCGTGCGTTTCGTCTATGGAAATGACGATACGCTCTTCTTCCGTCGCCAAAACGGTGGCTTTCGCCGTCGTTTGGTTGCAAGCAACCCCCAAAAGCAAGCACAAAAGGGCAAGTAAGAATACAGCCATTTTACGTTTCATGATAAACACTCCTTTATAAAAAAATTCCAAATCCGCGTAGAACCGCAAATTTGGAAAAAGCGTACGTAAAAACATCGCCGTTTGGCGCGTAACGTCCTTTCCGTATCTCCGCAGAAACTCCGTATAGCGTAAAGGTAGGTCTCCCGACTTACGACGTCTTGCAAAAGCGCAGTCCTTTTCCTTCCCACGTTTGCAGTGAAAAAGGACGGACGTCCTTACGGTTGCGGATACAGCGGAGCAACCCGTTACAAAAACGGTTTCTCTCTTCCCTATTAAACTTCTTTCGCAAAAGAAGTGCCTTTATGCTTTGTAGGTAAAGTATACATCTTTTCCTTTCAAAATGCAAGCAATTTCACACAATTATTTTTTCTTAAATTTTTATAACTTTTTTTCTTAAAAGACTTGAAAAAATCGCGCAAATACATTATAATAGTAATATACTTGTCATTTTCTTTGTTTCTTAAAGAAAACAAGTATAAAAAACGCTGTAAGGAATAAACGAAAATGAGTACGGAAACCTATTTGAGTTTACGCAACGGAACGGACGTACGCGGCGTCGCCTGTGAAGGCGTGGAAGGCGAACACGTCAATTTGACGGGAGAAATCGTTTCCAACATTGCAAAGGCTTTTTGCGTTTGGCTGATTTCCCGCACGGGAAAAACGCAAGTAACGATTGCCGTGGGATACGATTCCCGTATCACTTCCCCTGCTCTTTGTCAAGAAGTAGTAAACGCCGTCATTTCCACGGGACATAACGCGGTGGTTACGGGGCTTTCTACGACGCCGAGCATGTTCGCCCTTCTCAAAGACGAAACGCGCATGCAAGCGCATTATTGCCACGGTTCGATTATGATTACCGCAAGCCATTTGCCTTTTAACCGCAACGGCTTGAAGTTCTTCTCCCACGACGGTTGTCTGGAAGGCGAAGACGTAAAGGAAATTTTATCTATTGCCGCCGATTACCGCTTTGCGGAAGTGAACACCTACGGGCAACAGCTCACTTTGCCGTACTTAGACGATTACGCGGCGGCGCTGGTGGAAA
Source organism: Clostridia bacterium (assembly GCA_017626305.1). Classification (GTDB taxonomy): domain Bacteria; phylum Bacillota; class Clostridia; order Christensenellales; family Borkfalkiaceae; genus Scatosoma. Next base: position 20,027 of record JAGAIW010000017.1, read on the forward strand.
AGGTACGTATAGCCACGGGCGAAGAACAGCCCCTTTTAGGCAAACGTATCGTGGTAGACGCAGGCAACGGCGCAGGTGGATTTTTCGCCGATAAAGTACTCGTTCCGCTTGGCGCGGACACGACGGGCTCGCAATTCTTAGACCCCGACGGCAGTTTCCCTAACCATATCCCCAACCCCGAAAATGCCGACGCTATGCGCTCCGTTTGCGAAGCGGTGAAAACAGCAAACGCGGACTTTGGGATTATCTTTGATACCGACGTCGACAGAGCGGGCGCTGTGGATAAAGACGGCGCGGAAATCAACCGCAATCGTCTTATTGCTTTAATTTCGGCTATTTTGCTTTCCGAAAAACCGGGCGCGACGATCGTCACCGATTCGGTTACGTCGGACGGTTTAACGGCGTTTATTACGGGACGGGGCGGCAAGCACCACCGCTTTAAGCGCGGTTATAAAAACGTTATCAACGAAGCCATTCGCTTGAACCAAGCAGGCGAATACGCTCCACTTGCCATTGAAACGAGCGGGCACGCCGCTTTAATGGAAAATTACTTTTTGGACGACGGCGCGTATTTGATTACGCGACTGCTCATTGCCATGGCAAAAGAATCCAAGGCTGGCAGGAATCTCACCGATATGATTTCCACTCTGCTTTTACCCGAAGAAGAAAAGGAAATCCGTATTAAATTCGTACCCGATTGCGATTTCAAAACGCTTGGAAAAAAAGTCATTGACGAGTTCACGGCGTACGGGAACGCTTTATATTACGCAACGCCCGCCAAGGATAACTACGAAGGTTTCCGACTTCGCTACGACGAGCAGCACGGCGACGGTTGGGCGTTGATGCGCATGAGCTTGCACGACCCTATTTTGCCCATCAACGTCGAAAGCGACGTTTGCGGCGGCGCAATCCGTATTATCAAGGATTTATATTACTTCTTGAAGAAATACGAGTTCTTAGACCTTTCTCCTATGGAAAAGGTAATCACCGCTTGGAGAGCGGACAAGCTTGACGTCGTGAAAGGAAAACTTACGGCAATCAAAGCGCACAGAAAACAACGTTAAAAATAATTTTTTAGGAGAATATACATGGACGTACAAAAAACTACCATCAACGCGCTTCGCGTATTATCCGCAGAAGCTATCGAAACCGCTAAATCCGGTCACCCCGGTTTACCCTTAGGCTGCGCCCCTATCGCGTACGCGTTGTTTCAAAACTTTTTGAAATTCAACCCCCGCGACCCGAAATGGGATAACCGTGACAGATTCGTGCTTTCGGCCGGTCACGGCTCGGCGCTGTATTACACGCTGTTGCACCTTTACGGTTTTGGGCTTGCAAAAGAAGATTTAATGCAATTCCGTCAGTTGGGCTCGAAAACCCCCGGTCACCCCGAATACGGTCATACCGTAGGTATCGAAACGACGACAGGACCTTTGGGACAAGGGATTGCCAACGCCGTCGGTATGGCGCTTGCCGAAGCGCACCTTGCGGCAAAATACAACAAACCCGATTTCCCCGTAGTCGACCACTACACCTACGCGCTTTGCGGCGACGGTTGTTTGGAAGAAGGCATTTCCTACGAAGCTTGCTCGTTTGCAGGCACGCACGGACTTGGCAAACTCATTCTCCTGTACGACGATAACGATATCACCATTGAAGGGGATACCGACGTTACGTTCAAAGAAAATATCGGCGCGCGCTTTGCGGCGCAAAACTGGCAGGTGTTGCACGTCGACCTTGTATGCTCTCCCGACGATATCGACGCCCTTTCCGCGGCGATTGAAAAAGCGAAGGCAAATACCGAAAAGCCGTCCATTATCATTTGTCATACCCGTATCGGCTACGGCTCGCCCTTGGAAGGCAGCGAAAAGAGCCACGGCGCGCCCCTTGGCGTAGAGAACTTAGACAAAACCAAGCAAAACTTGGGTTGGGAATATCCCCCCTTCGAATGTCCGCAGGAAGTCTTCGACCATTGTGCAGAAGCCGCAAAAGCTGGCTTAGACAAGGAAGTAGCTTGGAAGAAAATGATGGTGGACTACGACGCAACCTATCCCGAGCTTGCGGAAGAATATCGCGCGGTAATGGCAGGCGAAAAGCCCGACCTTGCCAACATGGACGAACTTTATCATTTTGAAAAGCCCATGGCTACCCGTCAAACTTCGGCAAAGGTATTGAATATGTTGGCGGCGAAAATGCCGCAGCTTATCGGCGGTTCGGCTGACCTTGGTCCTTCCAACCTTTCGGAAATGAAAGATACGGACGAAATCCAATACGGTCATTTCTCCGCAAACAATTTCGCAGGCAGAAACCTGCACTACGGTATCCGCGAACACGCAATGGCGGCTATGGCGAACGGTATGCAACTCCACGGCGGTGTGCAAGCGTATACGGCAACCTTCTTCGTGTTCTCCGATTACTGCAAGCCCGCTATGCGTTTGTCGGCGCTGATGAAACTCCCCGTAACGTATATCATGACGCACGATTCTATCGGCGTTGGCGAAGACGGCCCTACCCATCAACCCGTTGAACAGCTCATCATGCTCCGTTCTATCCCCGGTTTAAAGGTTTACCGTCCTGCGGACGGCAAGGAAACGGCAGCAGCTTGGGTATCCGCGCTCAGCGGTAACGAACCCACCGTGCTCGTTTTAACCCGTCAAAACCTGCCGCAATACGAAAACAGCGGCAAAGACGCATTAAACGGCGGTTACGTGTTGGAAGACTGCGAAGGCAAAGCGGACGTACTGTTAATCGGTACGGGTTCGGAAATCGAGCTTTGTGTGAAAGCCAAAGCCGCTTTGGCGGAACAAGGCGTTAACGCGCGCGTAGTATCCATGCCTTGTATGGAAGAATTTGAAAAGCAATCGGCGGAATACAAAGCAAGCGTGCTCCCTGCCGACGTAAAGGCAAGAGTTTGCGTAGAAGCAGGCTCGCCTTACAGCTGGTATAAATACGCAGGCGACAACGGCGAAATCGTAGCCATGAATTCCTTCGGCGCGTCCGGCCCTGCCAGCAAGCTGTTCCCCCACTTCGGATTTACCGTAGAAAACGTTGTGGAAAAGGCGCTTGCGTCTATTGCGAAAAACAAATAATCGGTAAGGATAACTCCCGTTGCGGTTTTTCCGTAACGGGAGTTTTTTCGTTTAACTATCACATTTTCAAAACATATTCAACGCAAACGTGCATTATACTGTAATCATTAAGCGACCTACCCGTTTCCTTCCAAGGAACACCTCCATATAATAGCAAAAGCGTACGGTTTTTACCGTACGCTTTTGTTTTTCTTTATGCCACAATATACGAAGTGTATTTGATATCCGTAGGATATTTCATAATCTTATTATTTCACTTATGCCGTCAGGCATAAATTCCATTGAAAAGCTGCGCTTTTTCAGGAAAACAACGCTTGAATGGCTGCCGTCAATTCTCCGTCGTTTTCGGGGGCTTCTTTCACCGTTTTCGTGCCGTCTTGCGGTAAAATCCCACGCCCGTGAATACAATTCCCTTTCGGCCAACAAATTTGCGCCGTCGTCAGCTTTACCGCTTCGCCCGTAAACCCAAACAACGGATAGGTGGTTTGCATAATACCTTTACCGTAGGTACGGGCTTCGCCGTCCCGTTCCACCAAACAAATATCCCCGTACGCCGTCGCGCCGTAGTCAATCATGACGCCAAGCAGGCATTCCGACGCCGACGCCGAATTTTTATCGGCTATCACCATCACGCGGCTGTCCGCATCAAAATATTGCGTATATACGTTACCCGCCGCCTTATAGTATTCTTTATATTCGCCAAAATCGGCAATCGCCGCGACGGGGTCGTTGACCGTTGCGCTCTTGCAAAAGTATTTACAGATTTTTTGCATAACGTCTAAATACCCGCCGCCGTTATCGCGTAAATCCAGCACCAAATGCTTTTTGCCGTCCGCGCGGAATCGTCCCATTGCCGTATCAAATTCTTCCGCCGCCGCGCCGTTAAACCGCGTTAATCGGATATACGCCGCGTCACTAGGCAAAGAAGATAAGGGCTGACCGCGCTCTATAAGCTTAGACGCGTCCTGTCCCGTAAAGCCGTACGCGCTCGTCGACGTTTTATAGTATACGTAGCTTTCCACGTACGCGCGTTTGGTAAGCGCTACTATGCGCGTTTGTCCCGAAAATCCAAGTACGTTGACGTAAAATTGCGTCCCCGACGTCACGCCGTCCACAAACGCCTTGAATACGTCAAAGTCCACGCAAGGGGTTATATTTTCCGCCGCTGTTCCGTAGCCTATAATAAACTCCCCTGCGGTAAGCCCTGATTCTTCGGCAGGCGAATTGCCGATAACGGACGATATCAAAAGCTGCTTTTCCCCTTTCCCGTTTTCGGTGAGAAAGGTAATCCCCACGCCTTCCTGCGCGCCCGTTGCGCTTTGCTGCATAGCGGCGTATTCTTCCGCCGTAAGATATTGTGAATAGTCGTCTAAAATTTCACGATTGACGGCGTCGAACAGCACCTTGTAAAAAGCGGTGTCGTCCACTTCGTAATAATACTTACTTTGGATTTCTTGTTTGAGCCGCATAAGCGAGCGCATTTCCTTGTCCATGGTAAGCTGAAAGGTGGCAAACCCGACGAAAAAGGAACAGACGGCAATGAAAATTGCCGCCGCAGTATATACGATAATTCTTTTTTTGTTTGTCTTGGGCGTTTGGTTTTCCAAAAGCGTCACTCCTTATTTTCCTAAAAGATGATAAATGACCGTCAAGACACGGAAGGAAACGGCGTCTGAAAACGAACGAATATTCAAGCCCGTCGCCTTTTCCAGCTTATCCAAGCGGTATAAAAGGGTGTTGCGGTGCATATATAAATTGCGCGACGTTTCGCTGACGTTCAAGCTACAACGCAAAAATTCTTCTGCCGTGGATAACATTTCGTCGTCTTCAAACACTTCCCGAAAATTTTCATCCGTTAAATCGGAAAGGTATTCATTCAGCTTGTGTTCGGGAATATCTTCAAGCAGCTTGACCATGATATATTTACGGTAAGAATGTACCCGTTCGTTCATACCAAACACGTCCGCATAGCGCAAGGCGTTTTCCGCGCGGGCATAGGATAAAGCAATATCCCGCAGCTCGCGTACGGTCGGACCTACGCCCACTTCTACGTCTAAACCCAGCTCTTCTTTTAACGATTGCGCCAAAAACTCCGCATAGTCCACGGACGATTGATATTCGTTGTCCGTCTTATCGATAAATTTGACCAGCACGCAGGTGTCGTCACCCATTTGCACGGCGGTATCCAAGCTGTTTCCGCCGTACTGTTCGATAACGGCAAGCGTTTCTTCCATCATTTTCGGCACGCGGAGCACTAAGGCAAAACAGGACGAACCGCGGACGGAAAATTTGGTGGCGTATTTATACACGCCCATGGAAGAACATTCCCCAAGCAATATCTTTTTGAGAAATTCCGTTTTGGAAAGCTCGTTTTCCCGTTCGTTAAAGCTTTCGATATACGTAGGCAATAACGCGGCGTAGTTGCGTTCTACTTCCCCCACGCCTTCGATTGCACCGATATAGCCGACGCCTTTGAAAGTGAAACGGAAAAAGGTATAGCTGCCGTCGTCGGTAACCCCTTCAAACGTCTTTTCGCAAACGGGTACGTCCGTAGGCTTACTTTTTTCAGGGTAATAGGTAAGCGTAATCCCCAGCTTTTGCGCAATTTCTTTTATGCTCTTTTGTAAATCGGTCATATTTTGTTTCCGCCCTTTTAACTTTACCTTTCTATTATACCCCAAAATGAAAAAAAATTCAAGGATTTTTACGGGAATACCAACCCACTATCTTAAAAAGGTAAAAAACTTTTCTTTTAAAGGAAAAAAACGCCAAAGTTTTTGCAAAAAAACCGAAAAAAAATTCTGATTAGTATTGACATATTTTCATAAAAGTGTTATAATACTATAAAGTTAATATTTTTGTTTGTTTCGCCTATCTAAAACGAAACGCAAAAGAGAACAAATAAACATTTCAGGAGATTGGTTATGAGTAACAATACCCCCGTTTTCGAGTACGACGCTCCCGTTGTAGACGAACCCGAAGTTCTCGCACCCGCGCAAACGGAAGAACCCGCAGCTGCCCCCGTTAAGAAGAACGTAGCAGCCCGTATTTTTGCAGGTTTGTTCGTCGTCTTGGCGATTGCATCCCTTGTATTGCCTTTGTCTTTCATTAAGGGCGCTACTTTGGAAAGCGGTAAGCTGCTTGGGCTTTTATACCTGTTTATGGACACCGTCACCGCAAGCGATAAGCTGTTTGGTATCGTTCCCACACTCGTGGAAACCGGCGGGCTTTTAGGTCAGCTTGCAGCAGCGTCCGTTTACGTGTTGGCGCTTTGCCTTGTACTTACTATCGTTTGCGGCGTAATCGCTATCTTCTCTACGAAGAACGCTCCGTTAAGACTTCGCGCAGCCGTATTCTTCTTTACCTTTGGTTTCGCGTTCTACGCAGCTTGCACCTTTGGTATGCTCAAAGCGCGCGGCAACGAATGGACGGCTTGCTTTGAATATATATCCTTGGCAGCGGCAGGCGTAGGTCTTCTTACCTATTTCGTGCTTGGCGCGGCAAAAGGTAAGAGAGCATGGGTCAACCTTGTACAACTCCTGTTTACCGTTGCTGTTTCTGGCGTTGTAGGCGTGTTCGTAACGCAAACGGGCAGCGCAGCGAAAGAACTTGTTTCTACGCTTGGGCTTGGCTCGGCTTGGGATATCGTCGTTATGGCGATTGTGGCGGTGCTTGTACTCAACGTAACGATTGCCTTCCTTCGTTTGCAAACCAAGAAAGGTCTTGCGCTTGACTTAGTCCGTTATATCCTTGAAGTTCTTCTTGCAGGCGTTATCGTTGCGGCGGCGTTTATGTACACCACCGAAGATATGCTCAAATACGCGGCAATCGGCGCGGCGGCGGTAAGCGTACTCCAAATCGTTATTTGGATTTTCCAAAGAAAGTGCGCTAGCAAAGCTACGAAGGTTGTGGAAGAAGAAACCGTGGAAGAAGAACCTGCTCCCGTAGAAGAATTCGTTCGCGAAGAATTTGCCGAAGCGTTGCCTTATGAAGGCGGCCCTGTGGAAGGCGTAGAAATCGCGCAAGAAGTTACCCCTACCGTTTGCGTTGCTCCCCCCGTGGAAGTGCAAACCGCTGGCTACGACTTCTACAACAGCAAGAGCTTTGATCCGTTTATCGCTATACTTACCAGCGAAGAAAGAAATCAATTCACCGAACTTTTCATTTTGAAATACAAAGGTGCTATGCCTGAAATTCCCGACTACGTAGTCGGCGGCGACAACAAGCAATTTTTCAGAAAGCTGTTTATCTATCTCGGTCAATACCGTGATATCATTCCTGACGGCTTGCTTGCGAAGATTTATAAATTCGCCGTAAGAATGTAAGCTTATAACCAAAAGCAAACTCCCCGTTTCAAAACGGGGAGTTTTTTGTTTGTCTTTTTTTGGCTTATTCACTTAGCCGATTAAACCTGTAATAAAAATTTCCAAACCGATTGCAATTAAAATGACGCCACCAAAAATGGACGCTTTGCCCGCAAGCTTCGTGCCGAATTTCTTTCCAAGATACAGCCCCGCCAAGCAAATTCCAAAAGTAACCGCGGCGATAATGCCTGCCGTAACCAGCGCCATCAGCCATTCGTATTCCGCAATCGTAAAGCCGACGGACAACGCGTCAATGGAAGTAGCTACTCCTTGCACGAGCAACGCCGTCAACCCAACGCCGCCCTGCGCGCAAGGGTCTTCGTCCTTGTTTTTTATGCCTTCTATCAGCATTTTGCCGCCGATAAATCCAAGTAAGCCCAACGCAATCCAAGGTATCCAAGCCGCAAACGCTTGAAAATACTGCACGATCGTATGTACGCATATCCAGCCGATCATAGGCATTAACGCTTGAAAAAAGGCAAATACGCCTGCGATAGAGCACGTTTTCTTCTTGCTCATGCACGGTTCGTGCAAGCCGTTGGCAAGCGACACCGAAAAGGCGTCCATGGCAAGCCCTGCGCCTAATAGCACCGCCGTGGAGAAAAACCGAAAATCCCACATACTACTACTCCTTTACATTAAAATATTCCAAGCATAGCTTGGCTATACTTGGAAAGATGTTTTTTCTTTTTTATTTACGAATAATTACCTGCACCGTACCGTCTTCCAAAACGATACGCTTTTCGCAAATGCTATCCACCAAAAACAATCCCCTACCGTTTTCCGAGTATACATCCGAGCAAGCGCTTTGTTTGGGCGGCGTAGTACACACGGACGAATACACGTTGATTTGGATAAACTCACCTTGTAATACGATTTGCAATTTCGCCGTGGCTTTGGCGTGGCGGAATACGTTGCCCACCAGCTCGGTTGCGGCAAGACGGCTGTGAAAAACGCCGTGCTCGGACGCGCCGTTTTCCGTAAGGAAACGACACAAATGTCCAAGAGCCGTATGCAAATGTTCGTGCGTTTGTATCTCGAAAATCATATGCTATATTATATACTGTCTTTGAGTGTGCTTTTCAGCTTTGCCAGCAGCTTTCTTTCCATACGGGAAACGAACATTTGGGAAACACCCAAACGCTTTGCCGTTTCGCTTTGCGAAAGCTCGTCTTGATAACGGAATTTGATAAGCTGCATTTCCGTTTGGGAAAAGTCCTTCATTGCCGCGCGCAACGTTTCTTTGATTTCAAACTTTTCAAAATTATCTTCTTCGTCAGGCACGAGCGCGTATAAAGAGCGTTCTTCGTCGTCTTCCGCGCTTGCCGCCATACCGTCTAAGGAGAGCGTTCCACCGATTTCCAACGCTTTAACGACGTCTTCTTCGGACAGCCCCAGCCCTTCGGCAATACGTTTTACCGACGGTTTTTCGCCCGTTTTCGATTCTTCTTCGGCGGCAAATTTCTTCGCGGCGGCATGAATTTCACTCAGCCTTCTCGGCAATTTTACCATACGCGATTTATCGCGGAAGTAGTTTTTAATTTCCCCCGTAATCGTCGGCGTGATAAAGGTGGTAAACTGCATACCAAGCTCGGGGTCGAAACGGTCAATGCCACGCAAAAGCGCGTACGACGCCACTTGTTTCAAATCGTCGTACTCCACGCCCCGTCCCACGAACTTCTTGGCGAGAATATCCGCTATGTAGAGATAATGCTCGGCGATTTTATTGCGCAAAGCAATATCGCCCGTCTCTTTGTACCGCGCAAACAGCGCGTTGATTTGTTCTTCCGCCATACTTAGCCTTCAAATACAATCTTACGCAACGCGCCCGTTTCGTCCTTTTCAAAGTCCACTTTCCCCAAAAGTGCGGTAAGCAACGCATAGGAGAGCTCGTCTTCCATATTCTTTTCCGCTTGTGTATAGCAATCTTCGCCCGTAATCGCGCAGCCGAGCGCTTCGCCTACCGTAAATTCGATACGCGCGCTGGCATAGCCGTTCCGCTTGAAAATGAGCAAGCTTTCGGTTACGCAGACCTTATAATCTTCCGCGCTGTCGACGTCAAAGCCGACAAGCGAGCAAAGCCCGCCCGTCGTCAAACGTACGGTGGTAAGATATTCGCCCGTTAAAGGTAAAGTTACCGTAAATTTTTCCATATCAAGCAATCTCCATAATGCTGTCTAACGAACAAATGACGAAAAGTTTTTTAATCTTTGCCTGCAAGCCCGTCAATTTCATGGAATGTCCGTTGGTTTTCAACGCTTTGAGAATTTTAACAAACGTACCAAGAGTGGTACTGTCGATAAAATTCAGCTCGTCGCAAACAAAACGTACGTTGGCAGGCGTAGCCTGATACGCCGTTGCAACCGCCGTATAAAACGCTTCGGCGTTACTCAAATCGATATCCCCCGAAAGCTGAATGGTAAGCGCGCCGTTTTCGACGCCTAAAACGTTTACTTGTTCCATACTATTCTCCTTAGATACTACAAAGGTTATATTTATATATAACGAAAAATTTGTCTATTTAATCAAATGGGCAATAAATTGCACAGCATACCCACGGCAACGGACACGAAATAGGACGTAGCCAAAAGCAAAAGATTGCGTTTCCACTTGCGTGTATTTTTCAAGAGTACCACAAATCCCATGCCCGCATTCGCGCAAAGCCCTGCCACGAACGAACCAAACGCGATACCGCCGCTTAAAAACGTTTCGGTAATCACGACGCTGGACGCGCAGTTGGGAATAAGCCCTACGGCGCAAGTGATAAACGGTTGTAAAAATTTACTGCTTTGCATAAACGCCGCAAAGGCGTCTTCGCCTACCGTGTGCATGATTGCCGTCAAAATAAAGTTGACTATGAAGATGAACGCCCCTACCTGCAAGGTACGCAAAATAGGCGAAAGCACGTACTTTCTCCAAGGCGAGCCTTCCCCGTGCGTTCTTCCGCACGAGCAGACCACTTCAACGTCCCGTTCTTCTTGAAAACGAGCAATAAAAATCTCGTGCGTAGTGGTCAGCGCGTTTTCTTCCGCTTTTGGCATTTCCACCACCGATTGCGTCTTTCCTATCGCTTTTAACAAAGCGTCCATGCCGTAGCCGATTGCTACGCCGATAAGCACCTTCACGGCAAGCGTAGGCAACACCCACACCGCGCCCGTACCCGACGAAAGCAATAGAATAAACGCTTCGTCGCTGGTAGAGAAGAATACGGCAAGCAACGTACCTACCGTGATATATTTTTTCTCAAACAGCTTTGCCGCCATAACGGAAAAACCGCATTGTGGAATCAGCCCCGTCGCCGAACCGATCAGCGGTCCAAGCGCGCCGTTTAGCCTTGCGGACGTAACGTCCGTACGACTTTCCAACAGCTCCACGACGATATACATTAAGAGTATCCACGGCAGCATTGGCCACGTATCTTGCAGGGCGTGTATAAAAAACTCTAAAACGTGTTCCATTTTTTATTCCTTTTTCTTTGCCGCGCGGCTTTGCACCGTTTCCAATGTAGCCGCTAAGGGAATGGACGCTTTCGCCGTCAACGAATACTCGGCAAAATTGCCCAACCCGTACTGTATCAAGCCTTCGGCGGCAATCATTGCCGCGTTATCCGTGCAATACCGACGCTCAGGAAGTACCAGTTTTAAACCGTTTTTCTCGCAAGCCGCGCTCAGCGTTTGACGGAGATAGCCGTTGGCGACCACGCCGCCGCCTGCCGTGACGGTGTTGACGCCGCGTTCCTTCGCCGCTTCCACCGACTTTTCCACCAGCACGTCTATTGCCGCGCTTTGGAAGGACGCCGCTACGTCCGCCTTGTCGATTCCTTCACCCTTTTGTTCTTTGTTATGGCAATAGTTAATCACCGCCGTTTTTAAACCGCTATACGAAAAATTATATCCGCCGTTTCCCTTTAACATTCGGGGCATGGGTACGGACTTTTCGCCGCCGCTTGCGCAACGTTCGATATGCGGACCGCCGGGATAAGGCAAACCCAAAACGCGCGCTACTTTGTCGAACGCTTCGCCCACCGCGTCGTCTAACGTCGCGCCTAAAATTTCAAACTCCGTTTCCGATTTGGTATGCAAAATCGCCGTATGACCGCCGCTTGCCAGCAGGGTGATAAACGGGGGCTTTAACCGTTCGTCCGCTAAATACGCCGCCGCCAAATGCCCACGGATATGATTGACGGCAATCAGCGGTTTTTTTAAGGCATAAGCAAACGCCTTCGCAAAGGATACGCCGACAAGCAACGCACCCAAAAGCCCTGCCCCGTACGTAACCGCTACGGCGTCGATTTCGCCGTAGGTTATCCCTGCATTTTTCACGGCGCGTTCTACCACCTGCGCGATAGCGTCCGTATGCGCGCGGGACGCAATTTCAGGGACAACGCCGCCGTACAACGCCTGTATGTCCGCCGACGACGCAATTTCGTCAGAGAGAATTTTTCTACCGCGAATGACCGCCGCCGCCGTTTCGTCGCAGGACGATTCTATCCCCAAAATAATCGGTTGTTTTTTATTGAGCTCATACATGGTAGTCAGCTACTCCTGTTTACAAAAGAGCGGCGAGTGCCGCTCTTTGATTACGCTTTTTTCAAATAGTCGATAATAAACCCGTGGATTTCCCCGTCCATAACGGCTTGGATATCCCCTTTTTCAAAACCCGTACGGTGGTCTTTTGCCATAGTGTACGGACAGAAGACGTACGAACGGATTTGCGCGCCCCATTCGATTTTCTTTACGTCGCCCTTCATAGCCGCCGCTTCCGCTTGGCGCTGTTCGATTTTCTTTTCCAACAGCTTTGAACGGAGCATGTTAAAGCACATGGCTTTGTTTTGGAGCTGCGAGCGTTCGTTTTGGCATTGTACTACAATCCCCGTGGGGAAGTGGGTAATACGCACGGCAGATGCAACCTTATTTACGTTTTGTCCGCCCGCGCCGCCCGAGTGATAAATATCGATACGGATATCGTCGTCATTGATTTCCACTTCGTTGTCGTCTTCGACTTCGGGCATAACTTCCAGCGAACAAAAGGATGTTTGACGGCGTTTGTTGGCGTCGAAAGGCGAAATACGCACCAAACGGTGTACGCCCATTTCCGCTTTCAAATACCCGTACGCGTTTTCCCCTTCCACGCGGAAGTCTACGCTTTTGAACCCTGCGCCGTCGCCAGCTTCTCTATCCAGCTCGTATACCTTAAAGCCCATTTTTTCACAGTAGCGGCAATACATACGGTATAACATTTGACACCAGTCGCACGCTTCCGTACCGCCCGCCCCTGCGTGCAGGGTAAGCATAGCGTTATGGTTATCGTACGGTCCTTTCAAAATGGCGCGAATACGCATATCTTCGATATCTTTTTCCGCCGCCGCAAGCATTTCGTCCAGCTCGGCAATCAGGCTTTCGTCTTCCGTTTCTTCGATAAGGTCGATAACGTCGTCCGCGTCGGCAAGTGCCGTAGCGCCCTTTTCGTACGCGTTGATTTTATTGCGAATACCTGCAATTTCTCTGCCGATTTTCGTGGAACGTTCCAAATCCTGCCAAACGTCGGGATTTTGTTGCTCGGTTTCGAGTTCTGTCAATCTCGGGCGGAGATGTTCGATATCCAAGGCGTATTCCGCTTCTTTGAGCGTAGCGCGCATGGCTTGAATTTTTAATCTGTAATCGTCTGCTTTGAACATATACTTATCCGTTATTATTTTTCTTGATTATCCGTCGTTTCCGCAGCGTTTTCTTGCGCAGCTTTCGCACGTTCCATGGCTTCTTTATACGAATTCATGTTGGTAATCGACGTCGGCATTTGACGGCGGAAGGGACGGCGCGCAGGTTCAGCCACAGGCGCGGGCGCAGGTGTTTGCGAAGGCGCAACGGCGACTTTTACGGGCGCTTGCGCGGGGCGCATTTCAATTTTTACCTTCAACAAAATGCTAATCGTCGTGCGTTGGATACGTTCAATCATTTTGTCGAACATATCAAACCCTTCTTTCTTGTAGGAAATAATCGGGTCAACCTGACCGTACGCGCGGAGCGAAATCCCCTTGCGGAGTTGGTCCATAGCGTCGATATGGTCAATCCAGTTTCTATCTACCGTCATCAGCAGTACTCGACGTTCAATTTGCGAGAAGTCTACGCCCTGCTCTTTCAGGTCGACAATTTTCTTTTCGTATTCCTTTTCTACTTTGCGGGAAATTTTCTTCAACGCAAGCTCGTAATCCCACTTCATCAAGCGTTCACGCGTGACGTAATTCGTGCCTTCGGGCAGGAGTTTTGCTTCTAACGCAGCGTTGAGCTCCGCTTCATTCCAAAGCTCGGGCATGTCTTCTACGTTGACCGCCGCCGACAAGGTTTCCGCCACGTAATCGGGAATATATTTAAGCACCTGTTCGTGTACGTTTGCGCCGCGTAAAACGTTCATACGTTCTTCGTACATAACCATACGTTGTTTGTTCATGACGTCGTCGTACTGCAATACGTTTTTACGAATACCGAAGTTTCTGCCTTCAATCGTCTTTTGCGCGTTTTCAATACCGCGGGAAAGCATTTTCGATTGCAAACAGGTGTCTTCGTCGATTTTGAAAAGCTGATACAAGCTCTTCATTCTTTCGCCGCCAAAGCGCATAACCAAATCGTCTTCCAAGGACAGGAAGAATACCGACATACCGATATCCCCTTGACGGCCGCTTCGACCGCGGAGCTGATTGTCAATACGACGGGATTCGTGGCGTTCCGTACCGATAATGCAAAGGCCGCCTGCCGCCATAACCTTTTCCTTTTCAGCGTCCGTTTCCGCCTTATAGTATGCGTAAACTTTCTTATATCTTTCTCTCAAAGCCGCGATTTCTTCGGGGATATCGGTGATATACATACTCATAGCAAGCTCGATATCTTCGTGTTTCGCGCCTTCTTCACGCAAACGCTTTTTCGCCAAATATTCAGGGTTACCGCCAAGCAAAATATCCGTACCGCGCCCTGCCATGTTGGTAGAAATGGTAACGGCGTTGAGTCTGCCTGCTTGGGCGACGATTTCCGCTTCGCGTTCGTGGTTTTTTGCGTTGAGAATGTTATGCTTTACGCCGTTGCGTTTGAGCAAACGGGAAATTTCTTCCGATTTATCCACCGACGACGTACCTACCAAGATAGGCTGACCGCTTGCGTGGCGTTCCATAATCTCGTTGACGATAGCGCGTTTTTTACCGTCTACCGTGGCGTATACCATATCGGGCAAATCGACACGCTTTACGGGACGGTTGGTGGGAATTTCCACAACGTCCAGCGAATAAATCGTTCTAAATTCCGCTTCTTCCGTCTTTGCCGTACCCGTCATACCCGACAGCTTGGAATACAAACGGAAATAGTTTTGGAAGGTGATGGTTGCGTACGTCTTGTTTTCACTTCTGACTTCTACGCCTTCCTTCGCTTCAATCGCTTGGTGCAATCCGTCGGAATAACGACGACCGATCATCAAACGACCCGTAAATTCGTCGACGATAACCACTTCCCCTTCGCTAACGATATAGTCTTCGTCCAGCTTGAACAACTTATGCGCTTTAAGCGCTTGTTGAATGTGGTGGTTCAAATCGGCGTGCTGAATTTCCGCAATATTGTCGATATGGAAAAACCGTTCGGCTTTTCTTGCGCCGCTGTCGGTAAGCTCTACCGTCTTTTCCTTGCGGTTGATGATATAATCCCAGTCCTTAGACGCCGCCAAAGACTTCTTGCCTTCGGGCGCGGCTGCAAGCGCAGCGGCGCGTTTTTCCGCCAGCTCCGCCTCGTAATTTGCCTGTTCTTCCAAGGTCATTTGCGTATAGTCGACAAACTCTTCTTCGTCGTCTTCGACGTCTTCCGCTTTTACCTTTTTCTTATTCTTCTTTTGCGTACGGAGCGCGTTATACGCAGCGTCTTCCGCTTCTTTAAGCTCGTCGTCAAACCCACCCGAAAGCGTACGCACAAGCTTATCTACCTGCCCGTACAAATCGGACGATTTTTCGCCCTGACCCGAAATGATAAGGGGGGTTCTTGCTTCGTCGATTAAAATGGAGTCCACTTCGTCGACGATGGCAAACGTTAAATCGCGCTGCACCATTTTAGTAAGGTCGGTTTTTAAGTTATCGCGCAAATAGTCGAAACCGAATTCGTTATTCGTACCGTATACGATATCGCATTTATACGCTTGGCGTTTTTGTTCGTCGTCCATACCGGGTACGACGACGCCGACGGTAAGCCCCATAAACTTATGGACCTTCCCCATCCATTCCGCGTCACGCTTAGCAAGGTAATCGTTTACCGTAACGACGTGCACGCTCTTTCCCGTGAGCGCGTTAAGATAAGCAGGTAAAGTAGAAACGAGCGTTTTCCCTTCACCCGTACGCATTTCCGCAATACGCCCCTGATGCAAACAGATACCGCCGATAATCTGCACGCGGAAGTGACGCATACCCAAAACGCGGCGAGCCGCTTCTCTAAGTGCCGCAAACGCGTCGTACAAAATATCGTCCAACGTTTCGCCTGCCGCAAGACGGTCTTTCAAAACCTGCGTTTGCGCTTTCAGCGTTTCGTCGTCCATGACCTTGTATTTTTCTTCCAAAGCTTCGACGGCGTCCGCCATCTTATTGAGTTTTTTCAGGCTGTTTCTTCCGTCGCCGCCTAACAAATACTTAAAAAGTCCCATTATAAATCTCCGAACCTTATTTTTGACAAATGTATTTTTCGTGAAGAAGAGCTTTTCGCGCGCCTGCGCATAAACACCCATTTTCCACTATCTTCTATTTTACAATATTTCCGCTAAAATGCAAAGCGTTTTCGACCCTTTTTTGAGAAAAATCCCTTCAAATCCCCGCGGTTTTTGTAAAAAACGTCCATCCACTCTCTCTTATACCCTTTTTTCAACGACGGAAAACGTTTTACATAGTAAAACAAAAACGTTTAATAATTTATTTTTTCGATAAATAAACGCGTTTCGATTTGTTTTTTGTTGACAAATCGTGTGCGGTATGATAAACTATGTATATAGGAGCATAGCGTTATGAGTAAAATTATTCTTCCAAAAGACTACCGTTCGACGCTGAATATGTACGACACGCAAACGGCAATCGGCTTGATTAAGCGTACGTTTGAAGAACGGCTTTGTTTGGCGCTCAATTTAAAGCGCGTTTCCGCGCCCTTATTCGTCGACCCGAACACGGGTTTGAACGACGATTTAAGCGGCGTTGAACGCCCCGTCCGTTTTTCCTTAAAGGAAACGGGTAAAGACGCCGTCGTGGTACATTCGCTTGCCAAGTGGAAACGTATGGCGCTTGCCGCGTACGGTTTTTCCGCCGGCGAAGGGTTATACACGGACATGAACGCCATTCGCCGCGACGAAGAAATGGATAACCTTCATTCCGTCTACACCGATCAATGGGACTGGGAAAAAATCATTACGCGCGAAACGCGGACGATAGACTATTTGAAAAAAGTGGTACAGGGTATCGTCGGGGCGATTTGCGATACGCTGGACTTTCTCAAATGCCGCTATCCCCAGCTCAACGTGGTTTTGAAACGCGAAGTCAAATTTATCACTTCGCAGGAGCTGGAAGATTTATACCCCGACTTGACTTCCAAAGAACGGGAAAACGCCCTTTTGCAAGAACACAAAACGGCGTTTATTATGCAAATCGGCGACAGGCTGCAATCGGGCAAGCCGCACGACAACCGCGCGCCTGACTACGACGACTGGCAGCTTAACGGCGATATCTTGTTTTGGGACGATATTTTGGGCTGCGCTATGGAAATTTCGTCTATGGGTATCCGCGTAGACGAGAAATCGTTAGACGAACAGCTGACGAAAGCCAACGCCAACGAGCGAAGAATACTCCCCTTCCACAAAGCCTTACTTGCAGGGCAGCTGCCGCTGACTATGGGCGGCGGTATCGGACAGTCCCGATTATCCATGCTATTGCTTGGCAAAGCGCATATCGGGGAAGTGCAGGTTTCCCTTTGGGACGACGACACCAAACGCGCTTGCAAGGAAAACGGTATCGTACTCCTATAAAACAAACACCGCCAAACGGCGGTGTTTTCATATCGAAAGGTACTTTTTTAATCTTCCCGAAAGCCATACGGCAAGTAAGAGCTTGGCAATATCCGCAGGAATATACGGCAATACGCAAGTGACGATTGCCGCCCAAAATCCGTTTAACGTAAAGCCCGTTACGATAACGCTAAAATACAGCGCGCCCAAAAGATACGTAACGGCAAGCGCAAGCACCGCGCCTAAGGTTTTTCCTAAAAACGTGCGTTTGGAAAAGAGCGCGACGATACAAACGAACGGCAACGCGGCAAGCAAATATCCGCCCGTAGGCGACAGCAGCTTTTCCGCTCCGCCCGTAAAGCCCGCAAACACGGGTACGCCGCAAAACCCCAAAAGCAGATACGCCGCTACGGCGGCAAGGGATAGCCGCACCCCCAAAAGGAGCGCAATCAAGCACAGGGCGAATATTTGCAGAGTATACGGCACGCCGCCAAAGGGTATCGCAATCCAAGAGCAAACGCTAACAAGCGCCACCGCCACCGCGGCATAGCATACCCGTTTTGCGGTGAACGCATACCTGCCCCGTCCATTTTGTTGTTTTTCCGTCTTCTTTTCCATAGTAAAAGGACGCCGAGCGGCATATCCGCTCGGCTGTTTTTTTATACGTATTTCTTCAAGTCTTCCGCTTTATCCGTGCGTTCCCACGTAAAGCCTTTATAGCCGAAGTGTCCGTAAGCCGCCGTCTTTTTGAAGACGGGTTTTCTCAAATCGAGCGAACGGATAATAGCGTACGGACGCAAGTCGAATTCTTTCTTGACGATTTCCGCCAAGCGTTCGTCGTCCAGCTTACCCGTGCCGTGGCTATCGACGAATACCGAAACGGGGTTGGCTACGCCGATTGCGTAGGCGACTTGAATTTCCAGCTCGTCCGCAAGCCCTGCCGCCACCATATTCTTGGCGATATATCTGCAATAATACGCCGCACTTCTGTCCACCTTCGTCGGGTCTTTTCCCGAGAACGCGCCGCCGCCGTGCGCGCATCTTCCGCCGTAGGTATCTACGATAATTTTTCTACCCGTCAAGCCGCTGTCCCCTTCCGGACCGCCGATTTCAAAACGACCCGTGGGGTTGATATAGATTTTAGTATTTTCGTCCATAAGCTCGGACGGAATAATTTCGTCGATAACGTATTTTTTGATATCTTCGTGGATTTGATTTTGTTCCACTTCCTTATCGTGTTGCGTGGAAACGACGACGGTATCCACACGCTTAGCAACGCCGTCTACGTATTCTACGGTCACCTGCGTTTTTCCGTCGGGGCGCAGGTACTTTAAAAGACCTTGCTTTCTCACGTCCGTCAAGCGTTTGGCAAGACGATGGGAAAGAGAAAGGGTCAAAGGCATAAGCTCTTTGGTTTCACGACAAGCATACCCAAACATCATGCCCTGATCGCCCGCGCCGAGCTGATCGGCTTCGTCGCCGCCGCTTATCTTACGTTCCAACGACGCGTTGACGCCCATGGCGATATCGGGGGACTGTTGGTGGATTGCCGTCATAATTTTGCATTTGTCATACGCAAACGTACCGAAATCGTAGCCGATATCCTTAATAATTTGACGGGCTGTTTTTTCATAATCTACGTTTGCCGAAGTGGTAACTTCGCCCATAATGAGCAAAGTGTCAAACGCCGCCGAGCACTCGATTGCCGCGCGTGCGGTAGGGTCGACGGCTAAAATAGCGTCTAAGATACCGTCGGAAATGTTATCGCAAACCTTATCGGGATGCCCTTCGGTGACGCTTTCGCTGGTAAAAAACTTTTTCATGTAAAAAATCCTCTTTTTAACGATAGTTCTTCTCCGCGCTTGGGATTTGCGGACAAGTTCCCACAAAAAGCTTTATCTTTGGCAATATTCTTCTTCGGGAATATCTATTATACCCTTTTTTATTGTGCTTGTCAAGTTATTATCATAGGCGAAAGTCGCTTGCAAAAAAAAATCGCTTATGATATAATAAATAAGTATGGATAACAAGTGGCAGGAAAATTGCATACTTTGCCCCGTGGAATGTGGCGCAAACCGCCTTAACGGCGTGGGCGCGTGCGGCGTAAAAGGACTTCGGATAGCCAAATACTATCTCCACCCCTTTGAAGAACCGTGTATTTCCTTTGAAAAGGGCAGCGGCACTATCTTCTTTTGCGGCTGCAATCTTCGCTGCGCGTATTGTCAAAATTACGAAGTGTCCCGCGCTATGCGCGGCAAGGAAGTTTCCCCCAAGGAGCTTGCGGATATTTTCCGAGAATTAGAAGATATGGGCGCGGACAATATCTCTTTGGTTACCCCTTCCCACGTCGTACCGCTAATCGTACAGGCGCTAAAATTGTACAAGCCTAAAATCCCGTTGGTATATAACAGCGGCGGTTACGAAAAGGTGGAAACGCTCCGTTTAATCGATAAGTACGTGGATATTTATTTGCCCGACGTGAAGTTTTATTCCCCCGCCCTTTCCAAGCGGTACTTGGGCAAGGAAGACTATTTTGAAGTCGCCAGCAAAGCGGTAGCCTTTATGGCGCAAAAGCCCCTTTCCATGACGAAAGAAGGCAAAATGCTGTCGGGTTGTATCGTGCGCCACTTGGTTATGCCGTTATGCACGGCGGATTGCAAGCGCATACTCAAATGGTTTTCCGAAGAACTCCCCAAAGACACGTATTTAAGCGTCATGAGCCAGTATACTCCGTTTGGGAAGATAGACGGCTTTGACGAGCTTTCGAGAAAAATCACGGCAAGGGAATACGACGCCGCGGTGGAAACGGCGTTTGCCTTGGGTATACCAAACTTGTTTATCCAAGAGCGTACTTCCGCCAAAACGGAATATATCCCGTCGTGGGATTTTTAACGGATCGCCGATTTTAAACGGACGATTTCCCCCGTCAAATAAGCGGCGCGCTTGGGATTTGCAGCGGAAAGCTCCCCTTCCAAGCGTTTGATTTTCAATAATACTTTTTCTTGTTTCATATCTTTACTTTGCGTCAAAAGGAGCGCGATTATGCTTATACAAGCCAACAACGTATGTTTCGGATTTCAGGGCGGTTCTCTTTTAGAAAACGTCACGTTTACGCTGTCCGAAAACGAGCGCGTGGGGCTGATCGGCGGCAACGGCGAAGGCAAAACGACGCTCATTCGGTTGATGCTTGGCGAGTTAGAAACGGAAAGCGGTACGCTCGTCCAAAAAAACGGGATACGTATCGGTTATTTGGCGCAAAACGGCGGCTACGATTCGGATAACACCGTGTACGGCGAAATGCGCGAAGTGTTCGCCGAAGATATCCGCTTGTTAGACCAGCTTAGCGAAGTGGAAAACGCTATCGCTTTGGTGGACGCAAACTCCGCGGAGTACCGCGCGCTTTGCAGTAAGTACGAAAATCTCAATAAGCGCATAGCCGCGCGGGACAGCTATCACTTCGACGTAAAAATCCGCACGGTGCTTGGCGGTATGGGCTTTGAAAATGCCTACGAACAAATTATTTCCACCATGTCGGGCGGAGAGAAAACGCGCTTAAAGCTTTGCCGTTTGCTTTTGGAAGAACCCGAGCTTTTGATTTTGGACGAGCCCACCAACCACTTGGATATGAAGACGCTCTTTTGGTTGGAAGAATACCTTTCTTCGTTCAAGGGCGCAATACTCACCGTTTCGCACGATCGGTATTTTTTGGACAAGCTCGTTACGCAAATTTACGAGCTCGAAAATAAAAAACTGTCCGTTTTTAAGGGCAATTATACCAAGTATAAACAGCTCAAAGCCGAAAGGGTTGCCTATCTTTTGAAGGAATACGAAAAGCAACGGGAAGAACGGGCGCATATGCAGGACTACGTGGATAGAAATCTCGTTCGCGCGTCCACCACCAAAATGGCGCAATCGCGTAGAAAGGCGTTGGAGAAAATGGAGCTTATTGAAAAGCCGTCCCTGCCCCCTACGCCGCCGCGGTTTAGCTTTACCTACGCCGAAAAGCCGTACGAAAACGTGTTGGAAGTAAACGGCTTACAGCTAAAAGCAGGCGAAAAGATATTGCTTTCCGACGCGTCTTTTTCCATAAGACGGGGTGAAAAATGCGCTATCGTCGGGGATAACGGCACGGGAAAATCCACGCTCGTCAAATTACTCGTTGAAAACAAAAACCCCGCCGTTCGCTTTGGTAGATTTGTTAAAGTCGCCTGTTACGATCAGGAAAACGCCAACCTTTTTCCAAACAATACCGTTTTGGAAGAACTGTGGGGTCGACACGTCACTTGGGAACAAACCAAGGTTCGCGGCATTTTGGCGCAGGCAGGACTCCCCGCCGAAGATATGGATAAAAAGGTGCGTATGCTTTCCGGTGGCGAACGGGCAAAGCTCGCCTTGGCGGTATTCGAGTGTGAAAACGGCAACGTCCTTATCTTGGACGAGCCCACCAACCATCTTGACCTTGCCGCGCGCGAAAGCTTGGAAAACGCCCTGCAAACCTTCGACGGCACGCTTTTATTCGTTTCGCACGATCGGTATTTTATCAAGGCGTTGGCAGGAAAAATTATAGAGCTGGAAAACGGCAACGCCTACGCCTTTACGGGCAGCTACGAAGAATACACGGCGTATAAAAACGAGCAAAAACAAAACGTTGCACGCATACATGCTCCCGTCGTTTCCCCTTCCACCGAACCGAAAAACAACTATCACCGCTCTAAGGAAGACCGCGCCGCAGACGCACGCAAGCGGACGCGTATCAAAAAGATAGAAGACGAAATCGCCGCGCTTGAACGGGAAGAAACGGATATCAACGCCGCTCTTTCTACCCCCGAAGTAACGTCCAACTTTGCGCTCTTGCAAGAAAAATGCAACCGCTTGGAAAAAATCAAAACGCTGTTGGATACGCTCTACGAAGAATACGAAACGCTCATTTAACAAAGCACATACGAAGGGCGTACTGAGCCAAAGCGAAGTATCTCCTAATACGCAAGTCCGTTTTCCCGTTTTTAAAAAAATAAAAAAAATTTTTTCTAAACCCCTTGACAACTCCGCAAAAATGTGATATTATTTTGATATCAAAACCATACAGGAGGTTTAGTAGGTTATGGAAGAAATTTTATTAAAGAACAAGAAACACGGTATGCAAACGCTGCTTGCGTGTATTGCGTTGGAATTGATTTGCGTTGCGGCAATGGTTTGCGGCGGCATCATTATGGAGCAAATGCCCGATATATTTACGCTTGGCGTCGTTTTGCTGGTAGTCGGTATCGTCGGAGCGTGTATCGCATGGATACCTTTGGTTGGTCTTCGCATTTTAAAACCGCAAGAAGCGCTCGCTTTGACTTTATTTGGAAAGTACATAGGCACGATAAAAGGCGAAGGCTTTTACGCCATTAACCCTTTTTGCGTAGCGGTAAATCCTGCGGCTCAAACCAAGCTCAATCAAAGCGGCGACGTCAAACACTCGCAAGCGCAACCCAGCGTGAATGCTGATTTGAACATCTCGTTTGAAATCCCCAACAAAAAGCTTTCGTTAAAGATTATGACGCTGAATAATAACCGTCAAAAGGTCAACGATTGTTTGGGTAACCCCGTAGAAATCGGTATTGCCGTTATGTGGCGTATCGTCGACACGGCAAAAGCCGTATTCAACGTGGATAACTATAAAGAATATTTGTCCTTACAATGCGACAGCGCATTGAGAAACGTGGTACGCATTTATCCCTACGACGTAGCCCCCGGCGTGGATACGACGGGTGACGGCGTAGCCGACGACGGCAGTTTGCGCGGTTCTTCCGACGTAGTAGCTTCGCGCATCCGCGACGAAATTCAAGCGCGCGTAGACGAAGCCGGTTTGGAAATTATCGAAGCGCGTATCACCTATTTGGCGTATGCGCCCGAAATTGCAGCGGTTATGTTGCAACGTCAACAGGCGTCGGCGATTATCGACGCAAGAAAAATGATTGTAGACGGCGCAGTCGGTATGGTAGAAATGGCGTTGGAACGCCTGAACGAAAATCAGCTTGTAACGCTGGACGAAGAACGCAAAGCGGCAATGGTATCCAACCTTTTGGTGGTGCTTTGCGGCAACCACGACGCGCAGCCTATCGTCAACACGGGTAGCTTGTATTAAGCAATATAAAAATATTTTGCGGCGTACGCCGCAAGCGTTTGTAAACAAACGCAAAAAATCCAAGTTAGGCAGGTAAACCACATGAACGACAATCAAAAAAAACAAGTCCCCTTGCGATTATCCCCCAAACTGTATAACGCCATAGCGGCGTGGGCGGAAGACGATTTTCGCTCGGTAAACGGACAAATCGAATACCTGCTTTCCGAATGTGTACGCCAACGTAAAAAGAACGGCAAGTACGTTTCGGACGAAATCGACGTGCCGCCTGAGTTGGATATACAATAACAAATTACCCCGCTTCATAACGAAGCGGGGTCTTATTTCCCTTATTTTACTTAAACGGTTTTTCACCGTACAACGCTTCTACGCCGTCCGAATACCGTTTCATGCGTTCGCATTGTTTGAGTTCAAACTCTTTATCCAGCCGTTCAATCTCTTTCTTTTGGTCTTTGGAAAGCTTGGTGGGCACTTCGACGATCACGCGGAGAATTAAATTCCCCGTGCCGCGCGTTGCGGTGCGGATACCCTTACCGCGTACGGTAAAGATTTGTCCGCTTTGCGTACCTTCGGGAATGGTAAACTCAAACGTATCGTCAATGGACGGTACTTTCACCGTGCCGCCAAGCGCCGCCGTCTTAAAGGATATCGGCAAATCCAACCGCAAATCGAATTTTTCTCTTTGAAAAAGCTTGTGCGGCTCTACCTTAAACACGATAATCAAGTCCCCGGGAATACCGCCCATAGGCGCGGCTTGCCCAAAGCCCTTCTTTTTCATGTAGCTGCCCGTGTCCACCCCCGCAGGAATGTCGATAGTCACCGTCGTTTCCTTTCTCAGCGAGCCTTTACCCTTACATTCGGGACATTTTTCCTTAATCGTTCTACCGCTACCGCCACAATCGGGACAAACGGATTGACGAATCGTCCTGCCGAACATGGTGTTTTGAATTTGCTGTACCACCCCTTGTCCGTTACATTTAGAACAAGTCGTATATTCCGTACCGTTTTTCGCGCCCGTACTCTTACAAGCCGCGCAAGGTTCGTTACGCATATACGAAAAAGTCTTTTTGCAGCCCTTTGCCGCGTCCATAAACGAAAGACTCATTTCCCGTTGGATATCTTCACCCACTTCCGAACGCGCCGAACGCGCGCCGCCGCCAAAACCGCCGCCGAAAATGTTACTGAAAATATCACCAAGGTCTTCAAACCCGCCAAAACCGCTTGCGCCACCGCCAAAGCCGCCAAAACCGCCCATTCCGGGGTGTTCCAGCTCGTAATCGTACGCCGCGCGTTTTTGTTGGTCGGACAGCGTTTCGTTGGCTTCGTTAATTTCCTTAAAACGTTCTGCCGCTTCGGCATTCCCCTGATTCCTATCGGGGTGGTATTTCATTGCAAGCTTTCTATACGCCGCTTTAATTTCTTCGGGCGTAGCCTTTTTATCCACGCCGAGAATATCGTAATAATTCTTTTTATCCGCCATAATGTATCCTTGATAGCGTATACGGGTTTGGCATAAACCAAACCCGAATAGCACTTTGTTTTACTTGATTATCTTTTGCGATTATTGATGGAATTCGGTATCCCCGTCCGTGGACGCACCGCCGTCGGGAGCAGCACCGCCGCCCGCTTGATACAATTTCGCAAATACGGGCTGTACGTCTTGCATCAGCTTATCGTAAGCCGCTTTAATTCTATCGTCGTCGTCGCTTTCCAGCTCTTTCTTCGCCGCGTCGATTGCCGCTTGCAAGGTAGCCTTGTCGTTTTCGTCAAGCTTATCGCCCGCTTCCTTCATGGTTTGTTCCACGGAGAAAATCATGCCGTCAAGCTTGTTCTTGTTTTCCACTTTTTCCTTGCGTTTTTTGTCTTCTTCGGCAAATTGTTCGGCTTCTTTTACCGCCTTGTCGATTTCTTCTTCGGAAAGGTTGGTGGACGACGTAATGGTGATATCCGTCGATTTACCCGTACCCTTATCCTGCGCCGTTACGTGTACGATACCGTTTGCGTCGATATCAAACGTAACTTCGATTTGCGGTATACCGCGGGGAGCGGGCGCAATACCCGTGAGCATGAAGTTGCCCAGCGTCTTATTGTCCTTGCAGAATTCTCTTTCACCTTGCAATACGTGGATATCTACACTCGTTTGATTGTCCGCCGCCGTCGAGAACACTTGGCTCTTCTTAACGGGAATGGTGGTATTTCTATCAATGATACGAGTGAATACGCCGCCAAGTGTTTCGATACCCAAGGAAAGCGGGGTGACGTCCAAAAGCAATACGTCTTTGACTTCGCCCGTCAAAACGCCGCCTTGTACCGCCGCGCCGATAGCCACACATTCGTCGGGGTTAATGCCCTTGAAGGGTTCTTTGCCCGTTACTTCCTTTACCTTTGCCACAACGGCAGGCATACGGGTAGAACCGCCAACCAAGATAACCTTGTCGATATCGTTATACGAAAGCCCTGCGTCTTTCATAGCCGCACGCATAGGCGCAACCGTTCTATCCAACAAATCAGCCGTCATAGCTTCAAATTTTTGCTTGGTAAGCGTAATATCCAAGTGTTGCGGGCCTTCCGCGCTCATGGAAATGAACGGAAGGTTGACGTTGGTAGAGCTCATGCCCGAAAGCTCGATTTTCGCTTTTTCCGCCGCTTCCTTCAAACGTTGCATAGCCATTTTATCCTTGGACAAATCGATAGCGTGGGATTTTTTGAATTCGTCTACCAAATAAGAGATAATCTTGTTATCCCAGTCGTCGCCGCCGAGCTTGGTGTCGCCGTTGGTTGCAAGTACTTCAAATACGCCGTCGGAAATTTCCAAGATAGAAACGTCGAACGTACCGCCGCCAAGGTCGTAAATCATAACCTTGCCGCCCTTGTCCTTATCCAAGCCGTACGCAAGCGCCGCCGCCGTAGGTTCGTTGATAATACGAAGAACGTTCAGTCCTGCGATTTTACCTGCGTCTTTTGTCGCTTGACGTTGACTGTCCGAGAAGTATGCGGGACAAGTGATTACCGCTTCGGTAACCTTTTGTCCAAGATACGCTTCCGCATCCGCCTTTAATTTCGCAAGGGTCATTGCCGAAATTTCTTGGGGCGAATACTCCTTATCGTCGATTTTTACTTTATAATCCGAACCCATATGACGTTTGATAGAGATAACCGTCTTATCGGGGTTGGCAACCGCTTGGCGTTTTGCCGCCTGCCCTACTACACGAGAACCGTCCTTTTGGAAAGAAACCACCGAAGGGGTCGTTCTTCCGCCTTCTGCGTTAGCGATAACGACGGGTTCGCCGCCTTCCATAACCGCTACGCAAGAGTTAGTCGTACCAAGGTCAATACCGATAACTTTACCTGCCATAATAATATACACTCCTTTGTTTATCGGGCAAATACTCGCCCTGAATTTCTTGTACAGTTATATGTACCCATACCAAAACACGCTTAAACAAAAAAACAAAAAAAATTTTACGAACGTTTTTCTTTTTTCTTTCATATATTGATAGTACATCAAACGTTAAGGCGGTGCAGTCATGGAAATTAGCTTTTCACAGCTTAGAGCAAAAGAAGTTATCAATACACAAGACGGAAGAAAGCTGGGGAAGGTTTGCGACGTGGTGCTTTGTTACCCCGAAAATAAATGGCTGGGTATCGTTGCGCCTAACGGCAGGGCTTTCGGCTTGAAGAAAAACGGGCTATTTATCGAGCTTAGGCAAATCGTCAAAATCGGCGACGACGTCATTTTAGTCAACGTCGACGCGCCGAAAAAACACGGCGACAGACCGGATTTTTGTCCCCCGCCCGACAGGCGTTCGTTTGAAGAATACGAATAATCAAAATAAATATCCACTGGCATAGCCAGTGGTTTTTACTTTTCGGGCATAGCCCTAATACTACCAGCAGGGCACAAGTGCCCTTTCGGGATGCCTGGCAGCGTGCTTTAATTACTTGCCACCCTTAAAAGGGTCATGTGGGTCA
>JAGAIW010000163.1 GCA_017626305.1 Clostridia bacterium
CAATCCAAAGCCGTCCAGGGTAAGGATACCTTCCGCCGTTTCGTATTCTCCGTTATAAGTTTCATTCCATCTTGCGATATAGTTCGTACCAGGAACGTTGATGTACTTAAAGGTGAAATCGTTTGCCGTAAATTCGTAAATCGTTTCCCCTGCAAGCGTCGTCTTGTTGGTGGCTGTCGTCGAGCCTTCCTTCGTTTCCGTTACCGCAGGCGTATCCTTCGTTGCGGGGGTGATAACCTTTACGTAGGTTGCTTTGCCCTTACCGTCAAATTCGATATATTCCGCGCTGTTTACCGCATCGTTTTCGGTGAGAAGATTTGCCTTATAAGGCGCATACAAGTAAAGGATGAAGGTCTTGTCTTCAAAAAGCTCTACGTAGCGAGATTCATCCCCTTTCAAAATCGTCGTCAAGCCGTCTTTCGTGAAATACGCGCCGACAAACATAGGGCCGTCGTTCGGCTTCAAGAATGCAAAACCGCCGACAAGCTTCAACGTTTCGCCGTTTGCCGAGGTGTAGTCAACAACGTAGTCCGTCGTTACGTCCGCTTCCGTCGTGTATGCTTTCCAATACATCAAGCTGTATTCCGTAGCCGATGCGTTGGTTTGGAATACAATCGATTTGATTTGCGTAAGGTCGAAAGGATTTTGGTCGAGTTCTTCAACCGCAAACTCCTCTTCTACCGTATACACGTAATACTCTTCAACCAACTGATAGCCGCCGACGGAAACCTTTACGTATTCTATCGCTTCGCTCTTCTTCGCATACAAGGTTGCCTTGCCTTCCACCGTTTCGTCTAAAACGAGCAAAGGCGCATAGTAAACGGAGCCATCCTGTACGTAGCGATATTCGCCGTAGGTTACGGGCTTGCTTTCGATGGTGTAGGTGACTTCCGACGTTCCGCCGCCTACAATAGCGTCTTCCTTTTTATGTTCTCTAATCAAGAATTTATATTCGTCGCTGCCTTGCCAATAGGTAATGAGCGTACCAAATTGCGACTGAGAAGCATTGAAGTTACCCGTCTTCGTTACGCCGTCAACCGTGTACGTTGCTTCACAACCACCGTCAAGCGTCAATACGTCACCCGAAGGAAGCGTGTAGCTTTGGTCGAGCGTTTCCTCGTAAAGCACGTATACCTTCACCCCATTTATCTCGGTGAGAAGCCCATCCAAAGCGGAAGAACCGCCTTCCGAAGAGGACAACGTGAAACGATTGCCGTCCATCGTATAATAGTACGTAGATTCGCTGTCGGGAAGGGTTACCGTAGCAATACCGAAGCCGTCAAAGCTGATGATGGGATAATAGGGCGTAAGCGTACCGTCCGCGTTTACTGCGATACGAAGCAAGGTATCAAGCGCCGCTACTTCCTCGTTGCGGATATTGAACACCGCTTGATCGGACGTTTTGCCGTCCTCGTCGGTGATGGAAACGATCATCGTTTTGATGCCCATTTCTTGACCAGCCAACGCGCCCGAGGTATAGGTGATTTCGAAACAGCCTTCCTCTTCACCCTTTACAAAAGTACCTTGCGATTGTTCCCCATTGTCCGTATAGGTTACGGTGTTATCAATAAGGGTGATCGTTACGTCTTTATCCAGCTCTTTGCCGTTTCTTAAAGTGAATATCTTACCGTCGTTATAGTAGGAGAAGGTGTTGTTGTCGTAAAGCTTACCGACAAGATTGCCAAAGTAAACTTCCTGCTTATCCGCATCGTATTCCCCTTCGAAGAATACGTTGCCGCGCGCAAGATATGCCGTACCTTCTTCCCCTAAGAGATAGACGTTGTCGGAACTTCCAAACAACTCTACGTAGCCCTTCGCCCATACTGCGTACAACGCCGTATTTCTTTCGGGCTTGAAGGAATCCGCCGTTCTTGCCTCTCCTTCTTTACCGTACAAAACGGTA
>JAGAIW010000164.1 GCA_017626305.1 Clostridia bacterium
ACGGCAACGACAACGCCGTCGCCTTGATATTCAGATTTTGAACTGTCAAAAATACCCGTTTCGTAAACGTCAACTTCGTTGGTAATAACTTCCGTTACCGCCGCCTGCTCGTATACTTCACCGAGAAACAAAGACGCCTCTCTTTTAAACAAATCGCCGAGTTTTTGATAATCTTTCGCCTTTATCGTAACTTCGAAACCGCTCGTAACCGTATCGTATTCTTCACCGAGCGTATAATCAATGCCCGAACGATTCAACTTTTTCAAAAGCTCTCTGCGTTTTGTCGCTACTTTATTGGTTACATTCCTCGCTTCGCTCGTTCTTGCGTACTCGCTAACCGTTTTCGTCATAGCCGTTTCTTTATAAGCGTCAACGACGGATTCCGTATTCATCGTTACGATAACGGAAACCATGTCATTTTGAGAAACCGTTTCCGGTAACTTATAAATAACGTCGTTATCGTAATAATTCTCTTGGTTCGTTTTAATCGTCCCTGACGTTTTTGAAACGTTCGAAGTTGATTGCAAAGAGTTGGACTGTGCATTGTTAAAGCTCTCCGCGCACGCTCCCAGCAAAAAGCAAGACGCGCCCAATAACGAAACAACTTTTAATAACCTTTTCTTCAATTTAGCCATATTTCTCTTCCTATAATTTTCGTTTTGTTAATAAACGTTAATAATTTTTCTTTTCCGCACAAAGTCCGCATCCACCTAAAAGGCGATACGGAACTTTGTATAGTCTATTGATTACAGCCGACAGACATCACGCTACGTCTGCCTCCGCAGAAGGGTAGAACTCTTCGACTTCTATCACGCTGCCTCTAACGAACACTCTGAAATGTCTGCCCTCCAACGTTTCAACCGTGTGAGTTGTTACCCCCTCTTTTACTTCCGACGTACACGTTTTTGCGATAAACGTTTCGTTTACCAAACGAATAATAACTACGTCGCCACTATCGTCAAACTCTACGAAATAGAACTTATTCTCGTCGTAAAGAATATTCGTAATCGTATTGGAAAGAGTAACTGACGCCGATTTAAAGAGGGCTACTTTGTCTTTTCCTCCGTCCAAAGAACCGCCGGCTTCTTCCGTAAATCGAATCGTATAGTGTTTTGAGGAATTATAAATCGTCTTATCGCCGTCTTCCGTACCCGTTCTTACGATATAAAGCAAGCCATCGTTGGAATTAAGTATTTGCGAAGCTTCGATTTCCGTGCCGTTTTCGTGAAGAATAATCGAATAAATTTCACCTGCTTCAATGTTCGTGTATTCGGTATAAACGACTCTTTCAACAAGCACTTCGTAAGCCGTTCCCTCAACTACGAGTTTTTGATGCCGAACAAACGCAAGAATATTGAATGCGTACGCGCCCGTTTCGCTATGTATACTATAAATGAAATACAAGCTATACGTATAAGTATCTTCTCCAACGAACGTAGCACGCGCTTGCGTATAAGAAACGCCGCTCACTTGATAAGAATTTATTACTTCGTATTCGGCATTTTCAATCTTAATCTTATTCCCGTTTAAATCCTCCAATTTGGAAGCTTCGCCAAACTCCGCGGTTACGGTAAACTCCTCCACCGAACCGTCAGGATTATACGAACCCTCCACGACAATAATACCCTGGGTGTTAGGATACATAATACCAAACGCCGCATACAGCGCATACATATCAAGATAATTTCTAGGATACGTCGCGCAATAATATCTCAATCCCGTAACCGAATATTCGCTCGTCGGATTTCCTGACGCGTCTACGCCCGTATATTTCACCTCGATATCAAAACGGTATTCGCCGATCTGAATATACGTTTCCAAAACGTCAGTTTCTTCATTGATTTCACGAACGACAAGACAATTCAAATACTGTCCAGCGTACCCTACCTTACCCGTAACGGAGAATTCAACGGACGTAGAGGGTTCAAACGTAAGTTCTTCAAGCGTATATTGTTTATCTGCGCCACTAATTTGAACGGGATAATCGTTTTCCGATTCCTTTGCGCGAGAATAACGCATATCCGTTCCATCGTTTTGGTAATATACCTTGCCTTGATAGGTTTGCTCATTGACGAATCCACCCTCAAATTCGCTAGCTACAAACCCGAATCTGTTTTGATTGTTGCTAGTAAGATCAAGCTTATAAATGGTTACTACACCGTCTTCTTCATAATAATAATGACGTTCAACACCCTCTTTATTGTTTACAAGCAAAACGCCGTACTCGTAGAAAATAAGAGATTCCAAATCTTCCGTAAAATATCCTCTTCTCGAATCGAACTTGATTTGCGTTGCAGTACCAGCCTCGTAATTATATTCATACAACCAAGCGTCGGTATTCGTATCGTTTACGTAATAGAGCAAATCGTCTGTGATAACGGTATAAGAGCCCTCTTCTTTCGTGCCTTCTTTCGTATATTTAATCGCGTGCCCAACGTCGTTGAGAATAAGCACCGACCAATCTTTATCATTCACGTAAACACGAACGATTTCGTCGCGCTTTACAAGAAACGCACTGTAATTAGAGAATAACCCAAGCTCACCCTCTAACGTATAACTAGTTCCGTTTGCTAACGTAAAGTTAAGCGTAAAACGATTTCCCGCTTTCGTATACGTACCCTTTTCTTTGGTAACGATATTCTCGTCGTATTCTTTGGTTTGTTCGTTGTAAACCAATTCAAATACTTCAACCTTGCCGTAGCCGTCAAGTCTAATATACAAATCGTTCCAACCTTGATTATCAATCCAAAGATATTCGCCGTATTCTTCCGCGCGCTTGGTGAACTTATCCCCATCAAAATCAAAATACAAAACGATTTCCGTTTCCGTATCGTAAAGCGCAATTACATTTTCCTCAATAACTGCATATCTGCCCGTATACGTTTTTCCGTCAGCCGCGTTGAATGTCGCTGCAAAACCGAACCCGTCAAACTGCAAGATACCACTACCGTCAGAGGAAATATAATCTCCAACGTAATTCTCATTATATTTTGCAAAGTACGCCGTCGAACCAGCCGAAAGCCTAATATAATCAAAAGTAAGTTCCGTTTCTCCTGCGTTGGATTTGAAAGTCAAAATAGGCACTTCGTCGTCGGTTTTCTTGCCCTCATCAACGATCGTTCCGACAATTTTTTCTTCGCCAACGATTTTTCCGTCGCTATCCAACGTTACAGCGCAATACGTAGCGCCGCCTAACCCGTCGAACGAAAGATAAATATTGCTATTCGCCTCCAAATCTTCCTCAATCAAATACGCGTTATACGGATTATATTGCAAAGGTTTGAACGTCTTATTCTCCTCATCTAACAAAACGTAATAATTACTCGTTTCCGTGAGAATAAGCGTTGCGCCTGTTTTTTTGTCAGGAGAATATGCGCCCGCAACGGGAACGCCGTCTTCCATCGTATAGAACGCAAAGCCGCCGACGAGAGTTAACGTCGCTTTCACTTCGTTTTCCACTTTATATTCGTATTCGACGACGTAAACGGTTTCGTGATCTTCATTGTCCGTGGAATTCTTCCAATAAAGAATCTTATACGACGTCGCCTTGTCATCCACCGCAAACACGAACGATTTAATAACCGAAAGGTCAATGGGATCGGTTGCAATTCCGTCGCAAGGATAGGTATCCTCCGCAACGTAAACAAAATATCCCGTATCGTTAGGAGCTTGCGTATATTCGCCCGTCGAAACGAGAACGTATTCGCCCGTCGATTCGTTATAACCGTAAAGCGACGCCACCCCTGCTTCTTCCTCGTCGAGAACGAGAACTACTCCAAAATATACAAGTCCGTCAGAAATATACAGGTATTCTCCGTATCCGTCAAGCAACAACGTTGTGGTATACGTAACCGAGTCGTCATTTCCAACTTCCTGCATTACTTCAAATATATAGTTCGTTTTCTCCCCGTAGAACGTTATAATCCAAGAACCAAAAACGGATTCTTCCGAAGTGAAATACCCCTCCAAGGGAGTGCCGCCAACGGTATATACGGCGTTATAACCACCGTCCAGCACAAGCTTGTCTCCCGTTTCGAAAGAAAGATCCACCTCCAACGTTTCGTCATAACGAACGTATCCCGTCGTTTTGCCCTCTTTTACCAGACGCCCCCGACCAAAAAGTCCACCGTATGGCGAAATTAAAGAAACGACGCCGTCTTCTAATACGTAGTAATACGGTTCTGACGCATTACCCGTGTTATAGCTTGCAATTCCATAGCCGTCGAGAGTAATGGAATAAAGACCGTTCGTATATTCAATAACCTTTCCGTCCTCAACGTCAAAATCAAAACGATTCAGCGTACCGAGCGCGCGTTCCTCTTCGTTCAAGATCATAAACGCACTTTTGCCGCTCACCGAGACCATTTTAAAGGTAATCTTCTTGCCCGCCATCGAACCTTCCGTTGCTTGCGAGAAATCGGCGACGTATTCACCGTTTTCATTTGCCATACAAGTACCGTCGGTTATATCGTCGGTTAATCCCGTCGTTTCGTTTCTAACGATATACTGAATCCCGTTTTGTGCGTCAAATTCAATCGTTACGTTATCTACCCACGAATCATTTAAATCGACGTTAATATCGTAAAGGGTTGCTACTGCCTCCGACCGATCTACGCTATTATACGCAAACATATCGTTCGAATAGAGCTTTCCCTCCAACGTGTAATCGCTTGCAACGTCAAACCAAAATTCATTATATTCCGAATCGTAGCCGCCCTTAAAGAATACGTTCCCTCTTGAAAGATAAACGGTATCCTCCTCTTCCGCAAAACGGAAGATATAATCGTCGCCACCGAACATATCCGTATAGCCTTTTGCCCAAACGGCGTACAAAGACATATTCACGTTGGGGACTACTTGTTCGGGTTCTCTATCAGCAGTATCGTCACCGTTTTGAAGTACGGTATCCACGTAATACGCGTCGTATTTGGATTCACCGTTCGGTGTCTCTGCCCAACCGACAAGACAATATCCCTCTGCTTCAAGATCGTTGGGAACGCGGACGCTCTCACCGTATTTTAACGTTACGGGCGTATTCGAAGCGCTTGCTCCGTTCGGATAATTCGGACGGAAAGTAACGGTATATGTATTTCTGTTAAAATAATGTCTAAATACGTTTTCACTTGCCGTTTCCGAAAGTTGTTTCTCCGTAACTGAATTCGCGTGTGAAATCTCCGTGCAACCGTCTTTCGTTTGCTCGGACTCAATCGTTTTTCCAACGTAATCGCTTTCTGTAATTACATTTTGCTCTTTTACGTACAGCGTTTCGTCGTTCAAATCTTGCAGGTAAATTTCTACGGTATAAACGACTTTATATTGCGCCGTGAGCGTTACAGCTTCACTCGGCATTTTATAATTTTCAGAAATAGCCGTATTGCCATTAAACCACGCCCCAAAGGTAAGCCCCGCCTTTTCGGGAATATACGCGCTCACCGCCGAATAAACGTTTTCACCCGCTGCCAAATATAATTTCGGCGCGGACACGGTACCCCCGTTTGCGTCCAACGTAAGCGCAAAAGCCTGCGTCCACTTCGCATAATACGTCTGGCTCGTCATACCGTCCGCGGTCGTTATTGCCTCGCCGTCAAACGTTTCGGTAAGATACCAACCGTCAAATCTATATCCTTCACGGACGGGAATAGGTAACGTATACGTCTGCCCCTCATCAACAACCGCCTCTTGAATTGCATTTCCTCCGTTCGTATTAAACGTATATTTAACGGTCGGTGCATTCTCCTTACAAGAAAACAAAAACGCAAACGTCGAGCTAACTACCGTCAGCCCTACCGCAAGCATAAATTTCTTGAATTTTCTTTTCATTCTTTACCCTCCTTTGAACAAGGTCTTGCCATCTTAATATTGTACTACTTTTTTCTTTGCTTTGTCAAATATATTTTTTAACATTGACAATATATTTAAAAAAGTTATAACTTTCGCACCTTTCACACTCGAAAATTTCCATACTTACACAATGCCACGAAAATCTCACGCATCGTTTTCAGGCGCTTGTTGAATTTCTTCCCATACTGCGTACAAGATCGTTCCCGCAGATGCGTCCACGACTTTTTCCGCTGAATATACGACTTCCCCGTTTTCTACCGTCGCCCAACCAAGAAAGGTATACCCCTCTCTTTCGGGCGCAGTAAATAATCCGTCGTTTGCCATTTGATTAGAGAACGTATTTTCGGTTACCTCCAAAGAAACGACGTATGCGTTATCCGAAGAAAGCGTACATCCCCAAACGACAGGTCTGAAAGAAGAATTCCAACGGTTACTCCAATTAACCTCCGACGTAGCGTCCGTATATATAGTCGCCTGTTTACAACCGTAGAAGGAATGAGAACCAACGTAATCTATTTCTTTACTCAACGTCAAAGACGTCAATCCATTCCAGCCTTTAAACGCGTAATTGCCCACACTCTTTACCGTAACGGGTACGTGCAAACTGCTCACCGAGTCTAAACCGTAGAAAGCGTAATTTCCTATATACTCAATTCCGTCAGCCAACGCCACTTCTTGTACGCCTATGCACTTATAGAAAGCGTAATTGCTAATCAACTTGACGGAAGAAGGAATCGAAATAGCTTCCAACGCCCCGCACCCGCTAAACGCGTGTTCCCCGATTAAAAGAAGATTATCGTTTAAATGCAACGTTTTTAAATTCGTGTTTTTATAGAACGCGCGATTGCCGATCGCCAACAAACTTTCCGGACAATCCAACGTTTCTAAAGAAGAGCATTTATAAAAAGCGTAATCACCAATACTTACCAAATTGTCGCCAAAGTCAACCTCTTTAACGTTATAACAATTATAGAAAGCATAATTATCAATTACTTGCACCGACGTTCGGCTTAAATCAATAGTATTCAAATATTCGCAACCGTAAAACGCCGATCTTCCAATCGAAGCCAATTTGCTTCTTCCCGTAAACTCAAAACTAAACAAAGAGGCGCAATTATAAA
>JAGAIW010000165.1 GCA_017626305.1 Clostridia bacterium
CGAAGAATTACAAACAACACTTTTCCAAATCGGAAGAAAAACAGGTACTAACAACTAAAAAGCAAAGCAATGACGAAGCAAGATTTAATTACAGTCGTTGGCAGTAAGACCGGGCAAAACGATAGCCACGTAAGGCCGATTATCGAAGCCACATTAGACGCAATTAAGGAATGCGTACAGCGCAAGGAACCCGTTTACCTTCGTGGCTTCGGAACCTTCCAGCCGAAGAAACGGGCCGAAAAGAAAGCTCGTAACATTACCGCCGGTACTACGATTATCGTACCGGCGCACGAAGTAGCCCACTTCAAACCAAGTAAAAGTTTCACAATCAACAAGTAAAAAAGTATGGACGAAAACAAAAAAGTAGTAGTAAACCTTCCCGAAGGAACTACGCAGGCGGAAATTATCGTACGTGAGGGCGAGGCCCCCGCAGTTCTTGCCCCCAAGCCCCCGGTAAAAATCGACCTTTCCGGTGTTATCGGTGCGCCGGTTGAATTTTTGGAATTACGGCGGTACGATTCCGAACAAATTAACCCGTTGCGCTGCCACGTCTTAGTAGACCGTGAACAGGTAAGTATTACCCTTATCACGAACGAAGACGACGAATATAGACGCGGGCGAATCTTTGGAAAACTGACTACGCACCCCAAATTTTCCGAATTTGGGATTAACGCCGGCAAAGGTTGGGAACCTAACGAGTTGGGGCAGTTCTTCAAAATGAACCGCGCATTTTTCCCGGACAAAACCGCGAATATGAAGCTCGTAACCGAACTTAAAAACTTCGAAGCTACCGTAAATTCCAAGGTAGAGAAGCAAAAGAGCGAAAAGGGCGACTTCAAAGACAATTATAGCGGCGTGGTTATGAGTAACCTGCCGGAAGCCTTTACCCTTCAAATTCCGATTTTCAAAGGTATGCCGGCGGAAACTATCGAAGTGGAATTTTACGCTTCGGTAAACGGCCGCGACGTAACCCTACAACTTGTAAGCCCCGGAGCGTGCCAGCTTTTGGAAGACCTGCGCGACCGAATTATAGACGTGCAGGTAGCCCGCATTCGGGAACTAAGCCCCGAAATTGCGATTATCGAGCAATAGCAGTATTAACCCAGCTACCCCGGTTTCCGGGCCGGGGTAGCTTTTCAAAAGTAACAAAATGGCAAAAAGATTTATAGATACCGACCTATTTAAGAAACGATTTATAAGGGACTTACCGCCCGCTTATAAATTGCTTTGGGTGTACCTTTTTTGCGAGTGCGACAACGCCGGAATATGGGAAGTAGACTTAGAGGTAGCCGGGCTTTATTGCGGCGAAACGTACGATTTAGAGGACTTCGAAAAAGCCTTTGCCGGAAGAATCCATTTCTTCAATAACGGAAGCAAAGCGTTTTTACCCGAATTTATCATATTTCAGTACGGCGGGTTATCGAACTTGAACCCTACGAACAACGCGCATAAATCGGTATTGCAAAAACTTGAAAAATACGACCTTGTACGGGTATTGAACGAAGGTATTACCCAGCCACCGCAAGGGCCGACGTTAGGGGCAGGCAAGCCCCAAGGCAGGAGCAAGGCAGCCCCTAAAATGAAAAGCGGTAAAATCTTTCAGAAACCCAGCTTAGAAGAAGTTACGGCGTATTGCCAAGAACGAGGTAACGACGTAGACCCGCAAGCGTGGATAGATTACTATACTTCGAACGGTTGGAAGGTAGGCCCTAATTGTATGAAGGATTGGAAAGCGGCGGTTAGAACTTGGGAGCGTAACAAAATAGGAAATAATGGAAATGGACGAAAAGGACAGCAGACAGGGGCCGCAACGCATAGACTTAACCCGGTTCCGGGCGGTACTTCAAAAGAAGGCTTCGGCACAGGAACGCTTTAAGGTTGATAAGTACACCGAAGACGTGCCGGCAATGTTGCGGGAATGTTACATAGTCGAAGTTATGCGGCGGCGTATGCAGTTCATCGACGACGAAGCAACCCAAAGCCATATAGAAAAGGCGGCAAAATGGCTGACGGGAAACCATAAACCGGGTCTTCTTCTTCATGGGACGGTAGGCAACGGCAAAACGACCTTAGCCCGTGCAATAGGCAGCCTTATAGGGGTTCTTTATGAAAGTCCGTATTCAGACCGGCGTAAAATGGTTTTAACGGTGTCAGCCTTGGAACTTGCAGACATAGCCAAGAACCAGCCGGAACGCTTTGATAACATTAAGAAAGCCGAGTTATTGGCGATTGATGACGTAGGTACGGAACCTTCCGTAGTGAAGGTTTGGGGGAACGAAATTAGCCCTTTTGTCGATACGATTTACTACCGGTACGACCGGCAGATGTTTACAATTATGACCAGCAACCTAAAAAAAGAAGAGTTAGCGGACAAATACGGCGAACGCATAGCCGACCGGTTTACGGAAATGTTCGACAGAATAGTATTTGAAAATTATTCATATAGAAAATAATAGCCAACATGGAAAAGATATACATTTCGGGACAGATAAGCGGCCAGCCGATAGA
>JAGAIW010000166.1 GCA_017626305.1 Clostridia bacterium
CATTGATTGCATTAAATCTTGAAACGAAAAACGGTTCGCAACGACGGATAAAAGCGTATTTAGAGCAGAACGCAAGCGAGGTTCTCGCTGAAAAAATCAACAACGGCGTGCGAATTGAGAAAGACAGAAAAACGCTTATCAACAAGAAAGACTTGGACGGCTTTTGGGCGTATGCGTGTAAAAGAGCTCACGAAAGCGGCGACGACTATACGGAAGACGAAACCGTGTTCGGTTGGGCGGTACATTATTTTGAAGAAAACGAAATCGAAGGCACTCTTTATAATGAGGACGGAACGAAGTATGAATTACCGAAACCCGTGTATAAACCCGTACCTGCCCCTGTCGTTCAAGAAAAACCGAAGCCGAAAAAGGCTCAAATTTCACTTTTCGATATGATGGAATCGGACAATAAAGCCGACGAAGAAACGGTTGACGAAACCACCAACGAAGAACCCGAAACGGATATGAAAATCGACGAAGAAACGGGCGAAATTTTAGAACCCGTCAAAGAAAAGAAAACCGTACCTTTTCAACAGCTTTCCCCATTGTATCAAAAATATATCGGCTTTCAAAGACAATATCCCCAGGCGGTAATTGCTTACCGGCTTGGGGATTTTTTTGAAGTGTTCGGGGATAACGCGGCAATGCTTGCAAACGAAATCGAACTTACCTTAACGGGGCGCGATTGTGGGCTTGATGAACGCGTGCCGATGG
The DNA here is from genome assembly GCA_017626305.1 of Clostridia bacterium. Taxonomy (GTDB): domain Bacteria; phylum Bacillota; class Clostridia; order Christensenellales; family Borkfalkiaceae; genus Scatosoma. The sequence continues at coordinate 715 of JAGAIW010000166.1, forward strand.
TCGGTTTTCCGTATCACGCTTCGGATAATTATTTCAAGAAGATTACTCAAACACACCAGCTTATTATTGTAGAAAGCAACGAAGCAACCCTTTACCGTTTACCAATCGAAGAACCAGAAGCCTCTGAAATAGACGAAACGGACGAAACCGAACTTGCCGAGCTGCGTGAACGCTCGAAAGCGTTTGAATCGTCCGCGCTATGCAAACTCATTGAAATTTTCGGTGATGAACTCACTATCCAAGAGGAGGATATTTAACGATGATTACCACAAAAGATATAAAACCTATCCCCAAATATATGATTGCAATTATCAAACGCGCAGATAAAAAACGCTATGAAACGCCCTGCGGAAACAGCAGATTTTACGCCTATCTTACCGTGTGGAAAGGCGAGCTTACCAAAGTTACCGTTGCCGTTCGGCACAAATATAGAAAGTGGTATTGCAAGCAGGTTGCCGTCCATTTCTTACGCTCTGATACAAGCTACGTAAAAGACCTTTGCTATTACCGTATTGCAGGTTACGTTGTCGGTTGGCACGACGTCGGCGCAAGCGATGAAGCGAAATTCTTTGAAGATAGCGTATGGTACGAAAACGACACGTCGCTTTTCGATCCTTACGCTCCCGTTGTAAATCTCGACTTCTTAAAACGCTTTCCCGAATATAAATACTGTCCTTACGATAAATTTCAAAGCACGAATATTTTGGGTTGCTTGCGGCTTTACGAGCAATTTCCCGAAGCTGAATATTTATTGAAAAGCGGGTTAGAGTTTTACGCAACGTCCAAAACCATTTTACGCATAATGCAAAAGGATAAATCCTTCCATAAATGGCTTATGGCAAACAAAGACGAGTATATGTCGCGTGGCTGGTATTACTGCACCGCGCTCGTGGAAGCGTACAAGCATAATAAAAGCATTAAAGACGTACAAGCCTTTGAAGAACGCAAACGTACCTTTTCGCACGATTACTACGGAAAGAAAATCGTAAAAATCATAATGCGTAAGGGCAATAGAAACGGTTATAAACAGCTTTTCGCTTACCTTGATAAACAGCAAATAAAACCGTCCCTTTATTACGATTACGTCAACGCCTGCGAATATCTTGACTTGGACTTAAACAATCCCTTAATCCGTTTCCCGAAAGATTTTAAGCGTTGGCACGATATTCGTATTGATGAAGCCGAAACGGTACGCCTTGAACGGGAACGCATGGAAAAGAAAGAAAAAGCAAAGCAATTACGCAAAGAAAAACGCGAGCTTATCAAAAACTTTATGCGCGCCGCTGAAAAATACTTGCCGATGGACGGCTTTTCAGAAGAAAACCACTACGCCGTATTTATCGCAAAATCGCCAGCCGAGCTTGTTAAGGAAGGCAACGCATTATCCCATTGCGTTGGGCGCAGAGGTTACGACAAAAAAATGGCAAGAGAAGAAACGCTGATCTTCTTCGTCCGCAAATTCGACGATTTACATACGCCGTTCGTAACCTTGGAATATTCCATAAAGCAAAAGAAAATCTTGCAATGCTACGCTTACGACAACCAAACGCCCGACGACAAGGTTATTGAGTTCGTCAATAAGAAGTGGCTACCGCACGCAAATCAACAATTACAAAAAATCGCCGCATAAGGCAAAGGGCAACGTGACGTTGCATCCAAACAGTAAATCAAACATTTCGATATTAAATTACAAGGAGTATTACCTATGAAAAACTATTATCGCATTACAACCTATTCCCCCGAAGAAAACGTATCCGCTATCGTTGACTGTTACGGCAAGTTTGACGAGCTTTGGAAGTTCAGCGCATTTCTCGTTGACAAAAACTTCAAAATCCGCGCCGTTTCCAAAGAGCAAAATTTTGAGTTTGGCAATATCCCCAAAGCGCAACCCGACGAAACGCGGTTAATTCTTCGTGCCTGTCAAACGGGTGAACCTACCATCGACGGAAACCGTATCGAAGTGAACGGAAAATTCTATTTCAAAAAATAAGGAGTATTGATTATGAAAAATATTATTGAGCTTTTATATTACGGACAAATCAACGAGGCAGAACGTAGCGACAAACCCCATTCACACATTCAGCCGCCTGATGAAGAAGATAAGGCATACGACCTTTTGTACGCTTCTTTATCCAAAGAGCAGAAAGAACTGTTTGAAAAATGGAAAGAACACTACGCCAACCGTATGGGCGATAGAATGGATTACACGTTTGCCCGTGGCTTCAAAATGGGTTTTCACCTTGCCTTGCAAGTGATGGATTTCGACCTGCCGTAACGTAAATTTTACAACTACATATCAATCGCAAAGGGTGGCAATTACGCCGCCCTTTTTTTGTTTGCGTTGAGTTTGGGTTGACTTTGGGGAAAGTAGCAGGCGTGAGAGTTTCGCGTGTGCTTGTCTTGAACAAGCTGTTCCCAAATCAAATCCCTCTACCGTATTTTCGGGGATGTTTCTTCCATAATAAAGATTGAGCAGATACCTTCCCTCATATATCTTGATGATATAGCTGGAAATGCTTGTATCTAACTTAAACGTCTTCGATTGTTCATTGAAAATAATTGCCATATTTACCCCCTCTAAAATTTCAATAATTTTGGATTTTTCCTATTATACTATAGAAATATGATAATGTCAGCCTAAAATATTTTACATTGAAAATTTTTGCTATGAGCGATAAACTTTTTAATAGA
>JAGAIW010000167.1 GCA_017626305.1 Clostridia bacterium
CTTGTAACCGTTTGGACGGTACAAGACAAACCGCAAAAGGACGCAAACGGTAAATACATTACGAACATCACGCCCGCAGGCGTTACACTTGCAGACGGCTCTACGTATGACGGCTCTTATTACAATGAGGACCGCGTAAATGAAATTACGGCGGCGATGAATGATCCTGCAAAAATTAAGGCGTATACCGATAAGGGCGCAACGGAAGAGGACGCAAAGGCGCTTGTTGCGAGAGATTTTGCAATTCAAACGGTATACGAGGCATATTCGGTGGACAGCGGCATCGCATCGATTATCAACTTTTGGGCAACCGGCGCAAACATTCTTGACAAGTTTATGGCGGAAGCAAGAACAGCTTATTTTGAAAACAAGAAAAAAGAAGACGGCAGCCTTCTTGTGGAAACCATCGAGGGTATTACGACTGCAACGACGACGGTTGGCTTTGACGGTGAAGAGCTTGGCGCATCGCACGACGTTTTAAAAATCCGCATTAACGGCATCGATCCTAAGGCGGAATATAACTTTGGTTTCTCCGTTGCTCCTATGCACTATTACTCGGGTACGTTCAACGGCGTAGATTACGTTAGGGAAGCGGATGGTGTAACGAAATTCGGTGTTGCGTTTAACAACAACGTATTCTTTGAAGACGTTTTGCAAAATGATGAGAAAAATATAAAACCCGTTGGCGCAGGCGTATATCAGGTCAGCAACAAGAACGGGGCGACGACGGACGTTAGCGGCGATGAATTCTACTCCAACAACTGGGTATATTTTGCTCGCAATAACTATTTTGAAACGGTAGGCGAAGGGCTTTGCAATGCGAAGATTAAGTATTTGCATTATAGAGTTGTAGGTTCGGATAAGCTTATTCCCTATTTGCAGGCAAAGAATATTGACGTCGGCGAACCCAACGCAACGGCAACCAACATTTCGACGATTGGTACGATTGCGCATTTGAATCAAAAGACGGTGACGACAAACGGTTACGGCTACGTAGGTATTAACCCGAAATACGTTCCCGATATTGAAGTTCGTAGGGCGATTATGAGCGCGATGGATCCTAGCCATTGCTTGACCTATTACACGGCTGCGTATGCGGAAATCATCAATAGACCTATGTCTTCGCAATCTTGGATTTGGGATTATATCGAAAGGGGAAATCCTTTGGATGAAGATTTCTATTATTATCCGATTGACGTTTCCAAGCAGGATATTCTCAACATGGTGAAGCCTGCGGGCTGGGTGCTCAATCCTAACTCTGGTTTGCTTGAAAAGGACGGTAAAACGTTAAAGCTCACCTTCACCATTGCAGGCGCAACGGACGATCACCCTGCATATATCATGTTCTCGAAGGCGGAAGAATTCTTAGATGATTGCGGCTTCGACGTTACCGTAACGACGGACGTTTCGGCACTTAAGAAGCTTGCCACGGGCGATTTGGAAGTATGGGCGGCTGCTTGGTCTTCGACGGCGGATCCCGATATGTATCAGGTTTACCACAAAGACAGCAAGGCAACCAGCGTTAAAAATTGGGGCTATCCCACCATTTTGAACGATTCTACGGATCAATTCCTTGAAGAAAGAACGTATATCGAAGATTTGAGCTTGCTTATCGAACAAGCGCGTGAAACGAACGACCAAAAGACGCGTGCGGAAATCTATGAGGAAGCCCTTGAAATCGTTATGGACATGGCGGTGGAAATGCC
>JAGAIW010000168.1 GCA_017626305.1 Clostridia bacterium
AAAATAAGCGAATACCATATAAAATAAGCGAATTTGATATTGTTTTTTGGACGCGCTTATTATAAAATATAATAACAAAGTGCAGGAAAATATCAAAAAAGTGTAGAAAAATATCAAAACGGCGGCGTATGAAACACCGTTTTGCGGAAATATATACAACTGAATAACAAAAAAACACGAAAGGGGCATGCCCCTTTGTTGGTTACAAGTAACCAACAAAAACATTTAGTCAGAAAGAAAAAAAATTAAAGCCAAACAAGATAAGGAGGCTACAATGAAAGATTTATTGAAACTTGGATATTCGTTATACGAATCTCCGACAATCGAAGTGATGCAAATCGCAACGATGGACGTTGTCCGCACGAGTCTCGGCGCTGATGAGAACGGAAATGAGGCTGGAAGCGAAGCGGGCGACTGGTGGTAAGGATTAGGAGGGGCAAAAATGAAAACGATTTTTAAGAAGATTAGTTTATCGTTCGCTGCTCTTGCATGCGCAATTTTCGCGGGCGCTGGTATTGCTACAAGCATTCCTCAACAGGCAAAGACGGCGAAAGCGGAAGATGCAGTTGCATTAGCAAACGACGCGTTTTATATCAGCGGCGCAGGCGCTCGTTTGGTAAACGATGCGAACGGCGCAGGTATTCGTTTCCATACGAACCTGCTTGAAAGCGAATATGCAAACGTACAAGAATCGGGTACTTTGATTATCCCCGATTTCCGTTACGACGGCGAATTGACGCTTGAAGATTTAGAGAAAGAATCGAAATACCGTCCTACCCATATCGTAACGAAGGGTACGGTAGACGGTAAAGCTGTAGATTTTTGGAGAGAAGCTCCTACGGACGGTTATAAGAGAGCAACCGTATATCTTTACAATATCCCTGAAAAGGGCTATGGTACGCGTATGGTTGTTTCGTCCTACGTAAAGATTAACGGTGAATATCATTACACCACGCTTGAGGAGAAAAATTACGTATCGCTCAGCGACGTTGCTACGCGCGTCATCAACGGCGGAGCAGAGGCTTCGGTGGCGGAGCGTCTTACTCCTTTCGTGGTAGACACGGTAAAGGTTACTTACGTTATGCCTGACGGCAGCAAGCAAACGGAAGAGGTTGCATACGGCGAAACGTTGCAAGGACCTTCGTTTGAGTCGGACGGCTACGTAATCAACGGCTTGACGGACCAGTATGGAAAAGTGGTAAACCTCAACACGTACAAGGCTACGACGCCTGTAACGATTACGGTTGATTTGGGCTTGGCACAAAACGAAACTACGATTACGACGCAAATTGTAAAGGACGGCTACGCTGCTACTGCACCAGAACGCGCGTTTATAAACGGCTCTACGGGTACGACGGTAACGGAAGGCGTGCCTGCGGGTTACGGCGGCTCGGCGCTTCGTCTTGACTGGTATAAAGATAGCACAAGTCTTTGGAAGGCAAACGGTAATCCTTTCTATAGAAGCTGCTACAATCAAAACGATATTTCGGGCTACAACTCTGCGCGTTTTGCAATCAAATTGGAAACGAGCGGCGACGCATGTATCCAAATTTATCCTAAGCAAACGAATAGAAATCAAGAGGGTGTTGTTAGAAACGAATGGTTGGGCATAGAGCTTGTTCAAACCTCTACAAACCTTTGGACGCTGACGATTACCAACTTAGACAAAGGCGAAGTTATTGCGACCTATGAAAACGTTGTTAGAAACAACAATGGGTTGAATGACGTTGACTCGGTTGCAAGCTTGGTGTTCTCCGCTTGCAAGTGGGACAATGCGTCTCCTACGTTGATGTTACAGCCTTGTACCACTACGGACATGACGGCAAGCATTTACGCGACGCCGCTTTTTGTCTATGAAGACAAGAACGTTCCTTCTGCCGACGCTAAAGAGGTATCTAATACGGCATTGAATAACGCTTGGACTTATGGTGTTAACGCTAATCATATTACGGCTCTTCCGACGGTTGTAAACGAAGAAGCCCCTACAGGCTTTAATAAGGTCTCTAAGATTACGTCTAGCACGGCTTGGACAGCAACATTGAGTTCGGGCGCATTTAGCGAAGTAGATATTACAAATTATAGCGAAGTTTGGGTTGCTTATAACGCATTAAACGGCAAGTTTACGCAAACGAAGCCTGCTTGGAAAGACATTGATAGCAATGCGGCTTCCGATTGGGTTTATTTCCATTTTACGCAAACGGGTGAAACCAACGACAGCGGCTATTTGCTTTGGGATATTGAAATTATTAAAAATGATACTGTTTGGGGTATAATTGAAGACCAACACTGTAACGGTACGGTCAACACGGTTAAGAATTTAATCGACTATCATGAGAATGACAATGGTCGTATCGTTCTCTACCATGGTGCTTATAATGGCACGGGTATTGCAACGGCAGAGGTTTACGCTACCGAGATTCGCGGTATTTTGAAGGACGGCGATGTTGAAGATACCGACAAAACGATAGAAATCCCCGAAGAAGCGATTGCAGTACGCGCATATCCTTGGAGAGATGATAAATACACCACGGGTAAAAACGAGATATTGACGGAAGGCGCGCCTGATGGATTTACTCAAGTTTTGAAGCATACTTGGTCTGCGGATAAAAATTCCGAATATACATATTGCTTCGATACGACGTTGGATATTACGCAATATAGCGATTTGTATTTCGCAACGAAGCTTGAAAACGGTACGCACGTTTACGTTAGAAACGGCGGTGGGCATTATGCTGGTCAAGGTTGGTTGTACGCGCATTACCATCAAGTAAGCGCGGGCGTTTGGCAACCTACGTTTGCCTCGGAAGACGGTTATTACGCAGCGCCTTCGGCTACGATTTCGGCGACCACTATAAAGGCGTTGATTGAAAGCAATTTGTACGGCCATGCGGACAGCACTGGTATGGGCACAATTTCCTATTGGACGGAAATTCTTGCTAAGAGTGAAACGCAGGGCGAGAGAGTCATTTGGTCGGCTGTGGACGGCGCAAAGCTTACCGACGACGCAGTTGGCGCTCCCGCAGGCTTTACCTCTACGTATAAGAAAGAAGGCTTCACGCCGAGCAATTTTGCTTCGTTTGATTTGACGAATACGATTTATCAAGAAATTCGCTTTGGTATGATTGCGAAGGCGGATTTAACGTTTAAGGCGGGTTACAAATACAAATTCGCTGGGGAAGATACGGAAAGACCTACGACGTCGATTATGTATAATACGGGGAGCTATCCTCAAATGTACATGGTAAATCTTACCAACAACGGCGGCAATAGCTGGACGGTAACGATGAACGTTAAGCGTTGGGTATCCGCGCCTGCAAGCGGCGGCAGCTCTGCTCAAATTCCTGATACGGAAACCTTCACGGCAACCGTAACGGGTAGCAGCTTGTCTGAAATTATGTCCACCATCCTTAACAACAGCAACGTTACGATTTACGTTACGGAAGTACGCGGCACGCATGAATGTAGCTTTAACGAATGGGTATCCAACGGCGACGGTACGTTGACGCAAGTTTGTGCTTGCGGCGAAAAGGGTGAAACCAAAGACTTTGAGCACGGTATCCCCGAAGACGCAGCAAAGGTGCGCGATTCTATTTGGCGCGACAATAATTATGCGTTGAGCGCTTCTACGACGGAAGCGGTTCCCGTTGGCTTTACCAACGTGAAAGAATATGATTGGAACCATAATACAGTAATTGTCAATGGGGTTCCTTACGGCTCCACCTCAAAAGACATGCCTCTTACTTGCCTTGATGAAGCGGACGTTAGCGCTTATAACGAAGTATGGTTTGCAATGAAGAACGTAGGTGGTACGGGCTTCTACGTGCGCGGC
>JAGAIW010000169.1 GCA_017626305.1 Clostridia bacterium
CCTTTCCGTATTTTTTTTATTTTTCGCAAAAAAATTACTTTCTTTCTCTTTTTTCTCCCTGTTTTTCTTTATATCATTATAAGAAAAAAAGGAGCGCATTATGCTACTTTCCGACATTAGTGAAAAAATATTATACGTCAACGAAACGCCAAAAGCCGTTTGCAAGGGCGTGGGAATATCCTTAAAAAATTTTACCGTTAAATACTTACTTTGTTCCGCCAAGTCACATACGCAGGCGGATTTTTGCGTGAATGTTTCCGCCTTGGAATACGTCGACGCACACGCCGTCGTCGTCAATCGCATGCGTCCCGTCTTTCCCAAATCGTGCGCAAAGCTGTTTCTATCCCTACCCGTATTCACCGTCGACGGTGCGTTTTTAGGCCGAGTGAGCGACGTGGAATTACAATCGGTCAACGGCACACTCACCGCCACGCGCATTTTCACCGACAAAAACACCGTCTATTCCGCTTTGGGAATCACCGCCTGTTTAGACGCGCTTATTCTCAAACGGGAAATGCCGTATCCGATCGGTCAACGCATACCTGCCCCTGCCGTTTTGCATTTTTCTCCAAGCGGTCATCCTATCGTTGGTAAGAGTACGCTGAAAGATTGCATTGAAAAAAATCGGCTAATCCACTTAACCTTATCCTTACCGCCGTTTTCGTTACACCTTTCTTAAAGAGCATGCTTTGCCGCAAGCTTTATAAGCGCTGCAAACGTATCGCTAAGAAGTTGTACTTCTTCGGCGCGCAAGCTATCCTTTTGCAAATATACGTGGAACAGTTTTTCCATATCTTGCACTTGCAAGCGTTCAGGCGTGGACAGCGGTTTTTGCTTAATTGCAGCCAAAAGCTTTCTTGCGTGCGCAAATCGAAATTCCCCTTGCGGCAAGCCTTCTTCCCGTTCCCCTACGTGTAAAACGGTGTTCAATCTCGCCCGCACGTAGCCGTTATCCCTATCCGGCAAGACGTATTCCAACCGTTTATTTTGCAGTTCCTGCGCCCGTTTCTTTTCTTGCTTTTTGCGACGAGCAGCGATAAGCCCCAAGCAAAACAAATACAAAATCCCCGTAAAGATAAGCAAACAACCCACACCGCGAAAGAGTACGCTTTTGGGCGCGGCTATACCGCCCGTTATCAACCCATACGCCCCTACCGACAGCGCGCCAACGCCAAGCACTACCCCTGCCGTTTGCTTTTTAACAGCAAAAAGCGCCACGATACATTCCACGAAAACAACCGCGCCAAGCGCCAGCGCGATTAACGGATTTTTATCAAATAACCACGTATACAACCACATAAAAACACTCCTTTTTAGGCAATTATTGCCTATGCTAAGGAGCGTTTTTTTATACATTTTCACGTATTCTGTCGATTTAGGGGATATCCACCTGAAATCCACGTAAAATATTGACGATTGCACAGCGGATATTCCCTTGCGGTATCCCTAAAATCTTTGCCGTAGCCATTCGATAGAGCGCAAGCTGGGGCGTATACTTCGCCTTTAAAGCGTCCGCGCCAAGCTGCGAATACTTATAATCAACGATATACGCCTTGTTCCCTTTTACGGCAAGCAAGTCGATTGCGCCTTGGAAAATAAGCGTTTCGTCGCCCTGCAAATGCGCAAATTCTTCCTTGAATTTCGCGAACGTATCCCGAATAGGTAGTTCGACTAAAAACTCTCTTTCCTTATACAACGCCGACCCTTGCAGGCTTTGGAATACGGGGTTTGCAAGAATATCTTCCAGCCTATCTTTATCGAGCAACGAAACGTCCAAGCCGTCCGTTTGCATAGCGTTTAGCGTCTTGTCAATCAACGTAGCAAGGTCAACGTTTTTTACCCACAAAGCGGTAAAATCCAAGTATTCCAAAAAGGCGTGATATGCCGTACCCTTTTCTTTGCTTGTCCCTTCTTCCACAGGGTCTTCAAACGAAAACTCGGACAAATCGATTTCGCCGATCAGCTGCGTTGCCGAGCTTTTCGCGCGGAAGTTTTCATAGCCTTTATAGCCGTATTCCCACGAAAACGCTTGCATGACCCTGCGCGCGCGATTCTCGTCGGGCTGAAAGCCCACTCTCTTGCCCATAAGCTTGGGTAAATCCAGCAAATCGTCGTAAACGGCGTTGCTTTCCCATACCGAAAAATCGGTAAAATCGGCAAACGATTTTGCGTACTTCACGTCAGCAAACGCGCTGCGCTTTTTCGCTACCATATGCAATTTATCCTTCGCGCGCGTAAGCGCAACGTAGTACAAATTCAGCTCGTCCAAGGTAGACGCTTGCGTTTGTTTTTCTTCGTGCAAGCGCCGAAGTAGCGTTTCCCTTTTCAGCATTTTATTACTATCAAACGCGCGCGGCGCAATCCCGTAGCGTTCTTCCAAAAGACATTCTTCCCGATCCGCGCCCTTAAACGGCGCATTGAGATTATCGACGATAACGACGGGGTATTCCAACCCCTTTGACGAGTGCATGGTAAGCACCTTCACCGAATTATCCCCACCGTTTTCGTTGAACGGAATGGTATAATCCAAATCACGCAAACGTTTCAAAAATGCGTGTACGGTGAGCGGTTCTTCCGCCGACGTTTCTTCGATAAAGCGGTGTATCCGCTTTAAGCAAGCCCCGCCGTTTGCCTGCGAAAGCAAGCGCGTTTCCATACGCGTATCGGTGATGATTTTCGTTAAAAGTTCCCCTGCCGAAAGTACGCTGGAAAGCGCGCGGTATTCTTGCAAGCGCGCCAAAAACCGCCTAAGCTTATGCGCGATAATTTCGTCCTTTTCCGCCGCGTATTTTTCGCAAGCACCGCGAAAATACGTTTCCCCTTTATAGGCAAGACGGATAGACGCAAGCTCGTCCAACGTCAAATCGCCTACCGCCGACAATAGCGCGCTGGCAAGCGGCACATCTTGCTGAACATTATCGATAAGCGAAAGAATATCGATAAGCGTCTTTATCTCCGCGTAATCGCAAATATTCACCGCCGCCACCGACGTCACGGGAATCCCTTCCGCCGCAAGCGCGGCAACCGTTTGCGCGATTTGCCCCTGCTTTTTACGGGAAAGGATAGCAATATCCGCATAGTTTACGCGTTTATGCGTATCGCTATCGGCGTCGTACCACGTTTCGGCAAGCTCCGTTTCAATGATTTGGCGAATGACCTTTGCCTGTACGCGTTCTTCGCGCTGTTCGCCGCGTGCGTGTTCCATTACGGAATACACGTCCCGCACCGTCTTTTCCTTCTTTTCTTCTTCGGGCAGGAAATGCAAAAGCACCTTGCCGCCGTTTTCGGGATATCTGCCGCCCCGTTCCATATACGAATCCGCCGCGTAATGAACGCTGCACGTATCCCCCGTCATAGCAAGACAAAATTGATCGTTTATTGCCTTTAACACCTTATCGCTACTGCGAAAATTGCGTTTCATGACAAGCGAATTATCCCCGTCGCGTTCAAACTGTTTTTGCTTTTGCACGAAAAACGCCGATTTACTGCCACGGAAACCGTAAATGGATTGCTTGACGTCGCCCACGAGAAAAACATTCTCCCCACCGATACGGGAAATGAGCTCTTCTTGAACGGGATTGACGTCCTGATATTCGTCCACGAAGACTTGGCGGTATTTTTCACGCACCTGCGCCGCCACGCCTTCCTTTTGTAAAAGCGCAAGCGCTTTATGCTCTAAATCGTTATAATCCAGCACGCCGCGCTCGGCTTTACGCTGGGAAAACATACGGTCAAAACGCAGCAAATACGCCGCCAAAGCCCGCGCCGTTTTCGCCGAGCATAAGAAGTTTTCCAGCTCTTCTTGCCGACTTTTTACGCTGGCAAGCTCGTCGTCGTAAATATCTTTTATTTTATCGCGAATTGCGGCGAGTTTTTCCAGATGCGCACGCTTTTGTTCGCCGTCGTTTTTGTTTTTGCGAATGGATACGAACTTTTCTTTTTGCAAAGCGCACGCCGCAAAATAATCGGGCGCAGCCAAAACGCTTTGCAGCATATCGTCTAGCTGCGCGCAAAGCGAACTTGCCGCAGCGTAGCCTTCGCCGTCAAAATACCGTCTTTCGTCTTCAACAAAATGCAAATAGTACGCCGCTTTTTCTTTCAGGAGCGCCAACAAATCAGCGCAAACGGCGTCAAAGGTATCTTCCGTATAATTCCCCGAACGCTTTAAATACTCTTCGTAATCGGCGCGATTGCGCAGCTGCTTATAGGCGGAAAGTAAAATATCCCGCAAAGCGTTATCGCTCTTTTTACGCCAGTACGCCGAGAGCAAATGTAAAAATTCTTCTTCCTTGTTTTCGTAAGCTTCTTCAAACAGCTCGTCTATCGCCGCGCTTTTCATAGCCGTACCTTCGGCGTCTTCGTCGTTAATCACACGGAAGGCGTTATCTACGCCCGCCTCGTAAAAGTGGGTACGGAGTAGCTTAGAACAAAAGGAGTGAATGGTAGAAATATCCGCCGCCCCCACGCCGTCCAGCTGTTGCTTTAACGTCTTTTTGCGTTTGGCGTCCGTCTGCGGGTCGTTAATAGCCGCAATCAGCGCTTTGCGCAGTTTTTCTTTCATTTGCGACGCCGCTTTTTTGGTAAACGTCACCGCCAAAATTTCACCCACGTCGCCGCCGCCTTGGATAAAACGAATGATTTTCTCAATCATAACCGTCGTTTTACCGCTGCCTGCCGAAGCGGAAACAATCGTCTTGCCCTGCGCGTCTATCGCGCGTTGCTGTTCTTGTGTAAAGCCCATATCAATCGTTTCCCCCTTCCCGTTTTTTACGCGCAATTTCCGCAATCGCCGTCGTGTCGATTGCATTTTCCTTACGCGGCGTACAGTTTTCTTTATTAAACCCGCACATGCCCCCGTACTTGCAATAGCTGCACGCGGTATCGTACGGCGTCGGCGCGACGAACCCTTGTTTTAACTCGCTTACGCCCTTTCTTGCCACGTGCACCGAATAGTCGATAAAATCACGGAAGGTGCTTTCGTCCATCATACGCTTGCTGGTCGAACGCTCGGCAAGCGTAGCGGGGAACAAATCGCTAGACGCCCCGTCCGTAAGCGCGGTATCGCCGCAAAGCACCGCGTCTTTATCCCCGTTGAGAAAGCCTTTCATCTTAAAACGTCCTTCGTCCGTTTCGGCGTATCCCAGCGACGCAGGGAAATAGAATACCCCCGCCGGCGTGCGCTCCCCTTGCAGGGACGACATATACAGCTGCATTTGCAGCTTTCTACCCGTATAGTACGAAGTAGCCGAATCGTCGATAGTTCCGGTTTTATAATCAATAATGCGTACGTACTTTTCCGTACCGTCTACGCGGTCGACCTTACCGCGGAAAAATTCCGCGTCTATCCCTTTTTCCGTTTCTTCTACCTTAAAGGCGGAACGCTTGATTTGCCGATACGCCGCAAGCGCCACTTGCGCACCTTCTTGTAATAGCTTATCCGAAAAGACTTCGCCAGACGCCGTGTCCGATTGCAAAGCGTATATCGGACGGGCGAGAATTTCCTTACCCTTTTCCACCGCAAACGCATACATTTCTTCTTCCGTTGGAATAACTTCGGCTTTTACCGTCGTTTCCTGCAACAGCTCGTGGATAAAATTCCCCGTGTCCACGGCAAGCACCGCCGTTTCTTCCCGCGGTTTAAGCTTTAAGCCCCGTTCGACAAAATGACGGAAGGGGCAGGCAAAATACCCTTCCAACGCCGTGGGGGATATTTTCCCGTCATGCAAAAACAGCTCTTCGCCGCAGGAAATAAAATCGTCCTGCTCCGCCTTGGGCATATAATCGTATTTTTCCGTCACGCTAAGCTTATCCAAAGCGGTGTAGATAGACGAATGCCAAACGCACGTATCCTTATCCCCCCGTTCCAGCTCCCCGCCAAGCCGCAACAGCTTGCGAACGGCAGGTACGGGCGCGCTGCAAACGTATTCCCACTCCCGTTCGGGAATATCCTTTTCACGGGGAATAGCCGTATTTTGCGGCGTGCAAAAGAGCGTATCCACGTAACGGAACACGTCGGAAAGGGCAGGCTCGCTGCCGTCCGCCGCCAACGGATAAGAAAGGTGCAGCTCGTCTATAAACGTACAAAGATTGAGCGCAACGCTTTCGCGGCTACGGGAATTTACCTGCGCCACCGTCGGTTCTAACCGCATTTGCACTTCTTCTAATTTTTGAATATCCCTATCCGAGATAATAGCGGTATCGTTTGCGCATACGGGCACGTCTTCCGTCATGCCAAGCGCAAAAAGGCAGGAAACCTTTTCAATACGGCTTTCGGCAATACCGCCGATAAATACGGCGTCTAATTTGAGCGGTATCAAGGAAATCTCCGCCGCGTCCAAGCCGTCTTTTAATACCGCCGCAAATTCCTTCACCGTCATTTTCCTGTCTTTGGTTAAGAGCTCCGCTTCGTCCAGCACGCGCAAAAGCGTGTCTTCAATTTGCGCAAGATATCCCTTTTGTGCCACGTCAGACGTACTTTCTTCTAACGTTTTCAAGCGTTCCTGCGCGTCAAAATCGACAAGAATTTTACGTACTGCGCGGCAATATTCGCTGCCGTACGCTTCGTTTTTAATACCGTCTACCGCCAGCAAAAGTCTTTCCCTTGCCAACTGCAATTCTTCGATATTCGGAAATATATCTTCTACCAGTTTTCCCGTTTTGATTTCCCGCTTTGCGCCCCTGCGATAGTTGGCGAATTTTAAAAGGTAATTACGGTAATTATCCGCGTTGCCAAAGAAGTAATTTTGCGTCAAGGATTGTACCGCCGCGGGCGCGTAGCTTTCCGCCGCCACACGGAAACAATCGAGTAAAAATTGCGCCAGCGGATGTCTTCCAAGCGATTTCTTTTCGTCGATAAAGTACGGAATACCGTATTCCCCAAACGCGCGTTTTATCGGCAAGGAATATTGCGCTACGTCCGAAACGAGCACGGCAATATCCCGATACCGACGCTTGGGATTTTGCGCCAAAGCGCGGCGAATTTGCACCGCTACGTATTCCGTTTCTTCCGTTTTATCCCCCGCTTCAAATATGCGGATAGCGCTAGTTTGCGCTCTACTTGCGAAAATGCGTTCCGCTTCAAACAAGCCCCTTCTAAGCCGTTCGGCGTCGCCGTCTAACGGCGTTCCAACGCAAAGCGTTTCGCCTTGTCCAAACTCTTTGCAAACGTTTAAAAAGGTGTTCGTCGCGCTGCCCGTATACAACGACTCTTCCCCGTCGCAAAAGATACCGTATACGTGTTTTGCGCCGCTAAGCGCCGCGCGAATGGTTTGCGCCGCCTGCGCCGTAAAGGAAGTATAGCAAAGGAAAAATACGTTGGTATCCTTCAACGTTTTATCATCTCGCAGGGCGTAAGGCAATAAGGATAAATAGCGGCTTTCGTCCAAAAACGCATGGGCGGATAAAAAGTCGGTATAGCTTTCCAAAATGAGCGCAATATCTTGCACTTTACGCTTTAACGGACTTTCGGGGAGTTTTTCCGCGCTTTCCTTTAACAATTCCGCCGTAATTTCAGACGCCGTAAACTGCGCCAACGTTTCGTAAATGCATTTGGCGTCGTTGCCCACACCCGTTGTAGAGCGGAAACATTGTAAACGGTTTTCGTGTTGCAAAGCCGTCATGACCGCGCCTACCGCCATAACCGAGCCCTGCTTACTAATCACGCGCGCGCTCGTGCGTAGAAAGCGCGCGAAGGTGGAAACGGACGTCAAAAACGTACCGCCCGTAGCACGCAGGATATTGCGTTCTGCAATCAAGGTCAATCTATCTTCGCAGAATACGAGATTTCTCTCGCCTTTTTTTTCATTGTCCGCCACAAGCTTTGCCACCGTTTCCATACATTGTGAAAGGGTGTGCGCTTTGATAAGAGTGTACATACACGCTCCTTTTATCCGATTTTTGCCTAATTCATATGTTCTTGGTATTATTATAACATATCTTAGGGGAAAATTTCAGCTTTTTTTCACAATTATTTTCAAGAAATCGATATTTTGTTTTTACAAAAGCGAAAAAGTGTGCTATAATAATACGGTAAACCCATTTAAAAAGGAATTACCATGCAGAAAAAAACACGTAAAACTATATTTGCCGTTTTAGCGACTGCGCTTTGCGCAAGTATGTTTACCGCTTGCGGCGGCAGCCATACCGTTGCGTTTAATGCGTTTTGGCATAAAAACGTAAACGTGCCCAACCTTGGCACGGAAAAACTCACCTATAACGTTACCTTTGAAGAAGATTCGGGCTTGGGCTTTGGCTACTCCGTCAAAAACGCTACGGGGACGTACACCACTCTCCTTACCGCATACGACAACGACGAAGGTAAATTGACCTACCGTTATGAAACGCAGTTAAATATCAATATCGTCTACGAATTTGGCGATCAGCAGGCTGCTTTTGACGACAGCGTAAGCTCCGTCGTCGTATTTGAAAGCGCAACCGAATCGCTGAAACCCATTTCTTCTGAAAAAAAGATTGTCAGCCATTCCCCCGCCAACACCACCGCAACGAAGTTAGAAGATTGCTATAATAAATACGAAGTAGAAGTCAAATCGGACTACAAAACGAAAAAATCGGTCGTAAAAACGACACTCAACGATAAAACGGACGCAACGTCTACCACTACCGCCACCATTCAGTCGGAAGAAAATTACACGCAGGTGGATAACGAGCAGCTTTTCCTTGCGCTCCGTGGGTTAAACCCTTCGGCGGCGGGTTCGTCTACGCTCCTTGTCTACGCGCCTTTTTCGGGCGCGGCGCAACAGGTTGGGGTAAGTTTCTCGTCCGAAAAGAGCAAGAATTTCACCTTTGTCATGAACTCTGCGGAACAAACGAATGAAATTACGTACTATCCCGTTACCCTTTCGCTCAACGAAAAATATTCAGGCGCGGCACAAAGCTTGCAAATCGCTAAGGCGGTTGACCCTTTGAATAACACCTACCGCAACGTGATTTTACAATACGAAGTTCCCATGGCGTTGAATTTAGGTACGTTGACCTATACGCTTACCCAAGCGGAATTTATGCAATAATTCGATAAATGGAAAGCCGTCCTTTTTCACAAAGGACGGCTCTTTTTTTATATTTCTATTTCCAAAAACGCGGCGGTGGCGGTTCGCGTAAACCGCACTTCTATCCCGTCCCCCGTCTTTATCAGCTTAGGAGTAAAGCTCAAAGGATACGCGCAGCGCACGTTTTTCACGCCTTCTTTTATAGGAATACGTACGGTGGTATCCCCTTTTAAGCACCACACGGCAAGGTAGATAACGTTTGCGTTTTGAAAGCCCGACGCAACGCAGTTTTCGCCAAAGCGCGTAAAGCCAAGGGGGAAATAGGGCGTACCCGTTTTCTTTGCCGATACGATAGAACGGTAATAGTCTATCCCTTCTTTCACCAAAGCAAGCTGCTGTTCGTCTAATAGTTCGATATGGCTAGCAAGGTGCATGCGGCCTAAAAAGCTGTTTATCATATTGACGATAATACGGTCTTTATCAATATACTTTTGTACCCATTCCGCCGTACCGTCAAAGCATTTTTCAAACGAGCCTAAGCTCTCAACGGGGTAACTCCACACCGCCGCTTGCTCGGGAACGACTGCCGAAAGGACGTTCCCTGCGATATACGGGTATTTG
The DNA here is from genome assembly GCA_017626305.1 of Clostridia bacterium. GTDB lineage: Bacteria > Bacillota > Clostridia > Christensenellales > Borkfalkiaceae > Scatosoma. The sequence goes on from JAGAIW010000169.1 coordinate 9,627, forward strand.
ATATAGTCGGTTTGGTCGGACGTGGAAACAAGCGAAAACGCCGAAAGCGTTTTATAATCCATACGCATACCGCCTGACGAGCAGGCTTCAAATACCGTTTGCGGAAAGCGATCAATCATTTCTTTTGCCCAGTCCAAAAAGGCGTTGGCGCAAGTTTCTAAACCTTCCCCTACACAAAACGAAAGATAGTCCGTTCCCACGCCGCAGTCTTGGTTATAGTCGAATTTGATGTAATCCGCTCCGTAATCTTCCACCATGCGGCGAATGGTTTCGCTCATGTATGCGCGCACTTTGGGATTGCGGTAATCCAAGAAGTGTCTATTCATAACCGCAAGGCGCTTGCCATTCCGTTGTAAAAAACAATCGTCGTCGTAATATTCCAGCATTTCTTGGCATTTAACGCCGATAATCTCCGGCTCAATCCAAAGACCTGCCTTCATGCCGAGCGAACGGATATAGTCGGTAATCGTCCGCAAACCGTGAGGAAAACGCGCTTGGCTTTCCTTCCATTGTCCCACGTACGGATAGATAATATTGCCGTCTTCTTCGTTATGCCAACCGCAATCGATTACGTAATAATCCATGCCGAGCCGCGCCGCTACGGGCGCAACCTTACGCGTGTTTTCTTCCGTGGGACTGTCCCAAGAAAGATGCATATATTCGTTGAAAATGACGGGCATAGCGATATCTAAATCGTTCCGTCCTGCAATATGGCGACGATACGCCGTCATTTGCGCAAGCACTTCGTTTAACGATTTCCCAAAGGTCAACGCCACGTTTACCGTGCGGTAGCTTTCACCTTTGGAAAGCTTTTTACTCCAACCGCCAAAGGGAAGATTTGCTCCGCCCAAATACAGGTAATAATACGCTCTAAAATCGGCAATTTCGTAATACCACGAAGAATTGCTTTCTATTTGGAACATGGTAAAATCACCTGTGGATACGTCTTCTATAACGCCTTGCGGAAGTTCTTCCTTGGTCGACCAGCTACCGACGTTTGCAAAAGCAATTCTACGCTGCCCTTCCGCTTTGGCTACGTATAACCCCGCGTCGATAAACGATTGACGGCGCGGTTGACATTCGCCGTGGTGCGTTTGTAAAAAGCGGGTGAAATATAAATCTTCCACGGAAGAAACACCCTTTTTGCCAAGACCTAAAACGGTCAAGGCAGAAACTTCTTCTAAAACGATATCGTTTTCGCTTACGTTCTTCACTTGCGTATAAACACGGACGGCGTTGGTATTTTCATAACGGGTGAATACCGTCGTCGTTTGAATACGTTCGTTGGTTTGCACAATTTGCAGAGTGTTCCCGTTTTGCGCATGTGAAACGTAGCGAAGGCTTGCCCCTTCGGAAGAGCTTGCCATTTTCGCGCCCATGTGCGTGGGCTTGTTTTGTCCGCTGATTTGTACTTCCACAAAGGTATTGCCGTCGGGAAAGGATAAACTGCCGCAGTTGGTGAGTAAAATTTTATCGTCTTTGAGCGTAAAACTAAGCTGACCAAAAGTGATTTGCATACGAATACTTCCTTTTGTTGGTATACATATTATATCATTTACGGCGGAAACTTGTCAACGGAAAAAAATACCGTTCTTTGTGTTTGTGAAAAAAAGACAAAGAACAGATAAAAAAACTATTCTTTTGCAAAGTTTAGATAAAAAATTAAGCAGAAAGAAAAAAACTCATATTTGTAGGCAAAAAGGTTTGACATTTACCCGTTCTTTTGCTATAATATATGCGTTTTCTAAGGATATCCCCATGAAAATACGAGGCGTAGCGCAGCTGGTAGCGCGCAGCGTTCGGGACGCTGAGGTCGTGGGTTCGATCCCCGTCGCCTCGACCAAAAAATGCAGGAAATCGCTTGAATTTCCTGCATTTTTTATTGCTTATTATTAGTAATTTTTTCAAATCTCTTTTTCTTTTTTTACTGCGTATCAAATTTTGTGTAGTGAAAGGAATAAATTGCTCGTATTTTTCAGAGCAAAAAATACCCCTGTTTTGCAACAAGGGTATCATGAAAAATTATTGAATTTGTACGATTACCAAATGCGCGGAAACAGGACGGACACCGCCTGCTAACGGCGTAATCGTTAAAGCCTCAGCCGTACCTTCGGGATTGCGAACGGTCAGCACGGAATTTTCGGTAGTGGTTTCTACCAACGCCATACCGACGATTTGCGACGCGCCTGTCGCTCGTCCTACAACCGTATACGGTAAATCTGCGCCGTTCAAAGTCAAAATCAGCTGACCTGCTTCCGTAACGCTTACTTCAAAGAAAACCTGGTACGTACCGATAGGACCTAACTGAAAAGAGTCTGCGCCAAGTCTGGTAATATCCGTACCGCTGTTCGGTCCGTCTTGGGGAAAGCTAACGTCCGTTCCAGCTGCAACCGTAGCAGCATTATCGGGCGGCATCAAAGCATAAAAATCAGCAAAACTTAAAACTCCGCCTGCGGGACCTTGTTCGCCTTGGATACCTTGCGGACCTGCTGGACCAACTTCGCCTTGAATACCTTGCGGACCTGCTGGACCTACTTCGCCTTGGATCCCTTGCGGACCTGCTGGACCTACTTCACCTTGGATGCCTTGTGGACCTGCTGGACCGACTGGACCTACTTCACCTTGGATACCTTGCGGGCCTGCCGGACCGACTGGACCTACTTCGCCTTGGATACCTTGCGGACCTGCTGGACCAACTGGACCAACTTCGCCTTGTATGCCTTGCGGACCTGCTGGACCGACTGGACCTACTTCACCTTGGATACCTTGCGGACCTGCTGGACCAACTTCGCCTTGGATACCTTGCGGACCTGCTGGACCTACTGGACCGCGAACACCAGGAGGTCCTTGTCTTCCTTCCGGGCAAACTATGCAGGGATTTCCACAGATAGGTTGATTTTCGGGGCAACACCAAGGATTGTTATTATAGCAACCATTACAACAATTATCGCAACAATTTTGTCTATTCATAAAAACCTCTTCACTTAAGTTGATATATTTTATAATATGATTTTTACTTAAAAAGAAGTTCTACGTCCATCTTTTTTCTAATTCCCCTTTTCTTTGTTTACTGTGGTATAAAATTTAAGGGGTGACGATTGATTTCGTCACCCCTCTTTCCATGTCATTTATTTTGTACACGCTTGTTCTTTTTCTCCGTAAGTTCAAAACTAACGCTTATTAAGAACCGCACAACGTCTTCGTTCGTATCAGGCAACAACACCGAAACCCAATGCAGTTTGTTCATGTGATATGCAGGATACACTCCGTTCTCTATACCAAAGGAACAGGACAATTCCATCGGCACTTTCAAATTGACCACGTCTATCACTTCATCACTATCAAAGCCAAACTTTCTCCGCGATAATTTCATCAATAAAGCATACCATTTACGATTGTCCTTATGCCGAAGCACCGACGTTTCAAAATCATCACTAAACGGACAGTCGGGCGTTGTGCCGTACGTATTCAAACAATGTTCAAGAAATTCTTCTTTCGTCATTTCTCATTCCCCTTAAACGGATATAGAAATCAAATCCGTTTTCCCGTCAAACGATTTGTTACTTTTACAAAAGATAATTTACCGTCAAAATTACGACGCTTGTGACAATCATAACGATACCGACCACGCGGTTTAAAATTTTCGCGTTGGCTTTATTAGCGATTTTTGCTGCAATCCTTGCCCAAAGCAAAGTAAATAGCACGCACAGCGAAAGGCAGAGAATATCAGGCATGCCCCCGATTATAAAATGACTGACACCACCCGTGAGCGCCGTAAACGCCATAATAAACACGCTTGTACCAACCGCCAAATGCATAGGATAACCAAGGAACGAAGTTAAAACGAGCAACAGCATCATTCCGCCGCCTGCGCCTGCAAAACCGCATATGAAGCCAACGAATATACCGCCGACGATTGCCTTAATCAGCCTGCTTTTCGGGGAGCTTTCTTCCAACTGCTCTCTCGTTTTGTTGACGGGTTTCAAAAGGAAACGCAAGCCGATAATAATCAACGCTATCTGCATTGTACCGCTCATAGCTTGCTCGGGCAGAAA
>JAGAIW010000170.1 GCA_017626305.1 Clostridia bacterium
TATCCGTCACAAGGATGTATACTAAATCGCCCTGCGAGAACGTCGTACCCTTTTCCAAAATAAGAAGGTCGTTCTCCACAAACGTGATATCGTTCGCAAGGTTTACGAACTGATATGCGCCGTTTTCAGCGTTATAGCTACCGCCTTGAAATACGATTCTTTCTTCACCGTTAAAAATCATCGTACCGTTCGTAGTATTCGTCGTATCGTTTACATAGAAATTGCCACTAACAAATTCCGTCGTTTCATTCAAACTAAACGCAGGTGCAGTTGCGGCATTACCACCGTAATATCTCGCAAAGGAAATCTCTCCATCCGCATTTATTACCGTCCACGTAGAACCTGTATAGGTAAGATATGCATTTTTGCTCAATACAAAAATCAAATCCCCTTGCGAGAACGTCGTGCCTTTCTTCAATGTTAATACATCGCCTGCGGAAAGCGTAACGCCGCTTGCAAGATTGATAAATTGATATGCACCATTACTTGCGTTATAGCTACCACCTTGGAATACGACTTTCTCTTCGCCATTTAAAATCATCGTACCATTCGTCGAGTTCATCGTATTGTTTACGTAGAAACTACCTGTAGCAAAGCCCGTCGATTCGTTCAAAAGGAATGCCGGTGCAGTTGCTGCATTGCCGCCATAATATTTCTGCACGGAAATTTCCCCGTCAAGCGTATAAACGATCCAGTTATTTGCATTGTAGTACTTTAAACAGGTATCTACGGGAATTACGTAAACCAAGCTACCTTGCGAAATAGTCGTACCCTTCTTCAACGTGATAATATCGCCTATGCTCAACGTAACACCGCTTGCAAGGCTCGTGAACTGGAATGCGCCGTTATTTGCATTATAGCTACCGCCCTGGAATACGACTTTTTCCACGCCATTCAAAATCATCGTACCGTTCGTCGTATTCGACGTATCGTTAATATAGAAATTACCCGATGTAAATCCCGTCGTTTCATTCATCGTGAAGGCAGGTGCGCTCGCTGCGTTACCGCCATAATAAGATTTTATCGTAATCGATTGAGAGGTGCAATCTACGTTCAAGGTAACGTCTTTCGTCAATCTGCCGTCGTATGCGCTGAAACGCAAAACCGTTTCGCCATCTTCTTGAATGCTCGCCGTCGCGCCGTCAAGCGTAACCGACGTACCCGAAACAATAGACCACGTCATTGTTCCACTTAAACCATAGTTGAATAACGTATTCAAATCAACCGTTTGATTGATTCCGCCGCTAACGTCTGCCGTATCAGAATATTTCGCGTCAATCGATTTCTTTACGATAGTCGCCAAAGAGTTTTTAAGATTGTCACTATAATCTGCTTCCGTATCCGTAATCGCTTTATCTGCAACGTATGCAATCGTTCTTGCATCAGAAGGTTCAGAATAATAATATTCACCGCCTGCAATATAATAGATTACCGCTTGATACGAACGATTCCAGTTCGCGTCCTTGATACCGACGATACAGCCTTTAATTGTACCGCTTGCAATTTGCGTTGTATCAAACGTAGTGGAAATATCACTCTTTGCATGCCCCTTTACCGTTTCAAAATAAGTAAAGTAATCGGTGTAACCACTTGCATTATAAGCACTGATATATGTTTCAGGAACGATTAGCATACCCACTTCCGTTGCTACGCTTGCAAGCTTCGTATCTACGTTTGCAGTGAACCGAATACCCGAATCCGCATTATTATCTGTAATGTAACGAATGCTTGCGCCTTCCTCAAAGGAAATTGCATAATCTTGTGCTTTTACATATTTATACACCGTCGTGCCGTCAAGTCCAACATACAGCATGCCATCCGCAATACCGATTTCAGGCTCGGTAAGCCCTAAGTCGTTATTGACGTATACGAACATAATCGTCTGTCCATCCTGCGCATACATCTGACCAAAGGTAGGCGTCGCATACTGTCTGCCCGTCGTAGGCGCACCAGTATAGTCGTAGGAAGAATCATACATTACGGTATTCCAATAAGCCAAAGGCTTGCCGTTTACCGTGAGATAGTCGTTCAAATAGGTGAAATGGTCGCAAAGCCATCTACCGTTATTACCATAAGCCATTGTTGCAGGCGTCGTGATTTGGTATTTTGTGTAATTACCCGTAGTTCCCGATTTCGATGTCGTGAACGTCGATTTCATCGTAGCGATACTCGCATCATTTAATTCCACAGCCACTACGTTTTCCACGTTAGAAGTATTGGGAATGAGTTTGAAGATCATATCCCCAACCACTTTGTATTCTACGCCGTTATTGAGCATCGCAAATCCGTCTTTGATACCGAATTCCAATCCCGCGGGGGCAAGATAGTTTCTATTGATTTGAATTTCAATATTATTTGTGTTTACAAGAACGGACACAGGATTCCACGTTGCACCGTTATCTAACATCCCCTCATCCGTCGTTACAGGATATTGCGAGTTAATTTCCGAACCCTTTGCTTGAATTTCTTTCAATGTTTCACCA
>JAGAIW010000171.1 GCA_017626305.1 Clostridia bacterium
CAAAAACACTTGATAAAAGCTTTTTTATGTGGTATACTAATTATGCTCAACAAAATTAAATGTGAAAGATTAGCGGTATTTTATCCTTAAAGGGATAATTATGCCCCTTTTTAACATAACTACTTTTGAATGTGGTAAAAGCGCAAATTCCACTAAGTAGTTATGGCTATACCGTAATCTTTTAGTTTTGTTGGGCGACAAGCGGAGTTGCGTTTTTCGGTGCGTCAACTTGCTTGGCGCACTTTTTTTATGGAGAAAAGATATGCAATACGAACAAGACGAATTATACGCAACCAAAATGGGAATTTTGCAAAAATACGCAAGAGCCATAGGCGTAAAAGCGCCTACGTGCTTAAATAAACGAGCATTGATACGGGAAATTATGCTCATTCAAGACGGCAAAAAGCCACCCTGCACACCCAACAAAAAGGGTAGACCCGTTAAAGATAGCGGTGAACCTATTCTCATCAACAATACCGTCGTTGAGAATATCGACGCCGAAAAGAAAAAACCGATAACGCTAGACCCCAAAGAGATAAAAGAATATGTTAAACAGGAATGTATTGCCCGCATTTTAAGCGAAATAGAACGAAAGTTAAACAACCTTTTATAAATCCTTTCGGTATTGACCATAACGGTCATTCTGAACGAAGTGAAGAATCCCTTCATACGTAGTCCGCGTTCTCTTCCATGGGATTCTTCACCCTTCGGGTTCAGAATGACGTTTGGGGGACGAGTTGGTTTTCTTCCGCTTTCGCGTTAGAATGACGGACATTATAAAAATTCCCGAACCAAATGGTTCGGGAATTGCTTTTTATTCTTCGTCGTCTTCGTCGCGGGTATTTTGTTGGACGGGCTTGCGGAATTTTAACTGTTCCACGGGGTAATCCCTAAACACCAGTCCGCCTGCGCCGTCGTCCGCTTTTACACGGACTTGCATTTTTAACATATTCAGCCCTGCGACGATACCTTTGCCGTCGGGCGTACCCACTTCCGCGCCCATCTTGGGCATTTGCTTGGATACTTCGGTGTAATAGTCCACTTCATAGCCAAGACAGCACATCAATCTACCGCAAAGACCGCTGATTTTTCCGGGGTTGAGCGAAAGATTTTGCACCTTTGCCATCTTCACGCTGACCTTCTTAAACTCGGGCATATTTCCCGCGCAGCAGCAAACTCTACCGCAAGGCGCGATACCGCCAAGGTATTTGGTTTCGTCGCGCGTGCCCACTTGGCGCAGCTCGATACGGATATGCAGCGCCGCCGCCAAGTCCTTGACGAGCTCTCTAAAATCCACGCGCGTTTCGGAAGTGAAGTAGAACACCACTTTACTGCCGTCGAAAGCGTATTCGCAGTCAATGAGTTTCATTTCTAAGCCGTGCGCGGCTATTTTTTCTTTACAAATTTGAATCGCGCGGGGCTTTTTTTCCTGACAAGCGGCGTAAAATTCCTTATCCTTATCAGTAGCGATACGGATAATCGGTTTTAAGGGTTGCACCACTTCGTCGTCGGGAACTTCCTTTTCAGGATACGCCACCCAAGCGTATTCCAAGCCCTTTGCCGTTTCCACGATTACGGGCATATTCCGCGTGTATTCGTCCCCGTTCTTCGGGGAAAAATAATACAGCTTTCCGCCGTTTTTAAATTTAATTCCTACTACTTTAATCATATACTTTCCTTTTTATAGTTTTTCGTTGCGAGCAAGCACCGCCGCCGCAAACGTTTCGATACATTGTGGGAATACCGCGTTAAACGCGACTTCTCGCTCTGCATCCGTCAATTTTTCCTGCGCGTAAAGGAGCGCGGCTACGCTACGTTTTTGCGCAAGCATTTCCAAGTTCTCTTTTTCCGATTGCAATAAAACGTGCTTACGCTGTCCCGTTTTGACAAGCAACGCGTCGCGGTAGAGAATACGGAGCAACGATAAAAGCTGCGTTTTTTGTTTGGTTTCCCCTACCCGTTTGACAACGGACGGCAGCTTATCCGCCGTACAAAGCGCCAACGAAAACGCGTCGGCAAGCAGCGTCTTATATCCGCCGCCTTCTAGCATGCTCTGCGCTACGCCCACCACGCCGTCGCACGCCGCCGCGCAAACGGCGATATCGTCTTGCGTGTATTTCGTCCCGTAAACTCGGCTAAGACACGCCGCTACTTCTTCGGTGGCAAAGGGCGGAATTTCTAACCGTTCCACACGGGAGAGCACCGTTTGCAAAACGGGATAAACGGAAGTGGCGCACAGCAAAAACGCTACGCTTTCGGGGGGCTGTTCCAACAATTTTAACAGCTTGTTTTGCGACGCGGCGTTTGCCTGCGCAAAGTCGGCGATAACGATTAGCTTTCTCGCCCCTTCAACGGGCTGCAAAGCACATTCTTCGCCCACGCGCTCGGCGTCTTCTACGGCGAACTTTTTATCCGTTTCGGGATAGAAAAGACAGTCGGAAAAGCTTTCCTTATCAATAAGGTCGGCGATACGGGAAAAGGCAGGGCTTTGCATGAAAAACACTTTGGCAAACGCTTTTGCCGCGGCACGAAGATTGCGCCCGTCGCTAAGCGTAAGCAGGTACGCGTGGCAAAAACGCTGCTTTTCCCCTTCCGCTTTCAAAAGCTTATAGGCGGCTGTGTTTTCCAAAAGCTGTTGCATGTCCTTTTCTCCTTAGCCGTTACGGTTATTATTATAGCATAAAGGTAAAAAATACGCAAGTAAAAACGGAGCGAAGAATTTTCCATTCTCCACTCCGCCTTGTGTTATTGCTTGTTTTGGTTATATCCGCAAGGTGGAACGGGCGGATACGTCGGTGCATACGGGGGATATACGGGCGGCAACACAATCGGCATGGGATAGCCGTTTTGCGCAGGATACTGCGGCTGAGCCACCGTATACGAAGGGGTTTGCGGCAAGGGGTATGCAGGCGTTTGCGCCGCAACGCCGTTTGCGTCTTCAAACACGGTGTGCTTTACTTCCCATTTCTTGTATTTAATGGGTACCCAAAGTCCGTAAATACCCAAGGTGATAATCGTCAAGAAAAGCCATTTTACGCAGTTGCCAAACAGTTGAACGGCTTTGCCCGTAAAGCGCAAACGCTTGCCGCCTATAACGGTATGACGAGCCGTCCAACGGGTGGTAATCGTCGTCGTTGCCGCAAGACCGCAGGAAAGCGGAATAAAAGCAATCAAGCCTACGATAACGTACCAAGCGTAGAACGCTACGGTGATGACGATTTCCAAGACGTTCGTATCCATTTGAAGTCCGCTGACGAATTCCATAACCGTAGGCGTAAGGAAATGTCCGCCGATGACGATTCCTGCCGCTACCGCCGCCCATAAAATAAGCGCAAGGAGCGCCAACAGGCTAGTACCGATTAAGCCAAGAAGTCCGCCGTCGAAGTTCGACGCGGGTAAAGTAGGTTGCGTTGTCGTTTTCTTTGCCATAATTCTACCACTCCATATTCATGATAAAATCATTATACTATAAAAATGCGCGTTTGTCAATACTTGATTGTGAAGTAATTCGGCAGAATTTGTAAATTTTTATTTTTTTGAAGTTCGTGGCAAATAATTTTTCTTCTCTACGCCCAAAATTATTGACGAAAGAAAAAAAGTGTGGTAGAATAGTATCGGACGAAAACGGTTCGTCGGTTTTTCCGCGCGCCGTGTTCTTACAAAAAAACTAAAAAAATTTTTATATACTCGGAGGATTTATTATTATGGCAAACGTAAAAGTTGCAATCAACGGTTTCGGTCGTATCGGTCGTCTTGCGTTCAGACAAATGTTCGGCGCAGAAGGCTATGAAGTAGTTGCTATCAACGACTTGACCAGCCCCACCATGCTCGCTCACCTTTTGAAGTACGACTCCGCGCAAGGCAGATATGCTCTTGGCGACACCGTATCGGCTGACGACGAAGCAAGCACCATTACCGTGAACGGCAAAACCATCAAGATTTACGCGGAAAAAGACGCAGTAAACTGCCCTTGGGGCGCTTTGGACGTAGACGTCGTACTGGAATGTACCGGTTTCTACACTTCCAAGGCTAAATCGGAAGCGCACATCAAAGCAGGCGCAAAGAAAGTCGTTATTTCCGCTCCCGCTGGCAACGACCTTCCTACCGTCGTTTACAGCGTAAACGAAAAGACGCTTACGAAGAACGATACCATCATCTCCGCTGCGTCCTGTACCACCAACTGTCTTGCTCCTATGGCAAACACCCTTAACAAGCTTGCAAAAATTAAGAAAGGTTATATGACCACGATTCACGCTTACACGGGCGACCAGATGGTTCTTGACGGACCCCACAGAAAGGGCGACCTTCGCCGTGCAAGAGCTGCTGCTGCAAATATCGTTCCTAACTCCACGGGCGCAGCAAAAGCTATCGGCTTGGTTATTCCCGAACTCAACGGCGTACTTGACGGTTGCGCACAACGCGTTCCCGTTCCCACCGGTTCGCTTACCCAGCTCGTTGCTATCTGCGAAGGCGAAGTTGACGCAGCTACCGTAAACGCAGCTATGAAAGCAGCGGCTTCCGCGTCCTTTGGTTACACCGAAGAAGAACTCGTTTCTTCCGACATTATCGGTATCACCTACGGTTCGTTGTTCGACGCTACGCAAACGAAGTGCATGCCCATGGGCGACGGCTCTACGCTTGTAAAAGTTGTTTCTTGGTACGACAACGAAAACTCCTACACCAGCCAAATGGTTAGAACGATTAAGTACTTCGCTGAACTTTAATCGACGAGTAAAATATAGCCCACTACGTTTCGCTTTTGCGAAGTGTAGTGGGCTTTTCTTATCCATAATAAATAAGTGATATTTTTAGCCTTATAGTTAAAAGTGATATGCAAGATAACTCTTGCGTTATATTTTGACCCGTGGTCAAAGTGATATTATATTTGCCATAACTTTCACGCAAGTGAAAATATCACTTTGCGTTAGCAAAATATCACGCCGATAGGCATATCACTTGCCGTTAGGCAAATATAGTTGTGACGTAGCGATTTCTCGCTACGTCACTAATCCGTCGGGATTTTTTTATACCGTTTACGTAAAATTGTGTTTTTCGTTTTGTTTTACCGTCCGTTTTATTCGCCCTGTTCCCACTTCTTTTTTTGCCGATAATAGGTACGCTCACTTTTAAACCCCACTTCAAACATAAGCTCCGTCGCCGTGCGCTTATCCCCCGTTTTATAAAGCTGTTCCATATACGAAAACCGCAGCCCGTTGACGTATTCCGTCAAGCTTTTACCCGTGTAACGGCGAAAAACACGCGAGATATACTCTTGGGAATAGCCCAGCGCTTTGGCAATCGCCGCGCGGGAAACGTCCCCTTGAAAATGCTCTTGCAGATACGTCAAAATTTGCCGCACAAGCGCGCTTTCGTCCCTGCCGTCCTGCTCGGTAAATTGTAAATGCTCAAAGAGCACCGCCAAAAATAAATCGGTTGCGGCGTCGACAATATCCGCCGTTTTATTACGCATATACGCGTCGACGATAAACAAGAGCCTATCGCAAAGCGCGCCGTCCTGCAAGACGGGACAGGCAAGCTTTAACCCCTTACGTTTAAAACTAAAACGGCTTAACGCACGATAGGGAATAATCACCACGCAGTCGTCTACTTCCCCGTTTTCGTCTGTTTTTTGATAGCTGTGAATTTGAAAGCTGTCCACAACGGCAATACAACCGCTTGTAATTTCCCATTCCTTCTCATTTATCCAAAGATTGTATTTGCCCTTTTTTACGATAAAAATTTCCAAGTTGCTATGGAAATGGGCAGGAAAATTGTGGTTGCGATTTCGATTGATATTCAGCCTTTGTTCTTCGTCACGGTGTTTTTCAAAAAAACTTTTCATATCTTTATTTTATCATAAAATGGCAGTAAATTAAAGCGTTTTGTCCTATCTTTTGGCAAAAAAGTGTGCTATAATAAGAAAAATCGTTAAAAAGGAGAACGAAAACAAAATGAAATACGATATCAAAAAACTCAGTTTAGACGAAAAGCTGCACCTGCTTACGGGACGCGATACGTGGCGTTTGTCTACGGCGAACGAAAAACTCCCCGAAGTGTTTTTATCCGACGGACCGAACGGACTGCGTATGATTGATTTGGAAACGAAAACGACGAAAAAGGCGACGGCTATGCCGAATATCCATATTCTTGCGTCTACGTGGAATACCGATTTGGCGTATTTAGACGGCGCGACGATTGCCGACGATTGCTTGGAACATCACGCAGACGTACTGCTTGCGCCCGGCGTCAATATCAAACGCACTCCCCTTTGCGGACGTAATTTTGAGTACTTTTCCGAAGACCCTTATCTTTCAGGAGTGATGGCGAAAGCGTATATCGAAGGGGTGCAGAGCAAGGGCGTGGGCACTTCGCTCAAACACTATTGCGCCAACAACCGCGAATACGACCGCCGATACCAAAACAGCGACGTGGACGAACGCACCTTGCGTGAAATTTACCTTCCCGCTTTTGAAATTGCGGTACAAGCAAAGCCTTGGACGGTTATGTGCTCGTACAACCCCGTCAACGGCATTTATGCATCCGAAAATCAATATCTTTTGGACGATATTTTGCGTGGGGAGTTTGGGTTTGACGGACTAATCGTATCCGACTGGGCTGCCGTTCATCACAGCGCAAGAGCGGTAAAGGCGTCCTTAGATTTGCGCATGCCCTATGACCAAAACGCGTATACCGAGCTGAAAACGGCATACGACGAAGGCTGGCTTTCCGACGAAGAAATCGACGCTTGCGTAGAACGCATTTTGGCGTTTATGGAAAAAACGCAAACGCAAAAGAAGGAAGTGACCACGACCAAACAGCAACGCCACGAAAACGCGGTAAAGATAGCCGCCGAAGGCGCGGTGCTTTTGAAAAACGACGGGATTTTACCCCTTACGAGCGGTAAAATTTGCGTGTACGGCCCGTTTGCGGACAGCCCTGCTATGGGCGGCGGCGGTTCGGCTTACGCGGAAACGGACTACAAGCCCCGCCACCTTGCCGAAGAGCTCCAAGATATCCTTGGGGACACCGTTTCCACCGCGAATATTTGGATGGATTATCACCGGAACAAGCAGGTGAAAGCAGGCTTGCAAGCGTCTTACGAAAACGATATCACCGTGCTTTGCTTGGGCACGGGCAAAAACAGGGAAGCGGAAGGCTACGACAGAACGCATTTGCGTTTGGACGCGATACAGGAAAAGCTGATTGACGAAGTTTCTAAGTATACGGACAATATCGTCGTGGTACTCCACGCAGGCAGCGCTATCGATATGTCGGCGTGGATTGACAAGGTAAAAGCGGTACTGCTTATCGGTTTTTCGGGCGAAGGCGCGCAGGAAGCGGCGGCGCAGCTTTTGACGGGAAAAATCAGCCCCAGCGGTAAGCTTACGGAAACCTTCCCTTGGTATTTAGAAGATACTCCCACCGCCGATTATACGGGGAACGGTTGCAGCGAACAATACGCCGAAGGCGTATTCGTAGGCTATCGTTGGTTTGACGAACACGATATCGACGTGCTTTTCCCTTTTGGTCACGGTTTATCGTATACGAATTTTGCATACTCTGACCTTGCTATCGAGAAAAAGGACGAAACGCACTACGACGTTTGCTTTACCGTTACCAACACGGGCAATATGGCAGCAAAGGAAGTTTCGCAGGTTTACGTCCGCGACGTGTTCTCTATGGTCAACCGCCCGAAAAAAGAATTAAAAGGCTTTGTCAAGACGGAACTGCAAGCAGGCGAAAGCAAGCGCGTACGTATTCCCCTGTGCGATAGAGCGTTTGCCTATTACAGCGTGAATTTAAAACGCTGGTACGTAGAAAACGGGGACTTTGAAATTCTCGTCGGCGCGTCGTCAAGAGATATCCGCTTGAAAGAAAAAATCACCATTCAATTACCCGATAAAGACCAGTATTCGAGAAAGTAAAAAGACGGGCGAAACGCAACCGCGTTTCGCCCTTTTTTTTAATCTCTTCTTCTTCGACCGAACAACAGCAGTACCCAAAGCGCAAACCGTAAAAAGTATACGAGCGACGTGAGCAAGGACGCTACGTACGTCTTTGCCGCCGCCGACAGCATTTGCTCGGCATACGGCAGCTCGTCTTCGTTCAAAATCCCTTGTTCAAGCAACATTTGCTTTGCCCGACGGCTGGCGTCGTATTCCACGGGCAGCGTAGCCAAGGCAAACAGCGTGGACGTTCCGTACGCGATAACGCCGATAAGCGCGATATAAAAGCCTAAATCGGAGTTTTGCGTGGTGACGACGAATAAATCCAAAATCAACCCGACGAGCACGAGCGGCAAAGCCAACCGACTGCCGATATTGACGATAGGCACAAGCAACGAACGGAATTTATACAACAAAGACCCTTTGGTTTTTTGCATGACGTGTCCCACTTCGTGGGCGGCAATCGCCACAGCCGCCACCGACGTTTCGTTATACACCCCTTCGGAAAGATTGACAATTTTCTTTTTGGGGTGGTAATGGTCGGTCATGACGCCGCGCACTCTGCCGACGGTGATATTACCCACCTGCTCCGCGCGAAGAAGTTTCGCCGCCGTATCCCTGCCCGTCATGCGGCTTTTGGTGGGAATTTCACTCATAGCGGCGTAAGTAGAGCGCAACTTTGCCTGCACGCCGCCTGCAAAAATACCGCAAACGAGTATCAATATAAAAAACACGATATAATATTCAAACATAATTTTCTCCTGTGTATAGCTTATGCAACTATCCGTCTTTTTATAAATCAATGGCAAACGGATATAAAACGGACTTGGAAACGCCCCTATCCTTCGCCGCGCGTTTTAACGCTTCCTTTTTATCCAAGCCTGCCGCCATATAATGGCGAATATGCTCCGTTTCGCTAAGCGCGTTTAACGGGCTTTCCTGCTGCTTTGCCCCTTCGACGACCAGAACGTATTCCCCGCGCTTTTCCCCTGCAAGCCCCTGCGAAAGCGTGAAGGTTTGCGTTTCTTCGTGCAGCTTGGTAATTTCCCGCACCGCCGCGGCGTTACGCTCGCCAAACACTTCGTACATGGCGGCAATATCCTTGTCCACGTCCTGCGGCGCGCTATGAAACGCCAAGGTCAAATCGCTGTCCTTATACCGCTCTAACACCGCTTTCTTTTCGGATTTTTTATCGGGCAAAAAGCCGATAAAGGCAAACCGATCGGCAGGGAGCGCCGACAACACCAACGCGGCAACGAACGCGCACGCACCGGGGATTATCGTGTACGCAATACCGTTTTCGCGCAGTATTTTACATACGACGTTGCCGGGGTCGGAAACGACGGGCGTACCCGCGTCGGACACCACCGCGACGTTTTCGCCGCGCTTTGCCGCTTCGACTATCTTTTCCGCCGCTTGCGTTTCGTTGAATTTATGGCAAGCGTACAACGGTTTTTTAATCTCGTAAGCGTTGAGCAGCTTTACCGTATGACGGGTATCTTCGCAAAAAATGACGTCTGCCGCTTTTAACGTTTCCAACGCCCGAAGGGTGATATCTTTCAAATTCCCTATGGGCGTAGCCACAAAACTGACCATACCTTTCTCCTTTTATCTCTCGTTCACCAAAGTCGGCGATACTTTACAGCTCGGTTTTCCGCCCTTCATCCCTTCTATCAATACGAGATAGGGGGTATCGCCGTCCTTACCGCTGACGAATTGCAGCCGTTTGACTTCGATATTCACCTGTTTTAGCGTATAGCAAACTTCTGCGACGCGGTCGGCTCTGTGTACCATGGCAATACGGCCGCCGAATTTCAAGGCAAACGCCGCCGCTTTGGCGATTTCGGCAAGATTGAGCGTGATTTCCTTTCTACAAATCGCCTTTTCATAGCTTTCGTTGTCAAAACCGCCCTTTTCGTAGGGGGGATTGCACAAAATCAGGGAAAATGTTTCTCTATATTCTTCGGGAATTTCCTGTAATCTTCCGCACACAAAAGAAAAATTGTCAAACTCGTTGAGCTTTGCCGTCTTTTTGGAAAGCTCGGATAAGGGCTTTTGCAATTCAAACAGCGTAAAGGTAAGACGCTGTTTTTCTTTTCTATGTAGCGCGTAAAAATGGAACGCCACCACGCCGCTACCTGCACAAAAATCAGCTACGGTATCCCCGTTTTTCGCGCTCGCGAATTTGGAAAGCAACACCGAATCGGACGTAAAACGGTATAGACGGGTATCTTGCACGATTTTTAAATCGTCGATAAGCATATCTTCCGCCACTTCAAATTCCGACAAAACGATATTCTCCATATCTACGCGCTCCTTTTGACTTCTCTTACAGTATACTAAAAGTAGGCGAAAAAGTCAATAGAAAACGGATATTTTTCACCGCGAAAACACATACTCCCTTTGTGAAAAATTTTGTAGAAAATATAAAAGAAAATCAAAACGAATTAAAACGGCTTTTGCCTGCGGAAGACATTTTATATTACGCCTTTCAAACGGCGGACAAGACAAACTGTCTTTTATGCTACGCCGACGGCATGGTGAATAAAGAGCTTTTGGGTCAGCTGATTGCCAAACCCTTATCCTTTTTATACCTTGCCGAAGAGAAAAAATCGCAAAACGACCCTACCATGTATAAGCCGAGCGCAGATTTAATAGAAAAAACGCTGCGTTTTCCCGAGCTTAAACGGGTAACGGATTTCCAAGACGCTATCAAGGAAATTTTAGACGGAAACACTTTACTTTTAATCGACGGATTAGAAATCGGATTTATCGCAGGGGCAAAACTGCTCCCCGTCCGCGCGATTATGGAACCCCCTACCGACGTCGCGGTAAAAGGACCGAGAGAAGGATTTATCGAAGATATCAAAACCAACATGACTTTGGTACGCAAACGCTTAAAGTCGCCCGATTTGCGTATGGATACTCTGCGCGTGGGCAAACGCTCGGACACGGCGGTGGTCGTGTGTTATTTGGATAAAACGGTCAACGATAAAGTAAGACAAAATATCGCCAAACGAATAGAGCAAATCCAAATAGACGCCGTCCCCGATTCGTCGTATATCGCGGCGTTTTTAGCGCCCAACGAACATTCCGTTTTTCGCCGTATCGGCACGACGGAAAAACCAGACGTGTTTTGCGCCAAGCTTGCCGAAGGCAGGGTGGGGATACTCGTCGACGGATCGCCCATAGCCCTTACCGCGCCCTATCTTCTCACCGAAGATTTACAAAGCAGCGAAGATTATTTTATCTCGCCGTTTATGGCGACGCTCATGCGGCTATTGCGCGTATTTGCTATCGTCGCCGCCCTGTTATTGCCTGCTTTTTATATCACCGTGCAGCTATTCAAAATGCAGCTCGTGCCCTTGGGCTTGATGCTGACGATTGCCAGCAGTATTCGGGAATTGCCCTTATCGCCGAGCATGGAAATGTTCGTCGTGTTACTGCTTTTGGAAATCTTAAAGGAAGCGAGTATCCGCATGCCCAAATACGTGGGCATGTCGCTATCCGTCGTCGGCGCGTTGGTGTTGGGCGAAACGGCGGTATCCGCAGGTTTTCTTTCCACCCCCGCGATTATTATCGTCGCGTTTTCGGGGATTTGTATGTACACCGTCCCTGCGTTCGTGGAAACGGGCAGCATTTTACGTTGGCTGTTTTTGCTTGCGGCAGGGAGCTTAGGCCCGTTTGGTATTATTTTATTTGCCGTGTTTATCTTGTACTATTTACTCTCGGAAGAATCGTACGGAGCGCCTTTGCTCGCGCCCTTTACACCGCTTATTCCGCACGATTTAAAGGACAGTTTCGTCAAGTACGGTTTGCGCTCGCTTGCGACAAGACCCGTCTTTTTACAATCGCCTAATAAAACGCGGCTGCGCGCAAAAAAATAAAAGGAATTTCTTTATATGTCCCAAACTTCTTCTACCAAAAATAACGCCGTTTCCGCGCGGCAAATTGCCTTTTTCGCGGCGTTTATCCTACCCGTTTACAAACTTGTTGAAGCACCGTCTTTGTTGGCGGCTTACGCCAAGGGCGATTTGTTATTGCCTGCGCTTATTCATTTTTTCTCACAGCTTGGCGTGATTATCGCGCTGCTGATTGCGGCGTCCAAAAGCCGAAGACCGCTGATGGAACGCTTGCAAGAAAAGCTTGGAAAAAAGCTGTTGATTTTTTACGGATTTTACGCGGTGTATTATTTATTTGCCGCCGTTTTGCCCTTACTTGATTTGGAAAAGTTGGTATATGCGGCGTTTTACGACACCGCCCCTACCCTATTTAGCTTTGGCGCGTTTTTTCTACTCGTCGCATTCGTCTGCACCAAGCATTTACGCTCGGTGGGTAGGTTTGCCGATTTATCCGTTTTTTTGTTCGTTTTGCCCTTTTTAGCGCTTATCATTATGTCGATTGTCGAAACGGATTTTTCGTCGCTGCTGCCGTTTTTTGAACGGGATTTGACGGACAGCTTAACCGCCGTTAGCAAAACGACGGCGCATTTTTCCGACGCCGCGCTTTTGATGCCTTTGCTTTTGCATACGCAATACGAAAAGGGGGATAGCAAAAAAATCCTTGGCGGCTACGGTGTGGGAGCGGGACTTACCCTTGTGTTTTTAGCCGTTTTTTACGGCGTGTTCACCACCGTCGCTCCGCGAGAACATTACGCTTTTTTGAAAATTGCGCAATATTTTCCCGCGCTTTCGGTAATCGGAAGAATTGATTTATTGTTTTCATACTGCATTTGCGCGATACTGTTTTTTTGCACTTGCTTGCCTTTACAGTATGCGACGGGGTGTTTGAGTACGCTTATCGGGGAAGATAAACGCCCGTGGATTGCCGCGGCGATAGCTTTCGTTTCCTTCCTTTTTACCCTGTTTTGCAACCGTTTTTACGATAGCATTTACGGACTGTTCGGCGGCGTATTTTTACCCGTGTTTATAATCGGGTGCAATACCCTTCCGTCGTTGCCGTCTTTGCTCTTTTTAAAAAAGAAGAATAAAAAGGAGAAAACCTAATGCGTGTTTCCCGTAAAAAAGCTACGCTTTGGTATTATTTACTCGTCATAGCCGTGCTTGCTTTTTTATTTTTTACCAACGATTTTGGCACGCTAGACGTGCAAAAAACGGCTATCGTTATGGCGGTGGGCGTGGATAAAGAAGAAGACGAGTTTATTCTTACCGCGCAAATTGCCATTCCGCAATCGTCCACGCAAGGCAAAGCGTCTAAAACGCAGCAGCTCACTTCCCGCGGAAAGACTATCGCACAGGCGTTTCGCTCGATTAACGCCAAAACGGGTTGGTATCCCAAGCTTGTTTTTTGCAATCTCATTTTGCTTGGAAATACGACTTTGCAACAAAACGCCTTTGACGCGTTGGAGTTTTTCTTTCTAGACGAATACCTTTCGGACGACTGTCTTGTCGCCGCTTGTGAAAATACGGCAAAGGAAATTTTAGACACGCAGGCGCTCGTCGACGAATCCAGTAGCTTGGCAATTCAGAAAGTGCTTTCTGCTCACGCCGAACGGGTGGGCGCGGTGCTGCCTTGTACGCTTCGTGAATTTGCCATCGGCTACTACGGGGACAGCCACAGCAGCTTTTTGCCTATCGTCAAAGCCCAACCCACGCAGGAAAAACCTTCAAACGAAACTTCGTCTTCGCAAAATTCTTCGGATAGCTCTTCACAAGAAAGCTCGTCTACTAGCTCGTCTTTATCGGAAAATTCTTCGGGCGGTGAAAAAAAGCAGGAAGAAAAACCCGTTTTCTCAGCAGGAGAAACGGCTTTACTCGTCGGGGGCAGACAGGTGGGAACGTTCACTAAGGACGAAACGTTTGCCTTCAACGCCGTCAAAAACAAACTCCGCTTAGCGGCGTTCGACGTAGAAACGAATGGGGAAACGTGTTCGCTCACCATTAAGCACAACAGCAAAAAAACATTATTTTTATTAGGCGCAAACGACGTGGCTACCTTGAAAATATCCGTCAAGCTTACCGCAGGTCTTTTGGACAATTCCGCCGCGCTGCCCTTGGAAAAATCGGCGGACGTCGGGGACGTGCCCGACGGCGCGTTTGTTGCCGCGGAAAAACGGCTTTCGGGATATATTTTCTCGGCGTTTGACAAATGCAAGAGTAGCGGTTGCGATTTATTTGAGTTAAAATCACTCTTACAAAAATACGCCAACAAGAAATATCAACGGCTTGAAAAGGATATTTTGCAAACCGCTTTACTGGATATCAAGGTGCAATTTGTCAACGTACGCTAATAAAAAGTTATGCACATTTTGCATACAATTTACGGCTACTTTATGCGTTTATTCACCGCCGTATAAAAACGCTTTGTTGTGGACAACTTTTCATCTTTGTGGAAAAGAACGTTTGTTTGTGGAAAAAAGCACTCTTTTTTACGTATTTTTGCGTAATTTATCCACATTTTTTCCTAATTTTCTCTATTTTTAATAGGTTGTCCACATTCCTAAGGCATAGGAAAAAGTTATCCACGCCGATATCCACCAAAGTTATCCACAAATTTTTTCCTTTTCTTATAAGGGATTGCGTGTTTTTAGTGTTTTTTTAACCGTTTTTTTTACCGTTATCCACTTGATAAAAAGATATATTTATCCACAAAATTAAAAAAATACAGGTGGACAACCCCTATTTATCCACATTTGCGGTGGATAAAGGGTAGCTTTTGTGCGCTTGCATAAACGCATATTTATATTTTTCGACAAAATTTTATGCAATCTTTTTATATTCGACAAACCTTGACAAAATACAAAAAGAGCGTTTTACGAAAAGTTATCCACAAATTCCACAGCATACAAAAACCGCTAAGCCGCAACTTTTTTTCGTACATAAAAAACGCCCACTATACTTTGTAAATGCGAAAGATAGTGGGCGAATATTTTATCATAGATTGAACAATTCTAACGAAACGGTGTGTTTTTTCACGTTTTACGCTACGGTCAGCCAACCCAAAATGATATTGATAAAATTGTTGTGATACAGCCAACCGACGATTAGACATTCGTCGAAAAAGGCGATCAAGCCTTCAAAGGGTAAAAACGCCAAAACGGCGATAATACCGCTGACGACGATTAGCCCTTCCACCGCTCCTACGGCAAAGCCAAGCAGAGAATTGAGCGCGCCGACAAGGGGAATTGCGTCGACAAGGGAAGAAAAGATTTTTTCCAAAAACGAAAGAATAATTTTCACGACGATAAACACGGCAAGCCATGCGATAAAGCCCGACGCTACGCCGCCGAGCGCGTCCCCTGCAATCATAGCCACCGTCGTACCGCTGGGAATGTCCTTGTTGGCGACGCTGTCCACGACCATGGGGATTAAAAAGTCGGGAATTTTCCCTTGTAACGCTTCTTCAATGCCCGTTGCCGAAACGTCTGCGTCAAAGCCGACGATATTTGAAAGTCCGCTAATACAGCCTTCCTTGATGATATCCTGTAAACCGAATAAACCGTTCGTCCATTCGAGTACGGCGTTCATCAAAAAGAAAGCGACGACAATGGCGATAATGGTGGAAATAAACTTAAAAAAGCATTTGACAAACCCTTTCTTTGCCGCTTTGGCGGCAAAAATAAGTATAAGTAAAAGCACGACGCCATCTAGCGCGTAATGTATCCACGATACGGCGTTTAACGCTTGTAACATAACTTCTCTCCTTTCGCGTGATTTCTATTATTATACCATATCTTATTGCCCATTTCAAGCGTTTGTATAAAAGTTTTTTTCGCCGATTTTTTCCAAAACGTTTATCCTTTCCATATTTTGGCTATACTTTTCCTATCATGGAATACACCTTTCACACCTATAATCAATTAGCGTCGGACGGTATGTCAATGGCTTTGGATAAGCTGTTAAAAGACGATTTATCAGACAAGCTCACACCCAAACGCTTTTCTTCTTCCACCCGTATTTCTACGCAAAATAAGCGTTTTCAACAGCTTTTTGACGGGAATTTTGAGAAAATGCCCGTAATCGTTTGTATCGGCAGCGACCTTGCCGTGGGAGATAGCTTAGGCCCGATCGTCGGCTCTATGCTCAAATACAAAACGCAGGGCTTACACGTTTACGTATACGGCACGCTTGCCCTGCCCGTTACGGCGAAAGAGATTAAATATATGCGCTCTTTTCTCAAAGAAACGCACGCAGGCGAGCAAATAATCGCCGTCGACGCTGCCGTGGGCGCGGAAGGGGATATCGGCTTGATGCGCGTGAGCCATTCGCCCTTATTTCCCGGCGCGGGAGCAAAGAAAAAGCTTGGCTGTATCGGGGATATTTCTATTTTGGGAATTGTAGCCGAAAAATCGGTAGCGAACTTTTCCCTTTTAAATTCCACCCGTTTAAATTTGGTATACGGCATGGCGGAACAAATTTCCGACGCCTTAGCAAGCGTTTTGTGGCAACGGCAAAAAAAAGGCGTTTTTCAACGGAAAAACAGTTGACTTTGCCTATATTTCATGCTATAATACACGGGAAAAGAAGGTTTTCGGAAAACACTTCTTACTAAAAAAACCGAGGTACAATTCCATGAAAAAATCAACGCAGCAGCTGTGTCGCGCAGGCGTAATCGCCGCGTTATACGTAGCGCTCACCTATGCTTTTTTGCCCTTTGCCTTCGGCCCGTTTCAAATCCGTCCGGCAGAGGCGCTTTGTATTTTACCCTTATTTTTTCCCGAAGCCGTTCCCGCTTTGTTCGTCGGGTGTATTCTATCGAATTTGACTTCCCCGTACGTTCTTTTTGACGTCGTTTTCGGCTCGCTTGCGACCTTTTTAGCGGCTACGGGTACGTATTTTATCGGCAAAACGATAGAAAAGGATTTTTGGAAAATACTGCTTGGCGGAGTTTGTCCCGTCCTTGCAAATGCCTTGATTATCCCGTTTGTTATCGTCTTTTTATGCGGTGGAGCGGAAGGGTATTCGTCTGCGGTGATTGCCTATTTTTCGTTTGCTTTCTCGATTTTGATTACCGAAAGCGTATTTGTCTATGGGCTAGGAACGCCGCTGTATTTTGCTTTGAAAAAGTACGGTAAGCGCACTTCGTAATTTGGGTTACTTCATTACGCTTTGCTCCATTCAGTATGACGTTTGGATAAACGATCATTCTGACCGCAGGGAAGAATCCCTTGGACGAGAGTACGGACTTTCGTATGAAGGGATGTTTCACTACGTTCAACATGACGTTGGGTCGGCATGGACTATGCATAAAAGGATACTTGATTCCACTTCGTTTCACTCAGTATGACGTTTGGAGACCCCCGTCATTCTGACGCGTAGCGGAAGAATCCCATGGAAGAAAGTACGGACTACGTATAAAGGGATACTTCACTCTATTCAGTATGACGTTAAATTATTACGGGCGATTACGCTTTATATGACGTTAGAAAAAAAACTATCATTTTAATCGTAAAAGGATATACAAAAGCTCCCCGACGGTGGTCGGAGAGCTTGTTTTTGTTATAAATACGAATTATTCTTCGCCGTTATTGCCGCTGTTACCAAGGAAAATACCAAAGAAATCGGTGCTGGCTTTCATGGTCGTACCGCCCGAAGAAGAACCGCCTTTGTTGTCACGGTTAAACTTTTTAAAGTTGCCGCCACGGTTACCGCCAAAGCCGCCTTTGCCGCGACCGTTTCCGCGAGAACGGTCGTTTCCGCGACCACGACGGTCGTTTCTGCCACCGCGTTCACGGCTATCGTTACGCGCGGAGAGCGCAGGCAGCGTTTCGTCTTCCAAATTATCGGGGATAACGACGATATAACGGTTAGGTTCTTTGCCTTCGCTTTCCGTCTTTACGCCTTCCATTTCGCTTAAAGCGGAGTGGATAATTCTTCTTTCGTAAGGGTTCATGGGCTCTAACTGAATTTTTCTACCCAGTCTTTGCGCTTTTGCGGCAAGATTGCCCGCCAGCTTTACAAGCGTCGCTTCACGGTTTTCACGGTAGTTTTCGCAATCGACCACAACGCGCTTATAATCGTCTCTGCCCGTGTTCGCAACTGCGCCGGCAAGCGTTTGAATAGCGTCCAGCGTCGCGCCGTGTTTACCGATAACGGCGTTGGAATTTGCCGCCGTGATATTGATTTCTACCTTTTCACCTTCCGTAACCAGTTCGGTGCAAGCGGTAATTTTCAAAAGCTTGAACAGCCCTTCCAAAAATTCCACCGTTCTTTCGCCGTCCGTCTTACCCGTCGCAACGGGTGCAGCCGTTTGGGTTTCTTCCGTCAAGGGCGCAATTTCTACGCGCGCTTTAACCGAACCGAACAATTTCTTTTTACCTTCTTCCAACACGCGGATATCCGCCTGTTCTTGGGTCAAGCCAAGCTCTTCAAGACCCAGCGCAATCGCTTCTTCTACGGTCTTTCCCGTAAACTCTTTATAGTTCATAATATACTCCCGCTCCGTCCCCCTTGGGTCGGAAAATTTTTAGTCTTATTTTTTATCCTTTTTATCGGATTTTTTCACTTCTACTCTACCGCCGAGCTTTTCATACTTCGCCTTAAACGCTTTTTCGTCTTTTTTGTTTTGCACCGTATCCACGATTTTGTTGATAATCAAAGTGGAGAACAAAGACAGCACGTTACTCATAATCATGTAAATAGAGAACGCCGAGCTGTACATGAACGAGAAAATCGCAAACATAACCGTCATAATGACCAGCATCATTTTTTGCTGCGACGCGCCCTGTCCGTCTACCGACGAATACTTTTGCTGTTCCTTTTGCGAATGCATCATAACGAACTGCTGCAACAAAATCGTACCGATAGAAAGCGCAATCAAAATGAAATAGCCGTTGGGCGTATTCTTTTGCGTTTCCAACGCGCCCGTTACGTGATTGTACGCCAAGCTGTCGTAAGGGTTGTTCCCGTTGGTGTATTTCCCGATATCCGAATAAGCGACTTCCTTATCGCCCACGCGGAATTTTTCCTGCGTTACCTGTTCTTTGAATTTATCATATTCCAAAACGGGAGCAACGTACGCCGCGTCAGTTGCCCAAATGTTTTGTATCCAAAGGAAGGACGCGTTAGGCAAAACTTTATCGTTATACGCTTTAACGACGGCGTTTTGCGCTTTGCCGATAAAATAATCGCTGACCGCTTGCGCTTTGGCTTCGGCTTTTTTGTCTGTTTCCGCTTTTTCCAAAGCCGCGGTAATTTTTTCTTCTAAACCGTCCAGCGTATCGCTGTTTTCCGCTTTTTCAATATCGATACGGAAATACTTTTGCGCCGTCGTAATATAATCGATATCCGCCTGCGTTACGTTATTTACGTCGAAACTTTCGCTCTTTTTAACGACGTAATAAATATACTTTTCCGCAGAAGTATCAAAAACCTTAATACGCATTTCGGTAATGGGATTTCCTTCCGTATCCTTGCCCGTTTCTTCTGCAACCAGCGTATAGGTCAAGTTCGTATCGTCCAAGGACGGCGTAACGTCCGCACAATATTGCGTGAGCTCGGTATTATACGCCCGTACCATTGTGTTATAGTTTTGAATGTTGGAATATTGCGAATAGGAGTTAAACGCGCCGATTGCTACGAAGAAAATAACCATGGAAAGGATCATGGGCAAACAGGACGAGCAAGGGGAAATCCCGCTTTCCTTATACATTTCCATAACCTTTTGGTTATACATTTCTTTATTGTTGGCGTACTGCTTTTGCAGTTTTTCCATTTTCGCCTGATTTTCTTTCATTTTTTGGTTTTGCTTACGCATACCGATACGTTGATACACGTCGAAAGGCAAAACGATAATTTTCAAGATAATAGAGAACAAAATAACGCCGATACCCACCGAGCCTACGCCGACAATGAGCAAACGAATGAGTTCGCCTATCCAGTTGAGCGCGATATCGTACGTCGTTCCGTACAACCAAATATCCGCGCTTGCTAATACGTTAAAAATTTCCATACTGTTTTATTCCGATTTTAACCGTTTTTCAACGGAGTATTTTCTTGATTTTTTTATCTCAAACGCTATACGTTTTCTTACCAAACGTCATACTGAGCATTTGCGAAGTATCCCTTCATACGTAGTCCATGCCGACCCAACGTCATGTTGAACGTAGTGAAACATCCCTTTCATACGGAAGTCCGCACTCTCTTCCATGGGATTCTTCGAGCGTTGCTCTCAGAATGACAGGTTGACCAAAACGTCATACTGAATGGAGCAGAGCGTAATGAAGTATCCCTTCATACGAAAGTCCGCACTCTCTTCCATGGGATTCTTCCGCTTACGCGTCAGAATGACGTTTTTAGAGAATTTTGGGATTTTTTACTTCGTTCAGAATGACCGTTTTGAAAAAAATTGTAATTTTTCCGCTACGCGTCAAATGACCGTTTTTCTAAACTATTCAAAGCAGCCAACGCTTTTTAAAGTACCGCTCGGGCGCGGGGTCATAGCCGCCCTTAGAAAAGGGGTTACAGCGTAAAATCCGCCAAGTACCCAACAGTATCCCCACGATAGCGCCGTGGTTGTTGATACATTCCAAGGTATACTGCGAGCAGGTGGGGCGATACAAGCAAGTGTGTTTGGATAAATGACGCTGATAAAACAAAATCATGCGCATACACAGCATTTTTAAATACGGCTTAAACACCTTTTTGCGTAAATACTTGATATTCTCACGCAAAAGGGATATAAACGGTATTTTCAAAGCTTGTCTTTTCTGATCATCCATTGTAAATGTTGCTTGAACGTTGCAAAGGCATACTCGTCCCTTACTTTGGGAACGAGCACGATAGCGTAATTTGTCTTCATATCCGCGCTTACCGCGCGGAAGGCTTCCCTTATCAATCGTTTAATACGGTTTCTTTGCACGCTTTTTCCGTGTTTTTTTCCTACGGATATTCCCATCGTCATTTGTTTAGCAGGCGTATACAGCATTGTAAGCGTAGGGGAGAACGCGCGTTTTCCCTTTTGGAATAATTTTTGAAAATCCGCTTGTTTTTTAAGTCTGTAATAGTTCATCTGCGTATCCGATAAGAATAGAAAAAGGCGCTTTTTTTACCTTTTTTTGCATTTTTCGCACGACCGTCAAAAAAGGCAAATCCCTTCCTTTGTGCAAAGGAAAGGAGTTGTACGCTTTTTGTTTCGGCTTTTATAGGACAGAATACCGATTAGTGGGTAAGTCTTTTTCTACCCTTATCTCTGCGGCGTTTCAAAACCTTTCTGCCTGCGGTGGTTGCCATTCTCTTACGGAAACCGTGTACTTTACTTCTCTGTCTTTTTTTGGGTTGATAGGTTCTTTTCATTTTCTTTCTCCTAAATGGTTTTTCTCTTTTTTCGTTTGATATCGGAGCGTATCCGCCCCGTAAACAGCTTTCCTATTATACCGCAAAGGACGTTTTCCGTCAAGCGATTTTAAGCCGTTTTTATTTTCTTTCCCTTATTTTTCAAAGGTTTTTTACGCGGACGCGCCCGTTCGTACGGGTAATACCAAGTATTGACTGCGCTTGTCTTCTAAATTTTCCAACGTGAACGGCTGTACGGGAGAGTTAAAGGACAAAATCACTCTTTCTTCTTCCAGCGCCTTCAAAGCGTCCATTAAATATTTACAGTTCATGGCAATTTTTAAATCCAAACCGCCGATATCCGCGCTGACGCTCTCTTCTACTTTACCCATTTCCGAGTTGGCGTTGATGAGAATTTTCCCGTTTTTGATATCGAAAAGGACGAGATTGTTCTTATCGCCGCGAATGAGCACGGACGCACGTTCTACACTCTTCAAGAGCTCGTTTCTGTTCGTTTCGACGCGCGTATTAAACGAAACGGGGAAAATATTTTCTTTTTTAACGAATTCGCCTACGTATAAACGGGAAGTGATTACCGTGTCCTGTACTTCGACGGACAGTCTGTTCTTATCCGCGTAAATTTTCAACGGTTCGTCCCTGTCTTCTAACATACGGGATATTTCCGTAAGCGTTCTTGCAGGACATACGATTTTCATTTCCGCGCCGCCAAGCGTTTCGATCTGCGTCGTCGCCATACGGAATCCGTCCAAAGCCGTCGCAGAAAGCTTGCCGTCCTTGGCTTCTAATAAACAGCCCTTTAAAATGGGACGGCTTTCGTCCGTCGCGCAGCAAAAGACTACTTTGGAAATTAAATCCTTCAACGTGTTTTCTTTGGTTTCAAAATACTTATCATGGTCAATCACTTCACCCGTGAAGATAGGAAAATCTTCTGCGGATAACGATTGCATATACGATTCGTTTTCGCCGTATTTAATAACGATACCCTTTTCGTCGGAAGCAATCACCACTTCCATAAACGCAATTTTTCCGACGAAGTCGGAGAAAAATTTACCGTTGACGCAAACTTCGCCTTCTTCTAAAACTTCCGCGCGGATTTTTTTCTCAATGGAAATTTCTCCGTCGTAAGCGGTGAGCGTAAGCACGTCGTTTTTCGCTTCGAGTTTAATACATTCGAGCACGGGCGTGATCGTTTTTGCCGCGCACGCTTTGCTTACCGTAAACGCTGCGTCCGAAAGAATCATCCCATCACATACGAATTTCATATTTTTGCTCCTTTGTGTACAATTTTATTTACCTTATTATTGTACCATATACGCGCTTTTTTTGCAAGCAAAAATACAATTATTCCCCGATTATTTACGCGTTTTTTACAAGAATTTCTTATTTAGCTATTACGGAATAAGTCAAACCTGATTTTGAGCGCCGAATTTTGCGTTCTACTTCGTAGAAAGCCTTGTTAAACCGTTTAAAGAAAAACAATCTCTTTGTTTGGGTATTTCCTTTGGAAATAACGCACGGTAAACGCCGCTCCGCCCGTTTCCCTTTTACAGTATGCAAGCATGGTATCCGCTCTATCCGCCATATAGATATCCCGCTTTTGCATACAGCCCTTGTAATAACGCTCGGCAAGCACCGTCTTTTCGTCTGCGTTTTGGACGAGAACGGCATACCGTTTTTTGTCTTCTTCCGAGAAAAAACGCTCCTGCCCATAGCAGGGAATACAGGCGATAAGTTTTACGTTTGGATATTTCTTTTTTAAGGCGAGCACGGTTTCCGCGGCAAGCATATCAAACCCTACTGCCATACCGCATAAAAAGGTATCTACACCCTTTTTTATCATTTTTTCGACCTGCTTTTTAAGCGCTGATTTAGAAAAATCCGCGTCTAAATTTCTATGCCCTGTAAACGCGCAAGTTTTCACGTTTTGCGTTGGCTCTATCAAAGATAACTGTTTTTCATTCCACATAAAAAATTCCCTGCTTTACGATTAAAAAGAATACGGGTAGGCAATCATTTAAAAGCTCTATCTTCTTTCACCACCTATTATACCATAAGACGGCGTTTTGTCAATGCGTCTTATTCAACTTTTTTGCCTTTTTCACTAAAAAAGTTCGTGCAGCCATGCGCTTTTTCCATTTGATTTATATTTATATAAATTTTTAGAAGTGGTAGTATTATTAGGGCGGAGTGGAAAAGTGGATAAGTTCTAAAAATCGTTAAAAAATCCTTATAATTTCAGTCTTTTTTAGCTGTGGATTGTCCGTGGACAACCCTTATTTTTGCTGTGGAAATAACGGTGAGTAAAATGTGGATATGTGAAAAAGTCAAGTGGATACAAAAATACTTGATTTTATTTTTATGCGTTTTTTATGAATAAAAATACAAATAAGACGACTTGTCCACAAAAATTATCCACATAGTGGAAAGGATATGCACATTGCGGTGGAAAGGCAAAAAGGAAAAAAGACGATAAATACCGACAAAAAAAGATTGCGATTTTATAAAATACGTGGTATAATAGAAGTATCATGGATATCAACGGACAAATTGCTTTTTTACAAAAAAAAGTCATGGAAGAAAAAAGAGAAATTTTCGAGAAATTCCGCTTATTTTTGTTGGAATATAACGAAAAATACAATCTTACTACGATTGTCGAAGAAAAGGATATTTACTATAAACACTTTTTAGACAGCGCGGTGGGCGAAGGGTTGTTTTCTAAAAACGCGCGGGTAGCGGAAATCGGTTCGGGAGCGGGTTTTCCTTCTCTACCCTTAAAGCTTTTACGCGACGATTTGTCGTTTGATTTATTTGAAAGCGTGGGTAAAAAATGTGATTTTTTACGGGCGTTTGTGGATAACTTTGCTCTTTCTAACGTGCATATTTATAACGTGCGCGCCGAAGACGCCGCAAAGGATAGCCGTTTTCGGGAAAAGTACGATTTTGCTACGGCAAGAGCGGTGGCGAGAATGAATACGTTAAGCGAGTACTGTTTGCCGTTCGTCAAGGTAGGCGGTCAGTTTATCGCGTATAAAAGCGGCGACGTTTCGGAAATCAAGGAAGCGGAGAGCGCGTATAAAACGCTTGGCGCAAGATGTAAAAGAGTGTATGAATATTCGTTGCCCGAAGGGTATGGAGATAGAACGCTTGCCGTGGTGGAAAAGGTTCGACCCACGCCGCCTAAATATCCGCGCGGACAGGGAAAGGAACGGAAACAGCCGTTATAAGGAGAGTATATGAAATTTACGTTTGCCGACGGTGAAACGCTTGGCGTATACGAAGACGGAAAGGTGCAGCGTTTGGAAAGCGCTTACATACATAAATACCGTGAAAACGTATTACGCGACGCAAAAAGTCGAGAATGGAAGAAAAAGACGGACGTCATGATGTCCGAAGAATATTATTTTGAGATGGAAGATACTTCCCGTGTAGAATGGAAAATCACGGGGATATCCCCTGCTGTGGAAAGCGATAGCGTATATTACAGCTTTTGGGTGAACGAAACGTCGGCTATCTATAAAAAGAACGTGCAGGACAAGGAAAAGACGGAATCGCATTTTCTTTCTTCTAGCGATATGGATTTATCGGATATTTGTCTATCGGATAGCGGGGAAATCGTCGGCGTCGTGCAAACAAGACAGTACGCGTCCGATATTGCCGTATTTTCTAAAAACGGTGGGGATTACAAATGCGTAACCGCGGGGGATAGCTTGGACGAAAATCCGTCCTTTACAAACGACGGGAAAATCGTATTCAATTCGTATGCAGTTTGCCGCGACGGGAATAACAACTTCGTAGGCTATATGCCGTCGGATATCTACCGTTTAGACCCCGTTACTATGAACGCCGAACCCATCATTTCCGAAAGAAAGCTTTCCTATATAAAGCCCGTTATGGACAGCAAAGGCAGGCTGTACTGTATTTGTAAACCCGACGAGAAAAAGGAAGGCAACGTTCTTTTGGATATTTTGTTAATTCCCGTGCGAATCGTGCAGGCAATCGTCGGCTTTATCGCGGCGTTCGTTACCTGCTTTGCGCAAAAACCGCTCGTATCAGGTTCGACGGCAAAACAGCTTGGCGACGGAGAAACGTCTAAGGGTAAGGACGGCAAAAAAGTGATGATTAACAATCACCTTCTCAACGTGGAAAAACAATTACAGCGCAATAAAAAATACGCCGAAGGCGGATTTATTCCAAGGAGTTGGAAACTGTTGCGTATTGACCCCGACGAAAACGGCGTTTTAGATAACGGCACGGAATACGAGCTTGCGCACGGCGTAGCCGATTTTTGTTTGATAGAAGAAGACGGAGAAAACCGTTTGGTTTATACCAACGGCAAGCATATTTTTTGCGTGCACGATATGGGTGATAACGGCAAAAAGGAAAAGCTGCTCAATACGGATTTTTGTTTACAATTAGGCGCGCTTTGCCCTGTTTCTCAGCAAGATACGGATGATGGATTTTTTAGTAATTTATAAAAAACCACCTACCATGTATAAGGTGAATGATTAGATAAGGATTAGGAAAAGTATGAAAAAAGGCAAGGTAAAAACGAATATTTCGTTTAGCTATGAAACGAAGAAAATCCCCCTTTCCATGATAGATACGGAAGTGGAGATTACGGCGTTTGAAAAGAAGGATATCAAGATGCGCGCGGCGTATATTATGCTCAACGGCGCGCCTTCTTTTTCCGTCAATGAAAAGGCGGACGGCAGGTTTCACCTGCTTGCGGCGGAAAAGGATTTTTATGCGGCAAAGTTTTCGGGCTTGCACGAATGTGAAGCGCGGGTATACCGCTTTACCGAAAAGAACGCGGAAATTTTCATGTTGGTGGAAAAGCTGAAAAAACAAGACCTTGGCGCTATGGAAGAAGGTTACCTTATGAAACGGCTTATTGAAGAGTTCGCTTTTACGCAGGAAGACGTTGCAGCGCTTATCGGGCGTTCCCGCCCGGCTGTGGCAAATACCTTGCGGCTTTTGACTTTATCTCCCGAAGTGGTCGGACTTGTAGAGAGCGAACAGATCTCCGCAGGACATGCAAGAGCGCTTGTCAAAGTGCCTAAGGAAAAGCAGTACGCGTTTGCCAAGGAATGTATCAAAAGAGAATATTCCGTGCGGGAAATGGAACGGGCGGTAAAGGCGTTTTTGACGCCGCCGGAAATTTTGCAACAGGAAAACGCCGCGAAATCCGCGGAAAAGAGCAGACAGTTAAAGGCACTTATCGAGCGTATGCGCAGCGTGTATCGCACGAAAGTTTCGCTGATAGGAAACGATAAAAAAGGCAGAATTTATATCGACTATTATTCCCCCGAAGATTTGTATCGGTTTGAAGAATTTTTAGACATTATCGAGCAATTTAACGGGGAACGGTAAGCAAATAAAGAAAAAAGCAAACACGGCTTGTGTTTGCTTTTTTGTATGTTTGTAACGTTTTTGATTATACGGTATGCTCTTTTGTTTTCCAACCGCCCAAGAAAAAGAGTACGACGCAAAGCACCGCTTCGGTTACCCAAGAGAGCACCCAGCCAAGGAAAAATCCGCTCATACCCATGCTAGGAATAAGCAACCACGAATAAATCAAACGCGAAATTGCGCCGACAAAGGTAGTGACGAATAAATGCCCCGACGCTTTTACTCCGCGGAATAAACCATGGAATAGGTTACATACCAAATTGATAAAGATAAAGGGTAAATAGGTCGACGCGAACAAATACGAATATTCTCTCGTCAATGCGTCGGCGTCCGCTTTGATAAAGATATCGCAAACGGGTTTATGGAAAATACTGCAAACGAGTACGAACGGAAGAACGAAAGCAATCCCCTGTAACAATCCAACGAGTACCCCTTTGTTGATTTTTTCGTGTTGGTTGGACCCCACGCATTGTGCGGTGTAGTTGCTTACCGTTCGGGCGGAGTTTTGATAGACGGAAGTATTGATATTCATAACCTGCGACACGACGGAATAGCTTGCCGCCGCAGAAACGCCGATTGCGTTGACAAGGGGCGAAATGCCAAGCGACGCAAAGTACATAACCCCTTGTTGAAACATGTTCGGCAAAGAAAAGGGCAAGGAATTGCGAAGGTAGGCAAACCCAAGCTTGCCCTTTTTGGAAACCCCCATTTCCTTTAAGCAGGAAAAGAATTTGAATACGTAACAAACGCTGACTACCCCAGCCGAAAAGACGGTGGAAATCGCTAAGCCTTTAATGCCCCAACCCAGCACGGTAACGGAAACGATATTCCCCGTGATATTGAGTACCGCCGAAACCAGCGACATGAAAAACGGGAACGAGCCGATACCGAACGAATTCATGATATACAGCCCAAACGCGGGGAATAGAATAAAAAACAACCCGAGAATATAAAAGAAAAAATATTCGTACGCGTCGGCGCGGAGCTCTTGCTTGA
The DNA here is from genome assembly GCA_017626305.1 of Clostridia bacterium. GTDB lineage: Bacteria > Bacillota > Clostridia > Christensenellales > Borkfalkiaceae > Scatosoma. The sequence goes on from JAGAIW010000171.1 coordinate 27,605, forward strand.
TTTGTAAAATATCAAAAAGCTGGTCGTGGAACAAAATCGAGAAAAAGGCGATAAACGCGCAAAAGACGAAGAGTAAAAACACGGTGGTGTATACCGCGGAAGTGATATTTTCGTGCTTGCCCGAGCTATACAGCCTTGCTATGTAAATGGAAAACCCCACGCCGTAGCCCCAAATCAGGGAAGATAAAAAGGAAATCAGCGGCCCTGTCGCGCCCATGGCGGCAAGAGCGGTTTCCCCTATAAATTGTCCGGCGATTGCCGTGTCGATAACGTGATACGTTTGCGAAAGCAAGCCCGAAAGGACAAGCGGCAGCCCGAACAGAAAAAACGTTTTATAAATATTGCCTTTGGTAAGATCTTTCATAGTAGTCGCTCCCTATATTACCAAATTTATAAACAATCGCGCTCCTTTAAAAGAGTAATAACGTCGTTGAAAATTTCCTGCGGCGTTTTATTGCCGTCTATGCGAGCGATACGGTTAGGCTCGGCTTTTGCCAAAGCGTCGTAGCCTGCATACACCCGTTTGTGGAATTCCATTCCCGCAAGCTCTAATCTATCGTTTTGATCCGCGCCCTTTTTGCGCGCAAACGCCGCTTCGGGCGTAAGGTCGATAAAAATGGTTACGTCGGGCAAATAGTTTTTCAAAGCGAAGGAATTGATTTGCGAAATAAATTCGTACCCAAGCCCGCGGGCGTACGCCTGATAAGCAAGGGACGAGTCGACGTATCTATCGCAAATAACGAGCTTGCCTTCCTGCAAAGCAGGCTCGACGCGGTCGGATAAGTGCTGCACGCGGGACGCGGCGTATAAAAGCGCTTCACATTCGTCCGTCATTTCCATGTTTTTGCCGCTGAGCAAAATGTCGCGAATGGCTTCGGAAATTTTACCGCCACCCGGTTCACGAGTAAAAATATGGGCAATCCCGTTTTGCGTGAGATAGTCGGAAAGCATTTTCAACTGCGTGCTTTTACCGCAGCCGTCACAACCTTCAAAGGTGATAAATTTACCGCGTTTTGTCATACTTCTTCTCCTTTAAAAATTAAAAGTTTCTCTTCGTATACGCCGAATACGTTGTCCGCTTTTTGTAAAAGCGCTAACGATTCTTTCGTGATTTGCTCTCCCCGCTTTACAAGGGGAACGCAAGGGGGAAACAACCCGAAATTTTGCGCGGAAATCTTTCCTTCGCAATCGGAGATATTTACCCATTCCGTTTGCGTTGTTTTCGGTAAAACGACGGGGGCATGTATTTGTTCAACGCTTTCAAGCGGGTATTTCTTAAATAATTTTAAGAGAGCGTTTTCTAAGCGAACGAGCGCTCTTTTTTTCGTTTTACAAGACAGGTAAAACATAAGAATATTCCCGTCGCAAAATTCAGGATAAACGCCCTGTTTTTCCAAGTCCTTTTCAGCGGAAAAGGCGTGTAAGCCAAAGCGAACGCAAAGCTTTGTAAAGTCTTTTTGTAAAACCATTCTTTGGGGATATTTTTCCGCCAAAGCGCGAGCATATAAAGCCGTTTTCCCTTGGGGCGCTTTGACGGCGTATTCCACCGACGCTAAAATGGGATAGGACGGGCTTGTGCTGCGGAAGATATCCACGCCTTTTTGTAAGGCGGCAGCTCCCTTTTCGTCCTTTGCTGAAACTACCGCGCCTTGGGTTAGTGCCGGCAAGCTTTTATGTACGCCGTCCACCCAAAGGTCGGCAAACGCGCCAGCGTATATCGCTTTATCAAAATGCAAATGTCCGCCGTGCGCGCCGTCGATTAAAAGGAGCTTTTTAGTATCGTCGCAAAATTTTCGGAACGAAAAAAGGTCGGGAATATTCCCGTAATAATCGGGTGAAGTGAGAAGAATAGCGTCGGCGGCAAGAAGTACGTTCTCCACGTTTTTTAAAACCGTCGGTTTAGGAATTCCCCCTTCGTGTTCTACCGAAAAAGGAAAGGGAGTTAAACCTAACAGCGCGCAACCGTTCCATACGCTTTTATGCGCCGTTTCGGGGAACGCCACGCTTTTTACGCCTAACGTTTTCGCTGCGTGCAACATAGAAAGCACGCCGCAGGTGCTGCCGTCGGTGAGCAAAAAGCTCTTATACGCGCCAAGAATTTGCGCCACTTCCTTTTCCGCTTGGGCGATACAGCCGCGGGGGGACGAGAGATTGTCCGAAAAGGACAGTTCGGTAATGTCCCATTTGCCGATTTTATGCCCGGGGGTGTGGAAAGAAAGGTGTTTTTGCCGTGCATGCGTTTTGAGCATGGTGTAAATGCGGCAGATTTTCAGCGTTCGTTTATCCCGAAAAAACACGTTAATTTTTTCCTTTTTCAATCAGTTGATTGACGAAAAGCAAGCTTTCGTATTGATAGCTTTCTTCCACGCCGTCAAAGTCGAAAAACATAACGAGCATATCTTTCGCCGTTTGCGTTTGTTTGCTACTGTCCGTTTGAGAAGGCGCGTTATAAGAAAGATATTCCTTCAAATTTTTCATAGTCGTTTCTTCGTCGTTGGGACAAAGATTGATCGCGTATTTTCCCGTACGGGCAAAGCCGTGCTCTTCTACGGTGAACGGATTGCCTTTTGCGTCCTTTAAAGTGAGCTCGGTCAATTCCACTACGCCGTTTTTCAAGTAGTCGTTTAAGAAGGTATCTAAGGCGTCGCGGTATTTTTGAATGCGTTCGATTTCGGCTTTTTTGCCTTGGGCAATTTGTTCGTCCGTCTTAAAACGCTTATCTCCGTTTTTGGTAATCCGCGCTACGAAATCCTTTTCGATTTTTTCCGTATCCAACACGTCCGCGTTTTGATAACCTTGCGTATAATAACGGTTTAAAAAGTTTTCCATTTGCTTAAAGTAGCCGTTTTCCGACGTGGGGTCAAGCTCGTACACCATATGGTGATAGCCCGAGAAAAAGGACTCCGCGTACGTTCTGCCGTACTTGGTTTCTTCGCTGCCTTCTTCTTTATACGCCGTAGAGCTGTCCGCGACGTTCGGGACAAACATTAAATCGCCTTCTTCTACCGCCGTGTGCGCTTCTAATAACGTATACGCATAGTCGGGGTTTTCCGCTAAGTCGAACTCGTTGACTTCGATAACTTCATAGGAAAAGGTCTTCTTATTTAAAGCGGAAGTATACAGCGATAAAAATTTATCGCTTAAACGGTTATTGCAGGCGTAATTGTAAACGGTGAATTGCTGCGCGGGCGTAATGCGCGTCGCTGTCATGGTTAAAACCAACAGCCAAAAGAAAATAGCCGCCACCGCAGCGCCTACGATTTTTAACCAGTCGTAGGAAAGCATGATAGAAAGCCTGTTTTTGGTAATTTTTGCGTCCATAGTATTCTCCGTATAATTCGTATATTTTTACATTAGTATGTATAATTATAACAATAAATCAGCAAACGTATAGCCGTTTTTTGTACCAAACCGTGTATATATACAAATTATGTTATTACTAAACAATGGGATTAAAAAGGGAAACGCCGCCGTAAAATGTCACTTTTACGTACGGCGCGTTTTATTATTTTTTGGGTTTCATGGTCGGGAATAGAATGACGTCACGAATGGTAGAACTGTCGGTAAGCAGCATGACGAATCTATCTAAGCCCATACCCAAGCCGCCCGTCGGGGGTAAGCCGTACTCTAAGGCGTTGATGAAATCTTCGTCCACTTGCGCGTCGTTGTTGCCCTTTGCGCGCTTGGCTTCGACCTGTTTGAGCATACGTTGTTTTTGGTCAATCGGGTCGTTGAGTTCGGAGAATGCGTTGCCGTATTCGTGACCGCAAATGAAGTATTCAAAGCGTTCGGTGAAAGCGGGGTTAGAAGGCTTGCGTTTTGCCAAGGGGGAATTTTCCACGGGGTAATCGTAGATAACCGTAGGCTGAATCAGCTTGTCTTCTACGAACGTATCGAAGAAGTCGATAAGCACGTGACCCTTGGTGGATTCGTTGCCGTGCGAGAGCTCAACGCCCTTTTCTTTAGCAACTGCGCGCGCGTCTTCGTCCGTTTTCCAGTCGTTGTAATCTACGCCTGCGTACTTTTTCACCGATTCCGCCATGGTCATTCTCGACCATTCGCCCATGTGAATGACTTCGCCTTGGTAGGTGATATCCAGCGTTCCGCAAACCTTTAAGGTGACCGTTTTGTACATATCTTCGATTAAATCCATCATATCGAAGTAATCGGAATACGCTTCGTACATTTCAATGGTGGTAAATTCGGGGTTATGGTAAGCGTCCATACCTTCGTTACGGAAAATACGGCCGACTTCATATACCTTGTCCATACCGCCGACGATCAAACGCTTTAAGAAAAGTTCCGTTTCGATACGCATGTACATAGGCAAATCCAACGCGTTGTGATGCGTTTTAAAAGGACGGGCGTCCGCGCCGATTTCCAAGGGCAGGAGCGTGGGCGTATCCACTTCCAAATAACCGCGATTATCCAAATACGCGCGGATTTCTTTTAAGATAAGCGAACGGGTACGGAAGGTATCGCGTACGTCCTTGTTCATAATCAAATCCAAGTGACGAAGACGGTACTTCATGTCCTTATCCTGCAAGCCGTTGTATTTTTCGGGCAGAGGGAGAAGGGACTTGGTAAGCAATACCAGCTCGGTTACGTGTACGGAGATTTCACCCGTTTGCGTTTTGAACACGAATCCCTTAAATCCGAAAATATCGCCGATATCGTAATCTTTTTTATACGACGTATAGTTTTCTTCACCGATATCTTGACGGGTAATATAAACTTGGATAGTGCCGCTTTTATCCGCAATATGCGAGAAGGACGCTTTACCCATAATACGGCGGGACATCATACGTCCTGCCATGGTAACCGTTTTCCCTTCGTATTTCTCGAAGTTGTTTTTCACCGTTTGCGAATCGGCGTCTACGGGATATTTTACCTTCTCGTAGGGATTTTTGCCTTCGGCAACCAGCTTGGCGAGCTTTTCACGGCGGATACGCGCCTGTTCAATGAGCTGTTCTTCTTCCGTTGCTCCGTTTACGGGCAACTGCGTTTTATTTTCTTGCATGTGTGTTTCTCCCGTGCTTTATGCAATTTCCATAATTTTCAGTTCGTATTCCGCGTTCGGCGCAATGACCTTTACGCTGTCCCCAACCTTATGCCCGATCAACGCTTTGCCGACGGGGGATTCGTTGGAGATTTTGTTGTGCATAGCGTCCGCTTCGGTAGAACCGGTAATCTCGTAATAATCTTCTTCGTCCATATCCACGTCGTACACCTTGACCTTCGAGCCTATGTGTACAACGGTGGTATCGTGGTTTTCTTCCAAGATAACGGCGTTTTTAATTTTGTAATCCAGCTCGGCGATTTCCAGCTCGTTTGCCGCCTGTTCGTTACGCGCCGCGTCGTATTCGGCGTTTTCCGACAAATCGCCGTGGCTTCTCGCTTCTGCGATACGTTCCACGATTTCTTGACGCTTTACCGTTTGTAAGTACGCCAGTTTTTCCTTCGCTTCGTCGTAGCCTTTTTTGGTCATAAGATACTGCTTTTCAGCCATAATTCCTCCCTGTTTCGTCTTTGTATTTTGACGGTTTTTTGGCGTTTCCACGAGCACGCAACCCCTAAGCGCAAAAAAATCGCCCGTCGGACGAAAACGTTAAAAATCACACCGAGACTTTTTCTGAACGTAAGTCTCGGCGCGTATTTCATTGTCCTTATTATATAGTATTTTCCCCGCTTTGTCAATGATTTTTAAGGGTTTTTACAAGTTTTAACGCATTTTTCACTCGGTTTTCGATAAAAACGCCGACATTCTTTCCATGGCTTGCGCAAGCGCGTTCATGCCCGTAGCGTACGAAAGCCGCACGTTGTTTTCTCCAAATAAGCCAAACGCATTACCGGGTACGACGGCTACCTTTTGCGTTTTTAAGAGCTGTTCGGCAAAGCGTTCTCCCGAAAGTCCCGTATTTTTCACGGAAGGGAAAGCGTAAAACGCCCCTTGCGGCTGAAAACAATGCAAGCCCATTTCGTGCAAAGAATGTAACACGAATTTACGGCGCATATCGTAGGACTCCCGCATTTCTTCCACGGTGGCAAAGCCGTCGGAAAATCCGTCTTGCAGGGCTTCGATTGCCGCGTGCTGTGAAGTAATCGGCGCGCACATAATGGCGTACTGATGAATTTTGAACATAGCGTCGTCGATAGACGGGGGCGCGCATACGTAACCCATGCGCCAACCCGTCATGGCAAACGCTTTGGAAAATCCGCTAATAAAAATCGTGCGGTCTTTCATTCCCGGTAAATTCACGATAGACGTATGCTTTTTTCCGTAGGTAAGCTCCGCGTAAATTTCGTCGGTAATGACGAGCAAATCGTGTTTTTCAATGACTTTGGCGATTTTTTCCAGCTCGTCTTTCGTCATAATCGCGCCCGTGGGGTTGTTGGGATAGGTGAGAATGATCGCTTTGGTTTTGGGTGTGATCGCCTTTTCTAACAGCGAGCTTTGCAAAACGAAATTATCTTCTTCTCGACACTCCACCGCAACGGGAACGCCGTCCGCCATAGTTACCAAAGGTGCGTACGAAACGTACGCAGGGTCGGGAATCAGCACTTCTTCGCCCCGTTCCACGCAAGCGCGCAGAGCAAGGTCAATCGCTTCGCTGCCACCTACCGTTACGAGAATGTGCTTAGGGTCAAAGGAAAGGTCGAAACGCTCTTGCAAATATCTTGCAATCAGTTCTAACAAAGTCGGGATACCGCGGTTGCCCGTGTATTGTGTATAGCCGCGTTGCAGCGAACGGATAGCCGCTTGTCGAACCTTCCAAGACGTGACGAAATCAGGCTCGCCCACGCCAAGGGAAATCGCGCCTTCCGTTTCCCGTACGATATCGAAAAACTTACGGATACCGCTGGGTTTTATCAGTTTGGTTTTTTCGTTGACAAAATCACGCATGAGAGTTGTCCTTAAAGTAAGTAAATATGCCAAAACGGGCATACCATGTATAAGACGAGTAAATTATGCAAGCACTAAAATACGGTTATCCGTGTCTTCCTTTTCGGTGACGACGCCTTCGATTTTATACTTTTTCAAAATGAAATGGGTGGCGGTGGAAAGCACGCCGTCGAAGGTGGAGATACGCTCGGAAACGAAACGGGAAACCTGTTGCAGCGTTTTGTCTTGGATAAATACGGCAAGGTCGTACGCTCCGCTCATAAGATACACCGATTGCACTTCGGGGAAGGACGCGATTTGTTTGGCGATACCGTCAAAGCCTTCTTTCTTTTTAGGGGTTACCTTGACTTCAATTAAGGCGTCCACGACGTAATCTTCCGTTTTTTCGTCGTTCAAAATGGCGGTGTATTTGACGATAATCCCTTCCTTTTCTAATTTATCGATAGCGGCTTTTACCGTTTGTTCGTCGGAAGAGAGCATTGCCGCGATTTGCTTGGGCGCGATACGCGCGTCCTGCGTTAATACGTTTACGATTTCCTTTTCAAATGCCGTCATAATGGGTTCTCCTTATTTAGTAAATGCGTAAAATTCGGATTTTATAATATGTTTTCTAAAAATAAATGGTCGCAAGGAATACTTTCGACAAAATCCCGTTTGATAAACTTGACGTGGTTGAACTTCGCAAAGTTAAAAATATGCGTTTTGGTCAATACGGGCGTGGGAATATCCAGCCGTTGACAAATTTCCACTAAGTAATCGTAAAAATGCGAATACGTCAGCTGCTCGGGGTTTTCATATACGATTTGTTTGCGGATTTTACCGTCCGTCATCAATTTAGCCCAAATTCTCATACGTGTATTATACACGAAACGACAAAAAAAGTAAACTGTTTCACGGGACAATCAAGTGATTTTTTACGCATAACCCTTTTGTTTACGGCATACGATAAAGCAAGTGCCTGCCTTTCCTGTAAGAACAAAAAGCGTTTTTTACAAAGAAGGAGAAAAGAATTGTTTTTTAGACAAATGTCGACAGGGCGCGCATGTTATTATGGGGGTAATAAAAACTTGCGGAAAAACGGAACGTTTTTTAAGGATAAAAAAGCCTTCTCCGCCGTGCTTGCGGCGTTGTTCGTCGCTCTTTTGGCGGTGGTGTCTATTCCCGTGTATTTGGTGCAAAGAAACGCCGAAGAAACGGCGTTTGGGCAAAACGGTAGGCTACTGCCTATTTACAGCGTAGCGACAAACGAGAAGAAAATTGCCATTAGCTTTGATTGCGCTTGGGGCGTGGAATACACCGATAAGCTACTCGATATCATGCAAAAAAACGACGTGCGCTGTACTTTTTTCGCGGTGCAGTTTTGGGTGGAAAAATATCCCGAATACGCGGCGAAAATCGTGGATGCAGGGCATGAGCTTGGCACGCACAGCCGTACACATTCGTATATGAGTAAGCTTTCCAAAACGCAAATCCAAGACGAACTGGAAACGTCCGTACAGGCAATCGAACGGGCGACGGGACAAAAAACCGATTTGTTCCGCGCGCCGTACGGCGATTACAATAACACGCTGATTAGTGCGGCTGCGGAGATGGGTTTGTACACCGTTCAATGGGACGTCGACTCTCTGGACTGGAAAAATTTATCGGGAATGGAAATTGCTCTGCGCATTGTCAACGGTGCAAAAAACGGGTCGATTATCCTTTGCCACAACAACGGTTTACACACGGCGGAAGCCCTGCCTATGATTTTTTCCACCTTAAAAAACCGCGGTTTTGAATTTGTCCCTATCGGCGAACTCATTTATAGGGAGAATTATAGCATTGACGTAAACGGTCAACAACATAAAAACGGTTGAAATACTTCGCAATACTTCGTCGGAGGTGCGCTTTTCTTGCTCGCGTACGCCAAGTACGCTCACGGCGAAAATGCTCCTTCTTCTCGTTTTGCTTGCATTTAAACCGTTTTACAAACGCTTGAAATACTTCGCAATACGGCGTCGAGCTTGTGGACTTCGTATGAAGGGATACTTCACTACGTTCAGTATGACGTTTAGTCGGTACGGACTAACGTTCAACATGACGTTTGGTTGTGAGTAGGGATTTTGCAATATTTTATATGCATAAATAAAAAATTTGTACTTAATTACACTTGGAGGTATTATATGAACTACGTTACGGAAAAAAACAACAGGGTACACATTATGGGTGAGATTGTCAGCGACGCAACCTTTTCCCATGAAGTATACGGGGAAGGCTTTTACGAATTTTTCGTCAAGGTCATGCGGCTTTCGGGGCAAGCGGATATTTTGCCGATTACTTTGTCCGAGCGGTTAATTCAAGGCGGCATGCTTTGTAAAGGCAAAACCATTTGCGCGCTGGGACAATTTCGCAGCTACAACAAGATAGAAAACGGCAAATCAAGACTGATGCTCACCGTTTTCGTTCGCGAGCTTTTGGACGAAGAAACGGGGAAAAACCCCAACAGTATTCTCCTTAGCGGCTATATTTGCAAGCCGCCCGTCTATCGCACGACTCCCTTTAATCGGGAAATTGCCGACGTGCTGATTGCCGTCAATCGGGCGTATAACAAATCCGATTATATCCCCTGTATCGCATGGGGGCGGAACGCGCGGTTCGTTAAAAATCTCACCGTAGGTGAGAAGATAGCGGTTTCGGGCAGGATTCAAAGTAGAGAATATCAAAAAAAGCTGTCCGAAACGGAGAGTAAAACCATGACGGCTTACGAAGTTTCCGTTTCAAAATTAGCGGCGTTTGAAGCGGGTGAAGAGTTTGATATCGACAGCGAATTCGATTTATATACCCTGCAAAACAAAGACGTCGTCGCGCTTGCCGCCGAATATTGATAAAAACTCAAAAAAAGAGAGCTTTTCAAAATCTTTTGGTTTTGGAAAGCTTTTTTTCTAAACATTCCCACAATATATAATAAAGAAAACGCTTTACATTTGACGGTAAAGGTGTTATAATAGTAAAACAGGATAAAATGTATTCTGAAACACATATGTAGCTCGTGTGAACGAAAAGGAGAACGTGATGGAAGAAAATACGCAAAAACAAGGCGAAATCAGCTTGTTTGATCTTTTCAAGACATTACTTCGGAAAGTGAAATTACTTATCGTGGTTTTGCTGGCAGGTATCGTTGTCGGTGGTAGCGTCGGGGTATTGACGACGGCAAACGTCAATTATTACGGCACGAAAATCACCTTCTACGTCAACCCTAGAAAATCCAACACCGTAACGGAAAACAACAGTCAGTACGGCGTTTACGGCGCGTACGGTGCGTACGTTATGGATAATATGGTTACGTTGCTCAATTCTGAATTGTTTGCCGAACGGTTGACGCTCAACCCCGACGGTTTGCCTTTGGATAGCGAAGGGAAGTTGTTGGTGGAGAACGCGGCGCTGAAAATTTTGGTGGACGCGGCGATGGAGAAAAAAGCGGTGGCAAAAACAGCCGAAGAAGACTCCGTAAAAGCCGAAAGCACAATCGTTACGGCGGAAAATGCGTTAAAGGACGCGCAAGCTTTGCTTGCTATTGCCGAAGCGGAAGAAGAACGCGCCAAATTAGCGGCGGAAACGGCAGCGGAACGGTATGAAAACGCTTGGGAAAAGTTGGGTTATTCTACCCCTTCGTCTGAAGAAGAGCTTAATAAACTCGTTGCAGAAGAAAAATTGACCAAAGAAGGAAAACAAAACATTATGTCGCTTGGCGAAGCGTCGGATGCGGCGACAAGCTTGTATGAAATAGCCGTAGCGACGACGACGGCGGCGTTTGCTAACGTGAGTGCACCCGAAACGGGTAAACAAGCGCTGTATGAAAAGGCGGTTGCAACGGCAAGCTCGGCAGTTGCCGCAGCGAAACAAGCGGCAAACGAAGCGGCGGACGCGGTAGAAACGGCTTTGGAAAAATGGCGTGAAACCCCCGAATACGTTAAGCTTTTGGCAAGAAATAACAATTCGGTTAGCTTTTCCTATTATAACAAAGAAGAAGACAGCGAATCGGAAAACTTGGCGCGTAGCTTTATTTACGTGACTATTTCCGTGCTCAACGACGAAGAAGGCGCAAAGAACCTGTATGAAAAGGTTATGGAAATCGTTCCTATTTTCGTAGAAGAAAACATGGCGATTCCTTCGGGTTATAGCGGTACGAACTGCCGCCGTATCACCCGTGACGACGAAATTCTCCATACCAACGCAGGACATATGCTGGAAACGGCGGTTACCTATGCTTTGGTGGCTGGTGCGCTTGCGTTTGTTGCAGCGTGCATTATTATCATTTTAATGGACCGTTCGGATAAGAGATTGCGCAATTACGAACAGGTTATGGAAAACTTCAACGTACCCGTACTCGGCGTCATTCCCACCATTGATAAAGACGATTATCCCCAAAAGGAAGAACAAAAAAATACGGAGGGGAAAGATGAAACTGTTTGAGAATATTGCCCAAGCACGTAGAAAAAAGCGCTCGAAAAAATTTGAAGAACAAGCTCGTAGAAACCATGCGCTCCGTATGGAATATATGATTTCCGACGAAGTGTCTTTTGCCATAGCCGAAGCGTTTCGGAACTTTAAGGCGTCCCTTGCCGTATCCATTCCCAAAAGAAAAACAGAAGAAGGCGTAGCCATTATGATGACGTCCGCCTGTCCCGAAGACGGGAAAACGACGGTGGCGGTCAACCTTGCGTTGATGTTTGCTATGTCCGACGCCAAAGTAATTTTGGTGGACGCCGACGTAAGAAAAGGCAGAGTTGCGAGATATTTCAAGAAAAGATCCGTCCCCGGTCTTTCCGATTATTTATCGGGACAAGCAACCTTGGACGAAGTTACCCATCCCGCCGCCGAAAGCGAACGTCTTTCGTACATAACCTGCGGTACACATTCGCCCCGTCCTTACGAGCTTTTGGAAAGCGACGAGATGAAGGCGCTGATTAAAGAGCTCAAACAAAAATACGATTATATCATTATCGATACCCCGCCCTTACTCCTGGTTTCCGACGGGCTTGCTATCGTCGAAGAAGTGGACGGTTCGGTGTTGGTATGCCGTCATGAAACGACGTACGTTTCGGATATTGCTCGCTCCTTGAACAAGCTTGAATTTGCCAAAGCTAAGGTGCTTGGCGTCGTCGTAAACGACTATCATGCACGCGCAAATACGAGTAAAGATAATCGGTATCAGTACTATTCCTACTGTTATGATACGGACGAAGAAATGAACAAATAAACAGCAAAAAACACGCTCTTCTTAATCGTTAAGGGGAGCGTGTTTACGTTCGGATAGTAAAAAAACCAGCTTGTCGATTGCGACAAGCTGGTGCTTTTTATTCTTCGTCTTTGGACTGCGGTTCGTCCGCCTTGGCGGTTTCTTCCGTTTTAGACGTTTCTTCTATGACGTGTTCTTTGGAAGGCTGCGTCATGTTTGCAAACGGATTATTGCGGTGTGTATCTTCCTTTTCGTCCATAAATGCGATAACTTCTTTATAGCTTGCGCCTTTCATCAGCATTTGCACTTCTTCGGTGTAAATGGTTTCCTTTTCCACAAGCACGCGCGACATATTATCCATAATCGAACGGTTTTCTTTTAAAAGCTTAGTGGCGCGCTCGTGCGCTTCGGAAATCAAACGGCGGATTTCGTTGTCAATCGTCGCAGCCGTTTCTTGCGAATAGCCGCCGCGGCTTTGATTGCCGTATTCCATGCCCATAAATACGGGCTGGTCGGAATCGTACGCCACAAGCCCGAGCTTGTCACTCATACCCCATTGTGTGACCATACGGCGCGCAATACTCGAAACGTGCTGCAAATCGGCGCTTGCGCCCGTCGTAATGTCTTGAATAACCAGTTCTTCGGCAACTCTGCCGCCCAAGGACATACAAATATTGTCGATAAGCTTATTATACGAAACGTCGTTGTCGTCCGTTTCGGGACGGGTCATGGTATAGCCTGCCGCTCTGCCGCGGGGGATAATCGAAACTTCGTGAACGGGGTCACAATGCTTGCAAAGACAAGCGAGTACGGCATGACCCGATTCGTGATACGCGGTGCAGCGTTTGTCCGATTCGGTGACGACGCGGCTCTTCTTTTGCGGGCCCATGAGTACTTTATTGATACCGTCGTACAATTCCAAATTACCGATAGCCTTTTTGCCTGCGCGCGCCGCTAAAATCGCCGCTTCGTTTAAAAGGTTGGCAAGCTCTGCGCCCGAAAATCCTGCGGTGATACGGGCGACTGTTTTGAAGTTGACGTCCGCCGCCATAGGTTTGTTTCTGGCGTGTACCTTTAAAATTTGTTCTCTGCCCTTAACGTCGGGAAGGTTGACGTTGATTTGTCTATCAAATCTGCCCGGACGGAGCAAAGCAGGGTCGAGAATGTCCGCGCGGTTGGTTGCCGCCATGACGATAATGCCCTCGTTGCTTTCAAAGCCGTCCATTTGCACAAGGATTTGGTTTAAGGTTTGTTCACGTTCGTCGTGGCCACCGCCAAGCCCTGCGCCGCGACGGCGACCGACGGCGTCGATTTCGTCAATGAAAATGATACAAGGCTGATTTTTCTTCGCCATGTCAAACAGGTCGCGTACGCGCTTTGCGCCCACGCCCACGTACATTTCTACAAAGTCCGAACCCGAAACGGAGAAGAAGGGCACGCCCGCTTCGCCCGCAACCGCTTTGGCAAACAGCGTTTTACCCGTTCCCGGAGGCCCTACAAGCAAGACGCCCGAAGGAATACGCGCGCCAAGCGCGGCAAACTTTTTGGGAGATTTTAAGAATTCCACGACTTCTTGGAGCTCTTCTTTTTCTTCTTCCGCGCCGGCTACGTCCGAAAAGCGTACCTTCAAATTGCTTTGTACGTGCGCTTTGGTTTTGCCGATACTCATGGCGGCGTTGCCGCTGCCCGTAGCGCTGCGCATAATTAAGAAGAACATGACCGCCACCAAAATAATACTGATAAACGGGAAAATGCTCGACCAAATACTGCCTGCGTTGGGGTCGGTGAATTCTACGTTGACCTTGGGAAGTTGACCGTTGTTGTCAAGGCTCAGCTTATCCAAAAAGTTCAGCCAGCTGGTATAGTCGTACAGGCTAGGGCCAACCGTTTTATAGGTAGCAAGAACTTTGCCTTCTACTACCTGCAAGCCGCGCCAAGCGTAGCCGTCGATATAAAGCACGTTGATTTCACCCGAAATGATTTTCGCCTCGAATTCGTTTTGCGCAAGCGTTTGCCCTGCGTTGATAATATCGGATACGATAAACCCGATAACGAGCACGGCTACGACGGCAATCACAATCCAAATGATGGTTTTTGTCTTCTTATTCAAAACAATTTACTCCTTGTAAGTTACCTTAATATTTTCGCGTATACAATCAGTTTGTAGAAATTTTACAAACGTAATACCTATTTATACCCTTAGTTTTCTTTCCGTAAACGGAAAAGTAAAAACGAGCATTCTTATTTTACCATATAATTCCTGCTTTTTCAAGCGTTTCCAAAGCAAATTTCAAATATTTAACAAACGTTCACAAACTCAACACAAAAAAGAACGCCGTTTCGGCGTTTTTTTCGTTGTAAACTCCCCGTAATAAAAACGGCGCTCGACGGGTTTTCTATGTATAAAAATAAATGAATTTTTAACGCAAAAATGCGTTCATCTCATACATGGTATGCCTATTTTAATATAACAGCTGCGCCGTATCGGGCAAATGCAGTACGCGCTCTTTATCCCCGCGGACGCAAAAAGCGTCTTCCTTATACGTTTTGTGGGGAATAAAGTATACGCGCTTATGTTTCCATCTGCCTTGCGCTTCTTTTGTAAATACGCCTTGGGAAAGAATTTTTTTCATAACTTCGGCGTTAATTTCCACAACGGCAGAAGTATTCCCTTCGGCAAAGCAGTCCAAAATAGCCGCGCGAATACGTGAAAAGACGAAAATGTCGTTGGGAACGTGTCCCTTACCTTCGCAAAGCTCGCAAGGCTTTACCAGCATGGAAAGCGTATCGTTACCTACGCGCTTGCGCGTGAATTGCGTCAAACAAAGCTCGCTCATGGGCAAAACGTTGCATTTTGCTTTGTCCGCCGATAAATATTTTTTCAATTCTTCGGTAACGGCAATACGGTGTTCTTCTTCGAGCATATCAATAAAGTCCACGACGATAATGCCGCCGATATTGCGAAGGCGTACTTGACGCGCAATCTCTTTCGCTGCCGCTACGTTGACGGCAAACACCGTTTCTTCCAAGCTGCTATCGCCGATAAAGCTGCCCGTATTCACGTCGATAACCGTCATGGCTTCGGTGTGTTCAATAACGATTGAACCGCCGTTTTCAAGCGGTACGGTGGGTCGCGCGATATCGTATACGAGCGGCATAATGCCGTATTCTTCCAGCATGGAACGTTCGCCCGTGTGGAAAACGATTTTGCGTTCGGGTAAATCTCCGCGCAACCGTACCAGCGTCAACAGCCGACGGTACAGTTCTTCGTCACCCACGTGAATGGCGGAAATGTCCTCGCCAAAGCAATCGCGCAGCATACGCACGGGCAGGTCTTCGTCTTGATACAACACCGCGCCGACGGGAGCGTCTGCGGCGGTTTTGACCATACGCTGATATACTTTTTTCAAAAAGTCGGCTTCCGATTTAAGCTGTTTTAAGGTAGCAAACGGGGCTTGGGTGCGGACGATAAAGCCGCTTTCCGCGCCGCCGCGCATTTTATCCACCGTTTTTAATAACCGCTCCCGTTCGGTGGGGTCGGTAATTTTACGGGATATTCCCAAAAAATCGGTGGTCGGCAGGTAGATAATTCGTCTACCGACAAAAGATAAGTGCGTAGTGACCTTTGCGCCTTTGTTGCCGCGGGGCGGTTTGGTTACTTGTACGATAATTTCGTCGCCTACGTGCAAATCCAACGGTTTTTCGCTGGTTTTAACGGGTGTTCCGTCGTATTTAGTGTAGTCGGTATACGTTTCTTCCATGGAAAGGTAACAATTTTTCGCAAGTCCGCAGCAAATGAAAGCGGCGTTCATGCCCGATAAGACGTTGGTTACCCGACCTTTATAAATATTTCCGACAATCTCGCCCCGATTTTCCGGCTCTACGGCAAACTCTGCCAGCTTCCCGTCTTCCACGAGAGCGGCAAATTGTTGCGCGCAATATCTGTCAAAAAACAATTCTTTTTTCATGCTTTTCTTCCGTTTACTTTTTTGCCGCCGTATTATCGTGCCTTCGTCGAGCTAATGTATTATAACACAACCGATTTTATTTGGCAAGGAGTTTTGCTTTTCTTTCACAAAAAATTACGGATTTTACCCATTTTTACGATACATTATCCCGTTTTTCGTGCATTTTTCCCCGTTTTTCATATAATTGACCGAGCGTAACGTAGGGCGACGGCGCGGATAAAAACCATGCGGAAAGCTGATTTTGCGGTAAATCGAAAAGGTGATTTTGGTTGCTGTCGTATACTTCTAAAACCAAATACTCTCCGTCCGCAAGATACCGTAGCGTGTTTTTGATAGCGGTATTCTCGCCAACCACCACGCGCCGCACAAGCGCGCCCTTTTGCAAAATATCGCCGCAGGAAAAATCCATGCGCTTATACACCGCTTTTTCTCTATTTCCCCAAACGCCCGTCAATAAAAACGCGCTTAATATCAGCAGGGAAAAATTGTATTCTCCGCGCAGAGCAAATATCCCGAATACCGCCGCGATAATCAGCGCGATAGACAGCGTAACGCATCTGCAAATGCGGTCGGCTTTGCGCTCCGCGCAAATAAAATCGGGCTGTTTGCGGAATACGGCGTTTAACACCGCCGCGCGTAAAATGCGTCCGCCGTCCAAGGGATAGGCAGGCAGCAGATTGACCAGCGCGATAGCTACGGACGAGTAATACGCCGTATCGGTGTAGGCATACAGCGTAGGGAAAAACCACCACGCTGCCACGAACAAAGCGGCTGTGGCAAGATTACAAAGCGGGCCGCATAGCGCCACGAACGCTTCGTCCTTTAACGATATTCCGTCCATATCCCCGTCAATCACCGCGCCGTAGGGCATGAGTACGACGGCGTTGAGCGTATACCCAAGCTTTGCCGCGGCAAAAGCGTGCGCGCACTCGTGTTGCAAAGCTACGACGCAGGAAAGCAAAAAGGCGAAAAGATCGCCCGTAAAGCAATAGACGAGCCCCGTCGCAAAAAATAAGGGGTGCAAGCGAATGGACCACCGTTTGCGCATTTTTGTGACATTTTCTGCGTTTACGTGTAAAAAACGGCGGTGATTTTGCCGCCGTTTTTCCTGCTTTTCCACTTGCATGCTTTATTCGTTTTCCAGCCACGCCAGACAATTTTCGTCCGTGAGTTCAAAACAGTTCAAAAGCTCTCCGCGCGAGTACATGGTGATTTGCACCTGCGTTTCGCCGTCGGTAAAACCGACGGGCACGTTGGCTTTTACCGTTTCCCCTTCGGCGTAGTACACACATTCCAGCCCTTCAAACACACCCGTAAAGGTGTCGGAATGGGATACCTTTAAGGTATACGTTCCGTCTTCGTTTTGTAAAACTTCGCTTACCTTGCCGTCGGCAACGGGATAGATACAGCAGGTGTCTTGTAAGGTAAGAATACCCGTTGGCGAAAGGGTAAGCTCGACGTCTGAAAAATCGCTAACCACCCCAGACAGGGTAAAATCGGTATACATACGCGTATCCGTTTTCGCGGCGTTGTTTGTCGTCAGCGTACGGAAAAACGTATTCACCGCGCTGCCTGGCATAAACACGTTGGTTAAAAAGATTGCGCCGCAAAGCGCGCAAGCCGCGGCAAATTCCACGCCAAGCGCAATCCGCGCGCGACGTTCGCTCCGCGATTCGACAGGCGGAGTGTACGCGCCGAGTTTGTCTTCAAACGGATCGTTTTCTTCCAAGGATAAATCGTCCGCGGAATATAAGCGTACGGTGTCGACGCGTTGGGGGATAGAGTCAAATTCTACCCTGCCTTCGCTGTTTGCGCCTTCGGCGAATAAATCGGCGTCGGCGGTGATTTTGTCGTTGACCTGCGCGATAACCGTTTCTTTTAAGTCGGGCGTTATCGCTTGCTTTACCATGTCAGCCGTCTTTTTACGGCCGCGTTTTTTCTTACGCTCTACGTTGACGGTGGAAACGGGAATCTCCAACATTTCGGCGTATTCGATTTCTTGATTCATAACCTTTTCTCCTTGCTTTGCGTTTTGCTATATCTCATCATATGAACGGTTATTTTCGATTAGAACAAGCCAAGAAGAAAATTTTCTATCCGTTTTTGTCGAAAGAAAAAAAGCCGCATCAAAACGGCTTTTGCTCTATTCGTTGCTGTATTCGGGAGAAGAAACGGGTGGCGTCGTGTGCTGTTCCCAAGCGCGCTCGAAAAACGAACCGCTAAGCTTTTGCGCCGTAAAAAATACGCAAACGGGTAAAATAAACAGGATTGCCGCGCATAAGACAAAACGCTTATACGCTCTTTTGCGCCGTTTGCTTTTTTGCTCATGCGCGCGTATCTTGATAAAAATATCGTGGGCGAGTGTTTCAAAAGTTTTCATACGTATACCCCATTTGTATAAGTTGCGTTTTTAAAGCGGCTTTTCCGCGCGACAACAAATTGTATACCTGTTTTTTACCGCGACGGGTGATAACGGCAATCCGCTCGGGCGAAAGCCCGTCGAAATAGCGCAGCAAAAGCACTTCCCGATATTCCCGTTTTAGCGCGCTTAACGCTTTGTGTAATACAAGCGCACGCGCCTTTCGCTGGGCGGCTTCTTCCACGTCTTCCCCCACGAAAAACGCCTGTGTTTCACGTGAAATATTTTCCAAAGAAACTTCTTTTTTGCGTTTGCGTTTTTTTAAAGCGTTCAAACTTTTGTTGCGTGCGACGGTGTAAAGATACGTTTTAAAGCTTGCTTCGCCCGTGTCGCGGAACTTGCGTTTTTGATAGATTTGGATAAACGTTTCCGAAAGGATATCTTCCGCCAAACCTTCGTCGCGCACGTATCCGTAGATAAACCGCAACAAACCTTGACCGTATAGCTCGATAAGACGCTGCAAAGCGCGTTCGTTTCCACCGATAAATTCGCGGTATAACGCGATACCGTCCGACATACTCTCTCCTTATCCATTACGGCGGTTTAATCAGGTTTAACGCATTTCGTAATGGCTATAAAAGGGGGGAGTAAAGCCACTTCAAATATTAAACAACGTCCAAGCGTTTTTTACTCACCCTTTTTTAGTTGTTCCTGTTTCCCGTGGCAATATTCGTAGTACCAACACCGATACGGCGCTTCGCATTGTTCGCCCACGTCAAGCAAGGGCAGGGGCGCGTCCTTTCTTTTGAGTTTTCCCAGCTCAAAAATACGTTTTTCGGCAACACGTTCCATTACTTTTGCGGCTTTCGTGACGTCCACGATACGGTATTTATCGTCCCCGTTTTCGTACAATTCACCTTCCGTTTGATTATCCACGGCAGGCAAAATCAAGAAAGAAGAAGTAATAAACACGTCGCTTTTCCGTAAAATCAAGCGTTGAAAGCCAAGGTCGGTGATAAACTCTTTTCTTGGCGTCGGGGCGTTTTTTACTTCGTATATCGCGTATCCTTCGCCGTCCCTTTTTAATAAATCGGCGGCGCAATAGTTGCCGTACCAAGTAAACGCCGCTTCGCAGATAACGTTTTCTTTTTTCTCGATACATTCTTGCGTTGTGGCGAGCATTTTGGCAAAATCCAACCTGCCGTCTTGCTTGTACGCCGTCGTTTCCACGTACGCGCCGAATATCCCCATGGCTTTATCGCCAAAGTCGTTTCCTGCGTCTAATTTGGCTTGAATTTCAGGGGGAATAATTTTATATTGCGGCGCGTGTGCGTCTAGCCATAACATTTTTTCGCATTGTAGTCCGCGCATGAAATCCGTTTTGGAAACAGGCATTGTTTTTCTCCTTTGAGTATTTGCGTTTGGTTGAATAATTATACGATAAAAACCGCGTTTTCGCGCGGTTTTTTAAGGTTATTCTTGCGGTTGTTCTTCTTCCGGTTCTTCTAATTCTTCGTCCGCTTGACAAATAAGCTTTTGCGCCTGTAAAACGGAATAAATCTTATTTAAAACGTCCGTTTTACCGTAGCCCGTTTCCGCGCTAGTGGCAAGCAAATTATGAACGCCGAGATACAAATCGGACGCAATCGCGCGGATATGCTCTTTGAGTTTCATTTTAGAAAGCTTGTCCGCTTTGGTCAGCGTAACGGTGAAAGGAATGATGTGATAGTTGAGATATTGCACCATTTGTACGTCGTCCGCCGTGGGGTCGTGACGGGAATCGGCAAGCATGAACACGTGCGCGATATCTTCCTTTTTACGGAAGAATGCGTCCAGCGTTTTCGCCCACTTTTCCTTTTCGCTCTTAGACACGCGCGCAAACCCGTAGCCGGGTAAATCGGCAAGGATAAACTCCCCGAAATCGAAGTAGTTGACAAGGCGTGTGCGCCCCGGCTCGCTGCTCGTTTTGGCAAGCTTTTTTTGGTTGGCAAGCATATTGATAAACGAGCTTTTCCCCACGTTGGATTTACCGCAAACGGCAATCATGGGCTTGGTGGGGCGAATAAATTGATCTTCTCTCGCCGCCGACGTAATAAAGGTTGCGTTTTTAATAACGAGAGAAGGTTTTTCGGGTTTCACTTCGTACATGGTGGTCTCCTTTTGTAAAAATGCGTTTATTTTCGACAGCGCACGCTATCCCTTGTTTCGCCCGTTTCACGGGATAAAGGCATGGCTTTTACCATCCGTTTTTTCTTGGGTTCATCCTGTGCTTTGGCAATCAGCGCCACGGCAAACACTTCGTCTATCGTTTGCACGGGAATAAAGGTTAGATCCTTTTTCACTTCTTCGGTAAGCTCTTCCAAATCCTTTTTATTCGCGTAAGGGATAATCACCGTTTTTATACCTGCGCGGCGAGCCGCTAACGCCTTTTCCTTTAATCCCCCGATAGGCAATACCTTGCCGCGGAGCGTAATTTCTCCCGTCATAGCGATATCCCCCCGTACCTGCGTATCCGTGAGCACGGAAAGGATAGCCGTCGCTAAGGTGATGCCTGCGCTCGGGCCGTCCTTGGGGGTTGCGCCTTCGGGTACGTGCACGTGCAGGTCTTTTTTGGAAAGCTCGTCTTCGTCAATTTTATAGGCGTCTGCGTGCGAACGGAGATACCCCAGCGCGGTGAGCGCCGACTCTTTCATGACGTCGCCAAGACTGCCCGTCAATTTGACTTCACCCTTGCCCTTGGCGGTAACCGTTTCTACGGTGAGCACCGTTCCGCCGACTGCCGTCCAAGCCAAACCGTTGACTGCGCCGACCTGCGGCAGCAGCGCCGCTTGGTCGATAACGAAACGGGGCGCGCCAAGCAGTTTTTCCGCTTCCGTCGCCGTAATTTTGAGTTTGGTTTTGCGCTTACCGCTTGCAATCGCCACGGCGGCTTTACGGCAAACCGTGCCGACGCTGCGTTCTAACGAACGCACGCCCGCTTCGCGGGTATACCCTTCGACGATACGTTGAATACCGTCTTGGGTGAAGGTGATATTTTTATCCGTTAAGCCGTTTTCCTTGATTTGTTTAGGTGCAAGATAACGCGCGGCGATTTCCGTTTTTTCTTCCAAGGTATACCCCGAAAGGGTGATAATTTCCATTCTGTCACGCAAGGGCGCGGGAATGGTGTCCAAGGTATTCGCCGTTGTAATGAATAAAACCTTACTCAAATCGTACGGGGTTTCCAAATACCGATCGCGGAAGGTGGAGTTTTGCTCGGGGTCGAGCGCTTCCAACAAAGCTGCCGACGGATCGCCGTGCATATCCGACGTGATTTTGTCGATTTCGTCCAGCAAAAATACGGGGTTAATCGTTCCTGCGTTTTTCATGCCGTAGATAATCCGCCCCGGCATAGCGCCGATATACGTACGGCGGTGTCCGCGGATTTCCGCTTCGTCCTTGACGCCGCCAAGGCTCATACGGACGAATTTGCGCCCAAGCGCACGCGCGATAGAACGCGCAATACTCGTTTTTCCTACGCCGGGCGGGCCGACGAAACAAAGAATAGGCGCTTTCATGCTGCCCGTTAATTTGAGTACGGCAAGGTATTCCAAAATACGCTCTTTGATTTTTTCCAAGCCGTAGTGGTCTTCTTCTAAAACCGCTTGACATTCGTCCAAGGATAAATTATCCTTGGTTTCTTCCGTCCAGGGCAGGGATAAAACTTGGTCCAAATACCCCGTAATGACGGTGTATTCAGGGGAAGACGACTGCATTTTCCGCATACGGTCGACTTCCTTCAAGCACTTTTCTTCGAGCTTGGCAGGCAGGCATTTCGCCTTGATTTTTTCGCGGTATTCGTCTTCTTCCTTGCCGTCGTCGCCAAGCTCGGTATGAATAGCGCGCAGCTGCTCGCGCAAGAAATATTCCTTTTGTGATTTGTCGATATTTTGGCGTACCGTAGACGCAATTTTCTTTTCGATTTTGGAGATTTCCAGCTCGTCGTTTAAACAGCGTTCAAACATGCCAAGGCGTTGAATGACGTCCGGCTCTTCTAAAATTTGTTGTTTGATTTCCAACTTTACGCGCATAGCGCTAAGGGCGACGTGTACGTACTCGTCGGGGTCTTGGCAAAGCTCTAAGCGATTCGCCGTTTCCTTAGAGATTTTTCCGTCGGTGGAAAGCACGTCTTTGACGAGCGCTTTTGCCGTGCGGAAGTACGCTTCTTGCAGCGTTTCGTCCCCGAAAACGGGTAAAATCTCGTCGCAAACGGCGGCAAAATGCCCGTCGCGCACGACGATTTCCCGCGCTTTCGCGCGGTATAAGCCTTCGCAAACCACGCGCATGACGTTATTGCCCGCTACGCGGACGACC
Organism: Clostridia bacterium; assembly: GCA_017626305.1. GTDB lineage: Bacteria > Bacillota > Clostridia > Christensenellales > Borkfalkiaceae > Scatosoma. Next base: position 50,407 of record JAGAIW010000171.1, read on the forward strand.
TGCTTGATTTGCGCTACGCAACCGACGAGATATAAATCGTTTTCGTCGATAACGTCCTTTTCCGTGACCTTTTGCGTGCAGATTAAAACCTGCTTGTCCGCGCTGTCCGAAGCGCGTTGTACGGCTTTGAGCGTCATTTCTCTGCCTACTTCAAAGCTTACGCTTGTATGCGGAAACGCCACTTTGCCGCGCAAAGGGATTACGGGGAGTAAATTTGTTCTTACTTGATTGTTTGTCGTATAATTTTCCATATAATATATTATTACCCAAAAACCGCGGCGTTCAAACAAAAATGATGAGATAAAGACGCGACTATATTCCAACGTGAACCGCCTACGGGCGTCAACGGGGCAATTCCCCCTTTTTATACGTTCTCGGACAAACGCCGTAAGTCTTTTTAAAAATCTTGGAAAAATAATTATAATCAGGGATACCGCACCGCTTGGCGATTACGCCGACGGGAAGAGCGGTTTCCTTTAAAAGCTTGCAGGCATATTCCAGCCTGCATTTTTTGATGTATTCGGCAGGGGTGGAGTGGTAATATTCTTTAAAAACGGAATACAATTCGCTATGCGACATACGAAACTTGGAACAAAGAATGGGTACGGACAGCATTTCCGCAAGATTTTCATGCACGTATTTGCCGATTTTGACGTCGATTTTCCCTTCGTTGTTTTTCATGAGCGTTTTCAAATACTCGTACCCCGTACAAGCGTCCAAAATGGCGATAGCGGAGCTAAGTTTATCGGGTGGAATGGTTGGAAGTCGGTCAAACGCGGCTTTTAGCGCCGCTTTGCGCTTGGGCGGTAAGGACGTTTCCAAGCAAGAAAAATCCGCGTTTTCGTTGCTTTTGATTTGCCCAAGCACGATAAAACCGATAATTTCCTTGTCGAAAAGAATGGGCGAAACACATTCCTGCAAGCCCGCGTGACAGGTGTAAAAATACTGCTTGTACGATTTGCGACATTCGGCAAAAGCGTGCTTGTCGCAAGCCTTACACCGCTCGTCCATGGCTTTGTCTTGGCGCAAAAGCGCGCAAAAATCGGACAGCTTTTGGGGGTAAAAGCACAGCTCGTTTTCCGTGCTGTCGTATAGACAGGTTTTGATGTTGGTCAAATTGTAAAAATCCTGCAAAAGCCGCTGCATTTTTTCTTGGTTGGAATTGTGCATATTCGTATTCTCCGATACAAAATTACCATATTTATAAATAAATTATACTATACGCGCGAAAAAAAATCAAGTAAAATATAGAAAAAAGGAGAAGGAGCGGAAAAAGATGCACTATTTAAGTATCGACGTGGGTACGACGGGCTGTAAATGTCAGCTCTTTTCCGATACGGGTGAAATTTTGGCGTATTCGTTTGACGAATACGATTTTTTGCGTATCGACGGGGAGCAATACGTGGACGTCGACGCCGCTTTGGAAAAGCTCAAAGGCATGATAGCGAGCGTTACGGCAAGCCACGCCGTTGACTCGGTGTGCGTGTCGTCGCTTGGCGAAGCGTTCGTGTTGCTCGATAAACAGGATAATATCTTATTTTATCCCATGCTGTACACCGATCCGCGCGGGGAAGACGAAGCCAAGGAGATTGCGCGCCGTATCGGGGAAGAAAAGGCGTTTTCCATTACGGGCGTCGTGCCGCACAGCATGTATTCTCTTTCCAAGCTGTTATGGATTAAAAACCGCTATCCCGACCTGTTTGCCAAGGCGGATAAAGTCATGCTCGTTGCCGATTATATCGGCTATAAGCTGAGCGGAAAACGGGTAATCGACTACGCTTTGGCGTCTAGAACGGGCGCGTTCGACGTGGAAAAAATGATTTTTAGTAAGGAGATTTTAGACGCATTCGATATTCCGACTTCGCTGTTTTCCACTCCCATGCGCGCAGGCAGTATCGTGGGGAAAATCGGTAAGGAATGGGGTATGGACGCCGTACTCGTTTTAGGCTCGCACGATCAGGTTTGCACGTCTATCGGTGCGGGCGCTTTGGACGCGGGCGACGCCGTGGACGGCTTGGGTACGGTGGAATGTATCACCGTCGTCTTTGATAAAAAGCCGAACGATTTGCAAATGGGAAAGCAGGGCTACCCTTGCGTACCGTACGCCGTAGACGGGAAGTATTGTACGTATATGCTCAACTACTCCTGCGGTTCGACGGTCAACTGGTTGAGAAAGAAAATCATGCACGGGTACGGCGGCGAAGAAAAAGACTTCTTTGCGTATATGGAAAAGGGTATGAAACAAGCGCCGACCAGCCTGCTTGTCCTGCCCTATTTCGGCGGCGCAAGTACCCCCTTTCAAGACCTTGGCGCGACGGGCGCTATCCTTGGTTTAACGACGGAAACGGACGACTATACGCTGTATAAAGCGTTGCTGGAAGGTACGGCTTTTGAAATGCGTTTTAACGCAAATGTAGCCACCATGTATGGAGTGAACGTAAAAAAAGCCGTAGCAACGGGCGGCGGAGCTAACGGGGAGAAGTGGATGCAGATAAAGGCGGACATTCAAAATATTCCCTTTAAGGTATTGCGTTCTAGCGAAGGCGGGCTTTGCGGCTGCGCCATGCTGCAAGCGGTTGCGCTTGGCGGGGCGAAGGATTTGTATGCGGCAAGGGATATTTTCGTGCGTTATCAAAAATCGTACGAGCCAAACCCTGAAAGGCGCGCCGCCTATGAAAAGAGCTATCAAAAATATGAAAAATTATATAAAACGATAAAGGAGATATATTTATGAGATTTGCACTATTTTTCGGTAACCGCGGGTTTATGCCCGCAGAGCTGATCGCAGGCGCGAGAGAAGACATGATACAAGCGGTGAAAAACGCAGGCTACGAATATCTTGTCATGGACGAAAACGCCACCCGTTACGGCGCGGTGGAAACGCGCGACGAAGGCAGATTATATCACGACTGGTTAAAATCGCACGAAGGCGAATACGACGGGGTCATTTTATGTATGCCCATTTTCATTGACGAAAACGGCGCGGTTGCCGCGTTACAGGACGCAGGCGTGCCCATTTTCATGCAAGCGTATCCCGACGAAATCGGGAAAATGGACTTCAAGCACCGCCGCGACGCGTATTGCGGTAAATTTTCGGTGACGGACGTATTCTATCAATACAAGCTGCCTTTTACCGTTATGAAACCGCACGTGGTACATCCCCTTTCCCCAGCGTTTAGACAAAACTTGGACGATTTCGCGGCAATTTGCCGCGTCGTGAAGGGCATGAAACGGTTCAACCTTGGCTGTATCGGCGCGAGAACGACGGCGTTTAAAACGGTTCGCTTTGACGAAGTTACCCTGCAACGCTACGGCATTAACGTGGAAAGCTTTGATTTGTCCGAGCTCATTTTCAAAGTACAGGCAAAGCAGGATAACGATACGGCGGTAATTGCCAAGCTTGAACGCCTTGAAAATTACGCCGACTTTTCCAAAGTTCCGCAAAAGAACAAACTCATGCTTGCCAAAATTTCCGTCGTTATCGACGAATATATCGAAGAATATCACCTTGACGCGATTACCTTGCGTTGTTGGAATGAGATGGAAACGATACTCCGCGTATGCCCCTGCGTGCTTATTTCCGAGCTCAACGATAGGGGTATCGTATGCTCGTGCGAGATTGATTTGACAAGCGCCATCACTATGCGCGCCATGCAGCTTGCCAGCGGTAAGCCCACCGCTTGCTTGGACTGGAATAACAATTACGGTGACGACGAAAATAAGGTGATTTTGTTCCATTGTGGCCCTGTGGCGCAAAGCCTTATGGCGGGCAAAGGTACGGTTACCGAGCATAAAATGTTTGCAAAAGGCGACCCCGGCAGCGGTTGGGGTACGAACGAAGGTAGAATTGCGGCGTTTGACATGACGTTTTCCAACGGTTTTACCGAAGACGGTAAGTTAAAGGTGTACGTCAGCGAAGCGAAGTTCACGGGCGAACCCATTGAAGGCGCGTTTTTTGGTTGCGGCGGCGTAGCGGAAATCCCCGATTTGCAAAACAAGCTCATTCGTTTGGCAAAGGGTGGCTTTAAGCATCACACGACGGTGGGCGTCGGGCATATGAAATACGTTTTGGAAGAAGCGTTCAGCACCTATTTGGGCTATGACGTTATTGACATTGAAAAATAATCGTGGTATACTATAAAAAGGAGTAAAATCATGTTAGCAGGATTAAAAGAAGTCGTTGCGGAAGGCAAGGCGAAGAATATCGCTATCGGCAGTTTTAATACGCCGAATCTGGAATGTTTGTTGGCGGTGTTAGACGCCGCGGAAGAGTTGGACGTACCCGTAATTATCGCGCACGCACAATGCCATGAAGACGTTGCCCCCTTGGATAAAATCGGGCCTGTAATGGTAGAGCTTGCCAAGCGCAGTAAGGTAAAAGTGTGCGTACACCTTGACCACGGCGAAGACTTTGACTATTGCAAACGGGCTATGGATTTGGGCTTTACGTCGGTCATGATTGACTACTCTACCCGTCCCTACGAAGAAAACGCGAAGGGTACGTGCGAAGTGGTAGACTACGCGCACTCCCGTGGGGTGGAAGTCGAAGCGGAGCTTGGCGCGCTGCCCCAAAGAGAAGGCGGCGGCGAAAGCGCGGCGATAGACCCGTCCGATTTGTATACCAAGCCCGTTCTTGTGCCCGACTTTTTACAAAAAACGGGTGTGGACGCTTTGGCGATTGCATTTGGTACGGCGCACGGGATTTATAAGAGTAAACCTGTTTTGAATATGGACATTATCACCCAAGTGCGTGCGCTTACCGATTTACCCTTGGTCATGCACGGCGGCAGCGGCATTTCCAAGGAAGAGTACAAGGAAGTGATAGCGCGCGGCATAGGTAAAATCAATTACTATTCGTATATGGCGTACGCAGGCTATGCGGCGGCGAAAGAAACGGTGGAAGGCAAGGACGCTGATTTTTATCATAATCTTGCCTTAAACGCGCAGCTTGCTATGAAAGAAAACGCTTTAAAAACGTTAAAAATTTTCAGCAATAAGGAGTAATGCATGGACGGCAAAATATCCAACTTGCAGCAAGTGGCAAGCCTGCGCCGCTATACCTTGACGGAAGGGAAAGAGCGCGGTTTAGACGTGCTGGATTGCGACAATGGCAAGCTGCGGTTTTTATTAAACGCAAGCAAAGCTTGCGATATTATGCAGCTGTATCATAAAGGACAAAACGTTTCCTTCCTTTCCAAAAACGCATTCACCGCAAGAGAAACGGACTTTCTCACCCGTTTTGAAGGGGGAATGTTATACACCTGCGGATTAGACAGCGTGGGTGGACGGGAAGGCTTTCCCCTGCACGGGAGCTTACATAATATCCCCGCGCAAATCGTTACGGCGCGCTGCGACGAAGACGGTATTTTGGTGGAAACCGTTATCCGCGACTGCGCTTTATTCGGTAAAAATTTAGTGCTCAAACGCAAGGTGTTTTCGGCAATCGGTTCGGACAGCGTAACCGTGGAAGATACTCTTTGCAACGAAGGATTTCAAGCGCAAGACTATTGCTTGCTCTATCATATCAACGTCGGCTATCCCCTGTTAGACGACGGCGCAAAAGTCGTGGTAAACGCCCAAAATACGGACAGCAGAACGGCTTGGGCGGAACAAAACAAGGCTACCATGTATGAGATGAGCGATTGTATCGTCGGTCAGGAAGAAACCTGCTATTATCTGGATTTACCCGACGGCAAAGCCGCCCTTGTCAATGAAAAACTGGGTAAGGCGTTTTGCGTGGAGTATTCTAAAAAAACGCTGCCCCACTTCTTGGAATGGAAAAGTATGGCAAGCAGTGATTATGCGCTGGGCTTAGAGCCTGCGACCACCCGTTTGGACGAGCAGTTTGCCTATCAAAAAATAGGCGCGGGCGAAAAAATCGCCTTTCAAATTTGTTTACAGGTAAAGGAGCTTGAAAAATGATTTACACACAAAAAGACGGTAGAAAATTAGCCAAAATCGCCTTAGGCGGCGCGGATTTTGGAACGAACGTAAGCAAGCAAGACAGCTTTGCGTTAATGGATTTATACTTTGAAAACGGCGGGAATATTTTGGATACGGCGCGCGTGTACTGCACGTGGCTGGAAAACGGCGCAAACGTATCCGAAAGCACAATCGGGGAATGGGTCAAATCCCGTGGTGTGAGAGAACAAATTTGGATTTCCACCAAGGGCGGACATCCCCCGATTATCGATCACCATATTTCCCGTATTCAAAAGAAAGAATTGCGAAAGGATATCGAAGAAAGTCTGCGTTATTTGCAAACGGATTATATCGATATGTACTTTTTACACCGCGACGACGAAAGCAAGCCCGTAGAAGAAATTATGCCTATCTTACACGAGTTTGTCAAGGAAGGCAAAGCGCGGTATATCGGCGCGGGCAACTGGACGGCGGAGCGTATCGCCAAAGCCAACGCCTTTGCCCGTGAAAACGGGCTTACCCCCTTTTCGTTCAGTCAGATTATGTGGAGCTACGCCAAAGTGAATAAAGAAGGCGAGCCCGACGATACGCTGGTGATTATGGACGAAAAAGAGTACGCAGGCTGCGTGGAAAATAAGGACGTCATTTTAATGCCGTACAGCTCGCAAGCGCAAGGGTTTTACACCTTAGCGGCGGAACGGGGCGTGGAAACTTTGTCCGATAGACATAAGGCGAAGTACGTCAACGAAACCAACCTTGCCCGCTTGCAAACGGCAAAACGCATTTCCCAAGAATGTGGTCTTTCCCCGACGGCGGTGGGGTTAAATCACCTGCTCCGCAATACGGAAATCGATACGCATCCGTTAATCGGTGGGTTTAATAAGGAATTGCTTTTGGACAGCTTGCAGGCGCTAGACTTGCCTGAAAAGTATTTTGAAGAAATTACGGAAAAACCTTAAAAAAGTTTGTTTTCCTGTTTTCTGTGCTTGAACAGTAAGGATAAAAGTGATATAATCGGTATGAAAATAAAATAAAAGGAGTATTAGCATGGGAAAATTTACGCTTAGATTAGGTAGAAGTATCGGCTTTTGTCAAGAAAGCTTTTACGAGCTGTTACGGGAAACCAAGGATTTGGGCTACGATACGTTTGATTTTGATATCGCAGGCGCGTGGCCCAACGAAGAAAAGGAAAACGCGCACTACGCGCATTTGGAATGGGGCATGGAATACGTGAAAAAGGTGGGCTTGCCCGTCAACGGTATTCACGTTTCGTTCGGTGGGCGTTGGGATTATTCGGACACCAACGAAGAAAACCGTCGTAAGGTCGTTGAAAACACCAAAAAAATCTTCGCGCGGACGGCGACGCTCAACCCCTATTGCTATATTTTGCACGGTAGCTTTGAACCGATTGACGACAAGGACAGAGCGGCAAAGCTGGCGGCGCTCGTGCAATCGGTAAAGGAGTTGGCAGACTCTACCCCCGCGTATATTTGTTTGGAAGTGCTCCCCCGTACCTGTCTTTTGAATACGGCGAAGGAAACCTTGGAAGTCATGGAAAAGGTGAATATCGACAACGTACGCGTTTGCGTGGACGTCAACCATTTCTTGCAGGAAAAATCGGAAGACGGACTGCGCGCGCTTGGCAAATGGGTAAAGACCTTGCATATCTCCGACCACGATTACGAAAACGAACGTCATTGGCTTCCCGGTGAAGGTAAAATCGACTGGATGAAACTAATCGGCGTTTTGGAAGAAATCGGTTACAAAGGCGTATTTAACTACGAATGTAGCAGGTATACTCCCGTGCAAATGAAGGAAAATTTTGAACGGTTATTTGCCCGTTATAACGCGGAAAAAGAATAACAACCGCCACAAAACGATAAAAAACAAAGAAAAATTTTAATCAAAAATTCTTATCAAATTACCAGAAAAAACAAACGCCGACGAGTATATTCGTCGGCGTTTTTCCATGTTTTTATATTATATTGTATCAAAAATGTTCTTGTGTATTTCTTCGCTGGGGGAATTGTGGTTATATTTTTTAAATACTTTCGTAAAGTAGGACGGGTCGGGAATTCCCACGCTTTCGGCGAGCTTAACCACGGACGTTTGCCCTTGTCGAATGAGCGACACGGCAAGCACGATACGCTTGTCGGCGAGATAGGATGAAAAGGGTACGCCGATTTCCGATTTAAACAGGGAAGAAAAGTAATTTTTATGCAAATGTACGTGTTTAGCTACGTCGGAAATGGTAAAATCAGGTTCGGTATAGTGCTCTTTAAAGTATACGAGAGCGCGTTCCATATAGTCGTTGCGGCTCTTTTTAGAAGAGCCGTTTTCATTTTCTTGGGGTTGCGCTTGGCGCAAAAGCCGCGCTAAGGCGTAGAAATTTTCCATGAAAATAAAGTTGGAAATGGGCTTTTCTTCCGTGGAAAGCTGGAAATTTTTAAATAGGGTACGTCGTATGGCGGGCATTAAATCGGAAGAAAGGTGCAAATACAGACAATGCGCGTTAAAGCCGATTTGCTGTAAGATGTTTTTTGCCTCTCGCCCGTTAAAGGATACCCAGTAGTAATGCGCGGGGTTGGAGCGGTCGGGCTGAAAAGAACAGTACTTCGTCGGATCGAGAATAAAGCAGGAGTTTTTATACAGCTTGACCGTTTTATTATCCTGCGTAAAGTGCACGCAACCCTTCGTGATGATATGTAAACGGTAAGTCGAGCCAACGTTAGTAACCGCTTCTTTATCGGGGGTAGTACATTCGTAGCCGTAAATGTCGATAAAACAATCGATAAGATTCAAACCGCTGTTGTTTACAGCCGTTACCCACGGCTGTTTTTCAAATTCCGATATCTTCATATGCTTGTCCTTTTTATATTGTAAATATAATTATACGCTACGCGGTAAAATTTGTCAATAGGTTCTGGTAAAATAATAAGAAAAAATTTTATTATATTTCAAGGATACGGCATGAAAAAATTACCATAAATACCTTTAATTTGTATATGGACATTTTGGTGTTAATGTATTAAAATGAGAATACTCCCAAAATGCTGGGGGGGGGGCGCGTTATGCGTAGGTGCGCTTTCCCGACGAAAGATAGAAAAAGCAAGGAGAAAGTATGCTACGAAAAACATTGACTTTTAAAAGCGGAGAATACTGGTACGGCGGAGCGGTAAACGACGGGTATTTGTTTCCCGTAGGAGAGCAGGATAGCTACCGTATCGATTTGACGTATAACGATACGTACAATCAAGTAAACCCGCTGTTTATCAGCTCTCACGGGCGATACGTATGGTTGGAAAAAGCGGGAATCGTTTGCTTTGAAAAGGGCGTAATGACGATTGATGCGGAAGAAATGGAAATCGACGAAAGTTGTACCGATTTGCGTTCGGCGTATAAAAAGGCGTCGCAAAAGCACTTTCCGCCCTGTGGCAACACGCCGCCTAAACAAGTATTCCGCGCGCCGCAAATATGCTCTTGGATTGACTTACAGCAGGAGCAAAACCAAGAAGGCATTTTATCCTATGCGCGCAGCTACGTGCAAAACGGCGGAAAGGCGGGGCTAATCATTATCGACGACAAATGGCAACGAGATTACGGGGACTGGGAGTTCAACGAAGAACGCTTTCCTGACCCCAAAGCCATGATGGACGAGTTGCACGCGTTGGGCTTTGACGTTGCGGTATGGCTTGTGCCGTACGTAACGCCCGACACCCCGACAAGCGAACGGCTATTGAAGGCGGACGCGTTTTTAAAGGACGAAAGCGGCAAGCTTTTGTTGGCCGACTGGTTTGACGGCGTAAGCTACGTGCTGGACTTTACCAAGCAATCGGCGGTAGACTGGCTGGGCGGCGTGGTCAAGCGCTTAAAGGAAAGGTACGGGCTTATCGGCTTTAAGCTGGATTGCGGCGACGCGCAGTATTTGGATAGAAACTTCAAGGGCGGTAACGAACACAACCTGCTTTGGGCAAAGGTCATTGACGGTAAAGAAAGCTTGGTAGAACTTCGTGCTTGCTATAAATTTGGCGGCTCGGCTTGCGTGCAGCGCTTAGCGGATAAAGCCCATTCTTGGGGTGTAGAGCTCGTCAACCCAGACGATATTCCCAACCATGGGTATCTCAAATACGGGTTTAGCGCGGTGTTGCCTGCGGCTTTGGCGCAAGGGGTGCTGGGATATTATTTCAGCTGTCCCGACATGGTCGGCGGCGGACTTGCCAGCGACTTCGAGCCGAATAAGCCTATTGATAACGAGCTGCTAATCCGTTGGTGTCAAGCGTCGACGCTGATGCCCGCCGTGCAATTTTCCTATGCGTACTGGAATTCCCCCGACGAACGGGTGCGTAATTGCATGAAAGCGTGTATGGCTATCCGCGAAGAATATTTAGAGTACATACTTTTCCTTATCGATAACGCGGCGAGAACAGGCGAGCCGATTGTTCGGTACATGGAATACGAATTTCCCCACGACGGTTTGGCAAGCGTGACCGAGCAATACATGCTTGGAGATAAATATTTGGTTGCGCCCGTGCTCAAAAAGGGACAAACGCAAAAGGAAGTGTATTTCCCTACCGCAACTAAGTGGAAACAGCGGCAAAGCGGTAACGTTTTCACGGGCGGAAAACACGTCTTTGACGTAACGTTAGAAACGTTGCTCGTCTTTGAGCGAATGAAATAAAAAAGAAAAAAATCAAAAGGAGAAATATTATGAGAACAAACAAATTTTTTAAGGTAATGGCTATGGTTTTGGCGTGTAGCTCGTTGGCGAGTTTTGCTGCTTGCCGCGGCGGAAATGAAAGCTCGTCCACAGGTGGGGACGGCGATTCTTCGGGCTCGTCCTTACCCAAATCGGAATTGTACGTCGGGGCTTACGACGGCGGGTTTGGTATCAACTGGGCGGAAACGTGGGCGCAAAAGTTTGAAACCTTGCATAAAAATACCGAATTTGAACCGGGCAAAAAGGGCGTAGACGTCGTCGTTTCGCGCAACCCTAAATTCTGCTTGGACGGCATTTCCATGACGCTCAACGACGAAATTGACGAAGTTTGCTTTATCGAACAGGCGAACTATTACAACTTTATCAACAACAGCATGGTACTCGACGTCAGCGAATGGATGACGACGCCGCTTGAAGAATACGGCGAAACCAAGAGTATTCACGACAAAATGTCGCCTATGGATCAAAGCTACTACGGCGGCAACACTACCACACCTACCTACTACGGTGCGCCTTGGTATTTTTGTATGCCGTCTATCAACTACGACGCAAAGCTCTTTGAAGACAACGGTTATTACTTCAAAGCGGACGGCTCGTTCGTAGCGGACAGCTCAGTAGAAAACGGCGTATATACGGGTGAAGGAAAGCTTTCGGCTGGTCCTGACGGCGAAGAAGGCACGTTTGACGACGGCTTGCCCGCAACGTACGATCAATTCTTTGAAATGTGCGACGAAATGGTAGAAGACGGCGTCGTTCCCTTTATTTGGGGCGGCAGCGTACAAAACAACGTCAACTTCTTGCTTTCTTCCTTGGCGGCGGATTTTGAAGGGGTAGAGCAAATGAAACTCAACTATACCTTCGACGGTACGGCGACGACGCTGGTGAAAGCCATTGAAAACGGTATTGCGAAGTACGAAGAAGCGACGCCCATCACCGTACAAAACGGTTATGAAATGAAACGTCAGGCAGGTTGGTACTACGGCTTGAAGTTTATCCATAGACTGATCACCACCGAAAAGGAAGACGGTTCGCCTAAGTATTACAACTACGACGATTGTTTCTCTACGAGCGTTTCGCACAGAGCCGCCATGCAGAAGTTTTTGAGAAGTAACTATACGGCGAGCATGGACTCTATCGCAATGCTTGTCGACGGTAGCTGGTTCTATAACGAATCGTCCGACGTATTCGATCAAATGAGTAGTATCGCAGGCGCGAATAAGAAGGATAGAAAAATCGGCGTTATGCCCATGCCCAAAGCACTTTCCGAAAAGGTCGGCACGGACACGACGGTGATGCAGTCTTGGATCTCTTCGGTGTTCGTAAGAAGTGGTATTGACGAAAGCAAGCTGGATTTGGCGCGTGCTTTCTTCCGCTTTATCCACACCGACGAATGTCTGTCTACCTATATTGAAGACTGTCATAACATTCGTCCGTTCACGCACGAGCTGACGGGGGTAAAAGAATCCGATTTGTCTATGTACGGTAAAGCGCAGTACGATTTGTACAAAAACGCAGGCGTCGTCAACTGCTATGCCAACAACTCGGTATGTAAGCAGTTTTTGAGCGTTATTCACGGCAACGTGAACAGTATCGTTAGCATTAACGGCAGAAACGAATCGTTCAACTTAATCACCACGGCGTTCAACCAAGGCGTTTCGGCGGAAGACTACTTTAAAGGTATGGCAAAATACATGACGGCGGACGCATGGGCGCCCTATACCGCAGGCGCGGACGTTTAATGAACACTTGGAGTAAAACTATGGAGTTTATTCGTAAAGAAAAGAAAAAGAAGGGGAATTGGAGAAACACGCTGTTTTTCTGGTGCTTGATAGGACCTGCTTTATTACAGTTCGTGGTTATGTACCTGTTTGTCAACTTCAATTCCCTGATTATGTCGGTGCGTGCGTACGATATCGAGAGCAACACGTGGTATTTCTACGGTTTTAAAAACTTTGAATCGTTGTTCTACGATTTCTCGCACCTGCCCGAATTGCGCTATGGGATACAAAATTCCTTTATCGCATGGAGTGTAAGCCTGGTGATTACGCTGCCGCTTGGGTTGCTGTTTGCCTATTATATCGCCAAAAAGTTTTTTGGCGCGGGGGTATTCCGCGTATTGCTGTTTTTACCGCAAATTATTTCGGCAAACATTCTCGTTATCATTTTCAAATACTACGCCGACGCGTTTTTACCGACGGTTATCAACGACTTGTTCGGCACGAAACTGTTTGGGTTTTTATCCCAAAAGGATTCGCAATTCCCCGCTATACTTATCTTTAATATCTATATCGGGTTCGGGACTTCGGTGTTGATGTATACGGGCGCAATGAACGGCATCTCCAAAAGCGTTTTGGAAGCGGCGGAGCTGGACGGCACGAACACCTTACAGGAATTTATTTTAATCGTTCTGCCGCAAATTATCGGTACGGTTTCGGTATTCGTCATTACGGGCGTTACCGCGCTGTTTACCAACCAGCTCAATCTGTATTCCATTTACCATAAGAATGCGGACTCGCATTTATACACGGTAGGGTATTATATGTATCGCGAGATACAGTCGGCAAGCTCGTATGCGTCCTATCCGAAAATGGCGGCGCTGGGGATTATGATTACGCTTGTCGTTGCACCGCTGATTATATGCATGAGAAGGCTTTCTAAAAAGCTGAACCCCTTGGAGGATTGACGTATGGCAACGAAAATGAAGAAAAAAGGATTGTATTATCAAATCGTTATCGGCGCGTTGCTGGTTGTGTACGCATTGATTATGGCGTCGCTGTTCTATTTCACCTTCGTCAATTCCTGTAAAGACCCTTGGGGCTTTATTCAAGACGCGGTGGGACTCCCCGAACAATGGTTTTTCTTGGAAAACTACGAAACGATTATTTTAAAGCTGAAAATGCAAGCCAACGTCAAAGCGCCTATCTACTACATAGAAGATATGTTTTTAGGCAGTCTTGGCTACGCTATGCTCAGCGCGGGCGGTATCGTAATCGCCACGACTATGGTAGCGTACGCTTGCGTGCAATTCCCTAACTTTAAAATGTCGTCGGTGATGTACTTTTTGGCAATGTTCGTCATTACCGTGCCTATCGTCGGTTCGCTCCCGTCTGAAATGCAGGTCATTCGCGGGCTTGGGTTTTACAACCAGCTTTGGTCGGCGTTTATTTTGAAGTTCACCTTCGGGAATATCTACTTCCTGCTTTTATACGAAGCCATCAAGGGTATCCCCAAGGATTACAAGGAAGCGGCGCAGGTGGACGGAGCGTCCCAGCTCCGCGTCATGTTGCAAATTATGCTCCCCATGGTTAAAAACGTTATCGGCAGTATTTTCTTAATTCAATTTATCGCCTTTTGGAACGATTATTCCACGCCGCTTATCTATATGCCTTCCGTGCCGAATATTTCGGTGGGCGTGATGAGCTTTGCGTTTAGCACCAAAGGAGAAATTGCGTACGAGCCGTATAAATTAGCGGCGTGCCTTGTCGTTATGTTGCCGATTTTGGCTGTGTTTATCGTATTCCAAAAAACGCTGCTGGGCAGTATTTCGGAAGGCGGCATTAAAGGATAATGAAAAAATACAAAAAAAGGAGATGAAAATGTTGAAAGCAAAACGATTACTTTCTTTTGTAGTTGCGACGGCGGCGGTGAGTACTGCTCTCGGCGTTGGCGTAGCGGTTGCAAACGCGGCGGATAACTACACGTTTGCTCTGCAAACGCCTATCGCGACGGAGCTTGACAAGGGCGATACGTTCACCGTACCCAAGGGCAAGTTCGGCAACGTGGACGCCACCGCTTGCGTATACGCGCCCGACGGCGACGTACATACGGGAAACAGCGTGTATCTTGACACGCACGGTACGTACACCGTGCAATATACCGCCAAAGCGGAAGGAAAAACGCTGGTGCATGAAGAAACCTTCACGGCAGGCAATCCGTCCTATTATTTTTCGGGCGAAGGCTCTTCCGCGGCATACGTGGAAAAGGACGAAAACGCGCAACGCGGCGGACTTAAAGTATCCCTTGCCAAAGGCGAAACGTTCTATTATAACGAAATCGTCAACATGAACGGCTACGGCGCTACCGACCCTGCCGTCAAGCTTACCGTTTCCCCTAAAACGCTGGGAAAATTCGACGCCAAGCTTTGGACGGTGACTTTCCGTGACGTATACGATTACGACAATAAAGTGGATATCTACGTCGCCTTGACAAGAACGCAAACGTCGGCAGGTGCGTACTGGGGCGCAACTCGCGCCCGCGCGAACGATCAAAACTATAAGGCGTTTGATAACTCGTCGTCCGATAAGCTGTACGTAAACGCGTACGGTACGTATTTTAATATGTATTCCAACGACGTGTTCTCGGTAAATAACGATAAGAAATCCGATTTATTAGGCAATCAGTTCGTCGGCTTTTGGGTTGACCCTGCTACGAACGAAGTACACGTCAGCTGGTATCACTTTAATACGCGCGGCGTACATTCTTCCAGAATAATCGACTTGGACGATATCAGCTATCAAGAATCGCTTTTTGAAGGGTTCAAAACGGGCGAAGTGCGCGTGGAAATCAAGTGTGACGACTATACGGAAGAAACGGCGGATATTCTCCTTTTGAATATGGGGGATAACGATTTGACGACGACGGTGGTTAAGGACGCGCAAGCCCCTGAAATCACGTTGGAAGAAACGGGCGGCTTTGACGAGCAATCCCTGCCCTACGGCTCGAAAGGAATGAGTTATCCCGTGCCTAGCGCAACGGCGAGAGATAACAACGACGGCTTTACGGCGGTGGAAACGCGCGTGTTCTACCGTTACACGAGAAAGTCGGGCGTATATCACGATACGGAGAACGCCCGTTACGTCAAGGAAATCCCCGTGATAAACGGTCGATTTGCCACCAAGGACGCGGGTGAATACGCCATTTGCTACCGCACGGCGGACTATAACGGCAACTACACCGAAAAGGTGGTGACGGTTACCGTGGAAAGTACTATCACTCCCGTGAGCGCGGTGAAATTGCAAACGGGCTACGACACGGCTGTGGAACAGGGCAATCGAGTATTTTTGGCTACGGCAGAGCCTTGCACGGGCGGCGTTGGCGAGATAGCGTATAGCTATACCGTCAAAAAGGACGGCAAGCAAATTCCCGTTTCGGGGAATGAAAAAATCGGTTATTCGTTTATCCCCACGGCGGTGGGCGAATATACCGTAGAAGTAACGGCGACGGACTTCCTTGGTACAAGCAAATCTGCGCAATACACCGTAACGGTTACGGCGCAAACGCAGGCGGCGTTTGATAAAGGCGTGGCTTTGCCCAAGTATATGTTTGCCGACGCAAAATATATTTTGCCGAATTTATACGGCACGACGGCAAGCGGAACGAAACAGGCGGCGGATATTACCATTATTGACGGCTCGGGTTCGCGTAGCTACACAAGGGGCGCGGAAGTAACCCTTTCTCCCGACGACGACGGAAACGCGACGTTCGTATACGCTATCGGGGAAAGCAAGCAAACGTACACCCGTCCCGTGCTTACGGTCAAGGGCGAAGACGCGCTGCTTATGGAAAATTATTTCCTTTCTAAGAAAGCGACTGTATCTACGGACGTAGCGGGCATTAAGCTGGACATGGCGGAAGACGCGTTTGTGGAATTTGCCAACGCACAGCTTGCAAGCGGCTTTACGACGGCGGTGCTTTTACACGAAATGGGAAAAACGTTCAACGCGTTCACCATCACCTTGACGGATTCGGAAGATACGTCGGCGGCGATACAGCTTGGCTTTGCCTATAACCAAGGCGCGGTGGATTTATACGTTGACGGCGCGTTGAAGGTGGCAAGCTATTATAAGGAAGTAACGGCGGATATGCGGTTAGATTTGGGCTACGACGAAACAAACCAAGGCTGGCTTGTCGGCTCGACCAACCGTTTCACGGCAACCAAGACGGTATATAAGCAAGACTTCCAAGGCTTTGCAAGCGGTAAGGTGTACGTGGAATACGCCTTTACGGAAGTGACCGCGCCCACGACGGCGCACGTCGCGCAAATTTTCAACCAAACCTTCGGTTCGACGGTAACTAGCGATTCGCGTATTCCCAACATGAAACTTATGGGCGACTTTGTCAACCTGCTTTTGCAAAAGGGTACGACGATTGATTTGTATTCCGCGATTGCGGCGGACGTGCTTTCGCCCTATACCAAGGTTTCCTTGACGGTAGAGCTGGACATGCAAACGCAAACGGCTACCGACGGAACGCTTTTAGACGGCGTACAATGCACGGACGGAATCTCTTATCAGTTAGAGCTCAACGAGCTGGGTACGTACTACATTACCTACCGCGCGACGGACTGGTATAATCGTAGATATGAAATGCCGTTGATGGTCGTAGTCGGGGACGTAACCGCTCCGGAAATTTTCGTGGACGGCGATATGCCCAAGACGGGATATAAAAACACCTATATCCGTCTTCCCGAATACTCCACGGCGGACGATTTGTCGGCGAATATCACTTCGTATATGACGGTATGGACGCCCGAAAATAAAGTTATCTATATCACCGATTCTAAATTCTACGCATACGTTGCAGGCGAATATAAAATTTATATTTACGCCATGGACGAATCGGGCAATTGCGCGCAGCAAGTATATACGCTGACGGTGAAGTAAGGGGGTGAACGATATGAAAAAAACAAGAGCATTAGCCATTCTTTTGGCAGCGTTGACGTTGGGCTCGTTTACGGCGTGTAACGGCGGCGGAAACGAAAGCAGCAGTAGCAGTATTCAAACGGAAAATCCGCCCGAAAGCACCGCGCCTGTGTACGATTTATCTTCGTGCGTGCACGAATATAACGTAACGGATAGCGACGTAGACTTTATCAAAGACGGCGTTACTTCCTATTCGATTGTTTATCCTGCGGAAGAAGCCATGGACGAATACGTCATGACGGCAATTACGGAGCTGCAAAACTTGGTGTTTGAAGCGACGGGAAAAATTCTCCCTGCATACACCGACGTAGAACAAAGCGAAACGACGAAAATTTTATCGCTTGGCAAAACCAACCAAGCGGAAAGCAAAACCGCTTTAATGGAACGGGTAGGCAAGAGCAACCTTGGCAGGGACGGTTATATTATCGACACCGACGGGGACGGCGTGTACATGGTGGGCAACACCACTCACGCAAGCCTGTACGCGGCGTATGAATTTTTACATTGGCAGTTTGATTTTGAAGCGTATTCGGCAAGCGTATACAAAATTCAACGCAACGTGCGGGATATGAAACTCAAAGACTTCGATATTCTCGATATCCCCGACTTTGAATCGCGCACGCCGCAAAATGGGGAATCGGTGAATAAGCGCTTACGCAGTCAATCGTATGAAGCCCCGTTTAACTCCGCGCTTGGAAACGTATTCTGTCATAACTATTTCGAGCTGATCGGCGGCGATTATTTGGATAAACACCCTAAGTGGCTCGCCACCACGCCCACACAGCTTTGCTTGAACGCTAAGGGCGATAAGGAAGAACGCCAAGCGCTTATCGACGCGGTCGTGCATGAAATGATTATCCGTTTTGAAATGCAGCCCGATATCGACTGGATGGTATTCTCTCACGAAGACGGCGGGCTTTGGTGCACGTGCACGGCTTGTACGGAAGAAGCGCCGCTGTACGACAAAAAGGCAAACACGGCGGCGTACGCGACGGTTATCCGTTTTATCAACGAAGTAGCGGCGAAAATTCGGGCTTGGCAACAGGAAAACTGTCCCGAACGTGATTTGCGCCTGTTCATTTACGACTATGGGTTCGTAACCAACGCGCCCGTAAAGGTAGAGAAAAATTCCAAGGGCGTGCTTGAACCCGTTTTGGACGAAAACGGCAACTATCAGCCCTATTCGGAAGAGCTCATGCTGGACGAAATGGTCGGGGTATACATTTGCGGCTTTAACCAAGCCTACTACCTTGGCCCTAACAGCTCGTACGAACAGCGTAGCGCGGATAAGGTAGCAAGAAACTTTGCCATTATGAAAAACCCGTTGTTCTTCATTTGGGCGTACAGCGCGGCGTTTGCCGATTATTTGTTGCCTTGCCATACGACGGAAACCCGTCAGGCGTATTATCAATACTTCAAATCTATCGGCGCAAACGGGGTGTTCGACCAAGCGCAATACGCCAACTCGGCAACCACCGATTTTGGCGCGCTCAAATCGTACGTATCGGCAAAGCTGATGTGGAACGTACAGCTTGACGTGTACGAGCTTATCGACGACTTCATGGCAAATTACTACGGCTTAGCAGGGGAAATTATGGCGGAAATGTACGCCGATTACCGCGGCTATATGTTGTGGCAAATCAATGAAAAGAACAATATCGGTAAACCCACCCTGTTCTTCAATAAAGCCACCTACCCCTACGACCGTATCCGTAAATTCCAAGACTACGTCAACCGCGCGTTAGCGGCAATCGAGCCTTTGAAGGCGCAGGATTCGGAAGCGTATCAGAATTTGTATAAGCGTATCCTTCGCGAACGTATCACTTGGGATTATTTGATGGCGTCCCTGCACACGGATAAATTCTCCTTGGCAGAGCTGGAACGTTTGCAAAGAAAGGTCATTTCGGACGCGCAAACGTCGGGCATTTCGCAGGCGAGCGAACATAACACGGTGGATAACCTGTTTGGGTTGAATTAAGGAGACGAAGAGATGAGAAAAAGCATACAATATCTTTTATTAGGTATCGCGTCCGCCTTGACGTGCGTCGGTTTTGCGGCGTGTAACGGCGGCAATCAAAGCAGCGACGACCCCGTAGAAGTCACCTTCGAGCAAAACGAAATCAAGCTTGCCTTGGGCGACACCTTTCAATTAAGGGCTTTTGCCGACGGGGAAGAAAGCAACGCAACTTGGCAGGTGAACGGGGATAGTATCACGGTGGACGAAAGCGGATTTTTATCCGCCGTCCGCGTAGGGGACGCCACCGTCACGGCAACGATTGACGGCGAAAGCGCAACGTGCAGCGTAAGCATTTCCGCGCCAGACGTCGTACCCATGGTTACGTATAACGTAGGGGAAAGCCTGTTGATAAAAGCAGGTGCGCCCTATCAAATTATCCCCACGCTGGTGTTAGACGGTGAAAGGGTAACGGCGGATACGCTCACCTGTGAGATTGAAGACGGCGCGCTTTTGACGGCGAAATCGGCTGGGAACACCTGCACGCTTACGGGCGTAGCGGTGGGCGAAACGACGGTAACGCTCGTGTGCGACTGGAAGGGCGTAGAGCTGTATAAGCAAATCACCGTATCTATCGCCAGCGGCGAAGAAGTCGTTTTAAGCGATTTGTCCGTGGATATCTACGCATACGGTACGGACACCGCCAAAACGGTCACCGTCAAATCCATTCGTGATAAAGACGGGAAAGCGTTGGCGGACAAAACGGTGGAATGGGCGACGTTAGACGAAAGCATAGCGACGGTAAACGGCGGCGTTATTACGGCAAAGAGCGTAGGCGTAACGACGGTTACAGCGACGTGGAAAAACGCCGACGGCGAAAGCGTAACGGCGTATTGCGCGGTAAACGTCAATCCCGTCATTGTGCAAGTGGAAGGCAAACAAAAGCTTTCTATCGGCGACGAAACGGTGGGCTTTGACTTAACGCCGTATATCCCCGACGACACGTTCACGTGGGAAAAGGTGGTGGAAGAAACCGCTGATACGGAAATTAGCTTTACGGTGGCGAACAACGCCATTACGCTGAATAAGACGCAGCTTTCCGTCGGCGGGGATAAGGTTTTCCGTTTTGAAAGCACGGAAGGTATAACCGTTAAGCTTACGGCGGATTTGCTCACCAAGCTCATTCGCACTCGTGCAGAGCTGTTAAACTGGACGGATTACGCGCCCCTTGTCGGCGACAATTACGGCGGCTATTTCGAGCTGGCGAATAATATCATCTTTGCGGACGGGGAAGAAACCAACGACGTTTTGACGAAGGACTACGTTGTTCCTAAATTCGCGGGTACGTTCGACGGCAAGGGCTTTACTATCGTCGGCGGTAAATGGAATCGCGGTTTGTTCGGCGACGTTGTAAAAGGCGGTATTATCCGTAACGTTGCGGCAGTCAACGTCAAGACCAACGGCAGCGATAGTAGCGGCGGACATCAATTCGGCGTATTCGCCCATAAAATGAGCGGACTTATGGAAAACGTTTGCGTGGTGTACCACGAAAGCGGACTCGTTTGGCAACAGCACGGCTTGGTAGGGCGTTTGGAAGGGGCAACCTTGAAAAACGTAATCGTACACGCTACGGATAACGGCAAGCCTGGGCTGGAAAAGACCTTCTGCGGCGCATACGCCAACTATTTGAATGCCACGAGTATTTCCGAAGTGTACGTCGTAGGCGTACCGCAAAACCGTATCGTCGTACAGCATCAATGCAACGGCTGGAACAGATACGACAACGGCACGACGTGCGCGGATATCGGTTGGGTAGCAGGCGAAAACAATTTCGGTGCGTTTTGGGATTTCAGCGGCGAAAAGCCTTGCTTTACGTCGTATAACGTAAACGCATAAAAACGCTTTTCCGCAGGGAATAATTGCGCAACTCTTTCCCAAACGTCATTCTGAACGAAGTGAAGAATCCCGCACTCTCTCCAACCCGTCATTCTGACGCGCAAGCGGAAGAATCCCACGGAAGAAAGTACGGACTCACGTAATTAGAGATGTTTCACTACGTTCAACGTGACGTTAGAAAGAAATTAGCGTTGAAAGAATATAACAAATATCACAAGAATTTATCCGTAAATGGGAAAGACGCCCGACTTTTCCGTTTACGGTAAAGAAAATAAAAATATTTTAGGAGGATTTTTGAATGAAAAAAAGACACATAGCAGCTTTATCCTTGTCTTTGGCTTGTTCGCTGACCGTAGGGTTTGCTATGGGTAATTTGCAACCCCAAACAGCAGCCGCAGATACGCAAAAAGTATTTGCCAACCTGTTTGAATACGACGAAAGCGCAGTAACGCTTACCGATTATTCGGCGGCGGCGCAGACAAAGGGCTTGGACGCAGGCAAAACGGGTCTTCACTTAAAATCGGTGAAGAGCGGTACGGACGCCGAAGGCACGACGATTACCTACGGCGGCGCATTGAGCGGTGCGTTCTCTATGGACTTCCGCGTATTCTCGGAAAAAGATTATACGCCGCTTGACGCTACCGCTACGCGTACGCACGCAAACGATTACGGTAGTTGGGGTAAAAATGATATTCCGTCGGCATTCGACGATATGTTTAACCCCTATCTCGACTTAAAGGAAGTAGCGTTTACCTTTACTTCTACGGCGGATACGAACACGTGGTTTAAGCTTTTTGTACGTGGCGGCGGTTCGCAAGAAGCCGTTGCGGATAGAGTTTCCTTCCGTGTATTGACTTCCAAGGACAAAACGGACTGGTTGTCTAAATACGGTACTTCGGTTTGGACGAAGGGAAACGGCAAATGGGCAAACTATATGTACAATGGCGATTATACGTTTAGTAATAAAATCGTCAACAGCGCGGCGGCAAACAATTCCGTAAATATCGGGTTTAATGCTGCGACGGGTTCTGTATATTATAAGAATGCGTCGGGCAATCAAATAGAAATCAGAAACCTGTATTCTAATACGGCGCTTTTAGGTCTGGGTATGGACTGGGCTGTGGACGGCACCAGCGACGATAAGTATTTTCCTTTGGCAACCGACGCCTTTACGGGCGGTTATACCATGTCCATGGAATTTACCGACGTAACGGACAACGCATTCGTCGGCGGTATCAACAATACGACGGCGTATAACTATAACGATAAACAATACGCATATGCGGATATCACCGAAGCGTACGATAGATACGCCAACATGGTCATTTACAGCATGAACGGCGTTTCGTTTGATAAGCCCGCGGAAAGCGTTAGCGTGCAAACGACGGCGGTTACGACGGATAAGGGTGCAATCTTGGACGCGGCAAAGTTTGAGAACGGCGGCAAGGCGTTACACCTTACCACCAGCAAATCGGGCGTAGAAGCGGAAGGCACTACCTTTGCGGTAAGCAATGCGTTTACGGGCAACTTTGAAACGGATTTCCGCGTATATTCGCAAAAGAGCTATACGCCGATGAACAATGCGACGTATACGCATAACCCTAAAACCGAACCGCTTGGCGAATCGGAAATTCTTTCCTTGTTCGGCGATAACTTTAACCCTTATCTGGACTTGAAAGAAGTGGCATTTACCTTTACTTCCAAGACGGACAGTAGCGTTTGGTTTACCGTATATTTCCGCGGCGCGGCTGCGGGGAATGCAGCAGACCAAGCTAATGTGCGCGTGAAGCTTTCCACCGACCCGACCAGCGGCTGGCAGGCTTACGGCTACGGCGGTACGGGCTGTGCAAAAAACTGGAATTTCTCCAACTGGACGTTATTAAATAGTACGTTTAGTAACGTAACCGTTCCTGCGAATTCGGCGAATACGTCCGTAAACTTTGGTTTTGATACGACGACGTACGATGTATGGGTCATGAATGGTACGACGAAAACGGTGGTTAGAAACCTGCTTAATAACGACGCTTTGGCGGCGGTAACGCTCAACGCAAGCGTATACAAAACGTTACCTGCAAACAGCTTTGCGGGCGGCTATACGGTAGATATTACCTTTACCGACGTTACGCCTGATAACTACACCAGCGTATACGCCGATACGGGCTTCCGTACGGATGCAGGGTATGCCGACCTTACCGAACAATACAAACGTTATCCCAACATGCTCGTTTACGGCATGAAGGACGGCGATACGGCTTTGGCAGTAGACAGCACTTTGGTTAAGCAAGCGAAAACCACTCCTGCGGTAAAAGCTACCGTAAGCGGAGAAACGTCGGTTGGTTCTACCTTGACGGTTGTTCCTACCGTAACGGATGCGAAAGCAGGCGCGCTTACCTACACGGGCGCAATTTCTTGGAAGAACTTGAAGGACAACACCACGGGCGTTGCTGAAAACGGCAGTTTCGTAGCGGCTACCCCCGGTACGTATGCTATCACCGTTGGCGCTATGGCGGAAAGCGGTAACTTCAACGCTACCCCTGCGTTTACCTTGAACGTAGAAGTTACGGGTTATAACGTAGTACTTAAATCGGACGCGGGCGCGGTGCTTGCAACCAGAAGCGTGAAGGTTGGCGAAAGCTACACCTTTGAAAGCCTTGCAAACGCAACCGAAAATACCTTCCTTGGCTGGAAGTATTCGGGCGGTTTGTATCCCGTTGGTTACACTATGACCCCTGACGGCGACGTAGAAATCGTTGCGGAAAGCATTGTATTTGCTATGAAAGATGGTGCGTCTATCCGTACGGAAGAAACGGCGGGACATAGCTACGGCTTGCGTTTCCAAGCAAACGTAGATAAGGATAAGCTGGCGGCGCTTGGCGCGACGGTCGTTTCCGCAAAGGGTAACATTTTACCTGCGGATATGATTGAAAACGGCGTATGGTCCAACGAAGCTTTGGTTTTGAACCTTGACCTTTCCAGCGGCAGCGATACGTTTGTTATCACCAACATTTATCTTTCCAACTTCAACCGTAAGTTTGCGGCTCGCGCATACCTTGAAATTGCGTACGCAGACGGCAGCGTTGGTAAAGTTTACACCGCTTACGACGAAGCGAAGAACGCTTTTGCAGTAAACTATATTGCAAAGAAAGCTTTGGAAGACGCGGCGGTGAACACCACGAAGTACACGGCTGACGAAATAAAAGTATTCAACGGTTACGTAAACAGCGTTATCGAAGTTACCTACGACGCGCAAATGAACCTTACGTCCAACAACGCTACCGTTTACACGGTAGAAAAGGTTTCGCTTGTAGACGGCGTATTGACGGCGAAAGCGACGTTTGTTGACGGCGCATATCATTTCCATGATTTTGAAGCGCAGCTCGTTCGTCTTGCGGTTACCGCATACGACGCGCAAGGGAATGCATTGCGTATCGTTCGTCCTACGTTCGTTTCCTATGAAAACGGCGTGTTGACGGCTACTATGAACGTAGCGTAAGAAAAAGGGGGGATATTATTATGAAAAAATATACGACTCCTGTTTTTGAACTGCAATACTTTGTAGAAGATATCGTTACGGAATCTATGCAAAAGGACGCCTTTGACGAATACTTCGTACAAGGCAATCAATTCTAAACAAAGCAACGGTTATAAGGGGGAAGGCTTTTCCCTTCCCCCTTGTATACCCAACCAAACGACACCCATATCGGGCATGGATGTTGTTTATCAAAACCAAAAGGACTTTTATGAAAAAATTATTTATCGCATTAGCAGTTTTTTTGATGACGCTTACGGCGTTCGTCGGGTGCGGCGGGGGAAACGATTCTTCCGTGCCCACGGGTACGAGCGTGCAAAGCGACGAAGCGCTTGGCAACGATAAGTTTGCCGAATAAGGGAACGACTATGAATAAAAAGAGAATACTTTCCGCGGTTTTATCCGCGGTATGCTTAACTTCCGCTGTTGGCGGGGGTTGGGCAATGCTTGCCAAAAATACCGCTTATGCCGACGGAGCACAGGCGTACGGTAAGCTTTTTGCATACGACGATACCACCGTATCACTCACCGATTATTCCACGGCGGCGTATACCCAAACGGGTTTAGACGCGGGAAAATCGGGGCTTTTGGTGCGGTCTATACATAGCGGCGTAGCCGCCGAAGGAACGGGAATTTCTTATAAAGGCGCGCTCAGCGGCGATTTTTCCATGGATTTTCGGGTGTTTTCCAAAGAGAGCTATACCCATACCCAAGGGGAAAGCACGCACACCGCGTTCGGCGCGGGAGAAACGTTTTTACAAAACGTTTACGCCGATTATTTCAACCCGTATTTGGATTTAAAGGAAGTGGCGTTTACCTTTACTTCTACCATTGACCCGCAAGCGTATTTTACGTTATATTTGCGCGGTACGGAAGGGAAAAACGGAGCTGCGGACAGCGTTTCCGCGCGCGTAGTGCTTTCCACCGATACGGTGGAATACGGCTACGGCATGACGGGAGAAACGCTTGCTTTTGACGAAAACGCCGTCGGTACTTGGACGAGCGTAAGCTCCACCTTTTCCAACGCGCTTATCGATACGAATAGAGAAAATCATTCAACGCAAATTGGTATCGATACGAAAAACGCCGCCGTATATATCATGGACGGCAGGGAAAAGAAGGTTGTCCGTAAATGGACGGATAACGAGTATTTCTCGTCGTTACCGCAAAACACCTTTGGGGTATTGAGCGCGGACGTCTTGGACAGCGGGTATACCTTGGACATTACGTTCACCGACGTAACGGACGATAGCTGCGTGATTAACGCAAACGAAAACGGCGCAAAGACGACCACTACCGAAGACGGCAGATACGCCGCTAAGGACGGCACGCACGAACGCTACGTTCATTTTCTTATTTATAGCGTATGCGGGCAGGCGTACGCGTACGACGCGCGCAAAATCACCGTGCAATCTTCGCCCGTTACCATTCAAACGACGACGGGCAGCGTAGCGGTTGACCCCGAAATGTTTGAAGGCGGGAAAAAGGCGATCCGCTTGACGACCAGCAAGACGGGGGAAGAAGCGGAAGGCACTACGTTTGATTTGAACTATACCTTTGCAGGACACGAAAGCTTTGGCATGGACTTCCGTGTATATTCGCAAATCAGCTATAAAAACGGCAATCCCAACTCGACGGGCGCGGACGATCCCAGCCCCGTCAATAAAAACACCTATGCGTGGTGGTTGGGAACGAACGAAGAGCGTTGGAAAAAATTCCTTTCCGACGAAATCAATCCGTTTATCGATTTGAAGGAAGTGGCGTTTACCTTTACGTCCAAATCCAACCCCAGCGTTTGGTTTACTTTGTACGTACGCGGCGCGCACCCCGACGTATCTATGGACCACGTAAGCGCGCGGGTAGTCCTTTGCACGGACGGTCAAAGCGGAACGGAGCGTTACGGCTACGGCTTATCTTGGGATAAAGCGTACCGCCACGCCAATGATACTTCGACGTCGTTTGGTACGGATTATTTGGAAAATCCGCTTTCGTATACCAAAATCGGGTTCGACCCGACGACGGGTTGGGTGACCTTAGGTACAAGGCAAGTACGACAAATTACCACCAACGAGCCGTCGGAAACCACTAACCGCCCGACGGGGCTTGGGGAGCTTGACTGGGGAACGCTTTCCCTGTCCGACTTTACGCAAGGGTATACCGTTTCCATGGAATTTACCGACGTAACGTCGAATAGCGCGATTGCCGATTTTGAAGGCTTTGGCTTAATGAAAGCGGATAATAACTGGAATCGCTACGCCGATTTTGATACGCCGTTTACGCGGTATGCGAATATGCTGATTTACAACGTAACGGCAAACGGTATCGGCTTGGGCGTAAGCACGGATATTATCAAAACGGAAAAGGTTTCGCCTACCATTTATGCCGATTTACCCGAAAAGGTGCTGGCAGGCGATAAAATCGACGTGACGCCTACCGTATTTTTGGTGGGTTCGGGGCGTATCGATTACGACGGCGAAATCACTTGGAAAAACGTGGACACGGGCGAACAGGGCAACGTTGGCAACACCAAGCAGGGTTGGATATTTACTCCGCCCAAGGCAGGGAATTACACAATCACCTATTCGTCTATCAACACCAACGGTACGACGTACGGCAAAACGGCGGTGTTCTCTTTGCCGATTGTCGCGGAGCAAGGGTATCTCGTTACCCTGCAAACCCTTTCGGGCGAAAGGATAGATACCGTTGCTTTGGAAAAGGGCGAAAGCTATACCACGATAGAGATAGAGTGTAAGGACGGACGACTGCTTGGCTGGAAATACGACGGTGGATTGTATCCCGTGGGGTATACGTTCACACCGACGAGTGACGTTACGCTGATTGCCGAAACGCTGGATTTTGCTCTGCGCGACGGAGCAAGCGTGCGCACGGAAAATACCAAGGGCTACGCGTACGGCTTGCGCTTTATTGCGGAAATAGACCAAGCGAAGTGGGACGCGCTCGTTACGGGCGGTTACGTTTCTGCGTTGCACGGCTATATCCTGCCTGTGGATAAGATAGAAGACGGCTTTGAAGTGAGCGAGCAGGGCTTGATTTTGCCCACGCCCGTCAAAGACGGCTTAGGAAAGTTTGCCATTACGAGTATCCGCACGCATAATTACAACCGCGTATTTGCGGCGCGGGCGTACGTGGAAGTGACGTATACCAACGGCGAAAAAGCCAAGATATACACGGCGTACGACGAAGAGAAAAACGCGCGCTCGGTGGCGCAAACGGCAAAGCTGGATTTGGCGGATTCCAAACGAAATCCCGACGAGTATACAGCGGCGCAGGTGGAAATATTTGAAAAATATATCAATAGCGCGGTAGAGCTTTCGTATACCGATATGGACGGGGAGTTGGCAATCCAGTCGGGTAACAAACGGGCGTATACGGCGGAGCGTGTTTCGCTGACAGACGACGTTTTGACGGTGAAAATCACCTTCCAAAAAACGGTGAAGACCTTCTTTAAAAAGACGTATACGGGTACGCTGCCCATGCTGTCCGTGACGTGGACGAACGCGGCGGAAAACACGGCAAGACGTATCGTCAAGCCGACGACAATCAGTTTTACCGAGAACGTTGTAACGCTCTCATTCAAAATAAATAACGGTTAAGGAGATGGATAAGATGAAAAAACGGTTTACTTTTTTAGCAGTTTTGGCGGTGGTGCTTTCGTTTGCGTTTGCGGCGGCGTGCGACGGCGGCGCTACGAGCTCTTCGGGCGGAAACTCTATTCCTGAAAGCAGCTCGTCGGTAGAAGATAGCTCTTCCGTGGAAGATAGTTCGTCGGAAGACAGCTCGTCGGAAGAACAGGCGTATACCATTTATTATTATTTAACGGAAGACGCGGAAACGGAATGTAAGATACAGCTTGTGGAAAAGGACGAAGTATACACGCTGACGACAAACGTTACCCGTGAAGGCTACGTTCTTTCCTACTGGAAGGATAAGGCTACGGGACAGCGGTATTATCCCCAAAACGGAGAATGGACCTGGACGCAGGAAGAAGACATGTCGTTGGTTGCGGTATGGGAAGTGGACTGGAACGCCAACCCCGACATGAAGGACGACGATAAATGGTCGGATTTCTACGTGTAAAGTACAATTTTTTCCCTTTTTTGTTGAAAAAAATACCTTTACACCCGTCAAGGTTTATGCTATAATAAAGGAGATTTCACCATGAGTAAGTATAAAATGGGCTTTTGGAATTACGTTCGTACGGGCGATTTAAATGAAAAAACCGCCGTTGCCGACTGGAAAAAGTTGGGTATGAACCTGCCTATAAGCTTTCATTACGACTATGAAAAGCACGATAAAAACGCGCTGATCCGTTTGCTGGACGAATGTCATGCAAACGGTATGCAGGTGATTATCGACGACAAGCGCACCAACTTCCGCCGTTATATCCAAATCGGCAAAGCGCGCTTTATCGAAGAAGTAAAACAGGCGGTTGCCGACTTTGGCACGCACCCTGCCGCGTACGGTTTTTACGTCGGTGACGAGCCGACGGCAAAACAATGGGAAAGCGCAATCGACGCGTTTATCGTTGTCCGCGACGCTGCCCCAAAGCTTACGCCCTTTATCAATTTTTTTCCGTTGTTTGAAGACGAGAATTTTGAAAAGCTGCTGGAAGTGAAGTTATCCGACCAAGACGGCTACGCCGATAAGCTTGCGGATTTTATAACGCGCACGGGCGCAAAGCTCCTTTGTTACGATTTTTACGGTCAATGCGCGTATTTTGACCGAGAAAAGGGGATAAACCTGTTTTTCCGTAACTTGAATATGTATTATTCGGTAGCAAAGCGTACGGGCGTAACGCCGTTTACCTGTCCGCTGTCGGTGGGGCATTGGGGCTATCGTACGCCCACGGACGACGATTTCCGTTGGCAAATGGCGGCGGCAACGGCGCACGGCATGACGGGCTTTATGTGGTTTTTCGTGTATGAAAGATTGCTCCATGAAAATTACCGCAATGCGCCGATTGACGAGTTTGGGGAACATACGGAAACGTTTGCGCGTATGTCGCACGAAGTGCGGAGCTTTATGAAAAATATTGCGCCGAAGTTAGAAGACTACGAATTGAAAAGCGTGCAGCATTTTCATAAATCCTACGGCAATACGCCGATTTTTGACGGTAGCGGTAAGCTGAAAAGCATACAAGCGTACGAAGAATTTAACGTTGCGCCCATGGCGGTGTCACACTTTGAAAACAAGGACGGCAAGCAAATCGTTGCGGTGGTCAATCTTTGCGTGGACGCGCCGACGTTTGTAACGCTTACCTTCGCCGAAGATTTTAATCAAAACGATAAATCGCTTTGGATAGCGCCAGGGCAAATGCTGCTCTACTATCCAAACGCCGAAAAATAAAAAAGCACAAGGGTAAAGAGATTATGAAACAAGCGTACGATATCGTCATTTTGGCAGGACAATCCAACGCCGAAGGCTGCGGCGTAGGGGACGTGGAGCAAGAATATATCCCCGACGAAAGAATATGCGCTTTGCAGGCGGAAATGACGGTGGAGCACCGTCCCGACAACGTGTATATTCAATTTGCCGACAAGCCGTTCGTCCTTTCCGTAGCAAAGGAAAAGGAAAGCGACGGGAAAAAGTACGGTAACTTTTCCTTGACGTTTGGCAAGGAATACGTCGAAAGCGGACGCTTAAAGGACGGCAGAAAGCTACTGATTGTGCGAATCGGCGTAGGCGGTACGGGTTTTTATAAAAAACAATGGGGCTTGCAGGATATTCTCTATAAAAAAATGATAGAAATGGTCGATTACGCTCTTTCGTTAAACGCGGAAAACAAGGTGGTTGCGCTCCTTTGGCATCAAGGGGAGCACGACGCCTTTGAAGGTACGCCGCCCAAAGCATACGGCAAGCAGCTGAGCGCTCTTATAGGGGACGTACGCAAACGCTACGGGCAAATTCCCTTTATCGCAGGGGATTTCGTGCGCGACTGGAAAGGGAAAAATATTTCTTCCTGTCAGCCGATTGTAGATGAAATACGCGCCGTAACCCAAACGGTGGGTAAAGCGGGCTTTGTGGAAACGTCCGACCTGCCGTCTAACGACGAACAAACGCAAAACGGGGACGACATTCATTTTTGTCGGCAGTCCCTGCACGTTTTGGGAAGACGTTATTTTGCGGCGTATAAGGAGATTGCAAATGAGCGCATTTGAAAATGCAAAATGGATTTGGATAGAAAATAGCAACGAAAAAAATACGTACGGGGAGTTTTTTTTACCGTACGTTTTCCATGGTGGGCATACGCGTTTTCGTATTTCTTGCGACAGCGATTATACGCTTTTTATCAACGGTACGTTCGTTGCGAGCAATCAATACGGCGATTACGAGCATTATAAAATTTACGACGATATCGACGTGACGGCGTATCTTCACACGGGAAAGAACGCCGTTGCCCTTCTCGTTTGGCATTTTGGGGAAGATTTGCAAAGGCATATAGCCGCCGACGCAGGGGTCATTTTCGAGATAATTCAAGACGGTAAAACGGTTGTTTACAGCGACGAAAACGTGCTTTGCAGAAAGAGTAAAGCGTACCGAAACGGCTTGCAAAAAACCGTTACGCCCCAGCTTGGTTACAGCTTTTTATACGACGCCAACAAAGAAGACGAGTGGAAAAACGGCGATTTGCAAGATT
The DNA here is from genome assembly GCA_017626305.1 of Clostridia bacterium. Classification (GTDB taxonomy): domain Bacteria; phylum Bacillota; class Clostridia; order Christensenellales; family Borkfalkiaceae; genus Scatosoma. The sequence goes on from JAGAIW010000171.1 coordinate 81,784, forward strand.
TTCATACCGCCGTTTGCGTCGAAAAAACGCGCGCGTTTTATGCTAGACCTATTCCAAAGCTCGTCGTAAAAGAGCGTAAAGCCATCACCGTGCTCAAAGCGGAAGAAACGTATTATTTAATCGATTTGGGCGAAGAAACGGTAGGGCTTTTGGATATAGAATTTACGTCCCAAGAAAAGCAAAACGTTTTGATTGCCTGGGGGGAAGATTTACAAAACGGGCACGTTAGAAGGCTTATCGATTTGCGTGATTTTAGCGTGGAATATATCGCGAAAAAGGGCGAAAACAAGTACGCGAATCATATGCTCCGCTTAGGGGGACGGTATTTGGAAATATACGCCCAAGCGCCGATTGCGCTTCGCTACGCAGGCGTATTACCGCAAATATACCCCGTAACGGAAAAGCCGTTTGTGTTACAAGACGAAACCGAGCAGCGTATTTACGACGTATGCGTGAGAACGTTAAAGCTGTCTATGATGGAGCATTACGTCGACACGCCGTGGAGAGAACAATGCCTGTACGTGATGGATTCGCGCAATCAAATGCTGTGCGGTTATTACGCGTTTGAAGACGGAAACCGCGACTACGTACGCGCAAATTTGAAACTCATTAGCCAAGATAATCGGAAGGACGGACTGTTGTCCATTTGCTATCCTTGCGGCATGGATTTGACCATTCCTTCCTTTTCACTGTATTATTTTTTGGCGGTACGCGAATATATCGAATATACGGGTGATATCGCGTTCGTCAAAGAGATTTATCCCAAGCTCCTTTCCGTTATTCAAGTATTTATCCAAAACCGTAAAGACGGTTTGGTATGCAAATTTGAAGGCGCGGAAAACTGGAACTTCTACGAATGGATTCCCGCATTAGAAGGCACGCTGTTCCACTCCGAACAGCCCACGCCCGATTTCATGATAAACGCGCTGTTTATTATCGCGCTAAATAACCTTCGCGAAATAGCCCAAAAAATAGGCGAAACCTTCTCTTATGAAGAAATCCTTAAAGAAACGAAAGCGCAGGCAAAGAAGGTGTTTTATAACGCCCAAAAGAGCGCGTTTGCGCATACCGTCAACGGCGAGCATTATACGGTGCTGGGTAACGCTTGCGCGATTTTGGCAGGACTTGCAACGGGAGAAGAAAAACGCGCGATTTGCGAAAAAATGCTTAGCGGCGAGCTTTTGGAATGTACGCTGAGCATGAAATATTTCAAGTATGAATCGTTGCTTTTAACGGATAAGGAAACATACGCCGAAAAGGTGCTTGCGGAAATCAAATCCGATTATACGAAAATGTTAAACGCAGGGGCAACCAGCGTTTGGGAAACGATTTTGGGCGCGGCGGACTTTGACAATGCCGGCAGCTTGTGCCACGGTTGGAGCGCCGTCCCCGTCTATTACTATCATATATTGAGAAAATAAAGTGCGTTTTGCCCTAACCGTATGGCAAAATGAGAAATTTGAAAGGGAAGTTATACAAAAACGTAACGAGCGCATTATTTTGGCGGCGGACGAATAGTCTGGCGCTCGTTTTTTATCAAAACGAATTGACAAACGTATCGTATTGTGCTACAATAAATATAATATTGTGTACGACCAAGGAGAAAACGAATGAAAAAATATCTTTCTATATTCCTTTTGGCGATTATATTTACGTTCAGCGGCTGCGCGGGTGGACTTAGCGGTTCGTCCAGCGAAGATAGCTCTTTTGATAGCGTAACGTCCGAAGAAACTTCTGACAGCAGCGAAGAACACACGCATGCCGACGACGACGAGAACGGCTATTGCGACGTGTGCGAGCTGATCATGCACGAGCACGCCGATACCAACGACGACGATAAATGCGACGTTTGCCAAGCGGCGACGGCAATCACCTTGGATTTGTATTCTATCAACGATATTCACGGTAAATTTGAAGACACGTACGCAAATATCGGCGTAGACGAAATGTCTACCTATCTTCGCAGAGCAAAGACGGAAAACGAAAATACCATTTTGCTTTCCGCGGGGGATGCGTGGCAGGGCGGCGCGGCGTCGTACTTTACCAAGGGCGAAATTTTTACCGAATGGATGAACGATATGGGCTTTGCCGCCATGGCGCTTGGCAATCACGAGTTTGACTGGGGCGAAAGCTATATCGAGCAAAACGCCGAGATTGCCGAGTTCCCGTTTTTGGGTATCAACGTTTACGACAAGACGACGGATAAGCGCAAGGACTATTGTCAGCCGTCCGTCGTGGTGGAAACGAGCGGCGTAAAAATCGGCATTATCGGGGCTATCGGGGATTGCCTTTCGTCTATCGCCGCCGAACAGGTAGAAAACGTATACTTTAAAACGGACGACGAGCTTACCGAGCTTGTCAAAGCCGAATCCACCCGTTTACGGGAAGAAATGGGCGTAGCGGCGGTGGTGTATCTTTTGCACGACGCGGAAGTTTCCAACGCAAACTATTACGATTTAGAGCTCTCCGACGGATACGTGGACGTGGTGTTTGAAGGACATTCGCACACCAAAGTACAAAAGCAGGACGCGCACGGCGTTTGGCATTTGCAAGCCTACGGGGATAACAGCAAAGGCGTTTCGCACGCCAAGCTTAAAATTGATATTTTAGACGAAACGGTTTCCACCGAGCAGGCGCATATTATTTATCACGACGCCTATTCGGGTATGCAGGGCGACCCGATCGTCAATACCCTTTTGCAAAAGTATGCAGCCGAGTTGGAAACGCCCAACGAAGTGCTTGGGTATAACAATCTCTACCGCAACTCCGACGCTTTGGCAAGCGCGGCGGCGCAGGCTATGTACACGGCTGGGGAAGAGCGCTGGGGTAGCGATTCCAAATACGCAGGAAAAATCGTTTGCGGCGGCGGCTTTATCAACGTGCGTTCGCCCTATTATTTACCCGAAGGGGAAGTCAAATACGGGGATATCTATTCGCTGTTTATGTTTGACAATCCCGTTATTTTGTGTTCGGTCAGCGGTTATAGACTGCAAAAGCAGTTTTACGAGAGCACCAACTACGTTTGCTATTACGGAGCGTACGGCGAATCCTTGCGCGATAACGTGGATATCAACGAAACGTATTACGTTGTCGTCGATACCTATTGCGCGAATTATAATTTCAAAAATATGGGGTATATGACTATCGTCGAATACTACGACGAAGACCATTCCGTGTTCAACCGTGATTTGTTAGCGGAATACATACGCGAAGGCGGCTTTGGCGCGCCAAAGCCTACGCCCACGCCCGACCCCACTCCCGACCCTGACCCCACTCCCGACGACCCTACCGTTTTGACCAAGACCATTCCTGAAATCTTAGAAATCGGCGAAGGGCTTGCAAACGGTGCGGAAACGGCACAAAAATACCGTGTAGAAGGGGTGATTGCGTCTATTACCACCCAAGAATGGGGCAATATGTATATTCGCGATACGGACGGTAACGAGCTGTACGTGTACGGGGTTTACAGCGCAAGCGGCGGTAAATTCAACACCATAACCAACCCGCCCATTGTCGGGGATAGAGTGGTTTTGGAAGGCACGGTAAAAAAATACGATAACGTGATTGAGTTTTTCAAGGCTACGTTAAAAGAAACGAGCGCGGAAACGGGCTACACGAAAATATCCGCTATCCACGCCCAAAACGGCGCGCTTACGAGCGTGAAAGCCAAGGGCGAAGTGGTTGCCGTCAGCAAACAGAGCTTTTTATTCTACGACGGAACGGGCATTATGATGTGCTATACGGGTTCTGCTCCGTCCGTTGCCGTAGGGGATAAGGTGGAAGTTTCGGGGAATACGTCCATTTACAGCGGCAATCAACAATTTTCTACGAAAGCAGGGGCGGCGTACGGCGTTAGAAACGTAATCGTGCCTAAGTATACCGCGCCTGCGCCTACCGTTTGGGATAACGCGGCGGTGGAAAGCTATGACGGCAAGATAGGTCCGTACGTGCAGGTACAGGTAAACGTATTCGTAAGCGGTCAATACGTCAATGCGGAAAAGCTGACGACGGGCAGTACGCGGCAAATCTCGCTGATTGCGCCGACGGATAGCGTTTTGGGAAGTGTTACTCTGACGGAAACGCACGTGAAGGTGGAAATCACGGGGTACGTTTGCTATATCTCTAACGGTAAATACGTAAGCATTATCATTGACAGTATTCGTCTTGTGCAAACGACGACGGCTACGCCGTCTACCCTTACGCTGGACGATACGTTCGGGAATGACGGTATTTCCGAGTATGCTACGGGTAATTACGGCAGCGATACTATAAACGGTGCGACGTTGGAATACTATCGCGCGTATCAACCCGACGGCGCGGCGTATATCTTGCAGCTTATTCCTTACGTTTCTTCTGCAACGGACGGGAGCGCAGGCGGCGCGTTGTATAATAGCTCGCCTATCTACGGCATACAATCCGTTTCGATTACGTATAAAGCTACGGCGACGGCCATGCTGTATACGGGCGACGACCGTGTGGCGAGCATGACGGCGTACACCCTGCCTGCAACCAACGAGTATTCGACGGTAACGTATACCGTTGCTACCGATAACTTTTTTAAGATAGAAACGACGGCGGCGGTGTTGTATATTCAAAGCCTGTCCATTTCCTATACGGGGCAAGCCGTTTCGTATAATAGCGGAAAAATAAACGCAGGCACGGGCTATACCCGTTTGAACGCAACGGCGTTTGTAGGCACGCTTGTGGCGGGACAAAGCGCGGTAGCCGTTCCGTCCAAAGTCGTTTACGACGGCGGGTCTTGTCAGGTACAGCAAACGAAAACGTATACCTATTATACGTGGGAATACGTGCGCGCGAACCCGTCCGTAGCGGCAAACGCGGCAATGACTTCGCCTACCGATATCGCGGCGTATTATGCGGCGTTTGAGCAAATCCCTGCAAACTTTGCAGGAAAAACGGACAATTTAGACGATCTTCCGACTTTTGACCAAGTCAGCGTCGTGTTCGGGGACGATACCCGTTACGTTTCGCAATATAGCCGCACGGGCGGCTACGTAACCGCCGTGCCGTATAACGCGGAAAATCTCGTGTATTACGAATTTGACGTGGCGTTGGATAGCACGTACGGTGAAAACAGCCGCGGCGTGGGCAGAGTGGTGACGTGGATAAACGGTTGGGACGCAAGCGGCTACGACGACGCGCCCGTTTCGGCGTTCACCGACGACCATTACGCCACCTTCCAAGAATGGCTGAACGTCGTAGGGCAATTCGGCAAGCGCTTTGACGCGGAAAAGGCGTTAAATAACGTTCAATGGAGTGCGCCGACCACGGCTACTAAATAAGACTTTTCATACGGCAAAAAAAGTGCGCCAAGCGAAGTAGTATGCCCCCCAAAAGTTTCACACTTTTGGGGGGCATATTATGTCGATTTTTTATTTTTCATTACATAACGACGATATTTTTCGCTTTAAAATCGTCCTTCAAGCCTTCGGGGAATACGTCGTCGGTAATTAAGACGTTGATATCTTCCGCACGCGCGAAGGTGTACGGCTTGATTTTGCCGATTTTCGAGCTATCCAGCATCATGTACGTAAATTTGGCTTTTTTACAAATAATTTTAAACAAATCGGCTTCCATTTGCGAACCGCAGGAAAAACCGCTTTCGGGTGTGAACGCCGCCGCGGAAATAATGGCAAGCTCGAAATTCATGTCTGCGAAGTATATGGACGAAAGGGAAGACGCCGTAGATAAGTTTTCTTTTATGAGCGGCCCGCCGAGCAGGTTGACCATAACGTTCTTTTTCTTGCAAAGTTCGGTGGCAACGGCAAGTCCGTTGGTGAATACGTTGCAAGGTACGTCGGGCATCTCTTTGGCTAGATACAGCGCCGTCGTGCCGGCGTCGATAAAGATAGACGCGCCTTGGTCGATAAGCGCCGCCGCCTTTTGGGCGATAACGATTTTTTCGTCGGTATGTATGGTGGTTTTTTTGGTGTACGGCTCACCCGACGTTTTTTGTACGTCTTTGACGGACATAGCGCCGCCGCGTACACGGATAATCTTGCCTTCTTCTTCCAGCAAGAATAAATCTCTGCGTAGCGTCATTTGCGAAACGCGGGGGAAATATTCGCCAAGCTGTCTTAAAGAAAGCTTTCCGCGCTTGTCGATTAAGTCTGCAATCTTTTCAATACGTTCTCTTTTCATTTGCAAGGTATCTCCTTCGTGTTCTTACGTATACTATACCATAAACTTCACAAAAAAGCAAGTGTTTGGCAAAAAAATGTTATTTTCTCACGGAATGTTCGCAAAAGAGCTTTTTAAAAGAGAAAATTATTTTCATAAAAATTGTAAATTTACATTTTTAATTTTTGTGAAATTTCAGCGAATACGGCTGGTTTTTAAATAAAAACGTTTGCGTTTTTGGGTTGAATATGCTATAATGATGAAAACGAAAGGAAGAATGGGAACAAAGCGAATGTTTGATTTTATTGCCGATTTAGACGATTATTTTTGCGAGAAGTACGCCAACTACGATAAATTATGCGTACTGACGGGGTATCGTATGCCCAAAATGCACGCAACGGAAACGCGCGCCGACGGCAGAACGTATTCGTATACCCTGCCTTCGGAAAATATGCGGCTTGCCTTACAGGAAAATAAAACGGAGCTTTTAAAAGAGCTCAAATCAAAAATGCACGACAAAACCTTTTCGTTTTCTTTCGTGCCGCTTGGTTTTTTCAACCGTCTTTCCGCGAAATATTCCAAAACGGGCTTTTGCCGCACGTTTAAGCAGCTTGTGTTAAACCGTAAAAACTTGACGGCGGAAGAAGTGGGGGCAGAGCTTTCTATCGATAGCGAAATTTGGAATAACGTTTGCAAGGGCAACTTTCAACCGACGAAAAATCTTCTTCTTACGATTGCGCTTACCGCGCATTTGAGTTTGGAAGAAACGGAATGGTTGCTTGCGTCCGTGGGGTACGAATGGGATTATACCATAGAGAAGGACGTCGTTATCACCTATCTTTTGCACGCAAAGGTATACAACGCGCATATGATACGAGTGGCGCTTGCCGAATACAAAATCGGGAATTTGTATTTTAAGGAAGAAACGGAAAAATAAAAAACGGGCGTAAAATCCGTTGCAATTTTTTCCTTCTCGTGCTATAATAGACAAAAATAAATATCCAAGCAGGAAAAGAGTACCTTAGCTTTTTGTAAGACGAACAGAGAAACGCGCCGTAGGCTGAAAGCGCGTTACGCTTAACAAAATAAGGGAAAGTGCGTTTCTGCGTTAAAGGACGGGGGTAACGCCCCGCGGCAGTCCCCGTTATCGGACGTTCAAGGAAAAAGCTTTGGCTTTTTTGAAGTAAAGTGGAACAGCGATCAAACGCCTTTACCCTACGGTTTAGCCGTAGCGTACGGGCGTTTTTTTGTTTGATAAAAGGATAAGGAGAACGTTATGTGGTTTAAGAATTTGGCAAAAGACGTCAAAGCGGCAAAGCAAAACGACCCCGCCGCCCGCAATACGCTGGAAATTCTGCTTACCTATTCGGGTGTTCACGCCTTGATTTGGTACAGGATAGCGCGGTTTTTTCATAAGATAAAACTCAAACTTATCGCGAGAATGATTAGTCAATTCGCGCGGTTTTTGACGGGGATAGAAATCCACCCTGCGGCAAAAATAGAAGGGGGGATATTTATCGACCACGGCATGGGCGTGGTAATCGGAGAAACGGCGGAAGTGCATAAAGGCACGGTGATTTACCAAGGCGTCACGCTTGGCGGTACGGGTAAAGAGCACGGTAAACGCCACCCCACGATTATGGAAAACGTAACCCTTTCAGCGGGCGCAAAGGTGTTGGGCGGCTTTACGGTAGGCAAAGGCGCGAAAATCGGCGCGGGCGCGGTGGTTTTACACGAAGTACCCCCGTACGCGACGGTGGTCGGCGTGCCTGCCCGTATCGTGCGTATCCGCACTCCCGAGCATGAAGACGAGTCTACGACGGGAGTAATCGTTACCAAAGAGCACAAGCCGCTTTCCAAGGAAGAACACGAAAGACGGGAAGAGCTGGCAAAAGCCGCGGCAAAGCAAGCGGAAGAAAACAGGAAGAAGTAAAGGAGAAAAAGATATATGAAAATTTATAATTCGCTCACCAAAAGAAAGGAAGAATTTATTCCCTTAGAAGAAAATAAAGTAAAAATGTACGCCTGCGGTATCACCGTTTCGGGCGAAGCGCATATCGGGCACGGTTATCAAGCGCTGATCTACGATATTATGCGTAAATACCTTGTCAAGTCGGGCTACGACGTAACGTATGCGCGCAACTACACCGACGTGGACGATAAAATTATCGCCAAATCGCACGAAACGGGTATTCCTGCGGACGAATATGCGGCGAAAATGATTGAAAATATCAACGTCGTTATGGATAAATTCAACGTCGACGACCCCGACGTTTGGCTGAAAGCTACGCAAAATATCGATAACATTATCGATTTCGTATCGACCTTGATTGAAAAAGGTCACGCATACCCCACCAAAAACGGGGACGTGTACTTCGACGTGCAGTCCTTCCCTGCGTACGGCAGACTTTCCAACCGTAGCGTGGACGACGCGCTGGACGGCGTGCGCGTAGACAACGACGACGAAAAGAAAAACGCCTACGATTTCGCTCTTTGGAAAAGCGCGAAGGAAGGAGAAATTTCTTGGGATTCGCCTTGGGGTAAGGGTCGCCCTGGGTGGCATATCGAATGTTCGGCAATGAACCGCGCGGCGTTTGGCGAGCAAATCGACATTCACGGCGGCGGTAGGGATTTGATTTTTCCCCATCACGAAAACGAAATTGCGCAAACGGAAGCCTTGACGGGTAAGCCGTTCGTCAAATACTGGACGCATAACGGCTTGATTAAAGTCAACGGACAAAAGATGAGCAAATCGCTTGGCAATAGTTTGCTTTTGGACGAATTGTTACAAAAATACTCGGACGAAGCGGTAAAATTTGCGCTGTTGCAAACCAACTATCGTAACGATATCAATATCACAGACGATTTATTCCCTGACGCGGAAAAGCATTTGTACGATTTTTATTCCACGCTTGCTATCGTGGATAAGGTTATGGACAAACTCCGCGGCATGGAGCTTACCTTGACGACGGACGACGCCACGCGCGCAGCGGAAATCGCCGATAAAGTGGACAGGGAATTCAACGCTTGCATGGACGACGATTTTAACACGGCGCTTGCACTTTCCAACCTGTTCGGGTACTTTAAGGAAATGAAAAAATTGCTGAGCTTGGGGGGTTCGGGAGAGCTTTTCGCCGCGCTTTCGTATGCGATACAGCTGAGAAAAACCTATTCGCTTTTGGGTATTTTCCGTAAAAATGCGGGCGAATATATCGCTTGGTACGAACAGCAAAACGTTTCGGATATTCCCCAAGACGTGCTTTCCGTTGCCGACGAACGCTGGCAGGCGCGCTTGCATAAGGACTGGGCAAAGAGCGACGAACTTAGAGCCAAGCTTGCGGAAATGGGCTATACGGTAAAGGATAGCAAAACGGGCTACGAATTGACGAAGAATTAAACGATAAGGTTATGCGCCCCCGCCGTTTCGGCGGGGGCGTTTTTTCTCGTCTTTCCGTCATTCTGACGCGCAGCGGAAGAATCCCATGGACGAAAGTACGTTTTTCAAAAAATATTTTAAAAAGCCATAGTAAAACGCTTGACTTTTCGTCGGGGGGGGGGGCGATAATGGTGGTGTATGATACTCTATAAGGTGCGATTGTAGCATAATACTATACTGTAAGGAGAATTACATAACATGAAAAGGAAAACAAAAGTATTCGTTTCTTCCTTTGCGGCTTTGGCTATGAGCGCGGCTTTGGCGACGGGCGCGACGTACGCGTTGTTTACCAGCGAAACGCAGGTAGACGTTTCCGTTTCCGCAGGTAACGTAAAAATCAACGCGGCAGTCAACGCAAACTCGGTGGAAATGTGGTCGCGCGACGTACAAGTGAACGGCACGTTCGTCAACGGTGGTACGGCGGCTTGGACGGATAACACGGTAACGTTAGAACGCGTTACTCCCGGGGATAAAATTATCTTCAATATCGACGTAACCAACCAAAGCGACGTTGCTATTCAATACCGTACGGTAGTTGCTTGTTCCAGCGGCTTGGATTTGTACGAAGGGCTTTCCGTTAGCTTAGATTATTTAAACGACACGGGCGCGGACGTACAAAACTTCGACGGCTTGACGGCGTACGGCGACTGGACGACGCTTGCAGGTGGCGTGGAAAACGTAGACACCGTTCAAGTTACGGTAGAACTTCCCTATTTGGAAGAAAAGCAAGACGAGTATCAAGGACTTGCCACTACCTTGTATTACAAGGTAGAAGCGGTACAAGGCAACGCGGACGTAATCAACGCGCAAGCAGGCGAAACGTTTGCAGACTCCGACGTGGATTTGCAACTTATTTCCCGTAAATCGGCAAGCGGTCATTCCTTTGCTGGGGAAACGATTACCCTTGTCAACGATATCGATTTGGACGGCGTAAAATGGTCGCCTATCGGCACGGAAGTACCTTTTGCGGGTACGTTTGACGGCAACGGACATACCGTTTCCAACCTGACGGTAACGGATATGGAAAACGCGGGATTTTTCGATTTGGTTACCAGCGGCGCGACGGTGAAAAACGTGAAGTTTGAAGACGTAAATATCAACGCCACGAACGAAGCGGCTGTCGTTGCGCGTAAAACGACGGGTTCGGGTCTTCTTTTTGAAGATATTCAAGTGCTTTCGGGTACGGTTTACGGTAAAAATTACGCCGCGGCAGTCGTGATGAATAACTGGGCTGACGATATCACCGTTAAAAATTGCGTAAACAAAGCAGACGTCAGCGGTCAACGCGCAAGTGGCGTTACGGGTTGGATGGAAGGCGCAAATATAGTAATTACCGATTGCGTAAACGAAGGCAACGTTACGGCAACGCGCCGTGCGGCTGGTATTGCAATGACGTTTAACGGTATGATGACGAATTGCGTAAATAACGGTACGGTTGTCGGTGCGACGGCGAGCGGTGAAGCCGTAAGCGGTATCGTGGCGATTCAATGCGGCGCGTCTACCTATGAATATTGCGTAAATAACGGCGACGTTTCAGCGAAGTTTGTGGACGCTAACGCAAGCGCAGCTGGTATTTTGGGTCAAACGCCTGGTACAAAAGCAACGCTTAGATATTGCGTAAACACGGGTAATATTACTGCGGAAGGCTCTCGCGCGTCAGGTATTGCATATGCGTTGTATGGCAGCGCAACCGCTTACTATTGCTACAACAGCGGTAACGTTACGGGCTACGACGCAGTAGGCGGCATTATGGCGCAAAGTCAATTTGCGAAAAATGCAGGTACGGCGTATAACTGCGTAAACGCAGGTACGGTTACGGCTACGCAAAGCGGTGCGGACGTTCGTCAAAACGCACGTAACGACGTAGATTGCTACTACTATGCGGCGGATACGTTGTATGCGGCAGACGGTAGCGTTGCGGACGCGGCTGCGGCGGTTACCGTTTTGAATACGGGCGCGGCAAGCGATATGTTCAAGGAAGAAAACGGCAAAATCGTTTTGGCGTAATTAGAAATTGATAAATCAGAAAAAGTGCGTGCTTTTTGAGCGCGCACTTTTTTTTGTTCTCATCCGTCATTCTGACGCGTAGCGGAAGAATCCCGTGGAAGAGAGTACGGACTACGTATGAAGGGATACTTCATTACACTTCGTTTCATTCAGTATGACGTTTTGGAAGAAAGCACGGGTGGATATTTTGTTTTTGACAAAATAACGCTTGACAAAAACTAGCCGTCAAGGTATAATGAAAAGGAAATTTATTATCATAGGTGAAAACAATGAAAACGTACACAGGTCAATCTTTACGTGAAATGTATTTGAGCTTCTTTCAAGAAAAGGGACACAAGGTCATTCCTTCGGCGTCGCTCATTCCCGAAAACGACCCTACCGTTTTGTTTACGACGGCAGGTATGCACCCCCTTGTACCCTATCTTTTAGGGGAAAAACACCCTGCGGGCAAACGCCTTACCGACGTACAAAAATGCGTCCGTACGGGGGATATCGACGACGTCGGCGACGAACGCCATTGTACGTTTTTTGAAATGCTCGGCAACTGGTCTTTGGGGGATTATTTTAAACAGGAAATGATTCCTTGGAGCTACGAATTTTTAACGGGTGAAAAATACTTAGGTATTCCGTCCGATAAAATTGCCGTTACGGTATTTGGTGGCGACGAAACGCTCCCCCGTGACGACGAAGCGGCGGCGCTTTGGGAAAAAGAGGGTATCAAGAAAGAAAACATCTACTATATGCCCCGTGAAAACAACTGGTGGGGACCTGCCGGCTTGACCGGTCCTTGCGGTACGGACACCGAAATGTTCGTTATCCGTAAGCCCAAGTGCTCGCCTACCTGTAATCCCGATTGCAACTGCGGCGCGTTTTTGGAAATTTGGAACGACGTATTCATGCGCTTTAACAAGCAAGCGGACGGCAGCTATATCGAGCTTACGCAAAAGAACGTGGATACGGGTATGGGCTTAGAACGCGCGCTTTGCGTACTCAACGGCAAATCCAGCGTATACGAAACGGATATTTTTGAAAACGCGATTGCGAAAATCTCCGAGCTGACGGGTAAAACCTACGGAGAAGACGAAGAAACGACCAAAGCCTTCCGCGTGCTTTTAGACCATACGCGTACGGCGACCTTTATGCTCGGCGACGAAAAGGGTATCGTGCCTTCCAACACCGACCAAGGATATATTTTGCGCCGTATCATTCGCCGCGCCGTGCGTTTTGGCAGAAAAATCGACCTGCCCGAAGGCAGTCTTGCCAAAATTTCCGAAAGCTTTATCGAATACTATAAGGACGTATATCCCGAACTGCTTATCAACCGCGAAAAGATTGCGGAAGAGCTGAACAAGGAAGAAGCCAAATTCACCAAAACCCTGCAACAGGGCTTAAAGGAATTTGAAAAATGCTTAAACGGTATCGAACGCAAAAATGCGTTCATGTCCCAAAAAGACCCGTCTTACGTTCCCGAAAAGAGCATTAACGGCAAACAGGCGTTCCATTTGTACGACACCTACGGTTTCCCCGTGGAAATTACGGACGAAATGGCGAAGGAGCGCGGCTACACCGTAGATATCGACGGCTACAAAGCGGCGTTTGAAGAACACCAAAGCAAATCCAAAGCAGGGAGCGAGCAAAAATTTGCCTGCGGACTTGCCGACAACAAGGAAGCGACGACTAAGCTGCACACGGCAACGCACTTACTCCATGCCGCGCTGAAAAAGGTGCTTTCTCCCGACGTCAATCAAAAGGGCTCGAATATCACCGAAGAGAGATTGCGTTTTGACTTCAACTACCCTGCGCCTATGACGGCGGAACAAATCAAAGCGGTAGAAGATATGGTCAACGACGTTATCGCGCAAAATATCCCCGTCGTTATGAAAGAAATATCCTTGGAAGAAGCCAAAGCCGAAGGCTTTACGGGCTTGTTTGAAAGCAAGTACGGCGAACGGGTAAAAACGTACACAATCGGTGATTTTTCCAAAGAAATTTGCGGCGGACCGCACGCCGAAAGCACGGGCGTTTTGGGTAAATTCAAAATCGCCAAAGAGCAGAGCTGTGGGAGTGGGTTGCGCCGTATTAAAGCCGTATTACAAAACGACTGAAATCCTTCGTAACTCGGCGTTAAACTTGCGTTTGTTCTTGCGCGTTTACGCTTAGTAAACTTCCGTCGAACAATCCGCGTTTGCCTTGATTTACTCGCATTTGAGCCGTTTTACAAACGACTGAAAAACTTCGTAATTTTGCGTTAAACTTGCGTAATTAGGGATATTTCATTACCATGACCATTCAATCGGCGGAAACCGTTAAAAATTTCATGCAGCCTTTTTTAGAACAGGGGTTTACGTTTGAGTATTTTCACCAAAAGGGTGGGGATAGCTCTTGCGTGTATATCTATCGTTTTAAAAAAGGCAAACATTTTTTTGACTGGCGGGAAACGTCAGGCACGAACGAGCTGCACTTCGTCGTTTGCCATAACGGCGAGTACGCTTTTCCGTCCTTGGAAAAGCGCCAACCGCAAGCCTTTCGCTCGGTCAAATGGCGACTGTTTAAAAAGCCGACCATGGACGAAAAGCGCGCGGCGTTCGCCGCTGCTTTAAAGGCGGAGCTTGCCGTATCAAGCGGGGATTTCTTTGGTATTCCTTTATAATCAAAAGGGGGATTTTATGAAAGTATCTAACGAAAACATTCCTTTTCAGCCTGCACACGCAAAGCAGCTTGAAGGCTTGCGCTTTGGTAACTACAACAACCAAAACATTCGTTGCCGCGACCCGTTTATTATGCCGTACGGCGATAAATACTACTTTTACGTAACGGCAACTTCCGCAAGAGCGGAAGGGATTTTGTGCTACGTCAGCGACGATTTACAAAACTGGTCCGACCCCGTAAAGGTGTATGCGCCGCCCAAGGATTTCCACGGCGAAAAGCAATTTTTTTGGGCGCCCGAATGTCATTATTACAAAGGCTATTTTTACATATTCACTTCGGTGTATTCGTCTAAATATCAGCACCGCACCATTTCCGTTTACCGTAGCGAAAGTCCGCTTGGCCCGTTTGAAGATATTGCAGGCGGCGCAATCTCTCCTACGGACTGGGACGCAATCGACGGTACGCTGTATATCGATAAGCAAAACAACCCTTGGCTGGTATTCGTCCACGAATGGACGTGTATGCCCGATAAAAACGGCGGTATGGTCGCGGCGCGTTTGTCCGAAGACTTCACGCATTTGATTTCCGAGCCGATACAGCTTTTCTTAGCCAAAGACCCCGACTGGACGGATAGGGGGGTTACCGACGGACCGTATTTATATCGCACGGATAGCGGCGATTTACTTATGATTTGGTCGAATTTTAGCTACAAGGGCTACGTGGTTGCGATTGCCAAAAGCGACGACGGCGAAATCACGGGCAAGTGGTCGCAGGAAAAGCTTTTGTATCAGCAGGGCTTAAACGAACGTTGTCTTCGCGACGGCGGACACGGGTCTATTTTTAAAAGAAAAGACGGCACGTATATGCTTTCTCTGCACTCCCCGCAATCGCTAAACGAAGGGGAAGAAGAACGCCTGTTGCTGTTGCCTATCCGCGAAAATGGCAATACGATAGAGATATAAACCAAATAAGAAACGGAGCGTTCAACGCTCCGTTTTTTCTATTAAATGGAAAAATAGCTTGCGTACGTACGGTAATCGCGCAAGCGCGCCGACGAGTAGACAACCGCCGATTATGCACAGCCCTGCTTGTATGGCGTTAAACGGCAGATTTGCTACCGCCGCGCCCATACCCGAGAGCATATAATCAAACAAAGCGTAGCCTATCAACATAATCAGCTCTCCCGCAGCCGCGCTGAGAAGGCGGCAAAGCATATCCGCTTTTTCCGAGCGGAACAATTTTTTAAAAGCCAACCAAAGCCCGTACGCCGCGACGGCGTCCAAGCCTTTGATGAGAAAGGTCGCGGGCGCGTAAATAGGGAACGCGACAATATCGGCAAGCGCGCTGCCGACCGCCGCGGCTATGCCGCCGTACAAAGGGCCTAAACACCATCCTGCCAGCAGGACGAATACGTCGCCGATATTTAAGTATCCGCCAAGCGGCGCGGGGATTTGCACGACGAGCGTCCCCACGAAACAAAGGGCGGCGAAAAGCGCCGCAAAGGCAAGCTGCTTAGCGGCGGAAAATCCATGTAAAGAAAGTACGGCTTTCATAAAGTTTGCTCCTGCATTTTTCCTATTAGTATACGCCGAAAAACCGTCTTTGTCAAGTAAATGAAAGAAAAAATTTATACCTTTTGCGGCTTGATACATTCGCCCGTAGCCGCGCTTTGGAAAATGACGAAAAAGCCCACGTTATCGTCGAAAGGGGTAGTGGGCACGAACGTACACGCGCTTGCAATTTCCTTCGGCGGCGCGTCCTTGTCCTTGGCGGCAAGCGCGTAGCAAACGTATTTTGCTCTACCGTCGAAATAAACGACGCCCACAAGGTATTCCGCCGCGCCTTCTTCGCCTTTTACCCGCACCCATTCGCTGCACGAAAACGCTCCTTGCAGCGTAGTATCGCGCGGATATTTTTCCATGAGCTCGTCCATCTCCGCTTTTATTGATTGATAGTATCCGTCGGAGTCCGTCTTAAACGGGTGGAGTACGCCGTCAGCATGTTCATCTTTCTCCAAATCAACCCCCGTTTGCGCGTTTTCGATTTCAGCTGTGCTTTCAGGGCGTGCATTGCCGCCAGCTTGGTAAAACAGCTCCCGTTCATTATCCTGCTCCTTGTTTTCGTAATAATTTTCGGTGGAAACCCGTTCGTCGTCGTAATCTTCTATCGCTTTGGGAACGGGCTCTTCTTCCGCCGTAGGGGGAGTTGGCGTAACCGCCGTTATCAGTTTTTTAAAATCGTACACGCCGTTACCGTTTACGCCGTACGCAATCGGGATAAGCTCGCCCTTGACGAAACAAATCACCCCGCAAAAACCGTCCGATATATCCATGTCCGATAGGATATTAAAAAAGCTTTTTCCCCGTAAAGGTAGCAGCTCACTTACCCCGTGCGTATCGGCAAGAATACAGTAATATTCTCCCGAAAGCAGGGGCGCGAAGTTGATAACGGACACTTCCGCGGCTAAATTTTTGCCGTATTGTTCCAGCTTAATCAAGCCCGAGAGCGCTTTACCGTCCCCCGAAAAGCCCTGTTTTACCTGCCGTAAAATACACATTTTTTTGACGTAATTCATTTTATCACCGCCTTTGATAAGAGTATACAGTCTTTTTTTCGTCGTATTATGACAGATTTTATCCCATTTTCGCTTGTTTTTACGAAAAAATTTCTGTGTAAAACCGTTGACCTGTCCGTGTTTTTGGCGTATAATAGAATAGTACGTAAAAAGGAGCGCGTTATGGGAGAAAAAGATTTACAAATCGCTTTAATCAAATACAATAAAAAAACGTGGTGCAAATCGGCGGTGCTCGGGTTTTTTATCGGGCTGGCGATTATCGTCCCCGGTATTAGCGGTTCTACCGTAGCCATTATCTTTAAGCTGTACGATCAATTTTTGTACGCTTTGGGGAATATTCTCAAACAGTTTAAACGCTGTTTTATCTTTTTATTGCCGATCGGTATCGGTATCGTCTTGGGCATATTGCTCGGCTTTATCACCGTTAAAAGCCTACTCGATATCCTGCCGTTTGCCATCATTTGCCTATTCGCGGGATTGATGGTGGGGGCGTTTCCTGCGGTGTACGACGAAGTGAAAGACGCCGAAAAAACGCCGCTGCGTATCCTTCTTTTTATAATCGGCTTGGCAATTCCCATTGTTATGGGCAGCATATCCGCTTTCCATACGGCAACGACGCCCGTAAGTCAAAGCGCACAAGAAAGCGTAACGCTTGCCACCTTTGAAAATATCGGGGTAGGGCATTTCTTTGCCGCGCTCGCGCTTGGCGTGGCGATGGGGATTACCCAAATCGTCCCCGGTCTTTCGTTTAGCGCTATTATGATGGCGGTGGGCTGGTTTGCCGATTTTATCGCAAGTATCAGCTTGACCTACTGGAAATCCAACCCCATGATTTTTGTCGTCTACGGCGCTATGGGAGTGGGCTTAATTGTCAGCGTACTTGCCTTTTCTAAGCTGCTCACCACGCTGTTCACCCGCGCCCGTCATACTGCGTACGCGGCGATTGTCGGGCTGTCGCTTGGTTCTATTTTGTCCATGTTTTGTAACGGCGATATCATGGAAGTGTACCTTTCGTGGAGCGCAGGCACGGCAAACAATCTCGTTTTGGATATCGTATTAGGGGTCGTGTTGTTTATCGTTGGCGTCGTGGGGGCGTACCTGCTCGTCCGCTACCAAAAAAAGCACGACGAAACGCAAGCGGAATGAGTATCCTATTTAAGTTATTTCAGCGTGTCCGTCGGTTTATCTTATCCCGCGGTTATACCTGCGACAACTGTCGCGCCGAAGTTTTTGAATACCCCAAAATCCGCCTTTGTACGAAGTGCGAACGCAAGCTGGATTACAACAATCGATTCACCTGTCCCAAATGCGGCAGAAAGACGGTTGCAAGCGGTGTATGTTTAAATTGTAAGACAAAAACGCCTGCGTTTTTTGCAGGCGTTTCGCCGTTCGTCTATCACGGCGCAACGGCGGCTTTTATCAACCGCATGAAAAACGGCAACCGCCGCCTGTGCGCTTACTTTGGCGAGTGTATGGCGGACGAATGTCTTTCGCGCTTTCCAAATCTAAAAGCGGAAAAACTCATGCTCGTATATACGCCGCTTACCAAAAAGAAACGTCGTAGCCGCGGTTATAATCAGGCGGAAGAGCTTGCCTATTCTATTGCCGAGCGCATGCAAAGCCACGGCGTTTTCGTAGAGCTTGTAAACGACGTGTTACAAAAGCGCAAGGACGTATCTTTGCAAAAGCGGCTGGGGTATATACAACGCTTTGAAAACGTGCAAGGCAACTTTCACGTACATAAACGCGCCGTTTGTCGGGATAAAATCATTGTTCTTATCGACGATATCATGACGACGGGCGCAACGGGGCACGAATGTGCGCGCCTTTTAATGGGTGCAGGTGCGAAAGAAGTGTATTTTCTTACCGCTGCGTCCTTACAAGAAATTAAAAACCAAGACTTATAAAAACCGTCTGGCTTGAATAAAGTTTGCCCAACGTGAAGACGAAATTTGCTCAATCCGCGCGTAATCGGACGCGGTGTGCAAAATATAGTTATCCCCAAGATACACGGCTACGTGACCGATACGTTCTATACCCGTAAGATGTTTTCGGCTTTCGTTGGTGAAAAACAGGCAATCTCCGCGCTGTAAATCGCTGCGCTTTACCGCCTTGCCCTGTAACACCTGCGAACGGGTATGCACCTGCAATACTTTTCCCGCGCCCTTGTAAAATATGTACTGCACCAACGACGAGCAGTCGAATTTCTGTGCGGAAAACCCTGCCAAAAGCTTGCCGTTTCCGTCGTGGAAACGCACCGCGCCGTAGACGTACGGCACGCCGAGTAGTTTATACCCTTCCTGTAAAACCTTTTCCACCTTGGAATTGTCGCTGGGCTCTAACGAAAAAACGGCGGCGTATTGCGCGTTTATGTAGGCGGTTTTTCCACGGTAGTACGTTTTGTACCAGTTGCCCGATTTGCCCACGACGGCGTATCGGGTGTTTTTTTCGGCGCTGCCCAAAACCGTATAGCTCGTTCCCGCGCCTGAACGGATATTTACGCTATCGCCCGTGCAACGGATATAGTCCACGGCGCTCGGCTCGGGCGTTACCACGGCGGAAGAAGAACTGCTATCTTTTTCCGAACTGTCGGGTTTCGTAGAAGAGCTGCTTTCCGTTTGAGAGCTGTCTTCGCTCGATTGCGAAAAAGAGCTGTCTTCGCTGGAATTTTGGGATAAGCTTGTATCCACGCTTTCGATTGCCGTCGAATTTTCCGAAGTGGAGAAGTCGTTTTTTTCGCACGCCGCCAAAACGGCGATAGGGGTGAGAAGAGAAACAGCCAACAAAAAGGCTGCTGTTTTTTGGATAAATTTCATTTCGTTTCTACCTTTGTTTATTTACGTAATTTGCTTTGCGGGGCTTTTCCGCCTTGAAAAAGCTTTGTCTATTGTACCTTGTCTTAGCGTCAAACGCAATAGGAAAAGTGTAGGGAGCATTTGTCAAAAAACCTAAAATACGCCAAAAAAAGCAATGCTTGGAAAAAAAAGGAGCGCTTTTCCCTAAAATATGACAAATTCGTAAAAATTTTTCAAGGGTGGAAATCTGCTTGCTTGTCAAGTTTTAAAAAGTGTGCTATAATAATACGGAAAAATAGGAGAAAGAATATGAAAATGCTGACGGATATCCACAACCATTCCACCTTTTCCTTCGACGGGAAAAACACCTTGGAAGACATGCTTGCCGCGGCGCAGGCAAAAGGCGTTGCGTTTTACGGCGTTTCCGAACATTTCGACACCGATTTTTTTATTTACGGTATGCATAAACTTCGTCCCGACGTTACGCCTACGGACGCCGAAAGCTATTTTCACCGCGCTCGCCATTTGCAGGACGATTACGCAGGGGTGATGAACGTGCTCGTCGGTGCGGAGCTGGGGTATTGCAACCTTTCTCAGGTACACGAAGAATATAAGCAAATGCTGCAAACGTACAAACCGGATTTTATCGTCAACAGCGTGCATAATCTCCACGGGGAAGATTATTATATGACAACCCCGTATTACCGTGACGGCAAGCTGCGGGATAAGGACGAAGTTTTGGACGAATATTTCCGTTTGGTGCGCGATAGTTTAGACGTGCCGTATCATTACGATATCGTAGGACACGTGGGCTACGTTACCCGTTATATGCCCTGCGAAGATAAAACCGTTTGCTTGGATACGCATAAGGAAATTTTAACGGATATTTTGCAAACGATTATTCAAAAAGACAAAATCTTGGAAGTCAACGCCGCAAGGGACGCGCTTTTGCCGCAAAAGGATATTCTTGCGCTGTATTACAAGCTTGGGGGAAGAAAGGTATCCTACGGCTCGGACGCGCACGTTGCGACGAATATTATGCAAAGACGGGAAAAAGCCGTGCAAATGCTCAAAGAGATAGGCTTTACGCATATCAGCGTGCCTTGCCGCGGCGAACATATCGCCGTAGAATTATAAAGGGGAACGACTATGTCGCAATTAGATATTTTACGATTATTACAACGCTACGGTGAAGAAACCGACCTTGCGGATTTTTCTCCCGACGAATTAGAAGAGTTGCTACTTCGCATGCAAAACGACGACGAACTCCCCGAAACCTTCGCGTCCTTTAAAGAACGCTATTTCGATTTTTATGATGATGTGAAGGATAAGTCCCTAAAAAAACAAGACTGGTAAAAAAAACGAATTATATACGTCGTAACTCTGCGTCAAATTCCGCTTTACCTTGCTCATTTACTATCAGTAAACTCCCGTCGGTAAATGCTCATTTTCCTTGATTTACTTGTATCTAATCCGTTTTTCCCGTTTCAAACGGGCGACTCAAAGTTTGTCGGGCTTGCGTTTGCCCTTGGTCATTTACGCCTAAGTACTTCTCGTGCAATGTGCGGTAAACATTGTACTCGGTCACCGTTCGCGCGGGCAAATGCGCTCACTCATCTCGCCCCTGAAAAGCATTATCAATGCTTTTCTTAACGGGCAGCTCGTCCCGTCGAACAATCCGCGTTCGCCTTGATTTACTCGTATCTAATCCGTTTTTCCCGTTTCAAACGAACGCCGTTTTAATCTTACCGCACTTATTCGCCATTTACTATCATTCATTTTCGGAAGAACCCGCGCGCCGTGTTCTTCCGTTTTTTGTCGAAAAAAAGTTTTTTTCAAACGCTTGCCAAATATTACCGCTTTATGCTATAATAAAATCGTGTAAAAAAGGGCAAACAGGCGAAACTATTTTAGAGAGAATAGAATAAGGAAACGTAAAGGAGAAAAAAGTTATGTGGGACATTTTCATTAGCGTACTGGCGCTGCTTGCAGGCGTCGGCGTATTTATCGCCGGCATGAACATGATGGGCGACGGTATCGAACAGAGCGCAGGTTCGGGGCTGAAACGGCTACTTGGGCGTATCAGCGACAACCGCTTTGCGGGCGTAGGAATCGGCGCGGCGGTAACAGCAATCGTTCAAAGCTCGTCCGCTACTTCCGTCATGGTTATCGGTTTTGTAAACGCAGGGATTATGACCTTGATGCAAGCAACCGCAATTATCATGGGCGCGAATATCGGTACGACGATTACGGGCGTACTCGTATCCCTTTCCAGCTTACCCATTTCGGAGTTTATGGCGCTGCTCGCCTTTATCGGCGTTATGATGACCTTTGTTAAAAGCGACAAAGTCAAGCGTATCGGCGGCGCGCTTTGCGGCTTAGGCTTGATTTTCGTCGGGCTCGATTTAATGAGCGCGGCGTTCAAAGGCCCTGCGATTAACAACTTCTTCATTGACATTTTTAAGGTGGTGGACTTCCCGCTGTTGCTCATTCTTATCGGCGTACTCTTTACCGCGCTGATTCAAAGCTCGTCTGCGGCGACGGGTGTTATCATCATCATGGCGGGTACGGGCGCAATTTCCGTACAAAGCGCGCTGTTTATCGTACTCGGCTCAAATATCGGTACGTGCGTCACGGCGGCGCTTGCGTCCATGGGCGCAAACGTTAACGCAAAGCGCACCGCGCTGTTGCATTTGACCTTTAACGTACTCGGTACGGCGCTGTTTACCGTTATTCTTTGGGTGTTTGGCGATTTTATCGTCGGTACGTTGCAAACCCTGCTCCCCGATAACGCGCAAATGCAGATTGCGTGGTTCCACGTTATTTTTAACGTCAGCACTACTCTTGTATTGCTGCCCTTTATCCGTCAGCTCGTTGCGCTTGCTACGTGGGCGATTAAGGATAAAAAGGTGGACGAAGAACAGCTCCGCTTGAAGTTTGTCGACGACAGACTGCTCACCACACCGCCCGTTGCGATCATGCAGGTGCAAAAAGAACTCGAATACATGGTATCTCTTGCCAAAGAGAATATGCAAAATTCCTTCGTTTCCATTACGGAAGGCAAAGAAGATTATACCCAAGCAATTTCCAAAAACGAAGCGATCGTCGACTTTACCAACAGCGCGGTTACCCGTTTCTTGATAAAGCTTTCTTCGCACGTAAGCGATAAGGACGAAAAGTCTATCGGTGCGTACTTCCACGTGCTCAACGACGTAGAGCGTATCGGCGACCATGCGGAAAACTTCCACGAAATCGGTGTGGAAATGCTGCAAAAAGAGTTGACTTTCTCTGCCGAAGCCATGCAAGAGCTTAAAGATATGCGCGATAAAGTCATGCAAATGTTCGATATTGCCCAAGCGGCGTTTATCAGCGGGGACGCCAAAGACCTTGTCAAGTTAACGGCGCTGGAAAACGAAGTGGACGAAATGAAACGTTCGCTCACGGCAAGCCATTTCAGCCGTTTGGCTATCGGTGAATGTCGTATGGAGCTTAGCCCGTATTTCTCGTCGGCAATCTCTGGTTTAGAGCGTGTAGCCGACCACTTAATCAACGTGGGGTACAGTATACTCAACCCGACGGGTTCGCAAAGTCAAGCCGTACGCGAATCGAAAATCAAATTATAAAAAGTACGCCCCAAACAAAAAAGTACGCCCCAAACACGACAGCGTGTTTGGGGTTTTCTTATCGGGTCGTATCGACTATTCAACGGCTTGCGCGCGAAACTCGTCAATCAGCAATAATACTTTATTTTGAAAGTCGGGCAGGCGCTTAATAAGCCCCAGCGCGATTTTTTCAAATAACCCCAAAAGGAGTACGTCGATACGGATAAGGCGCAACAGCTTTTTCAACTTCTCTTTCATATTCTCATTCTCCTTTTTGAAAAAATGCCGAGCCGCGAAAAGGGAACTTGCGCCGTTTCGGTGGGAGCGGAAAGGAGCGAATTTTCCGTTTTTCCCATCACGCGCAAACAGTATACCACCTTTTTTTCATTTGTCAATAGACGACTGTCAGTTTTTTTGCTTTTTCTCAAAAAATTTCGACGGGTAATAAACGCAGTTGACATTTTCCCGCGTTTCGTGTATAATGGAATTTGAAGACACGAAAAAGGGCAAAAAGTATGATTATTTTGGGGCTTGACCCGGGGCTTGCAACCCTTGGGTACGGTATTGTGGAAAAGGACGAACGGGGGAATTGCCGCGCTGTTGATTACGGCGTCGTGCAAACGCCCAAGGAAGAAGGACTTCCCGTCCGCCTTGCGATATTAGAGCAGGGCATTTTGCAAATTCTCGAAAAGTATCACCCAGACGAAGTGGCGATAGAAGAACTCTTCTTCTCTAAAAATATCACCACGGGTATTGCGGTAGCCCACGCGCGCGGCGTTGCGCTGCTTACCTGTGCCAAGCATTGTGGGCGGCTGTACGAATACACGCCCATGCAAATCAAGCAAGCCTTAACGGGCTACGGCAAAGCGGATAAAAAGCAAATGCAGCTTACCGTAACGTCTATACTCAAACTCAAAACCGTGCCCAAGCCCGACGACGCAGCGGACGCGTTGGCGGTGGCTATGTGCCACGCGTACACCAACCGTTTCGGCGAACTCTTCGCCGTGGGAAACATGACGCGCACCAAGGGCAAAAACGCGGCAGGCAGCGAAGCGGCGCAGCTGATTGCCGAGATGGAACGTCGCCGCAGAGCGCGTATCGCGCGCGAACAAGCAAAAAAACAAGCCAAACAAGGGGAGAATGAAGGGGAATGATTGCATATTTGAAAGGCACGGTACTCACGTTTAACGGCGAAACGGCAATACTCGAAGTGGGTGGCGTGGGTTACGAGCTCTACTGCTCGGGCGGAGCGTTCAAAACGCTTGTAATCGGCAAGCAAGCCGAGCTGTACACTTATTTACAGGTCAAAGAAGACGGCATAACGCTGTTCGGCTTTGCGTCCACACGCGAAAAAGAATTGTTCTTAAAGTTGATATCCGTATCGGGCGTAGGTCCGAAAATGGGCATTTCCATTTTAGCCACCCTTTCCGCGGACGAATTTTCCACCTGTATCGCTACGGCGGACACAAAGCGTTTAAGTACCGTTAAGGGCTTAGGCAAAAAGACGGCGGAAAAAATCGTGTTAGAGCTGCACGGTAAAATTTCGGCGGCGGAAGTCATGAACGCGAGCGGCGAAGTGGATTTCCGCGTCCCTGCTGCTACGGAGAAATTACACCCTGCGCAGGAAGAAGCGGTTTCCGCGCTGATGGGGCTTGGCTTTACTAAAAACGAAAGCGTACAGGCGGTCAAGCGCGCCTTTGAAAACGGCGCGACGACGGTGGAAGAGCTTATCCGCAAAGCCTTGCAGGGCGGTATCTAAAAGGAGCAGTATATGTTTGATGAAGAATACGGCGACGAAAGCTTAATCGTCAGCACGAAAACGGAATACGATTTAGAAGAAAACGTCCTGCGCCCCAAGACGATGGCGGACTACGTCGGTCAGCAAAAGGTGAAGGAAAATTTAAGCGTATATATCCGCGCGGCAAAAGCGCGCGGCGAAGCGCTCGATCACGTGCTGTTATACGGCCCGCCGGGACTTGGAAAAACCACCCTTTCGCATATTATCGCCAACGAAATGGGGGCGAACATCAAAATGACCAGCGGCCCTGCTATCGAACGCTCGGGCGACCTTGCCGCCATTTTGACTAACTTAAACGAAGGGGACGTGTTGTTTATCGACGAAATCCACCGTTTGAACCGTTCGGTGGAAGAAATTTTATATTCGGCGATGGAAGATTTTGCCTTGGATATCATTACGGGCAAAGGTCCGTCCGCGTCGTCCATTCGCTTTACGCTCAACCGCTTTACGCTGGTGGGCGCAACCACGCGCGCAGGTATGCTCGCGCCGCCCTTACGCGATAGATTTGGCATTATCAACCGTTTGGAAATGTACACGCCCGAAGAATTGCAAAAAATCGTCACCCGTTCTGCTGGGGCTTTGGATATCGCCATTCAAGCGGACGCGGCGGCGGAAATTGCGCGGCGTAGCCGCGGCACACCCCGTATCGCCAACCGTTTATTAAAGCGCGTACGCGACTTTTCGGCGGTAAAGGGGAACGCGACTATTACCAAGGAAGACGCCCGTTTTGCCCTTGCGCGTTTGGACATTGACGAGCTGGGCTTGGACGGCACGGATAGAAATCTTTTATGGGCGCTTATCGATAAATTCGGCGGCGGACCTGCGGGCTTGGAAACGCTTGCCGCTACGACGGGCGAAGACGCCAACACCATTGAAGACGTATACGAACCGTACTTATTACAGCTTGGTTTTATCGCGCGTACTTCGCGCGGACGTATCTGTTTAAAGGGCGGATATCAGCACATGGGCGTAGAGCCGGGCATGAAAGCGAGAAAACAAATGTCCATGTTTGAAGAAGACTAATCTATGGAAAAAGTACAGTATAGAAAAAGCGATTTTTATTACGATTTACCGCAAGAGCGCATTGCGCAAACGCCTGCAACGCCAAGGGATTCTTCCCGTCTTTTGGTCTACGATAGACGAAAAAAGACGATAACGGATAGGATTTTTCGCGATATTGAAGAATATTTACAAAAGGGTGATTTGCTCGTCGTCAACAAAACCAAGGTTATCCCCGCCCGCACCTACGCCAAAACGCAGCACGGCGGAAACGTAGAAGTGCTCCTGTTAAAGCGTATTGATTTGGACGTTTGGGAAGTGCTTATGAAACCGGGCAAAAAGGGCAAAATCGGCGCGAAAATGACGATCGGGGACGAGCTTTCGCTTGTCGTCAAGGATATCACGCCCACGGGCGAGCGTATCGTAGAATTTTCCTATCAAGGCGCGTTTGAAGACGTTTTATCCCGTGTGGGAACAATGCCCTTGCCCCCGTATATCAAGGAAAAGCTGGAAAATCAATCCCGTTATAACACGGTATACAGCAAGGTAAACGGCAGCGCCGCCGCGCCCACCGCAGGGCTGCATTTCACGGACGAGCTGCTTGCGCGTTTACAGGCAAAGGGCGTAGAGATTGCCGAAGTGCTTTTGCACGTGGGCTTGGGGACGTTCCGTCCCGTTAGTGAAGATATCATTACCGACCATAAAATGCATTCGGAATTTTATCAAATCGACGAAACGGCGGCGGAAAAAATCAACCGCGCCAAGCGCGAAGGGCGCAGGGTGATTGCGGTTGGCACGACTTCCGTGCGTACCTTGGAAAGCGTAGCGGACGAAAAGGGGTTTGTGCGCGCTTGCAGCGGCGATACGGAAATTTTTTTGTATCCGCCCTATCAAATGAAATGCGTAGACGCGCTGATCACCAACTTCCATTTACCCGAAAGCACTTTAATTATGCTGGTAGCCTGCTTAACGGGCAGGGAAGAAATCCTTGACGTGTACAAGTATGCGGTGGAACAAAAGTATCGCTTTTTCTCTTTCGGCGACGCCTGTTTGATTTTATAACCGTCGCATTTCTGCGTTGTTGTTCAGTCACTTACTATCGGTAAGCTCCTTCACAACGCCTTGAACTGCTCGGTTCTAAAACCAAACAATATTGCTCTATCCTGTTTCCCGTAAAATTCGGCGACGCCTGTTTGATTGTATAACGCGCCGAAATACTGCGTTGACGTTCGCTCACGTACTACTCGGTAAGCTCGTTCGCGTCGCCTTGAACTGCTCGGTTCTACAACCAAACAACATTGTTTAATCCTGCTTGTCTTTCTCGGTTCTACAACCAAACGTTATCATTCAACCATATACAATCATTAAAAAATAGGGGAAAATATATGAACGTAAGATACAATCAATCGGCGGAAGATTATTTAGAATGTATGCTCACGCTGCAAAAAACGGCGGACGTGGTGCACCGTATCGATATCGCCAAGCGCATGGGCGTTTCGCAAGCTGCGGTAAATAAAGCCATCAAATTATTATTTGAAAGGGGCTACGTTTACGAAGAAGGCAAACACCTGTATTTGACGGCGAAAGGCAAAGCGTACGCGGAAACGGTATACGAAAAACATTGCGCCATAAAAGAATATCTCATTTCTATCGGCGTTTCCCCGTCCACGGCAGAAGAAGACGCTTGCAAAATGGAACACCTTGTTTCCGACGAAACGTTTGCCGCCATGAAACGACAAACAAATAAATAATCGATACGCGCGCGTGTAATAACCGCGCGTAATTTTTTTGAAAATTTTGTAAAAAATTTCTTAACCAAGGTTTATTTTCTATTGACAACCGCATAAAATAGTGGTATAATGGTTGAGCATGAAACGGGAAAACCGCTTTTCTTTTTTAAAATTAAACTTAACCGTGGTTAAGAAAATACAAGGAGAATAGAACATGAAACTTTTATCGCAATTAAAGGTAGGCGAAAAAGGGGTAATTACCGCCGTAAACGGCGAAGGGGCAATCCGTAGAAGATTGTTCGACATGGGCATTACGCCTGGGGCGGAAGTGTATTTGCGCAAGAAAGCGCCTTTGGGTGATCCCATTGAAATTGCGCTCCGCGGATACGAGCTTACGCTCCGTAAATCGGAGGCGTCGCAAGTCGAGATAGAATAATCAAAAAGGAGAGTACATATATGTTACATTTTGCACTTGCTGGCAACCCCAACTCAGGCAAGACGACGCTGTTTAACGCGTTAACGGGGAGCACGGCGCACGTGGGCAACTGGCCCGGCGTAACGGTAGACAAACGCGAAGGCGTTTATAAAAAAGGCGAGCAGCCCGTTAATATTATCGACCTTCCGGGGATTTATTCTCTTTCGCCCTACACGCCCGAAGAAGTGATTGCGAGAAACTTCGTGCTTGACGAAAAGCCCGACTGTATTATCAATATCGTCGACGCAACCAACTTAGAAAGAAACCTGTACTTAACTACGCAGCTTATGGAGCTGGACGTTCCTATCGTCGTTGCGCTGAACATGACGGACGTTTTGGATAAAAACGGCGACTGTATCGACGTGCGTACCTTGGAAAAGCGGATCGGACTTCCCGTCGTGGAGATTTCCGCGCTCAAAGGCGATAACGTAGACGAGCTGATGAAACGCGCTTTGGAAACGGTACAAAAACCGAGAAAGGGCGTCAGCGTGCTCAAAGACAGCCTGCTGGGTTCGGCGATTGCCAACGCGGAAATTGCTCTGCAATTAAAGGAAGTGGAAGCGCCTTTATTCCATGCGGTAAAGCTGGTGGAAAAGGACGAAATCGAAGTGCAAACGCACCCGTCCGAAGCCAAAGCGGTACAGGCGTTTATTAAGGAAAACGTAGCCAAAGGCAACGAAACCGTCGATACGGAAGCGGAAATTGCCGACGCGAGATATAAATACATAACGGCGCATTTTTCCACCACCTTAACAAGAGCGAGAAAACCCGATTATAACGAGCTTTCCAAATCCAACAAGGCGGATAAGGTGCTCACCCATAAATGGGCGGGAATTCCCATTTTCTTGGTGATTTTGTTTGCCGTATTCCATATCACCTTCTCCGAAGACTTTTTATTCCTTGGCGCGCTGATTGCGCCGTTTGGCGAGTGGTGCGCGCTTGAAAGCGACAGCGTGGTGAAAGCGATTTTCTTTGCGGGCGGTTTGAACTCCCCCGGGGTTATCCTATTCAACGCCATGGACGCCTTTACCGCTTGGCTTGGCGATATGATTATCACGGGCGTGGAAGGCTTGGGCGCAAGCGCATGGGCGGTCGGGCTCGTTTCCGACGGTATCCTTCGCGGCGTGTTCGGCGTGCTGAGTTTCTTGCCCCAAATTTTAGTACTGTTTTTGCTGTTCTCTATCTTGGAAGACACGGGATATATGGCGCGCGTAGCGTTCATGCTGGATAGAATTTTTCGCCGTTTCGGCGTTTCGGGCAGAGCGTTCATGCCCATGATTATGGGCTTTGGCTGTTCCGTACCCGCTATGATTAACACCCGTACGCTTGCGGACGAAAAGGAAAGAGAGGCGACCATTCGCGTCATTCCGTTCTTCTCTTGCGGCGCAAAAATGCCCATTTTGTTGGCGGTTTCGGGCGGTATCGCCGCGTCGTTTGGCGTGGGGAATGCGGACGTGATTACCTATTCCATGTACCTGCTTGGCATGGTCGTCGCGTTGTTGAGCCTACTTATCATGCGCAATACCGTAGCCCGCGGAGAAACGTCGCCGTTTATCATGGAATTGCCCATTTACCATATGCCGGGGCTTAAAAATTTAATGCTGCACCTTTGGGATAAAGCGAAACACTTTATTCAAAAAGCTTTCACCATTATCGTAGCGTCGTCTATCGTCGTTTGGTTTTTAAGCAGCTACGGCTGGAACTGGCAGTACGTCGACAACATGAAGGATTCCATTTTGGCGTCCTTGGGTCAATTCGTACTTCCCATCTTCACACCGCTTGGCTTTGGCAGCCAGCTCTCCGAATGGGGTTGGGTGTTTGCGGTATCCGCGGTTACGGGCTTGATTGCAAAAGAAGACGTTATCGCTACCTTCGGCGTTTTGGCGGCGTGTATCGGCGCAACCGTACAAGGCGGTTTGGAAGAAGGCGTCGGGGAAGTTATGGCAATGATTTCCGCTACGGGAATCGGTATTCCCGCTTTGATTTCGTTTATCGCGTTTAATATGCTTACCATTCCTTGCTTTGCCGCGGCGGCAACTGCTAAGGCGGAGCTTGGAAAAGGCAAATTCCGTTGGACGTTGCTGTTCTGGCTGGTTACTTCCTTCTTGGTGAGCACCATGATTTACACGATCGGTACGTGGGTTTGGACGATTGCCATTTGGGTAGTCGTTGCAGCTTTGGCGGTAGTCGGTATCGTATTTTGGAATAAATTTGCAGATAGCAAAGCCGAATACGAAAAGAATAAATAAAAAAACGTTCAACGCATACATGCCCCCTACGTGTGCCAAAATAACGGGGCATGTATGAGCCGAACAAAAGGAAAAATATATGCAACCTATCGATATTATTATTTTAGTGGCGGCGATTGTCGTCGTTGGCGGTGTTATCGCCCTTTCGCTTTGGAGAAAGAAAAAAGGCAAGACGGGCTGCGGTTGTGGCTGTAACGGCTGCGCGAGCTGTCCTTCCAAAGGGGATTGTGCTACGGTCAAATCCGCCGAAGAAAAAAAATGAGCTTATACGAACACACTATTCTTTACATTCAAAAAACGGACCTGCTTACGCAACGTAAACAGGTCCGTTTTTTTTGTAGATATATTTACAGCAGCCAAAAAATCGCTTGCAAAAGAACAAGGTGCGTAGGGTAGAAAATATAGAAAAAGTACTTGGTGTTCCACTTGCCCTTTTCTCCGTTATACAACAGCAACAGGGGAATAGCGCAAAGTGCCCAGTAACCGCAAAACGGTTCAAACGTATAAAGAAGAAATACCCCAACCGCCATGGTCAGTACGCGCGCAGGCAAGCAGTCCGCTTTTTGCAGCCACGTCGGCACGTTTTCTACGCCGCGGAAGTCGAGTAGGGACGCAAATACGGGCATCATACAACCCCAAAATCCGTAGTCGATTGTCAGCACCTTACAAAGGAAATACACTCCGCCCACGCAAGCGGCAAACAGTAAAACGGACAGCGTTTTTTGGAGTATGCCGTTCTCCCCAAACAGCGTTCGTTTGCAAAATTGCAGGGCGTATATCGTAACGACGGATAAGGAAAAGGTGACCAAAATGCACATGTACAGGCTTTCCATTGTCACGAAGTATACGATTTGGCAAAGGAGCGCAAGCCCCGATAACAGCGCAAGGTGTTTTACCTTGTTTTTCGTGTAGCGACACCCTTCGGAAACGGCAAACGCAAACAAGGGCATGGACAGCCTGCCGATATAGCGAAAGACCATGTCGTAGGGGAAAAATAACAGTCCTACGTGGTCGATTACCATAAGAATCGCCGCCAAAAACTTGACGGCGTTTGAGTTGAGAAAACGCAGTTTGGTCATGTTACTTTTTCGTCCCTATTTGTTGTTTTTGTTGTTCTTTCAAGCGTTGTTTTTCCTGCGCTTGCTGTAACCGCAAAGCCTGTTTTTCTTCCTTGGCGCGCTGCTTTCCCAGCCGTTTTTCTTCGCGCGCCTGCGCCACCTTTTTATCCAAAAACAACCGTTTTTTGGTGGGCTTTTGTTCAGGCTGGACTTCCTTTCCCGTCAGCCTTTTGAAGAAATTCCCCACCGTCGTAACGGGTTTGGTGACGGGCTCGAAATCTGCCTGCAACCCCGCCGCAATCAATTCAAAACGGTCTATGAATATACGCAGGATTATGTAGAAGACAAGGTCTAATACCCACCCGACGATCATGAAGGCGATAAAGAGCAGGGAAATGGGCGTAACGTGGTTTGCCGTTAAGCAAAACGCGTATACGGTAAGCCCCATTGTAAGCAGTTTGACCAGCCGTTTACAATGTTTATAAATGCGGTCTACTATCGTTTTGGCGGTTTTATCCGTTTTGAGCTTGCCCTTGGTGGCGAACAGGAAAAAGACGAAATACGCGACGGAAAGGGTAAGCAAAATAATATTTGCCCAAAGGTAATCCTTCGCAACGATAAGCGCGTAAATCAAATAGCCAATATAGACAAGTTGCGACAGCACTTGAAAGGCGTACAATAACCGCTCGAAATCGGTTTTTATTTTTTTAAAAGCCGCTCCTGTATAATCAAACATACCATTCTCCTTTTTTCTATTATAAAGGTTTTTCCGTGAATTTGTCAAGCCCTTTTGGGAAAAAGGATTGACAAACTTCTCTCTTCGATTTATAATAATAGCATGGCAGAACAAAAACGCAATTACGACAAAATGATGACAGAGCAAATGCGACGGGTGGAAAAGGGTACGAAACTACTTCTCCACAGCTGTTGCGCGCCGTGCAGTTCGGCTTGCTTAGAGCGTTTAAAAGATACGTTTGATATCACTATTTTGTATTATAATCCGAATATCGACGAAAGGGAAGAATACGAAAAACGCAAAGCCGAGCAAATCCGCTTTTTACAGGAAACGGGCTGGGCAAAAATTCTCGATTGCGAGCACGATAAACAAGCTTTTGAGCACTTGGCAAAAGGCTTGGAAAACGAACCCGAACGGGGAAAACGTTGTTATCTTTGCTATAAGCTCCGCTTGGATAAGACGGCGCAAACGGCGAAAGAGCAGGGCTTTGCGCTGTTTGCTACGACGCTGACGTTAAGTCCGCACAAAAACGCCGAATGGCTGAACGAGCTGGGTGCGCTTGCGGCGGAACGCTACGGGGTGGAGTATTTGTATTCCGACTTTAAAAAGCAGGGTGGATACTACCGCTCGATTGCGCTATCCCAAACGCATAATTTATATCGACAGGATTTTTGTGGTTGTCGATATTCCAAAAAGCGAACAAACGAAAAAACCGAACCCTAACGGTTCGGTTTTTTGTTATACGTAAGTTTATTTTTTAGGTTTATTCAATATGCTGATATAGCCGCCGTTGCCGTAACGCAGGCATTTGGAAACGCGCGCAAGAGTGGCGGAAGAGATATCCGTTTCTTCGACGATTTCATTGTACGTTTTGCCGGCAAGTAGCATTTTTGCCGCTTTGATGCGTTGGCTCATGGACTGCAATTCCTTGATGGTGCAAAGGTCGTCCAAGAAAAGTTCCGCTTCCTGCTGTGTTTCGAGCTTTAAAAGTTCTTCGTAGAGTTCTTTGAGCATGGGTTTGTAGTTTGCCGTCATGATTTATTCTTCCTTATTATCTGATTTATTTAAAAAAGTTTTTGTTTTTTCGTTTTGGGGATTGTCGAAAACGTCGGTGGGCGTACCCATTTCTTCAATAACGCCGTCCGCCATAAAAATAACCTTATCGGATACGTTTTTGGCAAACTCCATTTCATGCGTAACGATAATCATGGTTCTGCCGTCCTCGCGCAGCTGTTTGATAACTTTGAGCACTTCTCCCGTCAGCTCGGGGTCGAGCGCGGAAGTGGGCTCGTCAAAGCAAAGGATATCAGGAGAAAGTGCCAAAGCGCGCGCAATAGCAACCCGTTGTTGCTGACCACCCGACAGCTCGCAAGGGTAGTTATCCATTTTATTTTCCAAGCCCACTTGCGTAAGCAAAAGACGGGCTTGTTTTTCGTTTTCCAAATACGCCGCTTTGCGCATTTGTTTGTTTTTCTTGTATACGTTGTCTGATTTTACGTCCATGGCAAGCGTTACGTTTTTCAGCGCGGTATATTGCGGAAACAGGTTAAAGTTTTGAAACACCAGCCCAAAGGTCAACCGTTCTTCGGTGGCGGTTTTGCCGTTTTTGGGCAGGGGAAAAACCGTTTGCCCGTCGACGACGATACTGCCTTCGTCCGCTTCTTCCAAAAAATTTAAACAACGCAAAAGCGTGGTTTTTCCGTTTCCCGAAGAACCGATAATCGACACCACTTCTCCCCGTTCCATGGTAAACGAAACGCCCTTCAAAACAGCCGTTTCGTTAAAGCTTTTGTATATATTGTTTACTTCTAAAAACGCCATAATTTACACCTTATAATAGGATAATTTCTTTTCCGTCCAACCAAGCAGCAAGGTTAAAATCCCGTTGAATATGAGATAAAAAACGGTTGCGTAAATAAAGGGGGTGAGCACGACGTAGTAATTGACGGCGTGCTTAGCGGCGTTGAGTAAATCGATTACGCCCAAAACCTGCGCCAAGGACGTGTCTTTAACCAGCGTGATAATCTCGTTGCTCATAGGCGGCAAGATGCGTCGTACCACCTGCATGAGTACGACGCGCGTGAAGATTTGGTTTTTCGTCAAGCCGAGCACCTTACCCGCTTCGTATTGACCGACGGGGATAGCTTGTATCCCCGCGCGGTAAATTTCCGAAAAGTAACAGGCGTAATTGATGACGAACGCCAACGCAACGAATAAAAACATTGTCGCGTTAATGGTGATATGCAAAGCCGCAGCCAGCTGTTTGGTGGGGACGTGGAACACGTACTGCGGGATAAAGCTTACCAGCAGGATTTGCAACATCAAAGGCGTGCCGCGAATTACCCAAATCACCGTTTTCATCAGCCATTGTAAGGGTTTGAATTTGGACATTGACCCAAACGCGAACAGCAATCCCAACGGGAGTGCGAGCGCAAGGGTAATGATAAAGAGCAACAGCGTGTTGCCAAACCCTTCCAAAAGCTCAAACATGATTGTAATAAATTGTTCCATGTAACTTCCTAACGATTATTTTTTATTGATGACCGATTCGCCGGCAGAACCCTTTTCCGCCGTCATGATTGCGTCTTTCATGCTGTCTTTGCTGGTGAATTTCGCCGCGTCCGATTTGAGAATAACGGCTACTTGCTTGTTGTAAAGATAGGGTACGGAAACGCACATTTGCGCCGAACGCTCGGGAGTAATCGTCATACCGTTCCAAACCAAGTCGATCGTGCCGTCTTCCAGTTTCGCTTCCTTGGTATTCCAGTCAATCAGCAAAAATTCCACGTCAATATCTACGCTGTATTTCGTGTTGAGATAATTAACCGTATCCTTTGCAAGCTCGATATCAAAGCCCGTCCAATTATCGCCGTCCTTATACGCGATAGGGGCAAATTCCGTGTAGCCGATAACCAGCGTTCCCGAATTGACCAGCTCCGTCCAGCTTGCGTCCGTTGCGCCTGCGTACGTATCTACCGTTTCCGCGGTGAGTGCGGCGGACGCCTTTAAGTTATATTCCACCAACAAGTCTTCGTATTCGGTGGTACGCAAAGCAATCAACGCTTCGTTGATTTTGGACATCAAAGCTTTATTTTCCTTCTTAGCCGCGATACCGTAGCTTTCTTCTGCTAATACCAAATTGTCTACGATTTGCATTTTCGTCGCATAGT
This sequence comes from Clostridia bacterium, assembly GCA_017626305.1. Classification (GTDB taxonomy): domain Bacteria; phylum Bacillota; class Clostridia; order Christensenellales; family Borkfalkiaceae; genus Scatosoma. The sequence continues at coordinate 117,204 of JAGAIW010000171.1, forward strand.
CGCCCGTGGACGTGTAATAACCTGCCATAACCGAGTCGATAACCGCAACGTCCGCTTCGCCTTTATCCAGTTTCATAAGCGCGCCCAGCTGATCGGTTGCCGCTACGTATTCTTTGCCGATATTCAACGTTTCGCCGCAAGCCGCTAAGCTGCAAACGCCCGCCAACGCTAATGCACATACTGCTGTTTTTGCCATAGATTTTTTCATAATTCTTTCTCCTTTTTGCTTTAACACTTTATCCAAGTGAAGTTTTATGTGCCTATTATACTTCATCACACTAAATTTGTAAAGCGTTTTTAGGGGGTTTTTGAAAAAAAATTAAAAAATTTTTAAAAAAGTTTTTTTGGGGTAAAAAATGCGAGAATTTTCGGCTAAATAGCAATGCGGTGAAAAAAAGGAACACCAAAAAGGGTCGGGCGTGTTAAATATATAATATAGGAAAGGAAATTTTTGCGTAAATTTACATTTTTCCTGAAAAAAATGAACGATTTTAAAAAAATTTTTTATAAAAATATTGACAAAACCTATTCTTTTATATTATAATAATTTTGTGATAGTATTCGGGGGTGGGGGCGTATTTTACCCAAACAGCGAAAATTTCCCCTGATTTTACGAAAAAAAAGAATAGCCCGCGGGCTATTCGTCGCTAAACGCGACGAATGTAAACACTTATCAAGGTAGAAACAGCGCAAGCTGTGGATATAAAAGGTAAAAAAAGGAAAAGGAGAACAACATGAAAAAGCGTAAACTCTTAGTCTTGTTTATGGCGGCGGCGTGTATGGTTATGCCGCTTAGCGCATGTAACGAAACGAACGAACAAGACGCAGCACTCAGCGCGCTGAAAGAAAACTTCGTGTGGACGGACGGATCGAAAACCTATACCAACGTGAAGCGTATCGACGGCACGGTGGTAGACAGCGACGCAGAACACAATCTGCTTGCGGTAAGGACGGAATCAGCGAACTCCGTCTACTTCAAAGTTGTCGATTTAACGACGGGGGAAAACGTAAGCGAAAGAAGTTTCTCGTATTCTTCTTCTACTTCGTCGTATACGTTCGACGTAGAAATTGAATATCCGCTGATTAAGTACGTACAGGAATTCGGCGGCGATTCGCAAACGCAGTACGAATACTATTTGGCGAAAAAAGTGGATAACGGTTATAACAACGGATCGGCGTTTACCAATTCGTATTCCCACGAACAGGCAAGCGTAAGAGAGTTTGACGGCTTGTACGAGCTCAAATTAAAAGACGAAGTCGTTTGGGTGGACGAAGAATTGAACGTTCTCCGTAAGCTTAACACTCTCGTTACGGACGGCTACAATTTGAGCACGCAAACGTTTAAGGCGTCGTTTGGCGGATATATGTATACGTGGCGTTTCGGCGCGGAAGGCCGTATGATTCAAGTATATAATACGGAAGGCGTTTGCTCTATGCAATACAACTTCCCCAGCGACGTAGTCGTCGTCGGTTCGTATGAAACCATGATGGGCGTTGCCGGTGGTGACCAGAACAATTTGCCTATGGAAGTACACGTACTCAACAACGGTAATCTTCTCGTACAGGAATGGGCAAACGTTACCGAAGGTACATATAACTTCAAAAACACTCTTAGCGGTCAAAAGTTTAAAATTACCACTAAGATTATCGACCGTGAAACGGGCAAGGCGACGGTAGTGAAGAATTTCAACTACTTCGTGGACGAACTTGCACGCGCAAGCGCGGACGATCACGACTTCCCCTTCGACCTTGCAAAGGGCAAGCAAAACCAAGCGTACTTAACGCCGTTCAACGTTCTTGGCGTAGGTTCTACCACCAAATATGTCGTTATGGATAATAACGGTAAGGTTGGTTATACCTTCAAGAATACCAAGCTTGAACGCGCAGGCTACGGCGAAAATATCGAAATCCTTAGCGATAAATATTACATGATTAGTGTAAGCAGTGCGGAAGGCGAATACGAATACGACCATATCGTATACGACGTTAGCGGCAAGCAAGTATTGCAACTGCCTTTGAACGTTTTGAGCGGCACCGTGGCGATTACTTCCACGTTGTACGTAACGGAAGACGGTATTTATAATTATTCTAAGGAATGTGTATACAGCTTTGCTACTAGCGAATTCAATTCCAGCAGATACGAATACGAAGTTGAAATTATGAGTGACGGCGTATATCTTTGGGTCACCGATTATGTAGAAGAAAAAGAATTCTGCTATCACTTCAACGAAGACACCAAGAAGATGGAAGTATTCATGACGAAAGGCGAAGAAGACTACGTTACGATCACGGATAACTTCATGGTGCTTGAAGACGAACAAAACGGTACGTATACGCTGTATAACAACAAAGGTACGGCTCTGTTAAAAACGCAGGGCAATTCCGACGTACAACAAAGCGGTCAAATGAACGTCGTTGAACTCGACGGATATTTGTACGTACAGGCAGAGATTAACGGTAATCCCGTAATCTATCTGGTGGACTAAGCAAAAGGAGATAAGAAGATGAAAAGAAATAAATTGTTTAGCCTTCTTTGCGTAGCGCTTGGCGCAACGACCCTGCTTGCAGGTTGTGGCGGTGAAGACTCCACGAAAACGGGGAATTTCACCGACGAAGATTTCTTAAAAGTGTCGCATAAGGTAGAAAGAACGTATTATTACGAGTACGGCGACACGCATACAAATCTCAATCTCAACAAGGAATACGGCGAATTCGTAGAAGAAAACTCGGGCGCGATTTTGTTCAGAAAGACGGATAAGGATTTCATGAACAACGTCGTGGATATCTATACATTATATAATATATATAGTGGCAAGGTTGTTTGGACGCACGAAAGTAAGTACGAAGATATCGACGAGAACGCGACAGACAAATACGGTAACCCTAAATACCCCGAAACGAAAGAAAAGGTATACGCAAACAATTTCGGCGTTACGGTGGCAACGACGACGTATACCCGTTTGGACGACGAAGTTATTGAAGAAAACGAGTTGGATTTCAGCTACACCGAAAAGAGCCATTACGCGTTCTACGACGTAAACGGTAAAAAGGTAGCCGAATCAGAGCTTAGTGACGACGTAGAAATTATCAGAGATAAATACGGTATGTTTTACGACGGTTGTAAGGTGCTTTACGGCGGAACGACGGTCGGCGTATATGAACGCAGCGTTGAAGACCGTACCTACAAGCTTGTGAAGACGTACAAAGCGTCCACCCAAGAAGCAACCATGCTGTACGATTATCAAACGAGCAAATACGGCTATATGCTGGAAGACGGCGTAGAAATCTACGACCGCGCTAGCGGCGCGCTCAAATACAGCTACTATTACGATAGCGGCGTAAACGATATGATGGGTACGGGCTCAATGGCAAACGTACTCAACAACGGTGACGTACTTGTGCAATACGTAGAAATGACGTCCGATAAAAACGCGGATATCTATATTGAGATGATGGGTATCGGTATGAATATGTATACCGAAATTATCTCCGTAGAAAACGGCGCGCGCAAGCAAATCGATTGCGAGTATATGTTTGAAATGGTAGAAACCAGATCGCTTTTGGAAAGCATGTTGAAGGCGGGTAACGTTCAAGAGAATGTGCAAGTAGAACTCGGGGCGAGCCTTATCAACTGCGGTATGGGCGTTAAGCTTTCCGACGTTGCGGATATGATGATAAGCGGCGGCGATATGGAAGAGAATCTTTTGGCAGTATTCTTCGACAATAACGGTAAGGTACAGCACGTTATGGGCGCGGAAGCGTTTATGTTTAGCGACGAAGACGTACAGCCGCTTTCCGACGGTAGCTATCTTAAAGATATTGAAACGCCGCTCGTTAGCGCAAACGGCGCGCCTATCACGCAAGCCATTTACGCTGCGGACGGTACGCTGCGTAGCTATTTGCCTGCAAACGCAGCAGTCGTAGACGATTTTGTGGTAATCGCGGGCGTAGGTATTTACGATTTTGATATGAAACAGCTTTGCAAATGGGATAACATTTCGCAAATCTCAAGCTGGAAGAACTGGGAAATCGTTGGCGTAACGGGCGATAACGTCATGGTGAAAGGCTGGGACGACAACGGAACGACGGAATACCATCTTGTCGGTAAATATACGGCAGCACGTTTTGGTGCGAAATATGTTTCGGGTGTTTCGGGCTCTGGCATGCAATTCTATTATGAATTCCACGATACGTACGTAAAAGAAATAAAGGAAAACACCAGCGGCGATATCAATCAGCCGAAGACTTGGGTGACGATTTATAATACGGAAATGGAAGCCTTGATTCACGGCCTGAGCGAATGGGCTCGCGTATACGAAACGAAGAACGCGTTGGTGATTATTGATGAAGGCGACGTATATCGTATCGAAGCGCAACAAAGCTATCCTACGAACTATTTACCCGAGCTTTCCGATAAAGTCCACGACGAAGACGGCAACGGTATCCCCGACTGGCTTGATAACGAACTTCGCGACTGGAATGATAACGGTATCCCCGATTGCTATGAAGGATACGGCGGCGAGGACAGCAACGGCGACGGTATTCCCGACGACTTTGATAAAAACGACAACGGCGTAGACGACCGTTTGGATGAATGGAAATAAGGGGGTAAAAAGCAATGAAAAAATACTCGAAATTAGCATTGATGTTAGCGCTTATGCTTAGCATGAGCACCGTAATGGCAGCCTGCGACGACCCCGGTACGAGCCATCAAAAACCCCAAACGCCCGAAGAAATTGCCAACGAAGGCTATAAGGCAGCGGCGGCGGAATGGGAAAAATACGTGGAATACGTAGCGCCTGAAACGGCGAAAAAGCTGGAAAAGACGACGTTAAAGACGCAAAAGGAAGACAAGTCTTTGCAGTATAACGCCGCTTACGGTTATTACTGCGTTGTCGACACGGCGGTTACGGAAAAGACGTTTACCGAAGACGAAGCTGCGGCAGAGCCCGTAAGCGAAACCAAGACAACGAAGACGACGACGACCCAAACGTACTTTGATAAGGATACGCATGAAGAGCTGTTTAAAACGGTAACGGTAAGCGTAGTGAAAGACGGCGATAAGGCGTTGGATAGCGAATTAAAGCCTACGGCAGAATACCGCCAACAAATGAGTACCTTCTACGAACACGTTTTGCAGGTAAGTAAGACGACGAAGGTATTAAAGACGGTAGAAGAAGGCGCAGAACCTTTGGACGAAACGCTGTTTTCCAGCTACGAAGAAAAGACGGTTTATTCCTATTACCACCTTCCCACCAAAACGTGGATTGCGGAAAATTTGGAAACGTATGCAACAAAGCGTGACAACGACAGCATTGCGCAGCAAATTATCGATATCGGGGATAAGACCTATCTCTTTGATAAAACGACGGGCGAAATCGTCAAAACGTACGATTTGGGTATGGAATACGCCGTACCTTCGTTTGACGCGTCTAATCCGCAATTTATCTTAGAAGGCAATCAATACACTTGGAACGCAGGCGGCTACGGCTACTACGAACAAGGCGAATATGCATACTATATCAAAGAAGCGCAACCGCAAACCATTCAAATGGGCGAAATTGCGTTGGTTTTGATGCCCGAAGTTTCGATTACCGTTTATAAAGACGGCGCAATCACGGCAGAATACGCTTCCGACGCGTATGCGGTAGCAGGCTATGCGGTATTGCCTAACGGCAACGTATACGTTTGCGAATACAAATATTTGGATGCGGACGCAACCGAATACGACGCAGACCTTGGCGGACAAAAGATTGATATCGTACATACGCTTTTGAACGCAGGTACGGGCGCAACGACGGACGTGAATAACAGTTTCTTGGCGCAAAAGGTATACACCCATGCGGCTGACGAAATGACGACGTTCAACAGCTATCTCACGATCGGTTCGGCAAACGATAGCTTAGACAATATGAAACTCAAAGACGGTTACGTGTTGGCGGAAGTTCAACATTATAGCGAAGGCGCACTCCAAGGGGAAAGCGTGTTCGCGGTTTTGAATGCGGAAACGATGGAAATCGTTGCCGAACTTCCCAAGATTGTGCCGAATCAATTCGGTTACGTTGGCTATTTGGATAGCGACACCATGTTTATCCAAGCAAGAGTTGCCGATAGAGCAAATACCGTGCTCAACTACACGGTAAACACCAAGACGGGTGATTTAGAGCTGTACTTGCATAACTTCAATAACGTAACGCTTATCGAAAACGGCTTTATCTATAACGACTGCGTATACGATTACAACTTCAACAAGCTGGCTACGCTGGACGATCACGACGACAATACGTATAATATGTACGAAAGCTATCAGGTTATCGACGGTAAAGTGCTTGTGCAAATCAACTCGATACACTACGATTTCCTTGAAAACTTCAACCAAAGCTTTGACGTAGCTTGGACTTGGGCGTCTATTAAAGAAGTGCAAGTGGAAGCTGGCGGCTATTGGGAAGGAGAGAAAGAAGAATGGATTCCCGAATGGCGTACGGAAACGAAATGGGTAGGCGAAGAGCCCTTCTATTACACGTCAGATTCGCAAAATGAAACGGTTTCCGTTGTAGTGGACGGCTTGCTGCAAATCAGCTATACCGACTACAATGCGGGTAACTACGTTACGAAGTTCTTCGCGTATGACGGTACAGAATACGACTTTAACTTAGGTTCTAGACAAGAAACCAAGACGGTTACGTTTGAAGATACTCCGTATACCTTCTATTACGACGTAGTCAGAACGGTAAGCGCGACGCCGTACGATAACGGTATGGTAGTGGTAAGCGTTATCGAAACGTGGACGTTGAATACCAACGCGTCGCCTTCCACCCTTCCCGAAGGTATGGAAGCGCCCGACGCGGAAATCCGTTACACCGAAGCGTACTTATTGAAATAAGGAGAAGAAAAGAAAATGAAAGGTAAAAAGATTGCATTGCTTATGGCAGCGCTTAGCGTGGCTTCCATGTTTGCGGCTTGCGACGGTAGCGCAGCAGCACCTTGCTCGAAACACGTAGATAGCGATAAAAACTTGGTATGCGATTCCTGTCAAAGGGCTATCGTATACGTAACCGAATATCTCCCTGCCGAAGAAGCGGAAGAAACGCCCATGGTGGTAAATCCCCTTCCTACGGAAAACAACCGCGCGGATTATTATTTGCATCAAAAACCCACGGCAAAGTACACCAAAGAAAACGTGAATTTCGATAAGGATTTCATTACGGCAGGTAAGTGGTCTAATGTCGAATTGTATTCTAAACAATGGACGGTAACGGACGATACCGACCCTGAAAACGTAACCAAAAAAGACGTATACAAAGTTTGGGGCGAAAACGGTAACGTGTTAACTGCTTGGGAATCGGACGTATATAAGGACGGGGAAACCCCTAAGAAAACGCGTACTGGCTCGGGTATGATGTCTGACAGTAAAATTTTCTACACGTATATCACGGAGCTTGTTAAAAACGAAGAGACCGTGGAGGTCCCCGTAACGAAAGCGTATTATTATTCGTATGACGGTAAGTTCTTGTTTATGAATGAAGGCGGAGCGGCAAGCCATTCTGCAAAAATTGTGAACGGGGTAATCTACCAAACCTTCACGCTTTCCGACGATACGCAAAAGGTGGTGGCTATCGACTCTACGACCTACAAGCTGTTGCACGTATTTGAAAAAGACGAGCCGGTAATTGCCCGTCCTGTATATACCGTGCAAACGGAAACCTACGGCGCGTTGTATGAAATAGGAAGCAACAAGCTTTGGATTCATAGCTTTGACGGCGCGTGGTTAAAGCTTACCTATGCGAAGGTATTGCCTTCTTACGTAAGCAACGTTAGACTGTTCCCCTTACAGGACGGCAAACTGTTGATGCAGGGCTATAAACAGCTCAGCCCCGACGCGGTGAACTACGATATCGGCGGCGACATGGTGAAATACGACGTATTCCAAACGATTATCGACCCTGCCACGGGCGAAGAAAAGGACGTGGAATTCGGCTATATAATTCAATCCATGTACACGGCTACGGCAGAGCTTGGCTACACCGACAAGGCAAAGAACGTTGCAGTGATTATGCCTATCGAAGACAAAGCGGTCAGCGGTGAAACGCTTAACGTTATCTTGGATAACGAATTAAATATCCTGTACGTAGAACAAAAGACGTTAATCGGTCAAGGGAACGTTAAAAAGCAGGTTGGGGAAGATTTGTATCTTTCGTCGCTTACCTACGACAACGGTTCGTCCGTGCGTATCCTTGTCAACGGCAAGGGCGAGCTGGTGAAATACCTGCCCGAAGCGTACGAAGATAAGGGTAACTATTTGCAGGTCGGCACGAAGCTGTACGCTTGGAACGATTTAGAAAATGCAAAGCTGGACTTGGCGGATTATAGCGAAGTACAAACCTTATCGTATGGTTTCGTTCTTACCAAAGAAATTCAACCTACCGAGCCCGAAGGCGAAGTAACGTATGAATACTACTACTTTAATAGCGCTACGTTGACGTTGTCTAAGAAGTTTGCCGTTAAGCCTAGTGCGCAGGGCGGTGGACTGTTGATTGTTAAAGAAACCGTACCCGCGCAAGGGGAAACGCCCGAAACGTTGAAGAGCACGGTTTACAATGCGAATTTGGAAGTGCTGTTTGAAGGTGAAGGCGTAGCAGCTTATTTGTTTGACAGCACGGGGGCTTGGCTTAGGGTTGACGGCGTAAAGATTGCTAAATTGCCCAACTAACGTCTAAGGAGGAGAAAAGAAAATGAAACGCAAAATTATTGCATTATTGATGGCAACGGTAAGCGCGGCGTCTTTGTTGGCTTCCTGTGACGGAGCGGCGACGACGGCGGCTTGCAAAAAGCATACGGACTTTGACACCAACGCGATTTGCGATTTGTGCGGCAAAGAAATTGCAGTTATCAACACGACCGAGCAGTTGCAAAAAGAAGAAAGAGTGCCCATGGTGAAGAAAGAAATTCCTACGGACGCGAAAATCGGCGATTTTATCGACTGGGAAAAAGCGGAATTGATGAATGACGGCTATACCATTACGGGTACGGCGGTGAAAAAGGAAGAAGGTCCGGATTTATCTGAAAAGGATTTGCTTTTAGAACCGCAAGTGGTCAATGGGGGTATGGGTTATTTCTTGGTTTACGGCGAAGAAGGTCGTTCGTCCGACCCCCATTTGGACGGACAGCCTGCTTATATCGTAACGTACGCTTGGTATTCGGCGGACTGGAAATTGCTGTATGAATTCAAGGCGGAAGATACAGCCCGTGCGATAAAGCATGACTACTTGCAAGGCTCGGGCGCGGTAGGCGGTGACAACGATTTTGAATTTGATCCCACTAAGTATAACTTAGATTACGCGGCGGTCGAAATTTTCCCTGACAGCATATTACCCACGGTGGTAGAAGCTACTTTTGATAAAGACAAAAACGACTACGTGCATACGTTTATCTATTATTCGCCCGTTGGGGAAAAGCTGGCTACCTACGTGCAGCCCGAATACGAATACGGTTATCTGCCCCCCGTAGCGCAATTCTTAAAACAGAGCGAGCAGTATGCGTATATTGCTATCGAAGATACGGTATACGTATTTGATAGAGAGCTCAAAGTCGTACGTAAGGAAGAAAAGGATACGCTCATTTACCGTCCTGATTTTGATGAAGTCTTTGAGAATAAGGGCTACGTATTTACCTACGACCCCGAAGATTATTCGGAAGAGCCCCAGCCTATCGGTTTATACGTATACGACCTTTCGTACGATAAGTGGATAAACTGCGTATACGAAAAGCAGTTCCCTGACGAATGGTTGGAAGGCGATATTACCTTGCTTAATAACGGCAACCTTTTGGTGCAGTATACGGAAAGCTTGATGCCTTCGGCTGTAAACTACGATTACGCTGAATACGGTATGAAGTACGACGTACACCACGTTCTTGTCGACGTAGCTACGGGCGAAGAAAAGGAAATCGAACTCGGTTGGTATATCGAATATTCGAGAGCTGTTCCCGCAGACACGGGCTTTGTAGAAAAAGTTGGCATTATGGCGCAAATCGTTCCCATTGAAAACGACGTGCTCAACACCAACGCTACAAAGATGGTGCTTATGGATAACGAACTGAATATTCTTGTGCTTATCAACGACGATACGAATGCGGAAATGGGCGGGTTAAATCCTATCGTAAAAGGCGTATACGCAGCGGAGTTCAAAAACGGTGCGCTTGACGTGAACGGCAACGAATATACGGAATATAAGTACCTTAACGAAAACATGGAAGAAATCGACGTTACGGGCTTTACGATTGAAGCAGAAGGTAAGTATCTTATGAAGGACGGCAAGGTTTATGCTTGGTCTGACCTTACCAACGCAAAAGCAGACTTGTCCGCTTATACGTTTGTTAGACGAATGGATTCTTTTGCAATCTTGACGGATAAGGAAGTAGCGGACGGTGAAACGGCGAAGTATTACTATTTCAGCTTTAATACCTTTGCAGCTCCCGTAGAAATTCAAGGCTATAAAGCGGCTAATTCGCAGTACGGTTACTTCATGGTGGAAAAAGAATCGGAAAGAAAGGGTCCCGAAGGCGAAAAGCTGATGGATTACGTGATGTACGATTGCAACAACCAAGTAATCGGTACGTTTGAAGCGAACGTTTCCAGAGTTTCTTTGCGTGAAGATTGTTGGGAAATCGAATTAGCAAACGGCGAAGTTTGGACGGTTGCTCACGATTTAGACGTTACACTTTAATCTAAAATAAAAGTACGGCGCGGTATACACCGCGCCGTATTCTTTTGTAGTCAACCACTTTTCAACCCGTCATTCCAAGAGAACAATCCCCGTCTTCCCGTCATTCTGAGCGTGGCGAAGAATCCCATGGAAGAGAATGTGGACTACGTATAAAGGGATACTTCATTACACTTCGTTTCATTCAGTATGACATTTAGGGACAAGCGTCATTCTGAGCATAGCGAAGAATCCCATGGACAAAAGTACGGACTTCGTATAAAGGGATGTTTCACTACGTTCAACATGACGTTTAGTAAGTACGGATTTACGTACGAAGGCATGTTTCACTACGTTCAACACGACGTAATAAAAAACCGGCGTTATAAAAACGACAAGGTCATACCTAAAAACTCCTTTTTGGCGCATACTGTCTAAAAGGAGTTTTTTATGCTTTCTCGCGCCAAAACCATTCAAGAAGAACTTATCCACAATCGGCGGTATCTACACCGCAACGCCGAAACAGGTTTCCGTTTACACAAAACCAAAACGTTTATCACCGACGAATTGCAAAGCATGGGTCTTTCCCCGTACGAAGTGGGCGGCAGCGTAGCCGCCGTGCTCGACTTTGGCGGTTCGACGAATACTCTGCTACTGCGCGCGGACGTTGACGCGCTGCCTATGCAGGAAAAAAGCGAGCTTTCTTTCGCCTGTAAAACGGGCAACGTACACGCTTGCGGACACGATATGCACGCCGCCATGCTTTTGGGCGCGGCGCGCCTTTTAACGGAGCAAAAAGACAAGCTGTGCGGTAGGGTGAAGTTTCTATTTCAAGCCGCCGAAGAAAGCCTAGAAGGGGCAAAAGCCGCTTTGGATAGCGGCGCTCTCAAAGACGTGCGCGCGGCTATGACCCTGCACGTCATGACGGACAGCCCCTATTCCACGGGTACTGTGGTAGTGGCGGACGGAGTAAGCGCGCCCGCGGCGGATTTTTTTGAAGTAAAAATCAAGGGCAAAGCCTGTCACGGTTCTGCTCCGCAAAACGGGGTGGACGCCATTTCCGCGGCGGCGCACGTATTGCTTGGTTTGCACGAACTATCCGCGCGCGAGCTGTCCGTTTCCAACCCAGCCGTATTGACGGTAGGGCAAATTACGGGCGGTCATTCCGCCAACGTGATTGCCGAAGAAACGGTTTTTAAAGGCACGCTGCGCGCGTTTGACGAAAGCGTTAGAGAAAACGTAAAAAAACGCTTGCAGGCGATTTCTTCTTCCATAGCCAAAGCATTCCGCGCCAAAGCCAAAACGGCGTTTGTGAGCGGCTGCCCTACCCTTGTCAACGACAGGGCTCTTTCCGAACTGGCGTATCTTGCGGCAAAAGCCGTATCTGGCAAAGAGAACGTATTCCGCTCGTCCGCGCTTACGGGGAGTGAAACGGCGCAAAAAAGCGGCGGCTCGGAAGATTTTGCGTATATTTCCCACGCCGTTCCGTCGGTGATGCTTGCGCTTGCCGCGGGGGAAAGAAAGAAGGGGTATGATTTGCCCTTACACCACGCAGGCGTGCGCTTTGACGAAGACGCGCTTTGTTACGGTGCGGCGGTGTACGCGCAAGTGGCGGTAGAGTATTTGAAAGGGGAAAGCCATGGTAAAGGAAAATAAAGGTGGATTTCTTAAAGGCGCGGCGATTATTGCCGCAGGGGGATTGATAGCCAAGCTGATCGGCGCGCTGTACCGTATCCCCTTAACGAATTTAATCGGCGGGCACGGTATGGGGCTGTATCAAATGATTTACCCTGTGTACTGTCTTCTTCTTACCGTTTCAGCGACGGGGATTCCGTCGTCGATAGCCAAGCTTACGGCGGAGCGCGTTTCCAAAGGAGAAGGGGATAAGCCGTTGTTTTCCACCGCCATGAAACTGTTCGTTTTTATCGGTTTGGGCGGTTCGTTGCTCATGGCGTTAATCGCGCCCTTCCTTGCCAAAGCGCAAGGCAATACGGAAACGGTAGGCGGATATTACGCTCTTGCGCCGTCGGTACTGTTGGTGTCGGCAATCTCCGTTTTTCGGGGTTGGTTTCAAGGCAAAAACGATATGCTGCCCACCGCGCTTTCGGAAGTGACCGAACAGGTGGTAAAGGTGGCGTTTGGGTTATTGTTCGCATACCTGTTCCGTGAAAACGTAGCGCGCGCCGTCGTATTTTTACTGCTTGCCGTATCCATATCCGAGCTAGCCGCGCTGTGCTTGATGCTTTTACTTTTTCAACGCGTACCTGCCCCCTTGAAATTAAAAAACGGCGGGGGCATGGTTAAGGCGAAAACGGTGTTAAAGCTCAGTATACCCGTCACCTTTTCGTCTATATTACTCCCCTTATCGGGACTTGTGGACAGCGTGCTTGCCGTAAGACTGCTTTCCGCGTATTCCACCGACGCCGTAGCGTTATACGGGCTGTTTGCAGGGGGAGCGGTGACGGTGATTAACCTGCCCGTGTCGGTGTGCTACGGCTTAGCGGCGGCAAGCGTACCCGCGGTGGCAAGCGCGGCGGCGGAAGGCAAAGGGGTGAAACGCAAGCTCTTTTTTGCGCTAGGGATTACTGCGCTTGTGAGTATTCCCTGCGCCGTAGGCTTATACTTTTTTGCCGAGCCTGCCGCAAGGCTGATTTTCAGAAGTTTGCAAGGGGAAGAACTGACGCTTTTAATCGGGCTTATCCAAGCGTTTTCCGTCAGCGCGTTTTTGCTTTCGTGCGTGCAAACGCTGTCGGCTTGTTTAACGGCGCAAGGCAAGCCCAAGTTTGCCGCGTTGGGTATGCTGGCTGGGGTAGTGGCGAAAACGGTGACGTACGCGTTTTTGTTGCGCGATAGCCAAATTTCCGTTTACGGGCTGGCTTATGCGACTAACCTTTGCTATTTGGTTGCTTTTCTTTTGGATTTGTTGTATAATCTTATCGTATCCAAAAACCAAAAGAAAAGGAGCGAAACATGATTACGGTAATCGGCTTGGGCGTAGAGCAAGGGGATTTGACGGAGCGTGGAAAACGCTGTATCTTCGCCGCGATAGAACGCGGCGCAAAAGTCGCCGTTCGTACGGCGAATACCCGTTCGTATCAAACGGTAGTGGAGCTGGGAATTCCCCACGTGTGCTTAGACTACGTATACGAAAACAGTCGTAGCTTTGCCACTTTGGCGAAAAATTTAGCCAAAGCGGTGTGCGCGCTTGGAGAGAATACGGTATATCTCGTTGACGGCGCGGCAAGCGAAGATTATTCGGTAAAGGCGCTTTGTAAGCGTTTGCGTGGCAAGGTAGAGATGATTGACGGCGTATCCAAAGTTTCGTCGATTGCAAGCGTTGCCCGTTTTCAAGGCTGCTCGTATACCGCCGTTTCTGCGTACGAACTGTTTGATAGAGCCGCCGTCGGTGGCTTAACGCTGCCGCTGATTGTTTACGATTTGGACGATAGAGCGCTTGCGTCCGATTGTAAATTGCTCCTGGGCGATTTATTCGGAGAAGAATGTAAAGCGCAGTACGTCGTAGGCGGCGCAAAGAAAAAGATATCGCTTTACGAGCTGGACCGTCAAAACGCGTACGACTATTCGTCCGCGCTTGCCGTTGACGAACAGCCGCTTTTGGAGAAAAACCGTTTCACGTTAAACGATTTAAAGGAAATCGTCGTGCGGCTTAGAAAACCGGACGGCTGTCCTTGGGACAGAGTACAAACCAGCGAGAGTATTAAAATGTCGGCTATTGAAGAAGCGTACGAGCTGGTCGACGCAATCGATACGGGGGACGACGAGAAGATTCTTGAAGAAACGGGGGATATTTTATTACAGGTGATTTTCCACGCCGTACTCAAAGAAGAAACGGGCGCGTTTACGCTCACCGACGTTTTGTCGGGCATTTGCAATAAGCTCATATCCCGTCATACGCACGTGTTCGGCAAGGACAAGGCGGACGGCGAAAGCGCGGCGCTTAGCGTATGGGATAAAAATAAAATGGCGGAAAAACACCAAGAAACGTTTGCCGATTCGGTCAACGACGTGCCCAAATGTTTCCCTGCCGTTCTTCGCGCGCAAAAGGTGGGCAAACGCGCAGGCAAAGCGGGCATGGATTTTGCTACGGTAAAGGACGCCGCCGTCCGTTTACAGGAAGAGCTGGAAGAATTTTTCGCGGCAGAGCGCACGGGCAATAGCGAAGAAATAGAAAAGGAGCTGGGCGACGTATTATTTGCGGCGGTTAACGTCGGTAGAAAGGCTGGGTGCGATTGCGAAAAAGCGCTCAAAGAAAGCGTGGAACGGTTTGCCAAACGCTTTACGATAGCCGAGCAAAAGGCGCTTGCCGACGGCAAGGACGTTACGACGTTGACGGAAAGCGAGTGGGATGACTATTATCTTGCGGCGAAAGCCGAGTTGAATAAGGAAAAAATATGCAAATAAAACCGCTGAAAATCGGGAATATCACCCTACATAACAACGTATTTTGCGCGCCCCTTGCAGGGTACACGAACTATGCGTTCCGTCGGCTGTGTAAGGGCTACGGTGCAGGGCTTTGTTACAGCGAAATGGTCAGCGCAAAGGGCTTAAAATACGGCAGCGAAAACACGCAGCAGTTGCTTTTTACCGACGAGCAGGAAGGACTTGCCGCCGCGCAAATTTTCGGCAGCGAGCCCGACGTACTGCGCGCCGCTTGCGAGCACGAAAAATTGCAGCCCTTTCCTATCGTGGATATCAATATGGGCTGTCCCGTACCCAAAATTTATAAAAACGGGGAAGGGAGCGCGTTGCTCGACAATCCCGCTTTGGCGGAAAAAATCGTCAAGGAATGTGTAAAAAGCGGTAAAATCATTACGGTGAAAATGCGTATCGGATTACAGGAAAGCAAGCTTATTACGGCGGAATTTGCCAAGCGAATGGCAGGTGCAGGGGCAAGCCTTATCACCGTTCACGGCAGGACGAAGGATAAAGTATACGCAGGGGAAGTCAACTATAAAGAAATTGCCGCGGCAAAGCGCGCGGTGGATATTCCCGTGATTGCCAACGGCGGCGTATTTTCCGACGAAGACGCGCAAAGGTTGCTTTTGGAAACGGGTGCGGACGGGGTTATGGTGGCGCGCGCGGCGTTGTTTGACCCGCAAATCTTTTGCGATTTGACGGGCGGCGCAAGGGAAAGTAAATTAGAAATGTTCAATAAGCAAACGGCTTGGACGAAACAGACGTGCGACGAACGGTTTGCCACCGTATTCTTACGGAAAATGGCGGCGTTTTATTTGAAGGGCGAACGCGGGGCGGCGGCGTATAAAGATAGATTATTCCGCGCGCAAACGACGGACGAAGTGAGCGCGATTGCCAAGGAAATGTGGGGACAAAAATAAATAGCGTAAAAAACGGGCGAATTTTCGCCTGTTTTTTTCGCGCCGTATTCTTTATCAAATCCAACGCCTGCGCGCCGTTTAGCATAAAAAAACGCCCTATTTTGGGTAAGATAGAGAAAAGTTTGTAAATTTGTCGTTTATTCGCTTTCTTTTTTTGAAAAAAGATGGTATAATAGAACTGTCAAAATAACGATTTTCCCTTTTTATAAAAAAGGGAAAGCGAAATGGGAGAAAAGACTATGGCGGAAAGAGTAGAAGGCGAATACGGCGCAGAGCAAATACAGGTGCTCGACGGGCTGGAACATATTAGAAAACGCCCGGGTATGTATATTTCGTCCACCGACGCAAAGGGACTTCACCACCTTGTACACGAAGTGGTGGATAACTCTATCGACGAAGCGTTGGCGGGCTATTGTACGCATATCGAAGTCATTATCAACGGCGACGGTAGCTGTACGGTTCAAGATAACGGGCGCGGTATCCCGACGGATATCCACCCCAAGGAAGGCATTTCCACGTTGGAAGTCGTATTTACGAAGGTAAACGCCGGCGGTAAGTTCGGCGGCGATTCGGGATACAAGGTATCCAGCGGCTTGCACGGGGTAGGCGTGAAGGCGGTAAACGCTCTGTCCGAATGGTTGGAAGCGGAAGTTTCCCACGAAGGACATATTTTCAAGCAGGTATACAACCGCGGCGTGCCCCAACGCAGCGTACAAATCGTGGGCGACACCGACGCAATGGGTACGAAGGTTACTTTTATGCCCGATAAGGATATCTTTGAAACGACGATATTCAATTACGATACCTTAAAGGGTCGTCTGCGTGAGCTTGCGTATTTGAATAAAGGTCTGCGCATTACCTTAGAAGATAAGCGCGCGGGGCAAGAACACGTCGATTCTTTCTGCTACGAAGGGGGTATCCGTTCGTTTGTAGAAGAACTCAATAAGAGCCGTGAAGAATTGCTTTTCCCCACGCCTTTGTACTTTGAAGAACAGGACGGTGACACCGTTTGCGAAGTAGCGATTCAATACAACGAATCGTATAACGAAGTCATTTACAGCTACGCCAACAACGTCAATACCATTGACGGCGGTACGCACGTAGAAGGTATGAAAATGGCGTTGACCAAGGTCATTAACGAAGCGGGCAGAAAGCATAACATTTTGAAAGATAACGACAAGCTCACGGGCGAAGACGTGCGTGAAGGTATCACGGCGGTCGTTTCCGTAAAGCTTGTAGACGCGCAGTTTGAATCGCAAACCAAGGACAAGCTGAATAACAGCCATATCCGCGCGTTTGTCAATAAATGCGTTACCGAGCACATGTCGACGTTCTTGGAAGAAAACCCGTCGGCTGCAAAAGAGCTGGTGCTCCGCTGTATCACGGCGCAAAAAGCGCGCGACGCGGCAAGAAACGCAAGAGAATTGACGAGAAGAAAGGGTGTTTTGGGTACGACGACGTTGCCTGGCAAGCTTGCCGACTGTTCGGATAGAAGAAGTGAGCTTTGCGAAATTTATATCGTCGAAGGCGACTCGGCAGGCGGTACTGCCAAAACGGGGCGCGATAGACGTTTCCAAGCGATTTTGCCCCTGCGCGGTAAGATACTCAACGTAGAAAAGGTACGGCTGAACCGCGTTTTGGAAAATGAAGAAATCAAATCTATGATCACGGCGTTTGGTTGCGGTATTTTGGACGATTTTGACGAAAGCAAATTGCGTTACGATAGAATTATATCCATGACGGATGCCGACGTCGACGGCGCGCACATTCGTATTCTTTTGTATACGTTCTTGTTCCGTTATATGCGTCCGCTTATCGAACACGGTCACGTATATTCGGCAAAACCGCCCCTTTATAAGGCGACCTGCAAGGGGAACGTAGATTATCTGTATTCCGAAGAAGAGAAAATCGAATACGACAAAAACGCGCCGGGGAAAGTGGAATACCAACGCTATAAAGGGCTTGGGGAAATGAGTAAAGAACAGCTTTGGGATACGACCATGAACCCCGCAACCCGTACGCTCGTCCGCGTAACCATGCAGGACGCTGCGGAAGCGGACCAAATGTTCTCCATGCTCATGGGTGAAAACCCCGAGCTTAGAAGAAAGTTTATTGAAGAGAACGCAAATCTCGTAACCGACCTTGACATTTAAGCGATTATAACAGGAGAAAAGGAAATGGCTAAAAAAGAAACGAGTCCTGAATTAACAGAGGAGTTTAAGAAAACACTCGCCATGACGAAAATGCTCGACATTGAAGTAGATGAAGAGCTGAAACGTTCGTTTATCGCTTATGCGATGGCGGTAAATAAATCGCGTGCAATTCCCGACGTACGCGACGGGTTAAAGCCCGTACACAGAAGAATTCTCTATTCCATGCACGAAATGGGTTTGTATAACGATAAGGCGTATAAAAAGTGCGCCCGTATCGTCGGTGACTGTATGGGTAAATTCCACCCCCACGGCGATAGCTCGGTATACGACGCGCTCGTGCGTTTGGCGCAAGAATTTACCATTAGTTTCCCCCTTGTAGACGGCCACGGGAACTTCGGTTCGGTGGACGGCGACTCCGCCGCAGCTATGCGTTACACCGAAGCAAGACTTACCAAGCTCGCTGCGGAAATGCTGCGTGATTTGGATAAGGAAACGGTGGACTTTATCCCCAACTTCGACGGCAGCGAAGAAGAACCTACGGTACTTCCCGCAAGATATCCCAACCTGCTTGTCAACGGCGCGGACGGTATCGCCGTAGGTATGGCGACCAACATTCCGCCCCATAACCTTGCCGAAGTGATCGACGGCGCTATCGCCATGATTGATAATCCCGATATCGACGTGGAAGAGCTTATGGAGCTTATCCCTGCACCCGACTTCCCTACGGGCGGTATTATCATGGGCAGAAGCGGTATCAAAAAGGCGTATAGAACGGGTCAAGGGAATATCGTTATCCGTTCCCGTTGCGAGATTGAAGAATACGGCACGGGCGGCAATATCCGTTCGCGTATCGTCGTAACGGAAATCCCGTATCAGGTCAACAAAGCGCAGCTGGTAAAAACGATTGCCGATATGGTCAACGATAAGCGTATCGAAGGTATCTCGGATATCCGCGACGAATCGGGTAGAGACGGTTTGCGTATCGTTATCGAATGTAAGAAGGACGCAAACGCGCAGGTCGTTTTGAATACGCTGTATAAAAAGACTAAGCTGCAAACGTCCGACGGTATCATTTTGTTGGCGCTTGTCGAAAACGGTACAGAACCGAAAACGCTCAACTTGCGTGATATTTTATATTATTATCTCAATCACCAAAAAGAAGTTATCACCCGTCGTACGCGTTTTGAACTCAACAAGACGGAAGAACGCGCGCATATTATCGCGGGGCTTGTTTTGGCGCTTGCCAACGTGGACGAAGTCATTCGTATCATCAAGGCGTCGGCGGATAAATACGCGGCGATTGAAGGCTTGACGACGGCGTTTGAACTCGACGAAAAACAAGCCAACGCCATTTTGGAAATGCGTTTGCAAAGATTGACGTCGTTGGAAGTGGAAAAGCTGAGAGAAGAACTCGAAGGCTTGTTGAAGACGATTGCCGATTTGAAGGACATTCTTGCCAACGAATATCGCGTCATGCAAATCATTCGCGACGACTTGGAAGAAATCAAAAACAAATACCCGTCCCCGAGAAAAACGGAAATTTCCGTGGATTACGGCAATATCGACGACGAAGACTTAATCGATAGAGAAGACGTGGTTATCTCTATTACCCACTCGGGCTATATCAAGCGTTTGCCCGTTGCCGAATACAAGGCGCAGGGCCGCGGCGGCAGGGGTATCACCGCGCATAGACCCAAGGACGAAGACTACGTGGAAAAAATGTTCGTTTGCTGCACGCACGACCCTATTTTGCTCTTCTCGTCGAAGGGTAAGGTGTACTCCATTAAGGGTTACGAAATCCCCGAAGCCAACCGCACGGCAAGGGGCAGAGCGGTGGTGAATATCGTTCAGCTTGACCCCGGTGAAAAGATTGAAACGGTATTGCCCGTTATTGCAAATAACGAAGGTTATTTGATTATGGCAACCGAGAAGGGTCTTATCAAAAAGACGGCTACTTCGGAATTTGCGCGTATCCCCAAAAACGGGAAAATCGCCATCAAGATTATGGAAGACGACCGCTTGATTTCCGTGCAATTTGCTACGGGCGAAAACGAAATCTTCGTTGCGTCCCGCCAAGGTAAGTGTATCCGTTTCTCCGAAAAGGACGTTCGTCCTACGGGTCGCGGTACGCAAGGCGTGCGCGCGATTGCGCTGAATAAAGACGATATCGTCGTAGACATGCTTATCGTGGATAACGCGCAGGATTTGTTCACGCTCACGTCGCAGGGCTACGGAAAGCGTTCTAGCTTTGACGATTACCGTCTGCAAAGCCGTGGCGGTAAGGGTATCAAGGCAGGTGTGTTCAATGAAAAGACGGGCGAGCTTGTCAATATGAAACTCGTTACCGACGAAAACGATATCATGATTATTACGACGGGCGGTACGATTATTCGTATGCACGCAGACACGATTAGCCGTATCGGCAGAGCAACGCGCGGCGTACGCGTGATGAACGTGAAGGATAGCTTGGTGGCTACCGTAGACGTTACCGAACGCGACGACGAGGCGGAAACGCAAGCGCCCGAAGAAACGGCGGCGGACCTTTCCCCCGAAGAGCTTGCCGAAGGCGTAGAAGTGGAAGAAGAAGTAGACGAAACGGTAGTTTTGGACGACGAAACGGAAGAAACGGAAGAAACGCCTGAAAGCGAAGAATAAGACAGTTTCATACAACAAAAACGCGCCGTTAAACGGCGCGTTTGTCATTATGGGTTAACCCGTCATTCTGACGCGCAAGCGGAAGAAAACCAACTCGTCCCCCAAACGTCATTCTGAACCCGAAGGGTGAAGAATCCCATGGAAGAGAATGCGGACTTACGTAATTTGGGATTCTTCACTTCGTTCAGAATGACCGTTATGGGTATACCCGTCATTCTGAGAGCAACGCTCGAAGAATCCCATGGAAGAAAAAGCGGACTTACGTATGAAGGGATACTTCACTTCGTTCAGTATGACCGTTATGGTCAATACCGAAAGGATTTATAAAAGGTTGTTTAACTTTCGTTCTATTTCGCTTAAAATGCGGGCAATACATTCCTGTTTTACATATTCTTTGATCTCTTTGGGGTCTACCGTTATCGGTTTTTTCTTTTCGACGTCGATATTCTCAACGACGGTATTGTTGATGAGAATAGGTTCGCCGCTATCTTTAACGGGTCTACCCTTTTTGTTGGGTGTGCAGGGTGGCTTTTTGCCGTCTTGAATGAGCATAATTTCCCGTATCAATGCTCGTTTATTTAAGCACGTAGGCGCTTTTACGCCTA